>NZ_JBKICG010000061.1:0-213 GCF_046569735.1 Peptococcus simiae | reverse complement strand
TTTTTGTTTGGGACGGAGCTGCGACCTATTTTTGCTCTTGTAGAAGGGTTGGGAATGGGCGCATGAGGAGCAAGGGGTGCAGGGCCTATCTTATTCCGATACTCCTGGAGAACCGATAGCCCTATCTTCATCCCTCCGGTCTACTGCTCTAATACACGTACACTGACAGGTGGTCGTTGCCGGTTACATAATAAATGAGTGAGCGTCCGAGCA
>NZ_JBKICG010000060.1:0-242 GCF_046569735.1 Peptococcus simiae | reverse complement strand
TTAAATATGGCTGTTGAATGGAACAATGAAAAGCGGTCTATTACTGTAAAAAACCCGGCCAAGGATGAAACCTATACCTTTTATGCAGACAAACCTTTTTTCCTGCGCTACAAGAAAACAGGCACTGACTTTATAAAGCTGGACGTTGCCCCCTATATTACCTCCAGTAACCGGACAGTTATGCCCCTCCGGGCCATTGGCGAGACCTACGGCAAGGTAGACTGGAACAACGATACCAGCAC
>NZ_JBKICG010000059.1:0-266 GCF_046569735.1 Peptococcus simiae | reverse complement strand
CTGGGGTTATTAAGCCTCAAGTCATTCGCCACATCTTGATAGGATTTCTCGCTGGCTTCATACATGGTGATTGCTTCTAACTTAAAGTCTACACTGTAGGCCTTGTTTTTGCGAGAACGTTTTAAGCCTTCTAGGCCTAAAGTTTTGTAGGCGTTAATCCAAGTTCTTATCTGCGTACTCGTTTTGAAATGATATTTCCTAGCTAATCGATCCACTCCAATCGTGCCGGAAAGATATTCTGCGACGACTTTCATTTTAAATTCCAA
>NZ_JBKICG010000058.1:0-302 GCF_046569735.1 Peptococcus simiae | reverse complement strand
AAATATAAGCCCCCCTTCTCATTTTCGTTTTTTGTATTTTACTAGACTGCTTTTTGGTATCGAATGGGGCCTTGGCAGCCTTTTTTTATTTTGCTCAGCAGTGTATTAAGGTTCATAGCTATGGCCATAAGGTTTATCTCTGCGACAATACTTTCTAGCCCTTTGTGGCGAAAGCGATTGTATTTAAGGCCATCTTTCAGCTTTGAAA
Organism: Peptococcus simiae; assembly: GCF_046569735.1. Lineage (GTDB taxonomy): Bacteria > Bacillota > Peptococcia > Peptococcales > Peptococcaceae > Peptococcus > Peptococcus simiae_A. Next base: position 94 of record NZ_JBKICG010000058.1, on the reverse strand, counting down.
ACATCCCTTCAGCCTGAATAGATCGATTGATCCGTTCCTCAATACCTAATTCACTACGGATATTTTCTAATGCTTCCTCTCTATAATGCTGAAA
>NZ_JBKICG010000057.1:0-312 GCF_046569735.1 Peptococcus simiae | reverse complement strand
AGTGGCTATGAAAGCATTGAAAACTATAGCTTCCTGGCTAAAGAAAACATTCAAGCCTTTATAAAACCCGCCAACTACGACAAGTCAAAGACAAGAAAGTACAAAGAGGATATTGGGCGTCGGGAGAACATGACCTATGTATCCGAGGGAGACTACTATATTTGTGCCAATGGTAAAAGGCTTCTAAGGCAAAAGGATTATTACAAAACCCGTAAAAGTGGCTATAAAGAGCGGATTCAAAACTACCGCTGCCAAGAATGCACAAACTGTCCCTTTACAAAGTCATGCAATAAGTATGCTAAAGTCGCCAAC
>NZ_JBKICG010000056.1:0-314 GCF_046569735.1 Peptococcus simiae | reverse complement strand
CTTAAGCGCAAATCATATTTACAGGCTTTTTCAATGGCACGGCAAGAAAATAAGCCTTCACTGTAGCAGAAAATAATAATTTGGAGCATTGTAACGGGATTGCAGGCCGGTCTTCTTCCTCTTTTTTTATAGCTGCCTATTAAAGCAGTTAAGTCCATCCTTTCTACAAGTTGTTGTACCAGACCTACTTTTCCGTCATCTTCAATATGAAGATCATAAAAACTCATTTTTACTTGCAATTGTTCTCGCTCTAAGCTAAGATTAAAATAATTGTTGTAGGACATGTATATATTATACCAACAATGGCCAAGGCC
>NZ_JBKICG010000055.1:0-342 GCF_046569735.1 Peptococcus simiae | reverse complement strand
GCAACAAAAAGCAATGAAGACAAAGCAAGAGTCATCCACAAGCTCCGAGAACAAGAAAGATTTACCCTAACAGAGATTCTTGCTGCCCTCCATTTCCCCAAATCCACCTACATGTACTGGCAAGCCCACTGGAAGAAGCCGGACCCTGATCAAGACCTAAAAGATGCCATTCTAGCCATCCGAGACCACCACCCAAACTACGGCTATCGTCGCATTCATGCAAGCCTTATTAAGGACGGCTGGTCCATCAACCGAAAGAAAGTCCAACGCATCTGCCAAGACCTACAGATCCAAGTCAAAAACTTTGGCCGTAAATATAGAAAATACAATAGCTACAAGGGC
>NZ_JBKICG010000054.1:0-361 GCF_046569735.1 Peptococcus simiae | reverse complement strand
TTGCGTTGATAACATTGTTATACCAGCCGTTGGTATCGGCAAATTTTGGTTTGCTGACATCTGATAGGTCATAGCCCATTAGGCGGGCGACCATGGCGGCTGCTTCGGCCCGCTTAATCTTTCCATCGGGCCGGACGGTGCCATCTTCATAGCCAAAGATGTAGGCCTTGTGGTCTTTCAGCTCTTCTACTGTGCCTTTGTCATCTTTGGGGATGATAAAGCTGGAACCACCACCGGGGGTGCCTGGTGATGTGGCTTTTTCACGGATGGTCTGGGCGGGGGTTAGGTTGCCGGTCTTGCCGTCTTTGCTGATAACGACGGAACCATCGTCTTTGACGTCGATGTCGTTATCGGTTAAGCC
>NZ_JBKICG010000053.1:0-416 GCF_046569735.1 Peptococcus simiae | reverse complement strand
GCTACTGAAGCTTGTTGTTCTATACTTCGGGCTTTAAAATACAAGCGGTTTATTTCTTGCAAAATAGGCAATGCTTCATAAACAGATTTCATTGCTTCGTTCTTATTCATATTTTCCTCCACTATCTATTATTGGATTTTATTGAATAGGAAATTCGTGCCCGCAATTTTGACAAACCCAAAAAGCGTTTTGTCTACTGCCACGAGCGACTGAAAAAATCAATCCTAGAAGACCTCTCCGAAAAAGATTTCCCATAGAAAAGTTGTCGCTATGTTCATCATAGACAGCTTCTAAATCCATAGAGCCACAAAAGGGACATAGAGTCACAGAATATTGATCAAACGTATTCATAACTTTAATCCTCCTGTTTTAATGAGATATTGTAACTAATTTACCATACTTTTCTTTTTATGTCA
>NZ_JBKICG010000052.1:0-529 GCF_046569735.1 Peptococcus simiae | reverse complement strand
CTTCAACGAGTGCGTCTTCGCTGACCTTAGAAAAGTCAGTTGTTTTGGGAAAGAATTCTCTGAGAAGTCCATTTGCGTTTTCGTTGCTCCCGCGTTGATAGGGACTCCCCGGATCTGCAAAATAAATAGGTACTTTTAGGCTTTCCTGAATTTCTTCATAGCAGGCAAACTCTTTGCCCCGATCGCTTGTGATTGTTTCCAGTGAACTGCCCACCATTTTTGCTAATTGAACGATGGAATCCCTCATGGATACTGCTGTCCGATCAGGCATTTTGAAGGCCAAGTATAAGCGGCTTTTACGTTCAAGGAAAGTTGCCACACAAGCTTTACTCTTATTCCTAGGCGATAAAACACTGTCTGCTTCCCAATGGCCAATAGACATCCTATCTTCCACTTCTTCTGGTCTATCATGAATGGATAAACCAGTGGCAAAAGTGCCTCTGGTATCACCGTCTTGTTTTTTCTTGCCCTTATGGCGAAGAATATCTACATCTAGACCTAAAAGGCCAGTGTAAAGCCAGCGATAAAT
>NZ_JBKICG010000051.1:0-541 GCF_046569735.1 Peptococcus simiae | reverse complement strand
CCATGGTCCCAAAGAGCTGTCAACTGTTTTTTTGGCCTTTTTTCTTTTTTTATGAAAGAAATTTCCTCCCTAAGCATTTTTTAGCCCGACCGTCTCTATTTTACTTTCTGCCAGGATTCACTTTTTGCTTGATCAGCCTTGTGGTAGGCATGGCTATTGATGGCTTCTACCATGTCATAGTAGTACCATTGACCTTCCTGCAAATCAGGGAAGGTCTTGACCTTTCCATCCACTTTTGCCAGGCCTTCCTTATCGACTTTCCGGTCGAATACGGCATTCAGGATGCTGGCTGCTTCTGCTCTGCTGATCTTTCGTTCCGGTTTGAAGCTGCCGTCTGGGTAGCCGCTAATCCGGCCATTGGCGTAGGCCTGGGTAATGGCTTGATGGGCCCAGTGGCCTTGGACATCGGCAAAGGGAAGGTTATCGGTGGTATTTTGCTTGTCAATCTTCTGGATGACTTTGGCAAACTCTGCTCTGGTGATGGGGGCATCAGGCCGGAAGGACCCGTCTTCATACCCAGTCATGAGTCCAGCTTTGACGA
>NZ_JBKICG010000050.1:0-545 GCF_046569735.1 Peptococcus simiae | reverse complement strand
GCATTGGTAGAGGAGCAATCCATTGAGGACGAAGCGTGAGCGCAAGCGCACGTGGACCCAATGGAAGAGAGAATGCCGGTATAAGTACACGATAAAAGAGGTGAGAATCCTCTTCGCCGAAAGTCTAAGGATTCCTGGGGAAGGCTCGTCCGCCCAGGGTTAGTCGGGACCTAAGGCAAGGCCGAAAGGCGTAGTCGATGGGAAACAGGTAGATATTCCTGTACCTATCTTATCTAATGACCATGCAGTGACGCAGAAGGGTAGAGCGAGCGCCCAGTTGGTGAGGCGTTCAAGCGCATAGGGCGACACATAGGCAAATCCGTGTGTCAAAAAGCCTGAGACGTGACGACGAGTGAAACATAGTAACGAAGTCCTCAATCCCCCGCTGCCGAGAAAAGCTGCTAAGGAAGATAAGATAGCCCGTACCGCAAACCGACACAGGTAGACAGGTAGAGAATACTAAGGCGCGCGAGATAACTCTTGTTAAGGAACTCGGCAAAATGAACCCGTAACTTCGGGAGAAGGGTTGCTTTTTCTTGTGAGTA
>NZ_JBKICG010000049.1:0-549 GCF_046569735.1 Peptococcus simiae | reverse complement strand
TCACAAACTGCTCGTAAGATGAGACCCCGGTATTTAGGGATGACTTGGCTTAAAAAGGGGATTAAGGTGGGCATGTCATTGGGATGGGCGGAGGCATAGGCGGCAATAATAAATTGGCCACTAGAGGCCAGCTGGATGTTGTAGGCGGGTTTAAGCTGTCCATTACGCATATGGTCGTCTTTCATCCGCATGAAGCTGGCGTCCGGGTCGGTCTTTGAGTAGGAGTTCCGGTCAGCTAAGAGGTCTAGCTGTTGCTTGTATTTTTGGAACCGGTCCAACCACTTCTGAAGCATTTCTATTTCTTTCTGCTCCCTTGTTTTTCTCTTGCCGGACCCATATACAAAGACGATTTCTTTTTCGCCGGCTTTTTTATACAGGGCTTTTAAGCTTTCTTCAAGTGTATCTTCAAGGATCTGGCTAGCCGTCTCTTTAGGCAGGTTAAAGTAGTCTGCCACTCGAGCAGATAGTTTAGCCTGATGCCTTAGGATACTTTTTTTCCAGACAAAGCTGTACCTATTGGCAAAGGATTCTATCTTAGTGCCATCTATA
>NZ_JBKICG010000048.1:0-554 GCF_046569735.1 Peptococcus simiae | reverse complement strand
CTTATTGAGTGCAAGTCGTGCAAAGAAGACTTCAATTCTGAGATCGTTTTGTTACTTACACTTTTGAAGCAGTCCATTAATTCAATAAACCACTCTCCCGAAACGCTTTTACCTCTATCCTTGCTGCCTAAATTAAATAATTCGTGCGTTCTATCAAAACAAGCAAAGGAAAAAGAAAAACTCTTCTCTGTAACAGCATTTCCATTATAGGGAAGAGTTTTTGTATAGTCACTTAATTCTGCGCTCACCGGCGGAAGTTTAATTTTTTTAGTCATTTTGCGCTTCTTCATATTTCTTAGAGTAATATTCTCTCATGGAAGCATGAGATATAACCTCTCTGCTCGTCTCCCAAGGCTTTAATTCTCCTCTTGCTATTATCCATGGATCCTCTGAATGGGTCAGACTTTCAAGTTGGTCTCCCGTAAAGCCTCCATAGGTCAAATATACTGCCTCCAGTACATCTAACTCTTCTTCCGTGAAAGAACCTTCGTCCGACTCAATCCTCGGGATTTCATTCCATCTATAATCTGCAAAATAGGGATAAAGAGAAGGGG
>NZ_JBKICG010000047.1:0-579 GCF_046569735.1 Peptococcus simiae | reverse complement strand
CAATACAGAGCGAGAGAGAGCCGCAGAGAAGAGGTCCAGGCGACTGTTTAGCAAAAACACAGGTCATTGCCAAATCGTAAGATGACGTATAATGGCTGACGCCTGCCCGGTGCTGGAAGGTTAAGGGAAAGAGTGCAAGCTTTGAACTGAAGCCCCAGTAAACGGCGGCCGTAACTATAACGGTCCTAAGGTAGCGAAATTCCTTGTCGGGTAAGTTCCGACCCGCACGAAAGGCGTAACGATCTGGACGCTGTCTCAACAAGGGACTCGGTGAAATTGAACTACCGGTAAAGATGCCGGTTACCTACGATAGGACAGAAAGACCCCATGGAGCTTTACTGCACCCTGATATTGGGTTTCGGTTATTTATGTACAGCATAGGTGGGAGACAGAGAAGCGAGGTCGCCAGATTTCGTGGAGTCAGCATTGGGATACCACCCTTAAATAGCTGAAATTCTAACAAGGAACCCTCATCGGGTTATTGGACATTGTCAGGCAGGCAGTTTGACTGGGGCGGTCGCCTCCTAAAGAGTAACGGAGGCGCTCAAAGGTTCCCTCAGAACGGATGGAAATCGTTCA
>NZ_JBKICG010000046.1:0-603 GCF_046569735.1 Peptococcus simiae | reverse complement strand
CTCGGTGCCGGAGTTAACACAATAAGTACCCCGCCTGGGGAGTACGGTCGCAAGACTGAAACTCAAAGGAATTGACGGGGGCCCGCACAAGCGGTGGAGCATGTGGTTTAATTCGACGCAACGCGAAGAACCTTACCAAGACTTGACATCCTGCTGCCGAGGTATGTAATGTACCTTTTCCTTCGGGACAGCAGAGACAGGTGGTGCATGGTTGTCGTCAGCTCGTGTCGTGAGATGTTGGGTTAAGTCCCGCAACGAGCGCAACCCTTGTATTCAGTTGCCATCATTAAGTTGGGCACTCTGAATAGACTGCCGCAGACAATGCGGAGGAAGGTGGGGATGACGTCAAATCATCATGCCCCTTATGTCTTGGGCTACACACGTGCTACAATGGTTGGTACAGAGGGCAGCGAAGCGGCGACGCGGAGCGAATCTCATAAAGCCAATCCCAGTTCGGATTGCAGGCTGCAACTCGCCTGCATGAAGTCGGAATCGCTAGTAATCGCAGGTCAGCATACTGCGGTGAATACGTTCCCGGGCCTTGTACACACCGCCCGTCACACCACGAAAGTTGGTAACACCCGAAGTCGGTGATCTAACCTT
>NZ_JBKICG010000045.1:0-606 GCF_046569735.1 Peptococcus simiae | reverse complement strand
ACCTTCCATGACGGTCCGTAAGGGGACCATGGTCCGGCTATCCTTAATAAAGGCCTTCTGGTCAGTCTGAGGGATTGTCCGTCCGTCTACAGTAATGGTAATGTCTCTGGCATGGCTTTCTGCTGCCTGTACAGGGCTAGCACTGGCCAAGAGGGCTACTGCTAATACAGCTGCTGTTGCTTTTTTAGTTAGGCTTCCTTTCATGGGTAATCCTCCTTTGCTTGGTTGGCGATTATTCGTTAGGTATATAATACCACGCATACTAGATGTAGTCAACTAACCAATTAAGATTGCTATATGTAGTGTTTGAGTGAGGGAGAGGTTGCTAGTGATAGGGGAGAGCGTGGAAAAAGAAAAGTTTGTCCTTTGGTATTATACATTGTATAATATAGGTAATGAAAGTTTTTCTAATTCGCCTGATTAAGGGAGGGAGAAAGCAAATGAAAAATGTTATAGATGTGGCTAACTGGTTTTTAAGCAAAGACAGTATGACTCACAAAAAAATACAGAAATTATGCTATTATGCTCAGGCTTGGTATTGTGCGCTGTATGATGGCACGCCTTTTTTCAAAGAGGAAATTCAAGCGTGGATTCATGGGCCCGTTG
>NZ_JBKICG010000044.1:0-765 GCF_046569735.1 Peptococcus simiae | reverse complement strand
TATGTAACCGGCAACGACCTATTTTCACAAGAAAAGTCTACTTGCTATCGTCGGCGCTAAAAGGCTTAACTTCTGTGTTCGAGATGGGTACAGGTGGGTCCCTTTCGCTAATATCACCGGATCTGAGAGGGTTCTCTCAAAACTATACAGCAACGTTACTTCAATCAATGCTCTTTCATCGTACCTTTCGGTTAAGTCTTCGACCTATTAGTATCGGTCCGCTCAAAGTATTACTACTCTTACACGCCCGACCTATCTACCAGTTCGTCTCTCTGGGGTCTTATCTATAAATAGTGGGATATCTCATCTTGAGGTCTGCTTCACGCTTAGATGCTTTCAGCGTTTATCATGGCCACACTTAGCTACCCGGCTATGCCGTTGGCACGACAACCGGTTAACCAGCGGTGTGTCCAACCCGGTCCTCTCGTACTAGGGTCAGTGCCTCTCAAATATCCTACGCCTACGATGGATAGGGACCGAACTGTCTCACGACGTTCTGAACCCAGCTCGCGTACCGCTTTAATGGGCGAACAGCCCAACCCTTGGGACCTACTACAGCCCCAGGATGCGATGAGCCGACATCGAGGTGCCAAACCTCCCCGTCGATGTGAACTCTTGGGGGAGATAAGCCTGTTATCCCCAGGGTAGCTTTTATCCGTTGAGCGACGGCACTTCCACTCGCAACCGCCGGATCACTAAGTCCAAGTTTCCTTCCTGCTCGAGTTGTTGCTCTCGCAGTCAAGCTCCCTTCTGCCTTTACACTCT
>NZ_JBKICG010000043.1:0-862 GCF_046569735.1 Peptococcus simiae | reverse complement strand
TATAACACGGAGAGTTTGATCCTGGCTCAGGACAAACGCTGGCGGCATGCCTAACACATGCAAGTCGAACGGACGGAGGAAGGAGACCTCTTCGGAGAGACCCTTCCCGAGTTAGTGGCGGATGGGTGAGTAACGCGTGAGTGACCTGCCCGGTAGTGGGGAATAACAGTGAGAAATCACTGCTAATACCGCATAGCTTACAATCACTACATGGTGATTATAAGAAAGACGGCCTTTGAGCTGTTGCTACCGGATGGACTCGCGTCTGATTAGCCAGTTGGTGAGGTAACGGCTCACCAAAGCGATGATCAGTAGCCGGCCTGAGAGGGTGAACGGCCACATTGGGACTGAGACACGGCCCAAACTCCTACGGGAGGCAGCAGTGGGGAATCTTCCGCAATGGGCGCAAGCCTGACGGAGCAATGCCGCGTGAGTGAAGAAGGCCTTCGGGTTGTAAAACTCTGTCCTCATCCAAGAGAGAGGACTGTAGTAACTGACAGTTCTAGGACGGTAGATGAGGAGGAAGCCCCGGCTAACTATGTGCCAGCAGCCGCGGTAAAACATAGGGGGCAAGCGTTGTCCGGAATCACTGGGCGTAAAGGGCGCGCAGGCGGTTTGTTAAGTCAGATGTGAAAGGTTAGGGCTCAACCCTGAACGTGCATCTGATACTGGCAGACTTGAGTATGGAAGAGGTAAGTGGAATTCCTAGTGTAGCGGTGAAATGCGTAGATATTAGGAGGAACACCAGTGGCGAAGGCGACTTACTGGGCCATAACTGACGCTGAGGCGCGAAAGCGTGGGGAGCAAACAGGATTAGATACCCTGGTAGTCCACGCCGTAAACGATGGGTACTAGGTGTCGG
>NZ_JBKICG010000042.1:0-863 GCF_046569735.1 Peptococcus simiae | reverse complement strand
CGCAGCCTGTACAGGGCTAGCACTGGCCAAGAGGGCTACTGCTAATACAGCTGCTGTTGCTTTTTTAGTTAAGCTTCCTTTCATGGGTAATCCTCCTTTGCTTGGTTAGCGATTATTCGTTAGGTATATAATACCACGCATACTATATATAGTTAATAGTAGGGGGTATATAAAAAGCGAGACAAGTACAAGGAGCGTACTTATCTCGCTGGTCCAGCTTTTTGGGGCCACTCTAAAATGCTCGGCTTTTTTCTATGGATAGAGCTTAAGATGCCTCTGGCTTGTATTTTTATTTCAAATAGTTAAGTACAGAAAAAAATGCTCCAACGGAAGCCGCATCAGCTGCTCGTGCTGAGTTAAATTCGATATTTTGTAGCATTAAAGATTGTTGTCGAGCAATCATTAGGGATCGCTCAGTGTTGCTTTCCATCTTAGATCTATGCGCATATTCATCAAATAAATTAACCGCCTCTTTCATAGAATCGGCTTGTCCATTAGCAAATAATTTTTCAAAATAACTTACAGCCTCATAATTCCTATAGTCCCTTGGTATTTTTTCCAATATTTTACTATTCTCACTTGCCAATCTAAAAATTTGGTCTGAGATAAGATCTATCTCATTCCTAGCGGCAGAGAGTCTTTTATTAGGTGCATTAGGATTAAAATTTAAAGATTTTCTTATGAATTTATAGATAACAAAACATAATATCAAGCTACTAATAATAAAAATAGGAACAACGTAGCCGCTTCTTCCCGCAACAAAAAGTTCGAAAAAAATATCTAGTATATAAAAAACAATGAAGGCTGCGATTATTGCAGGAATCCAAGATATCCTAGCCTTACTTCTCTGGGTTTTTACCGTT
>NZ_JBKICG010000041.1:0-1124 GCF_046569735.1 Peptococcus simiae | reverse complement strand
GGTGGTTATTACTAGGACTGATACTAACCCGGTACAGCCTCAAGCACCGGCTGCCCCAGTACAACCGGCACAACCCACCAACCCTGTCCAGCCCAGCGTAACGCCTAGCAAGCCTTCCAGTGAGGTGAATACACCTAGTAACCCCTTTACCCCCCAGGAACAAAAGAGCGCCCTAACAAGCGAAGAATTAGCCTGGTTAAAGGATAGGGCTAAGTCAGGCCCCCAGACCGAAGAAGACCTAGCTAGGTATGAGGCGTTCAAGTTCAGAAAGCCTCTCACTAGCGAAGAAAACGTCCTGTTTAATGCCTTTGCACGGTATGTGCCGGAGTTCAAGAAGAGCCTGTACTACCAGGCCCTAGAAGCCCCTCGAAAGCCTTTTACAGCAGACCAGCTGCGGATGCTGGAACTGGTGAATGCTGCCCGGGCTGAGCATGGACTGAAGCCGGTTAAGCTCTCTCCAGCCCTCTGTGAAGGGGCTGAGATTAGGGCGAGGGAGACTACGGAAGCCTTGCAGGGTATTAATTCCTTGGCCGGCTTTGAAGCTAAAGAAGCAGCCGGCTGGAATCCACATAGAAGATTAGATGGGAGCAAACCCAGTACCGTTTTGAATGATGTCGGCCTGTCGCAGTTTATTAAGCAAGGTAATTTAAGTGAAAATTTAGGCTCAACCTTAACCACTAGCGATAGGGACCTGTATTCACCAGAAGAAGCTGTGAATAGATGGATGAACTCCCCGGGCCATAGAGGTAATATTCTTAAGCCCTATAATAAATACGCAGGCTTTGGTTATCATGCAGGCAGCACTCAGAACTGGATTCAGCTTTTCCAATAAAAATATAAAAAGGGGCTATTGCAAAATAGGCCCTCTAACAAACAAAGTCCCAGCTCAAAAAAATGAGGAGGGACTTTGTTTATGGATATATCCATGTAAGCTTATAATATATAGCTAAGGAGAATTTTATAAATCAATTAGGGCTAAGTTTGTCTGCAATCCAGAGGCTGTGTCGAATGATTTTACTCATTCTGACACAGCCCCTTTTTTGCTTATCATTAGTATTTTAGAATATGACTTGAATTGTAATATTAAGTGCAACAGCCAAAAATAAAAGCCCATTAGGCCCTTC
>NZ_JBKICG010000040.1:0-1256 GCF_046569735.1 Peptococcus simiae | reverse complement strand
TTATAAACTACCGTCCACAAACAAGGTGATCAAGAAAAGAACGCATCCAATGATATAAAGTGGAGTAAAATTTTCACCCCTTAAATAATAAGATTATTGACTTCCAATAAAATAGGAGCATGGTCCTGCCGGTCACCTGAAGAAACCATCTCAGAAAGGGCGATTTGCTTCTTCAAACGATCGCTCACGATGAAATAATCAATTCTCCAACCGGAGTTATTGATTTTACTGGTCTTGACCCGCTGGGCCCACCAGGTATAGGCTCCTGTCACATCCCCATGGAGATAGCGGAAGGAGTCCACAAAACCCTTGTCTAAAAGGGTCGTAAAGCCTGCCCGCTCTTCATCAGTAAAGCCAGGCGACCGGCGGTTGGCTTCCGGATGTGCCAGGTCAATTTCCTTGTGGGCCACATTAAAGTCACCGGTAGCAATGACCGGTTTATCCTGGTCTAGGCCGGAGAGGTAGCTTGCATACTGCTGATCCCATACCTGCCGGTCCGCTAGACGGACCAGGCCGTTCCCCGCATTCGGGGTATAGACCTGGTTAAAGTAAAAACCGTCAAATTCCAGAGTGATCAACCGGCCCTCCAAGTCCATCGGTTCCGGAGCCCCAATGGCCGGATAAGAAATCCTCGGGCTAAGGTCCTTTTTATAGAGGACCATATTCCCAGCATACCCCTTCCGGGCCGGCTCCCGAGAGCTGGTCCAAGCATAGGTATAGGCCGGAAAAAGACTTCCTAGGGCCGCCTCATGCTTAGCCGTCGGCCCATTGGCTGATAGCTTTGTTTCCTGAATAGCAATAATATCCGCATCGGCCTGCCGAATGGTTTCGAGCACCAACCGGGACAAGTCTGACCGCGCCGAAGTCCCCGTTAAAGCCGCATTGAGCGAGTCAATATTCCAAGAGATAAACCGCATTTCATCACATCTTTCTATCATAATACTATGGTAAAGGGCTAGATAAAGGCTACAACTTCATCCGCCTGGTAAATAATTATATAACCATTGTTCTTATTATCAAACAAGCCAAGTGATGCCAAAAACCGCCACCGACCGCCTGTCAGTGTCCGGGCATTAGAGCAGTAGACCAGAGGGATTAAGATAGTGCTATCTTAATCCCCAGATAAGCTGGTTAAGCAAGGTGCCGACCCCCTGCTCCTCATGCGGCCATTCCCTTGCCTCCCACAAGAGCAAAAATAGGTCGCAGCTCGGGTAGAAATACAAATAGCCCAGGACATTTGTCCTGGACTATTTGTA
>NZ_JBKICG010000039.1:0-1328 GCF_046569735.1 Peptococcus simiae | reverse complement strand
CAGGTTCTTTGAAAACTACACAGCAACGCATACGAAAGATATGCAGATGAGTTTTTCTGTTTAAGAAAAGGTCATCAATTTCATCGAGAGTGAAAACTCAAGCGAAATAAGTAAGCAAACTTATACTGAACTAAAGGTTAAGTAATTAAGGGCATGCGGTGAATGCCTAGGCGCCGGGAGCCGATGAAGGACGCGGTAAGCTGCGAAAAGCTACGTTGAGTCGCAAGCAGACCTTGACACGTAGATATCCGAATAGGACAACCCTGCCGGAGTCATGTCCGGCAACCTTAAAGCCAATCCATAACTTTAAGGAGGCAACCCGGGGAACTGAAACATCTAAGTACCCGGAGGAAGAGAAAGAAAACTCGATTCCCCCAGTAGCGGCGAGCGAAGCGGGAAGAGCCCAAACCGAAGCAATTCGGGGTATGGACACTCATAAAGATATTAAGACCTAGTTGAATGACTTGGGAAAGTCAGCCATAGAAAGTTAAAGCCTTGTAAGCGAAAGGTTGAGATATCCGGAGTGGATCCGGAGTACCACGAGACACGGGAAATCTCGTGGGAAGGCGGGGGGCCCACCCCCCAAGGCTAAATACTCCCCGGCGACCGATAGTGAACCAGTACCGTGAGGGAAAGGTGAAAAGCACCTCGGAAGAGGAGTGAAATAGAACCTGAAACCGCATGCTTACAATCAGTCACAGCTCCACACGCGAGTAGTGGCGTACTTTTTGTAGAACGGACCGGCGAGTTGCGTTAAGAAGCCAGGTTAAGGAAACGGAGCCATAGCGAAAGCGAGTCTTAATAGGGCGTACGTTTCTTGGCGCAGACCCGAAACCGGGTGATCTACCCATGAGCAGGTTGAAGCGTTAGTAAAATAACGTGGAGGACCGAACCAGGTGTCGTTGAAAAGACATTGGATGACTTGTGGGTAGGGGTGAAATTCCAATCGAACTCGGAGATAGCTGGTTCTCCTCGAAATAGCTTTAGGGCTAGCCTCAAGCCAAGACCTGCGGAGGTAAAGCACTGACTGGATGCGGGGGCTTCACCGCCTACCAAATCTTATCAAACTCAGAATGCCGTAGGGAAACTGCTTGGGAGTCAGACTATGGGGGATAAGCTTCATAGTCAAAAGGGAAAGAACCCAGACCGCCGTCTAAGGTCCCCAAGTTGGTGTTAAGTGGAAAAGGATGTGGAATCGCTCAGACAACCAGGATGTTGGCTTAGAAGCAGCCATCATTAAGAGAGTGCGTAATAGCTCACTGGTCCAGGGGTTCCGCGCCGAAAATGTAACGGGGCTCAAACACCACACCGAAGACGCGGAATGCATA
>NZ_JBKICG010000038.1:0-1559 GCF_046569735.1 Peptococcus simiae | reverse complement strand
AGAGGTGATAATTGAAAGCATGACAAAAAAGCCGAACACAGGGCTAAAAAAATTGATTAATCTTTTGATAGTTCGGGGTTAATATGAGGTTCGTAAGGTTTATCTTGTGTCCAAATGGCAAAAATAATATTGACTAATTTTCGACATACTGCGCCAATCGCTGTGCCATGATGTTTTCCTCTCTTTCTGAGGGATTGATAGTACAACGATAAAGCAGGATCACGAAAAGCAGCGACAAAGGCAGCTTGCCAAATGGCTCGTCTTAGATAAGGAGAGCCACGCTTAGATAATTTATTTCGAGAGGCTGTGAAATCTCCTGATTGATGGACAGAGGCATCTAAACCTGCAAATGCAAGCAATTGGTTGGGCCGTTCAAACCGATGAATATCACCAATTTCACCAATGATTGTCGCTGCTGTGACAGGACCAATCCCTGTAATGGTAGTGAGATGGAAGTCCTGATCAACAATCTGTTCATTCATTTCTTGTTCGACCAATTGTATTTGTTTTTCTAGTAAGACGAGTTGTTCAAGTAACAATTGAATTTGAAGTTTATACACATCGGTAGCGACACGAATGCCAAAGGAATCTTTAGCCAGTGTATGTAACTGAGCCACTTTTTCTGATGATTTATCGCGTGTTAGTCGTCCTTGACTGGCTTCGTTGAGAAGAGTAATCAAGGACTCCGCGTCAATTTCTAATAAATCTTCAGGCAGAGGTGATTGAAGGAGTAATTGAGTGGAAGATTTACCAAACATATCCGAAAAAAGCTGTTCATATTCAGGAAACACTTGATCAAGCGAGGCAATGACTTGTCGCTTTAAATCAGAAGCCTGATCGACCAAACTATAGCGGAAGCGAGAAAGCTTCTTTAAACGGATGTGATCTTCCGAATGAATGTAAGTTTGGTCAGGTAAATCCATACGGATGACCTGAGCGATTAGGACAGCGTCGATGGTATCCGTCTTCGTTTTACGCAGATAAAAATTACGTAGCGTATCCGACTGAATTGGGTTAAAGGGAACGACTTGAAAGTCTAATGCGGTTAAAAACGAAAAGACAGACAGCCAGTAATGACCTGTTGCTTCAAGACCGATGAGTGTATTATCCGGTAATAATTGATGTTGATTGATGAAATCAAGAAGCCTGTCGCTTCCTGCTTTAGAATTGGAAAAGCGTAAAGATTTTCCGATTTGTTTTCCATTATCATCAATGAGAGCCGCTTCGTGATGGCGTTTACCGATGTCAATGCCTAAAAAGAACATAAGGATCAACCTTTCCATAAGAATTTAGATAGGGGTTATCCTCTTAGCTCTGGGACGATATATCCTCGTGTGAGATTCAGAAACGAAGTTCTATCCAGCTCATACATATACTGTCCGCAGAGAAAGAGGCGTCAGTCTTAACATGGAAGACAGCGCTTCAAGGAGGAAAACTACGACCTCTATCTATACGAAACAATTATAACTCATAAGAGCTATAGGTTTAAGTCAGCCTTAAATGACTAATACAAAGTGAATGATATGGTCAAATAAGACTAATCATATTATACGAGGAGG
>NZ_JBKICG010000037.1:0-2283 GCF_046569735.1 Peptococcus simiae | reverse complement strand
ATGGAGGAAGCCGCCCACGGTGGGATCGATGATTGGGGTGAAGTCGTAACAAGGTAGCCGTATCGGAAGGTGCGGCTGGATCACCTCCTTTCTAAGGAAAACCCGCAGTAACGAACTTACTGCAAAAATTATATTTACCTTGTTTGGCCTGTTTAGTTTATTAAGCGCATGAGCAATTGCTCATGCGTTTTTTATTTGCCTTTATCCGGGTTGTTTCTCTGTAGACCGCCGCATCCACCACCTGGCGGGAGGTATCAAGGGGCGGTGCAGGTGGCTAGGTAGGCTGAGGAAAGCGCTGCTGCATTAGGGCTTTTCTCAGATATATAAGTCCTGACTAGGGCTGCTTAAAAAGGGGCAAGAAAAAAGTCGCTAGCAGAGCCAGCGACTTTTTCTTTACTTTACTAGCCTAAGAGCTTAGCAGCTGAGGCCGGGACGTATGTTTTCTGGGTGTTGAAAACGGTCAGGCCATCCAGTTCAACCCGTTTCCCATCAATGATGGCGTAGTTTTTAGAAATCGGGAAGATGATGGTTTTCTTGTCCTTCGTGACAATGACTTCAGGGTTGGCCGGCCGGCTGTTATCGAAGGTAATGGTGGCGCCGGTGCCGGCAAAGGCATCCCGAACGGGGACGTAGAGGTCCTTGGATAAGGCGGCTAGGTCAAGGTCGAGTAGGTCAGCCATGTAAAGGCCAATTTCATGGTTGAAGACCAGGCCGGTGAGCGGTTTGGCTTCAGGGGAAGTGGTGTAGCAATAGAGGGCAACGTCACCACCGACGTGGCCATTGGTGGTCCAGCCGATGTGAGACCGGTCGCTGATGACCTTGCCAACAGCCCCCTGAACATCCTTGGCGTCGCGGATCAGTTGGCGTTCTTCATTGGTTAAGTCATTCAAGCCGTATGCTTCATTCATGACGGCATCAATATTGGACCGGTCTGCATTGAGGCGGAGGGCAACACCCTGGCCGGTGAGCTTGGCATTTTTGATATACTTGGTAAAGGACTGCAAGGGGACTTTGTCGTAGCCCTTGGAAATGGCCCGTTCACCAAAGGTCATTCCGCCGGTTCCGTGGTCAGCAGCAATGATGATGGTGGTATTGCCGTGGCGGTCTGCAAATTCTTTGGCGACAGCGACAGCCTTATCGAAGGCTAAGAGGTCACTGACGACGCCCACCGGGTCATTGGCGTGGGCGGCCCAGTCGACTTCAGACCCTTCAACCATTAAGAAAAAGCCTTTGTCGTTTTGAGATAAAATATCCAGGGCCTTCTGGGTCATTTCTGCTAAAGCAGGTTCCTTGGCAGGGTCACGGTCAATATCATAGGCCAGGGACTTGCCGGCAAACATGCCCCAGAGGGGACCGTTTCCGGCGCTGGCCATTTCTCCGGGTGTGGTGACGTAGGTGTAGCCCTGGTCCTTGATTTCTTTGATGAGGTCTTCTTTGTCAGCCCGGTTTTCAGCCGTCAGGTAGTGGCTACCGGCGCCGAGGACCACATCCATTTTTTGGTAGACCTGCTGTTCCCCTAAATCCTCATAGGCGTTCCGGTTGGGGTGGTGGGAAGAGAAGTCCGCCGGGGTGGCGTGCTGGATATTGGAGGTGGAGATAATGCCTGTTGACTTACCTGCCCGTTTCGCCCCTTCCAGGACGGTGGCTAGAGGTGCCATGGCCCGGCTTTCATCCATGGTTTCAGCGCCGGGCATCCCTGCCTTGGTCGGATAGGTAGCGATGAAGGGGGATTCTGTTTTCTGACCGGTGGACATGGCGGTACCCGCTGGTGCCGAGTCAGCAATAGGCGTATTGGCATTGTTGGTGCGGACCATACCGGTGAGCATGCTATCCATCGTGAGTGCCTTGTTATCCGTCATCCAACGGGTCGTAGTGACAGCTTCAACGTTCGTTCCGTCAGGAATCATCATGATAACATTGTGGCTGTGACCATAAGTATCCTGGGCAGCCTTAGCAGGGCCGGGCATGCCAGGAAAGGTGAGGCTGCAAAAGAGAATAGAAGCAGTGAGGGTGGTGGCAAAAAGCTTTTTGATGGTTGACATATGAAACCTCCTTTTCTTTGTTACTTTTATATTAGCAAGGGGAGGTCAAATCAACCGTCGCCTCTGGTAAAAGGTAAGTAAGAATATGCGCCTTCGCCTCGGTCTGGATTTACAATTGGCTATCGAGGTTTCCTATATCATCGAGGTCTCCTATATAAGGATAAGACGCCCGAAAGATAGACCTCCTAGACCCGATGAGCGACGATTGGCATCTTTTTTGAAAAAAAGTCCAAAAAAGCTA
>NZ_JBKICG010000036.1:0-4073 GCF_046569735.1 Peptococcus simiae | reverse complement strand
GTGGGATAAAACAAACACTAAAGCTCCATTGCATAGTGGTCAGTATGAGTTTTGGCAGTTCCGAATCAATAAGTCTAAGGGAAGGATAATAGGCTTTATTGTGGAAGGAATATTTTATGTTGTGTGGCTTGACCCCCATCACAATCTGACTGACAGTGCAGGGTATGGCGGAGTAATAAAGTATACCCCTGGATTGAGTTTGTACGAAAAGCAAGAGAGAGAAATTGATAGTTTAAAGAAGCGAGTTTTGTATTTAGAAGAAGAATTGAAGGCCGCAGAAGAACTCTTAGATAAAGTGTAAGCACAAAGGGTCTGAACTTAGCTGGTCTGTAGGACTCTGGACCTCCTTGTGTAAGTACAAGGGGTCTTTTCTTGTGAAACCTAGGCTAAGGGAGAAATCATGATGTATAGAGTAGGCTATAGAGATTTACAAAAAAATAGAACTGTTAGTTTTAAAAAAGGCATAAAGTAGATACTATGGGAATAATAGAAAAAACCGTAAGGTGCATTGCGAATAATATGACAATTGCAACTATGGGAATAACTTTTTTGATAGAGGCTGGTTGTATAAGTGATTTTGAACAGCAATTATATTCCGGGTTGGTTTGTATTGGATTTAGTAATATATATTTTATTGTGTGTGAAGAGTTTTTAAATAATTATAAATTAAGGAATCAAGGTAGCTCTTCTAAGAGTCTAATAAGGAATATCTTTTCAGAGTTAAAAACGGTTAGGCGATATAGCTCTATAGAAAAAGAGAGTAGTATACAATCACTTCATGAGATTAGTGGTGTAGCTGTACAATATATTGAGTCGGTTTTCCTGCCTTTTATATTTATTTTGATGGGGGATGCCTATAAAAATGAACCCAAAACAGTTATTCTTCCTATTGTGATTTTTGTGTTGTGGGTTTTACTTAGGCACTTAAACAAAGATGGTGACAAAAATAAATCTAATAAAAACCGTTTTGTTTCTCTCTTACTTATATTCGTACTGATGATCTTTGGCTGGGTAATAAAAGACATAAGCTATGTAATTCTTTCTGTTTTTATAGTTTTGCCATTTTTCATCAGCTTATGGAAATTCTGTAGGCCCGAGGACACATAAAAATAGCCACCTATGAAGGTGGCTATTTACCAAGTGCTTATTTGTGGCGATAACACATACCGCTTACCTAGAGGACGGCACATTAATAAGACTTACTGTTGGTTATAAGTATATAATAGCAAAGATACGAAAAAAGTCAAATTTTTATAACGGAAAGGAATAAATAAATTTCAGTAAACCGTTGCGTTTAAGTAGATTAATTTCTTTATCATAAGCTTGGGTTTTCAGGTGTGAATATAGTAAATTAGATAGAACGTCAGCGACTTGAATAAGAGTGTTATTTGCAGAGTCGAAGTATCGAACACTGAAAGAGCCTTGATTAATATTTGTAAGAAACAACTCGGTATTTAAGTAGTCTTCAAGAAAGTACTTCGATTCGGTTCGCTCATTTCGTTCATCTAATTGAAGGGTATGATTTTCACTAGGCAAATACCCATGTATGATAAAATATTCCAAGGCGTTTTTCAATAAATAATTGAAGGCACGAGAAGAATTTGAGCAAAAAGTATTGTTCAGTCTTGAATTGTCAGCCACAATATAGAATAAACTAAAATTATTTTTCTTGGAAAAATGCTGAATGAATTTTTGCTTTAATTCTCTATTGAAACAAGAACCTTTTAGCTCATGAAATTTATCATTGAGAAACATTCTGTTTTTAGAATCTAGTGTTTTCAAAGTGGGGTAATTGGTGGAGACAAATCGTTTATAAGATCTTTTTAAAGAGTGAGTGCTCTCCGGAACAACCAAAGTTATTATAAAAAATTCATTACTTAGCTTATTATTTATGGTTCCGGATTCATCTATATAAATATTCATTAATAACCCTTTTTGTTTTGAAACAACTTTTGTTTTGAAACAACGCATTGCTTTCACTATAGCTTATTCCAGAATACCACGTTTTTTGTGTGAAATAAAGCCAAATGAGAGTATATCTAAAAAAGAAGAATCAGAATGTAACGCTTGAACCTTCACAAATTCAAGTGCCAAATGTGCTAAAAGTAGCTGTGTAAAAAGCAGTATTGGTGGCATGGACCCACCCTGAATCTGCGGTGTATTGTTATTTTACTCCGTATATCAGATGCTCGGCTATTCAATAGCCGAGTAGTTCACATAGGAATCCCTTTGTGCGAACTACTAGGATCGATTGTGATCGCATTTTTTCAACAAAAGCTATTGAATATAGTGAGAAAATAAGGACTACCAACCGGAAAGATATCTGTACCGACCTCTTTCAAGTTTTACTGAATAAGATTGCAAACGAAACTCCGGAAGTTATTCAAGTCAATGAAGATGAACTCTTGAGAATAAACCCTCTAGCTGCAAAAATTAAATAGACCTTCATAAAAAATCAGAGCTGCCTCTTAGAGAAGCAGCTCTTTTCTATTCCGTTCAGAACATAGCCAATCTAAAATAAGGGGAATAGCAGATGTGTTTCAACGTTGACAAAAGGCAGCTAAATGATACAATAAATGAAAAAGCGAATCGAACTGTTAATCGGGAGAAGAGGCTTGGCTATAACAGAAA
This sequence comes from Peptococcus simiae, assembly GCF_046569735.1. GTDB lineage: Bacteria > Bacillota > Peptococcia > Peptococcales > Peptococcaceae > Peptococcus > Peptococcus simiae_A. Next base: position 1,442 of record NZ_JBKICG010000036.1, on the reverse strand, counting down.
AAGATGTTGAAACCTATTTAGAAGAAGCGAAGGCTTTGATTCGAGCTGGAGATTATAGGATTGCTAGGAATGTTACCAGAAGTGACAATAATGACTTGTTTTTAGAATATGTGATCTCTGAAGCTGAGGCTGAAAAAATATTATTAAGCTTATCGGCTAAAGATTTTTCGGAGGTTCGCAGGAACCAAAAAGAAGGTTACGGGCATGAGTTTCTGTACATATTTGGAAAAGAAGTTGAATTGCTAGAAAGATTTGGGTCGCATCTAGTGATAGTGCCATTATATATTAAACTGAATAAGATAGAAAATAAAATCCTGATTGTTATATCATTCCACAAGCAAAAGTATAAACTTATATATTGTTTTAAAGATTAATGTCAGCGATAATTGCTAACCAAAGGAATGATAAATATGATTATTAAAGGGGAAAGGGATTTCTGCACAGAGTGTCGAGAAACAACCACCTACACATTAAAAAAGAAGGATATAACAAAGGAGATTAAAGGATGCACATATCAGTTTAGTATTACTACAGCCTTTTGTGATAATTGTGGCAAGGAAGTGAATATTCCCGGACTCATTGATAAAAATATTAAAGAAATAGACGAGCAATATAGATTTATTAAAGGACTGGTATCTATTGAGGATATTCAAAGACTTCTGACTCTATATGATATCGGAAAGAGACCCTTGTCTTTAGCCCTTGGCTTTGGCGAAGTTACCATTGAGCGCTATTTATCCGGTCAGATTCCATCTAAAAAGTATTCTGATGTTATAAAGAAAGCCTTAACTAATCCCTCCTATATGAAATCGTGTCTCGAAGAAAATGAAAATAAGCTAAAGGACATAGCCTTTGCGAAATCAATGAGTGCAGCCGAAAGATGTGAGAGTCTGTTTTCGGTATCTGAAAAAATATTAGGCGTTATTTCTAGACTCTTTGATAATCTAGAAGAAATTACCCCATTGATGCTACAAAAACTGCTTTATTATGTGCAGGGATTGTCGTATGTGAAAAACGGGAAGCCGATATTTTTAGAAGAGTGTCAGGCGTGGGTTCATGGACCTGTTTATCCGGAGATCTACTTTATGTTTAGGGATTTTAAGTATAATCCAATTGAAGATGTGCGATTTGCTATTATTCAGAGTGATAAAGATAGGTTAACCGAGAGTGATGTCTATATAGTAGATTTGGTTTCTGATACATTTGGGCGATATAGTGGAAAAGTTTTAGAGAAAATTACCCACAAAGAAGCACCGTGGATATCCGCTAGAAAAGGCCTTTCGGACGATATGAGATCAAATAAAATCATCTCGTCCGAAAGTATAGAAGCCTACTTTAAAGAAAAAGATGGTGAGTATGGTTTCTCTGAAAAAGCAGGAATAGAAACTTACATTTGCAATATGATGGATTAATAGACTTTCATAAATAAAAGCTGCCTCCTA
>NZ_JBKICG010000035.1:0-6243 GCF_046569735.1 Peptococcus simiae | reverse complement strand
AATAAAAGACCAGCTCCAAGGTGGTATCTACATTAAAAAAATGGGTTTTGGGGTTTTGAAAAACACTGGCAAGCCACTCAGCGATTTGATAGACCTCCATCCCCTTGACCGACTGACCAGCAAGGTAGATATCCCCGGATAGGGAGGCCCGGTCATAATGATGGGCCAAGCCATTTAAGCTGCGAAGGATAGAGGATTTACCACAGCCACTTTGTCCCGCCAAAAGCAGACACTCTCCGGCTGCCAGCTGGATGTCAATCCCCTCCAGACTTTTATCTTGGCCAGGATAGGCTAAGGAAAGCCCCTTTACTTGAACCATATCCAGCCTCCTATCACCAAAATCATAACCCCTGCCAAAAATATGACATCTACGCCCTTACTACTGACCTCTCGGTAGCGGTTTTTTTTCCCGGGCCTGGCAATGCCCCGGGTTTCCGCTGCCATCGATATATCATCGGCCAGGGTCGAAGAGATGACCAAGAGGGGTACCGTCACATACTCTGCATACCTAAGGGGATGGCTTAGGCTGATCCCCCTAATTTTCATGGCCTGACGAATATGACGATGGTCTTCCTTAAAAGAAGGGAAAAAGCGAAACATCACAGCAATGGGAATGCTCAAGGCAGCCGGTACCCGGCATTTATCCATAGCAGATAGGATATGGCCGACATCCGAACTCTTTATCAAGAACTTACCGGCGACAAAGGGCAGGTAGAACATCTTAACCACAAGCAAAAGGGCCACTAACATTTTTATGCCACTAGGCAAAGCCATTACCCAGTCAAAGCCGGGTAAAAAGTATAGCACTGAAAAATAAGCAGGTGCTTTAACGGCGTCCAGCCTATAGCCATTTAGCCAAAAGAAAAGGGCCAGCCAACCGGCCACCCCCCAGCCGAAAAAACCAATCGGGTGTAAAACTGTAAAACTGATTAAAACAGTTCCGCAAAGCTTACTAAGGGGGTTTGGGTTGAAAAAATCCCTTACCGTCTGAGCCACTAGATAATCCCTGCTTTAGAAAAATGCTTTTTCAGCATGGCCCGGCCAATAAGGGCCCCCAGCAAGGCACCGACAAAGGCCCCCAGGTAGACCAGGGCCATATGCGGATAGGTAATCAATCTTTCTAAGCCCTTCACATAATCATCTCCCATCATGGCACACATCTCTAAGTACTCTTCCTTAGCCAAAAGCATTTGCATTAAAGACCCGCAAATCCAGGTATTAAAGACCCCAAAGGCCAGGGCATCAGCCTTGAAGGACCGGTAGGATCCGGTCCGGCGGATCAAGTCGGCTACCAGCATCACCACCAGGGCATGAACTGGTAAAACATAGGTATGCCCCATGGCAAACATGACCAGAGGTGTAATCATCCCTAGGATAAAGAGAGCCCAGGGCTTGGGTACCTTGGCCATAAAAAGCATAATCAATACGCCGCTAACAAGGCCCAGAAGGGTCGGGTAAACCAAAAACAGAATAGGCACCATCCCAATCATGCCCAGCGCAAACATTAAAATGAAATAAACAACGGCAAAAATCCCAATGGTCACTAAGTCCTTGACCTTTAATTGTTGCTTCATAAGTCTCCCTTCTAATAAACAAAGGCTTCTGCTAGGCGATTTTTTTCCAGCAGATTTTGATAGGTCGGTGATATCTTGGCCAGGTCGGCGTGGCTGCCGGTGGCTTCGACGCGGCCGGCGTCCAGGACGACGATTTTATCCACCTTTTCAATGGACTTGAGCCGGTGGGAGATGATGATGACGGTTTTATTTTGAATCAACCGGTTCAGGCTTTCCTGGATGGCCTTTTCATTGGTCACATCCAGGCTGGCGGCGATTTCATCCAGGATGAGGATGGGGGCGTCTTTTAGGATGGCCCGGGCAATGGAGAGGCGCTGGCGCTCGCCGCCGGAGAGTTCGGCGCCGTTTTCGCCAATGGGGGTGTCAAAGCCTTGGTCTAAGCGGCTGATGAAGTCCATGCACTGGGCGGCTTCGGCGGCCTGGCGGACTTCTTCATCTGTAGCATCCGCCCGACCAATCCGGATATTTTCCATGACGCTGCTGTTAAAGAGGGTTACATCCTGGAAGACAATAGCAATATGGCGAAAGAGGGTCGATGCGGCAATGGTCTTGATATCCTGGCCGCCGATGGTGATTTTCCCGCCGTCATAGTCATAGAGCCGGGACATGAGCCGGAGGATACTGGTCTTTCCACACCCGCTGGCCCCGACCAGGGCGGTGACTTCTCCCTGCCGGGCTGTAAAGCTGACCCCCCGTAAGACGGGGTTATCCCGGTCATAGGCAAAGGTCACGTCTTGGAAGGCCAAGTCAAAATTGGTCAGCTGGACGGCTTGACCGGCCTGGACCGGGGTCTTGCGGATGTCCTTGATCCGGTTCACCCGGGGGCCAATATGCAGCATTTCCAGGTAGCCTTCTTTAGAGGCATCTATGGCTTCCTTCACCTTAATGGCGGCCAGTAGGTAGCCCAGGAGGTAGAGGAGGGAAATATCGCCGGCCATGAGCCGGTTAATCCCAACCACCATAACAACCCCCAGGGACATATAGGAAAAGAGGTTGGAAAGGCCCATGGCCAGGAGGCTTTTGGCCTCTGTCCGGATATGAATTTTCTCGCTTTCATCCATTTTTTGGAAGAGGTCCGCCTTGACTCGGTCAACCAGGTTAAAGCTTTTGATTTCCTGCTGGAGCTCTATGGTTTCCTGGAAGGCTTCCGAATTCCGTCGCAAAATATCGTAGTAGCCCTTGTTGCCGGTGCTGACCATTTTACGCGAGACCGGTAAAAGCATAAAGCTAAACAAGAGGGGCAAGACCACCGCCAGGCCCAGTTGCCAATGACCGATGATCATTAAGATAGACATCAGTGGAAAGAATATCGCCATGGCCATGGCCTTAGGGATGGAATGGCTCAGGGCGTGTTCAATAGCCGCCACATCTTCCATAATGCTTTGGGAAAGGTCGGACAGGTCATGCTTGAAAAAGTAGGATAAGGGCAGGTCAGCCATTTTTTCGGCCAGTTCCAGGCGCAGGTTGGCGCTTTCCCGGTAGGTGGTGTTGTACATCCGGTCATACTCTACCCGCATCAGGAGGTACATGGCGATGAGGGTCAGGATCGAGATGCCGGTATAGATATAGGGGTTGCGGGCGTGACCCAGGACCAGGTCATCCATAAAGAGCAAGAGCAAAAAGGCCGGCACCATATTGATGCAGTAGACCCAAAAGCAGGCCCGGGTGGCCTGGCCCAGGTCACTGGCCCCGGCCTCGGTCAGGGCAAAGGTATTCTTAAAGAAGGCTTTCATAACCGACCCTCCATTCATTGGCCTCTTGGTAGAGCTTCATAAAGTGTTTATACCGGCTGTCCCCTGCCATAAGGGCGGCATCCGTCCCCCGCTCAACAATTTCCCCGCCCTCCAGGACCAGGATTTCATCTACGGCCCGAATGCTGGACAGGCGGTGGGCAATCATAATGACCGTTTTGCCCTGCATAAGCTGTTTAAAGGCCTTTTGCAGTTCATGCTCATTATCCGGGTCAACGGCAGCACTGGCCTCATCCATGATGATAATCTTGGCATCTTTTAAGAGGGCCCGGGCAATGGCAATCCGCTGCTTTTCGCCGCCGGACAGGTAGACACCGGCACTGCCGATCCGGGTATTTTCCCGGTCGGGAAACTTATCTAAAATACTGTCACAGCCGGCCAGGTGTAGGGCCTCTAAGACTTCGGCCCGGCTGGCATTGGGTTTGGCCAGGGCCACGTTCTCATAAATGCTCTGCTTAAAGAGCTTGGCATTTTGAAAAACAAAGGCAATGGTTTCAATAAGGGCCGCCTGCCGGTAGCTTTCCAGGGGCTTGCCACCGATTTTAATCTGCCCGCCATCGACAGCGTAAAAGCCTGAGATGAGCTTGGCAATGGTCGACTTCCCGCTGCCGGACCCGCCGACTAGGGCATAGGACCGGCCCTCTTGCAGGCTAAAGCTGAGGTCCTTAAAGACCTGCTTATCCTTATAGGCAAAGTCCACCCGGTCAAATTCAATATCATAGTTGTCAAAAACGTCTTCATGACCAAAGGTCAATTGGTCTTCCTGCATGGCGGTATAGAGGGCTTCTAAGCTATCGACTGCATAGTTAGCCTGGAAATCATAGGTAGATACCCACATAACCCGCATAAAGGCCACAAAGAGGACACCGCTAAAAAAGAGGACCATCATCAGGTCCACAGCCAAAAGAGCCGGATCGCCGAGGGCACTGCCAACAAAGGGCAGGGGGACCATTAAAAGGGCCAGCAGGCCGAAGAAAAGCCACTGGTAGAGGACATAGGGCCCCTTGCAGCTTTGGCTGTAATCATAGGCATATTTGGAATAATCCTTGATGGCCTTATAGAGGGCCTTGAAGGAATCTACCCGGGCGCCGAATATTTTTACCACCGGCATTCCCCGGACATATTCCACCGATTCTGCACTCAGGGTAGCCAGGGCCGCCTGGTAAATCTTCATAAATTCCTTCTCGCCCATCATGGCCTTGAGCAAGAGCCCAGCAGAAAGGGTTAAAAGGACCAGTACCAACCCTACCCGCCAACCCACAAAGAAGCTGGCAATTAAGAGTAAAAGCGGCGACAGGATGGCCTGGGTCTGGTCAGGAATCAGGTGGGCCACAGCCTGGTGGGTCTGGGCTGCATTGTCGTCGATGGTTTTGCGGATGGCCCCACTGGGGTGGAGGTCAAAAAAGCGGAAGCTGGCCCCGGCCAAGCCCTCTATCCCGTGCTTCCGCAAGTTACTTTCCAGGCGGAAGGCCAGGACATGGGAGCAGGCGCCGGAGACCAGGTAGACCAAGGCCCCCAGGGTTAAAAAGACGACTGTCCGGACCGCATAGGACCGGGCCAGGGCCAGGTCTCCGGCCACCACTACACTGTCTAAAAAGCGATAAATCAAATAATAACCGTAAACCGTTGCCACAGCCGACAGGGCGGAGCAAAGGATGGCCAGGATTCCCCACCCCCTTTTCTCCTTGGCATAGCGGAATAATTTTCTATAGGTCTTCATAACTACCTCCTAAACTATTCTATTTAGACGCCCCTATTGACCAGGCCCTTTTGGCCTAGCCAGATGGTCTTATTTGAAAGGCTTTGTAGGTGCCTCTTCTAGTTAGATTGTACATCGCTAACTTTTTTGTTACAATATGGTTACCGGATTAAGGTCTAACCGAGATAATGTCTAATCGTGACAGAAAGGAGAAAATCATGAAGTCCTTTGACGACCTAGTGGCCTGGTACCTGGATGATGCGGCGCCAACCGGTGCTGCCTTTTCGCCGGCCGGCAAGGCCTTCACTGCTGACCGGGAAAACTATCGGGGCAGGTATTGGTACTACGATACCCAAGACTTTACCATTGATATTCACGACATGGCCATCAAGAAGGACTACGTTGAATCCATCAGTGAAGACCTGAGCGAATACGTCCTCCTCTCCTCGGCCTACATCATCAGCGGCAGTGGCGAATGGCTGGACCCCTACCAGGTCATTGAGCCGGACTCCCTTTTTATCTTTGATACCACCCTGCCGACCGACCGCTGCCTCATGCATGGCCATTCCATCTATAAGGCGGTAGGGGTCCGCTTCAAGGAAAACATGATGGCCAAGGTAGGCTTGACCAACCGTTTTCGAAACAAGGACCAGCTCATGCGGATTTTTTATGATACCCGGACAGAAATTACCCGACCCATCCGCCACTTGGCCCTGGATATCCTCCACTGCCAGATGGATGGCACCTCAGCGGACTTATTCTTTAACGCCAAGGCCCATGAATGGCTGGCCATTACCCTCGATGCCTATGACCGCCATAAAAATAAACGGCCCCTGCCAGCCGGTGACCAGGTCGCCATTGAAACCGTTGCCCGCTACATCCAGGACCACTATGCCTTTGATATCAGCCAGTCCTTTTTAGAAAAACTGGCTGCCATGAGCGGGACCAAGCTCAAGGCCTGCTTTAGGGACCGCTACAATATGAGCATTACCGAGTTTACCCAGCGCAAGCGGATGAATATTGCCGAAAACCTCCTCCTCACCACGGACATGGCTATCGCCGATATCGCCAAGGCTGTTGGCTACCAGTCGCCCAGCCGCTTTAGCCTCTTATACAAGCGCTACAAAAATGCCTCGCCCAGTGCCGTCAGAAAAATCGCCAACCAATAAAAAAAGCGTCCTAAATGAACTGACCCCCTAAAGTTGGACCAAGAAATCCG
>NZ_JBKICG010000034.1:0-7168 GCF_046569735.1 Peptococcus simiae | reverse complement strand
ATGGGATAAAACAAACACTAAAGCTCCATTGCATAGTGGTCAGTATGAGTTTTGGCAGTTCCGCATCAACAAATCAAAAGGGAGGATAATAGGCTTTATTGTGGAAGGAATATTTTATGTTGTGTGGCTTGACCCCCATCACAACCTGACTGACAGTGCAGGGTATGGCGGAGTAATAAAGTATGCCCCTGGATTGAGTTTGTACGAAAAGCAAGAGAGAAAAATTAGTAGTTTGGAGAAGCGAGTTTTATACTTGGAAGAAGAGTTGAAGACCGCAGAAGAACTCTTAGATAAAATGTAAATGAATTTAGATAAACCTTATAATCGCTAAGGTGAGGACTGGACTGCTAGGGGTAGGAGCATAAAAATAGCCACCTATGAAGGTGGCTATTTACCAAGTGCTTATTTGTGGCGATAATTCGGTCTCTTTTTTTGTTGCCGGGTGGTTCACAATTTATGGGCTCAGACTAAATGTACTGCTTGCTAAAGAACTTCTTCCCAATTCTCAGGGAAACCCATAAAACTGAAATTGAAAGCACCTTGGTATTTATTAAAAGATTTTTTCAAATCCCTTAACAGAGATGTCCATTGTTCATTAGAATTTAACATTCTTTTTATGATTAATAAAATAGGAAATATTTTGTTTTGCTTTTTCTTATATTTTTCGTTTTCTGTATAAAGGCGAGGGTTTTCTTTTAAAGGCATATTATATAGTCTGGTATAATGAGCGCAAATATTTCTTACTTCTACAAGGCATAATATCCAATTTTTGAGATATTTTGGGCTTGTATTAAATTGGTTAGAAATCTCCTTTTGATCTTCAAATTTTAAAATACTAAAGAGGGAAGATAGAGTTCCAAATGACATAAGTTCAATAGCAGCCCAAATAGGAAAGTTACCATCATATTTTTTAAGATGATGCTTTACAAAGGGCTTGTTTTTTTGCCGTTCTATCTCCTTATCCAAATTATTTCGGATAAGGGTGTATATAGGTTTGCCTTTTTTGTTTTTCTTATAGATGAAGTTGTTTTTCTCCATAAGAGCGGTCGAACCGTATTTTATTGATAGGTGATGTGTAATTTTTGCCCTCAGTTCTATTTCAATCTGCTCAATAGTTCTTATAAGATTATTCTTGAATTGACTGTCGAAACAATAAAGACTAAAAAGCTGCTCAATGGTAATACTATCTTTATAATGTTCTCTATTGTTAGGCTTTTTTAGTCCAATCCCGTAGCCAGAAAGTCTGTAATAACTAACTTTCATTAAAACTTCTTTTGCAAAGCATTCATCGGATATTGTAAGATTGTGGTCATTTTTTAGCTTTTCAATTTGCTCATCATATGTTAAGGGCGGCTTTAGTTGCATGGTAATCCTGCTCCTTGATATAAAAAAGCCCTCTCCGTGGTCCGCATGTAGAAATCTACATTAAGCGTGGAGAGGTTCTGTTGGTATGATTATAGCATAGAAGCGCAGAAAATCAATGGCTCATATGTATTTTTAGGTGTAAAATCGCAAAATATAGATAAAAATGTTCTAAAAACGGATGGCAAGTCTAAAAAAGACGCTAAAGAGGTTGTCGTAACAGACCCGATTGACCCTGCTCTTGATTTCGCTGGCTCTGTTACCGTAGATGGTAAGGGGCATAGCGACTTCTCCTATGATGAGTCTACCCGGGTCCTCACTGTAAACCTCGGTGACGTGAAGATTGACCAGACCAAAAAGGTTGTCTTCAAGGTTACTGTCAATAAGACCGGTTACGGCAAAGAAGTGGAAAATATCGCTTCAGCAGAAGGGGCCAATGCAGAGCGAGTCTCTGACGGCTCTAAGGTCTCTAAAATTGCAGAAGGTAAGGCTAATCTTTCTATCCAGAAAACAGCCGACAAAACCGAAGCTAAGGTCGGGGACAATTTGGACTACACCATTACCGTTGCCAATGACGCTAGCGCAGAAGTAGCAGCCAACAATGTGAAAGTCACAGATCCTATCCCGGAAGGCCTTGAATGGGGCGGTATCGCTACCATTGCTAAGACAGACGCCCAAGGTAAAAGCGAACCTGGCGTAAGCGCCAAGTACGTTTATGACATGAAAGCTGGTGTCATTGAAGTCTTAGTAGGCAGCCTCCTGCCCGGTGAAAAAGCGGAAATCGTTTTACGCACTGTGGTTAAAGACGCCGCCCAAGGCAAGACCATCTACAATAAGGCAACCGGTACCGCCGATAACGCCAACCCCAAGGAAGCAGAGGTCAACCGGCCTACTGTAGTAGATAAGGGCAAGGCTGACGGCAGAGTAGGGGCCAAGTCTGTTAACAAGAGCCAAGCCAAAGTGGGAGACACCCTCTCTTATGAGATCGAAGTAGCCAACAGCCCAAGCGCTACCGCTGATTGGGAAAACGTAACCATTACAGACCCCATTCCGGAAGAACTGGAATACATTGGCCACCTTGAAAAGAATGGCAGAGGGTCCAACGACGGCTCCTTTGATAGCAAGACAAATACCTTAACCCTGAAGCCTGAGGCCCTCAAGCCTGGTGAAAAAGCTGTATACAAATTTGACGTCAAGGTCAAAGAAGCAGCGGAAGGGAAGACCATCGTTAACGTGGCAGTCCTGAAAACCCCCGGTGAACCTGACCGAAACCTGCCCTCTACCCCGGTAGTCGTACCTGAAGGCAAGGCCGGCCCCTATGTACTCAAGACCCACGACCTAGATAAAGTCGGAGACCTTGAATACCTCACCTACACCGTAGAAGTAGGTAACCGGGCTAAAGATGCCACCTGGAAAAACGTTACCCTCGTGGATACCCTGCCTAGCGAAGTACAACTCATTGGCCAGCCCACCCTCCAAGGGCAAACAGACGGCGAAGGCCTAGCCATGGTTAGCGGTAGCACAGTGACCCAGCCCATTGGGGATATTGCCCCCGGTGAAAGCGTAAAAGTCACCTATATTGTCCAAGTCAAGAAAGGGACTGCCAAGGAAGTCACCTACAAAAAAGGGACCAGCGAAAGCGAGCTAGACAAGCTCCGTAAGCAAAACGCTGTCACCCTTACCAATACCGCCAACGCTACCGGTGAAAACGGCACAGGCGGCGCCACCGACGATAAAGTCAAAGTCCCCCCGGTATTGGTACCGGAAGAGGGCGGGGGAACGGGAACGGTACCTCCTACTTTCGATAAAGGTAAACCCACCCTCGAAAAGACCTCTGAAAAGGACATTGTAGACCTAGCCACCAGAGACGGTGCCAGAAACACCTACACCATTAAGCTAACCAACACCACAGATAAGGTCTGGAAAGGTATTAAGGTAACAGACGTTTTAGATACGTCTCGCCTGACCTTTTACCGAGATAGCCTCACCATTAATGGCGTCCCCAAAACCTGGGGGAGCGACTTCAAATACGAACCCAATGGTAGCTCCATGCTGGATAAGCTCACCATCCCGGTAGGCGATATCCAGCCCGGTAAAGCCACCATTATCCAGTTCAAAGTCCTCCACGCCAACGACGGCGCAGACAAACCCTACGTCAACCAAGCCACAGCAGAAAGCAAGTCCCACGACCCTGTTAGCGGAGACGTAAGCGTTAGCTTCAATAACCCACAACCCATCTCTAAAATCCACCATGTCCTATCTGCCGGGTACACAGATGGCACCTGGGGACCCTACGCAACAACAGATAAAAACTTCCTCTCCACAGAAGAAGCAGCCGCCTTTATCGCCCGGTCCATTACCGCCGAAAAAAGGCAGGAACTCATGCAAGGAAGAGACTACGCCAGTAACACCCTTACCTTGAATAACGCTTGGGCAAGTAACCCTGTCCGCTTCATGGTTGGCATTGGCGCCCTCAAGCAATACGAACTTCTACCAACGCCACCCCTTGAAGAAAGCAAAGATTACGTCCAGTTCGGTACAGAAAACGCCCAGTTCCGCTTTGTAGCCACCCGAAACCAAATTGGGCGGATGCTCAAAGGCTGCGGCCTCACCGGCCTACCCGGCTACGACTACAGCACAGACAGAACCGGCACCCGTCTCAACCGCCTAGACTTCATTAAAGAACTAGAGCAAATCACCGGTCGAGACACCCAACCCAATACCAACGGTCTAGCAACCCGGACCTTCTCCGACACCACAGACCCAGCCGTAACAGAATCCGCCGTATGGCACAACTACGTCCTGGATAACCAAGACAGAGAAGTATGGATTGCAACAGACCTGAATAAGACCGTATCCATCTAAGAGGGGAATACCAAGAGCCGAGCATTTTTGCCCGGCTCTTTTTGTGTGTCCTCCATAACCACATGTAGTTAATAGTAGGGTGTATATAAAAAGCGAGATAAGTACAAGGAGCGCACTGATCTCGCTGGTCCAGCTTTTTGGGGTCACTCTAAAATGCCCGGCTTTTTTTCTATGGATAGAGCTTAAGATGCTTCTGGCTTGTATTTTTATTTCAAATAGTTAAGTACAGAAAAAAATGCTCCAACGGAAGCCGCATCAGCTGCTCGTGCTGAGTTGAATTCGATATTTTGTAGCATTAAAGATTGTTGTCGAGCAATCATTAGGGATCGCTCAGTGTTGCTTTCCATCTTAGATCTATGCACATATTCATCAAATAAATTAACCGCCTCTTTCATAGAATCGGCTTGTCCATTAGCAAATAATTTTTCAAAATAACTTACAGCCTCATAATTCCTATAGTCCCTTGGTATTTTTTCCAATATTTCACTATTCTCACTTGCCAATCTAAAAATTTGGTCTGAGATAAGATCTATCTCATTCCTAGCGGCAGAGAGTCCTTTATTAGGTGCATTAGGATTAAAATTTAAAGATTTTCTTATGAATTTATAGATAACAAAACATAATATCAAGCTACTAATAATAAAAATAGGAACAACGTAGCCGCTTCTTCCCGCAACAAAAAGTTCGAAAAAAATATCTAGTATATAAAAAACAATGAAGGCTGCGATTATTGCAGGAATCCAAGATATCCTAGCCTTACTTCTCTGGGTTTTTACCGTTATTACTGAAGCTTGTTGCTCTATACTTCGGGCTTTAAAATACAAGCGGTTTATTTCTTGCAAAATAGGTAATGCTTCATAAACAGATTTCATTGCTTCGTTCTTATTCATATTTTCCTCCACTATCTATTATTGGATTTTATTGAATAGGAAATTCGTGCCCGCAATTTTGACAAACCCAAAAAGCGTTTTGTCTACTGCCACGAGCGACTGAAAAAATCAATCCTAGAAGACCTCTCCGAAAAAGATTTCCCATAGAAAAGTTGTCGCTATGTTCATCATAGACAGCTTCTAAATCCATAGAGCCACAAAAGGGACATAGAGTCACAGAATATTGATCAGACGTATTCATAACTTTAATCCTCCTGTTTTAATGAGATATTGTAACTAATTTACCATACTTTTCTTTTTGTGTCATATTCTAAAATACTAATGATAAGCAAAAAAGTCGGGATAACCCGACTTTATATTTTTATTGGAAAAGCTGAGCCCAGTTATCCCAAGCTGTAGAATCCCTATGAGCAATTCCCATATATACATTAAACGGGTTTAATATATTCGCACGATGTCCAGGAGATTCCATCCAGCCTTTCATGGCATTTTCAGATGTACTTAGAACGGGGGGGAGTGCGGCTAAATTTTCTCGCATTGAGATATCTTGAGGTGCTGAAGCAAGTCCTATTTCTAGCAAAACAGTATAATATTCTTTTCCATCTAATCTGTTGTGTGGATCCCAACCATTATTTTTAGCTTTTACATAATTATCGTAATTAGTTGCACCAATCCTTTCCTGATCAATTCCAAATTCCCTCGCCCTAATCTCCGCCCCCTCACAAAGGGCTGGAGATAACTTAACCGGCTTCAGTCCATGCTCTGCCCGGGCGGCATTCACTAACTCCAGCATCCGTAGCTGGTCTGCTGTAAAGGGCTTCCGAGGGGCCTCCAGGGCCTTGTAGTACAGGCTCTTCTTAAATTCTGGTACCTGTCGCATAAAGGTATTTATTAGATTGATTTCCTCACTACTGAGGCCCTTTTTAGCCTTGAACCCTTCTACCTTTGCTAGATCTTCCTCGGTCTGAGGGCCTGACTGGGCATGAGTCTTTAACCAGGCTAATTCCTCGCTATTTAAGGCTCCCTTTTGTACTTGAGGGGTAAAGGGGTTACTGGGTGTATTTACTTCGCTAGAGGGTGTATTGGGCCTTACATTGGGCTGGACAGGGTTGGTCGGTTGTACCGGTTGTACAGGGGCAGCCGGTGTTTGAGGTTGTACCGGGTTAGCCGGTTGTGCCGGGTTAGTAGCAATCCTGGTAATAATCACTGTGCTAGTATCATTGTTCCAGTCTACTCTACCGTAGGTCTCACCAATGGCCCGGAGTGGCATAACTGTCCGGTTGCTGGAGGTAATATATGGGGCAACATCCAGCTTTACAAAATCCGTACCTGTTTTCTTGTAGCGTAGGAAATAGGGCTTATCTGCATAAAAGGTATAGGTTTCATCCTTGGCCGGGTTTTTTACAGTAATGGATCGATTTTCATTGTTCCACTCAACGCCCATTCTCAGCCCCTCCATGACGGTCCGTAAGGGCACCATGGTTCGGCTGTCCTTAATAAAGGCCCTCTGGTCAGTCTGGGGGATTGTACGTCCATCTACAGTAATGGTAATATCTCTTGCATAGCTTTCCGCTGCCTGTACAGGGCTGGCACTAGCCAAGAGGGCTGCTGCTAATACAGCTGCTGTTGCTTTCTTTGTTAAGCTTCCTTTCATGGGTAATCCTCCTTTGCTTAGCTGGCGTATTATTCGTTAGGTATATAATACCACGCATACTAGATGTAGTCAACTAATCTATTATCATTGCTATATGTAGTGGGGTGAGGGAGGGGGATGCTAGGGGGAGGAGAGGGCGAGAAAAAGAAAAGTTTGTCCTTTGGTATTATACATTGTATAATATAGGTAGTAGAAGTTTTTCTAATTCGCCTGTTCAAGGGAGGGAAAATAATGAAAAGTGTTATAGATGTGGCTAACTGGTTTTTAAGCAAAGACAGTATGACTCACAAAAAAATACAGAAATTATGCTATTATGCTCAGGCTTGGTATTGTGCGCTGTATGACGGCACCCCTCTTTTTAAAGAGGAAATTCAAGCATGGGTTCATGGCCCCGTTA
>NZ_JBKICG010000033.1:0-7982 GCF_046569735.1 Peptococcus simiae | reverse complement strand
CACCAACCCTGTCCAGCCCAGCGTAACGCCTAGCAAGCCTTCCAGTGAGGTGAATACACCCAGTAACCCCTTTACCCCCCAGGAACAAAAGAGCGCCCTAACAAGTGAAGAATTAGCCTGGTTAAAGGATAGGGCCAAGTCAGGCCCCCAGACCGAAGAAGACCTGGCCAGGTATGAGGCGTTCAGGACTAGAAAGGGCCTCAGTAGTGAGGAAATCGATCTACTGAATGCCTTCTGGCAATATGTGCCGGAGTTCAAGAAGAGCCTGTACTACCAGGCCCTAGAAGCCCCCAGAAAGCCTTTTACAGCAGACCAGCTGCGGATGCTGGAACTGGTAAACGCTGCCCGGACCGAGCACGGCCTGAAGCCGGTTAAGCTCTCTCCTGCCCTCTGTGAAGGGGCTGAGATTAGGGCGAGGGAGACTACGGAAACACTAAAAGATAATCCTACTTACGAAGGCTATGAAGCTAAGGAGGCAGCCGGTTGGAACCCCCATAGCCGGTTAGACGGTAATATCCCGAAAACCGTCCTAAATGATGTGGGTCTGGAAAAGTTTAGCAAATACTTTAATGTAAATGAGAACTTAGCAACTGGATTTAATAGCAGAAACTTTGAATCTGCTGATTATGTTTTTGCTGGATGGATGAACTCCTCCGGACACCGTAGCAATATTCTTAATCCCAGCAATGCGTATGCAGGTTTTGCTTACCATTCTGGTAGTACGCAGAACTGGATCCAACTCTTCCAAACTTAATTCTAACCCAAACCGCCCTAGTGGCGGTTTTCTTTTACCCATGCAAAAGTATTTTAGAATAGGCAAGACGTTTTTTTAGGTTTGCCGAAATTACGCTCACCAATTCCATTTAAAAATAGATAGTCGTAGATACCCTGCCTTCCGAAGTCCAGCTCATTGGCCAGCCCACCCTGCAAGGGAAAACAGACGGAGGAGGCCTAGCCATGGTCGGTGGCAGCACAGTGACCCAGCCCATTGGGGATATTGCCCCCGGTGAAAGCGTAAAGGTCACCTATACCGTCCAAGTCAAGAAAGGGACTGCCAAGGAAGTCACCTACAAAAAAGGGGCCAGCGAAAGCGAGCTGGACAAGCTCCGTAAGCAAAACGCTGTCACCTTAATTAACACCGCCAACGCCACCGGTGAAAACGGTACAGGCGGTGCTACTGACGATAAAGTCAAAGTCCCCCCGGTATTAGTACCGGAAGAGGGAGGGGGTAGAGATTCAGATCCTCCTCTACCCAGCAACGACCAACCCACCCTCGAAAAGACCGCTGAAAAGGATATTGTAGACCTCTCCACCAGAGACGGTGCCAGAAACACCTACACCATTAAGCTAACCAATAGAACAGATAAGGTCTGGAAAGATATTAAGGTAACAGATGTCCTAGATACCTCTCGCCTGACCTTCTACCGTGACAGCCTCACCATTAACGGCGTCCCTAAAGCCTGGGGGACAGACTTCAGCTACAAACCCAATGGCAGCTCCATGCTAGATACCCTCACCATCCCGGTAGGCGACATCCAGCCCGGAAAAGCTGCTATTATCCAGTTCAAAGTCCTCCACGCCAACGACGGAGCAGACAAACCCTACGTCAACCAGGCCACAGCAGAAAGCAAGTCCCACGACCCCGTTACCGGAGACGTAACCGTTAGCTTCAATAACCCACAACCCGTCTCTAAAATCCACCACGTCCTGTCTGCCGGTTACACAGATGGCACCTGGGGACCCTACGCAACCACAGATAAAAACTTCCTCTCTACCGAAGAAGCAGCCGCCTTTATCGCCCGGTCCATTACCGCCGAAAAAAGGCAAGAACTCATGCAGGGGAGAGACTACGCCAGCAACACCCTTACCCTCAATAACGCCTGGGCCAACAACGCCGTCCGTTTCATGGTCGGCATTGGCGCCCTCAAACAATACGAACTCCTGCCAACCCCACCCCTAGAGGAAACCAAAGACTACGTCCAGTTCGGTACAGAGAACGCCCAGTTCCGCTTTGTAGCCACCCGAAACCAAATCGGGCGGATGCTCAAAGCCTGCGGCCTCACCGGCCTACCCGGCTACGACTACAGCACAGACAGAACAGGGACCCGTCTCCACCGCCTAGACTTCATTAAAGAACTGGAACAAATCACCGGTAGAGACACCCAACCCAACACCAACGGTCTACCAACCCGGACCTTCTCCGACACTAGAGACCCAGCCGTAACAGAATCCGCCGTATGGCACAACTACGTCCTGGATAACCAAGATAGAGAAGTATGGATTGCCACAGACCTAAGTAAAGGAGCCTCCATCTAATATAGGAAGCAGAAAGAGCCGAGCAATTGCCCGGCTCTTTTTTCTATGGGTAAAAGAAAAAACCTTTAATTCAACTACAATCCCGTAGTAAGAGTAAAATTATTAGCGATTTTTAATTGGAGATAGAGGTTATCTGCTACACTTAGAACCGAAATCATGATATTCTTATAGAGGGCATATAGCTTGGGAACTAACATCATAAAACAATGAAATGAGGGGCGCTAATGAACAAAAGCTTAGTAAAAAACACCTTATTTGCTTTATGCATTATGCTTACATTTCATCTTTCCTTACGGATTGGCTCAAGAATTCTTTCTACTCTTCAAGCATCGGGTAGCTTAGCAGAATTTTTAATCATCTACCATTCTGATATTTTTAAATGCTTTTTAGTTATTGGGGTTTATGTTTTTATGTGCTATTTAATGTACAAGAATTTTTATTTCAGTCCAGAACTTGAAGAAATAAAACGCAATACAAAGCAAGCCAAGCAATATCAAGAGTACTATTTGACAGAAAATACTGTTAACAAACTTAAAGAAGCAGCTTTTGAAAACAAAAAGAAATTTTCAAATTTAGATTGCAATGGCGTTTCAATATGGGATATTATGCGCTGGGCTACTATTAATAAGCCAGAACAAATAGATGTAAAAAAGTCGGAATTGAATAATTTTTATGCCCGAGAGCAACATCTAATAAAATCCTATATTTTAGAATGTAATCGACAATTAGCTTCCTCGCAAAAACTATTTCTCAATATTAATGAAACAGTAAATTTTAATGGAACGGATTGCCCTAGACTATCTGTTCACTTTAATAAAGTCCTCTCCTCAATCTTTGATATACACCGAGGCGTGAATAAGAAATGTCGGACTGACATCATAAAGTATCTGCGAGCTTTTTATAACAATCTTTTCGCTAACTACGAAGATGTATACATCAATTTCAAAAAAGAAGAAAAGGGAATGTCTGGCGAAAACTCTGTTATAGATGCTTTAAAGCCTTTCTCAGGAATGCGCTTTATAGACAATCTTGTCTTAAAAAGCGCTGATACTTTAACTAAAACCACAGAGATTGATATTGTTCTTGTAAACGATAAAGGAATTTTTGTTTTAGAAGTAAAAAATTATGGTGGACAAAACAAAACCTTAAAAATTGACCCATCAGGAAAATGGGTGCTTTATGACAAAAATAGAAAGGCAGTGACGGATCTAACATCCCCAGTACCACAGATGGCTAGACAAATTCTAGCGATAAAATCTTTACTTAAAGATAATTTATTAGAAGATAAAAAAATACCTATTTACTCTATGGTTGTTCTTGGAAATAATAGCGTGGATTTAGAAAACCTTTCAAATAGTGTAATCATTAGGCCATCAGAAATAACGACTGAAATATTCAATAAACCTGATATGCTCACAAATGAGGAGCAGGAAAGAGTTTTCAATCTGTTTTCTAAAAACAATTTGGGCGAGCAATCTTTTAGGGTTAATAGTTATGCTAAAGCTTCTGCATATAATTATTGTTGTTTTATTCAGTTTGCTCAGCTATTACACAAAAATCTAAAGCTTGTAACCCCTTACTATAGAAAAGTGTCCGATCTAGAACCGGAAGAGGATTTTATTTAAACGCAATGGGGCTATGTCAGAATGAGTGAAATCATTCGGCACAGCCCCATTATTTATATATAGATGGAATTTCTTTGCGAGATGTATTCAACAAGGTCAATCGTAAATCAGAAGATGTATTTAATATATCAACCGTCGAGATAGTTTTCTTTAAGTCCGATAATATAATTCTCAATCTTATCTAAGGTTTCATTAACAACATTCGAATGGAGTCCTTTATATAGCCCTTTATCACCAATAATATAGAACCTCTTTTTTGCTCGTGTGGCAGCAACATTCATTATATTGGGCTTAGATACTGCCCAATTAGCTGCCCCCAAGCTGTTTTTATCTGCACCCATAACGAGGATAACTATATCGTTCTGCTTACCTTGAAACGTATGAACGGTACCAATTTGCTCGTTAGTGTTATGAATTAAATGCTCTTTGCGTTCTTTTCTTAAATGCTCCTTAATCCTCATAGCAACATTCCTGAATGGGCTGATAATATACATATCTTTATTGGAATAGCCCTCTTCAGTTATTAGGTATTCTAACAATTGCTCCACACACTCGGCTTGTTCTTGGACAAACTTGTTATCAGCAGTCCCTGTAACATCATACCAAGCCGAAAATCCAATATTATTCTCAAGGCCTTGGACCATTCTTTCGCCATAAGAGATAGCATTTGAAATTGAAAACATCGGCTCTGCACACCTCCTATGCACCCACAGAGGTATACCAATCCATGTATCTTTATCTTTATCTTCATCTTTTTTAAAGCCATAGGAACCAGAAGCATCTAAGATGGTCTGACAGGAAGATTCTGCGGCAAGGTATCGATCTGAAACTAAAAAGTGATTTTGTAGCACCCCTAACACTTGCGAGTCTAAAGTTTTTACGGGCTCAATCTGAAAGGGATCGCCTAGGGCCATTACTTGCCTTGCTCTCATTAGTCCGCCTATACAATCTTGTGGAGCTGCCTGCCCAGCTTCATCAATAAAAAGGTTAGGTAAATCTTCGGAACCAGCAAAGTCAAACATATTGGACATACTGGCAAAGGTTGTGCTAATGACCGGGATTGCAAAGTTAATCCAATTCCATGCAGCAAGAAGAACTTCTCTCCCATTTTCTTGCTGCTTTATTTTCCATTTATTATCATCATTAAGGATTAGGTTCGCAACTTTTAATGAATCTCTATGCTTAGATAAAAAAGCCTTTCTAACACCTAATGCTTTTATAAATAAATGGCTCTGTTTCTTTCTAAACTCATCATTAAACCATGGCGCTATTTTTTCATTTTCCTGATAAGATTTCTTGAAATCTAATTCCTGATAAGATTTTTTGAAATCTAAAACCGGTTTATTTAATTCTTTAAAATCCCCTAATATCTTTTCTATTGATTGCATATTTATTTCAGCCTGCTCTAAATCTCTTTTATATTGATCAATTAAATCTTTCTTTTCATCAAGATTATTGCGGCCTTCCTCAATGGAACCAGATACTTCACTAATCATCTCCTCACTTTTGTTTATCTCATCTAAATAGATTTTAGCATCCTTTGCTCTGAGTAGTTTCTTAATAAGGAAAAATCTCGGCTTCGTCTGAAGAATTTTATTATTTTCTTTTTGAGCCGTTTCTAAGTCATCATTAAGCTCCTTTAAAGACTCAGAAATCGTAAAGACCTCATTAGTTAATTCTTTTATCAAGCTAGGATAGCTTTCTAAAACCTGCCTAACTTCAGATATTTTCTTTAATTTTTCATATGCGTTTTGTGTGTTATTTATCTCTTCTTGAACTTTATCATAGAGAGAATTAAAATCACCACAATCTATCTCTAGAAAAAAGTCTGGAGGTGGATATGAGTTTTTCTCTTCAAAATCTCCATGAATGTCTTTTCCCATCTGATTTAATTCTAAACATATTTCGTCTATCCGCTCGGTAATTTTCCTGCGCTTTGCCTTCGCTCCTCCCCTGAGTGAAAAGGATCCCCACATTTTTTGTGTAGCAAAATCGCCCTCTTCACCCTCTATCTCAAAAGGGAAATAATCCGGTTTTTGAAAAGAATCATGGATAGCGTCCCAAATCGAAAAATCAACAACAACATTTTCAAGTGCCTTGTTGTTTGAGCTTGCTAAAATAAAATTAGACGTTAATAGCTCCGGAGAAAGTTTTTTCATTTGGAATGTCTGCTTCTGACCACTACTTTCAGTGGTAACACTAATTTCATCAAGAGTGACTTCACCTAAACATTTTGATATCTCTCTACTGGTTTGGACAATCAATCCTGCAAACACATCTTTTAAAAGTGTAGTTTTACCAGTTCCGGGAGGCCCATTTACACTCAAAAGCCTATCTCTTTCCATCATTCGCAAGTTAATTGCTACCTGTTGCATTAAGCTAGGCGCATGGCTAGGGTTGCTAGGAAAGCGACCTAATGGAAAATTACAAGGGGCTAAAATATCTAAAATCTGTTCTTGGCCTTGTGGCTTGGTGCTATCTAGGTTAATTTTGTGTGACGTTGAACTTGCGCCTAAAAAACGATTGAGAAGATGACTGTTGCTACATTTCTTGGCTGCTTTTAGATCATTTATCACGAAAGAGTGTAGACTTGTATTCATTTCAGCTTTAGTACGAAAGCCTTTATAATAAATATTATCGGCCCTAATAAGAGCATTAGATGAGTCGATTAAGTTCAATAAAAACTTTTCCGTATTACGGTTAGATTGTTTATATATTTCATCTATTTCTTTAATTAAATAGTCTGAGAAATCCGCAATGGTTTTGCTATCTTTAATAAGCTCGCCTTGCAAATAAATATAGTATGGAATAGAAATAAAAGTTTCATCTGAAATAAGGTTTAGTTTATGGTCAAAAACCAAAGAGTATTGAAAAGTTTTCTCCCAAGTTACCTCTTCGTCAACTATTTTTAGATTATATTTTTTCCTTAATTTATCCAATACCTCTTTGAAACTAAGTGCATTAATACACAGAACTAAGTGGGTGTATTTTTTGACCCCTGTTCTTGGTAGTAACTTTTCTAATTCATTGTAGCTTAATTTATCTCGAGTTAACTTCTTAAAGTCCTTAGATAGTTTTGCTTCAGACAAATTTTCGTAAAATATAAAGGCGTCTAAAATATTGTTTTTCAAGTCAATCTGTTTATCCATAACACGTCCTCCACGGAATAAGAATAATCTGAATACTATGCATCCACTCTATCATATGGACTTTTTTATGTCACTGTTTTTGTGCAGATTAGGCACAAAAAAACCACCCGAAGGTGGTTTGGAAGGCTAAGGTGATTAGATTGCAAAAATTTGTACCCAGTGTTGATTGTCTTTATCTCCCGCTGAATAGGCGAGACCCATAAATTTATTACTAGGGTTTAAAATATTTGCACGGTGTCCGGGGGAATTCATCCACCCATTAAATGCCTCAGAAGAGAGATAATTTTTAGCGTAAAATCTTGTTGCTAGGTTTTCGTTAAATCGTATATAGGTTTTAAACTGAGATAAATTCAAATCATTCATAAGGGTATTCGGATGACTGCCATCCAGTCTACTATGTGGATTCCATCCAGCCGCTTCTTTAGCTTCAAAGTCAGCTAAAGTGTTAATTCCCTGTAACGCCTCTCCAGTCTCCCTCGCCCTAATCTCAGCCCCTTCACAGAGGGCAGGAGAGAGTTTAACCGGCTTCAGCCCATGCTCAGCCCGGGCAGCGTTTACCAGCTTCAGCATCCGCAGCTGGTCTGCTGTAAAGGGCTTTCGAGGGGCTTCTAGGGCCTGGTAGTACAGGCTCTTCTTGAACTCCGGCACATATCGCCAGAAGGCATTCAGCAGATCGATTTCTTCACTACTGAGGCCCTTTCTCGTTCTGAACGCCTCATACCTAGCTAGGTCTTCCTCGGTCTGGGGACCTGACTGAGCGAGAGCCTTTAATTGGGCCAGTTCCGTGCTATTTAAGGCACCCTTTTGTTCCTGGGGGGTAAAGGGGTTACTGGGTGTATTCACCTCACTGGAAGGCTGCTGGGGTCTTAGGCTGGGCTGGACAGGGTTGGCC
>NZ_JBKICG010000032.1:0-8570 GCF_046569735.1 Peptococcus simiae | reverse complement strand
CCCCCTTTTGATGTCCCTAAACAGGCCTCAAAGCAGGTCCCCCCCTAAAAAGCCGGCTCCACTAGCCGATCCAATGAATATCAATCACCCGGACCGCCCCTGGCCCACTTTTCACATGCCGGTAGAATTCCTTTTTTACACGGTTTTTAACAAGACAAACCAAGGAAGTTTCTGTATAATAAAAAAGTAAATTACCAGGGCAGAGACCCTTTCAGGAGGTATATTATGTCACAATCGCATTCAGGCGGTGAAGGAAGTCCCCGGACCAGTGTTAAGCGGGCACTGAAAACCCGCCACTTATCCATGATTGCCATTGGCGGCTGTATCGGCAGTGGCCTTTTTATGACCAGTGGCCAGGCTGTCCATTCAGCCGGGCCGGGTGGGGCTTTACTGGCTTATGCCTGCATTGGTATTATGGTTTATTTCTTAATGACTTCTTTGGGGGAAATGGCCACCTACCTGCCCATCAGCGGGTCCTTTAGTGCTTATGCTTCCCGCTTTGTCCACCCCTCGATTGGCTTTGCCCTGGGCTGGAATTACTGGCTCAACTGGGTCATTACAGTCGCAGCGGATGTCAGCCTATCGGCCCTTATTTTCAGTTACTGGGAGCCCTTGCGTTTTTTACCGCCCATGGCCTGGAGCCTGATTTTCCTGGCTGTGATTGTGGGCCTGAATATGCTTTCTGTTCGGGCTTACGGGGAGTCTGAGTACTGGTTCTCCCTCATTAAGGTGGTTACGGTCGTTATCTTTATCTTTGTCGGGGTCCTGACTATTTTAGGGATTTTCGGCGGCGAGTATATCGGCTTAAAGAACTGGTTTGTGGGGGATGCGCCCTTTGTGGGCTCTACCAGCCACTGGTCCAGTAAGTTCTTGGCGGCCTTGGGGGTCTTCCTCATTGCCGGGTACTCCTTCCAGGGGACGGAGCTCATTGGGATTGCGGCCGGTGAGTCGGAGGACCCGGAAAAAAGCATTCCTAAGGCGGTCAACCAGGTTTTCTGGCGGATTCTGATCTTCTATATTTTCTCTATTGCCATTATCGGCTTGATTATCCCTTATACCAGCCCGGACTTGCTCGGGGCTCAGGATATTTCTGAAATTGCCAAGTCGCCCTTTACCATTGTTTTTGAAAAGGTAGGCCTGGCCATGGCTGCCAGTGTCATGAATGCGGTCATCCTGACGTCCATCCTCTCGGCCGGGAACTCGGGCTTTTATGCCTCTACCCGGATGCTCCATGCCATGGCTGAAAGTGGGATGGCGCCTAAGACCTTTGCCAAGGTCAACAAGGCCGGGACGCCGCGGAATGCCCTCTACTTAACTCTGGCTATGGTCTTTGTGGTCTTCCTCATGCAGCTGGGCTCTCCCAATGCTTACGAGTACATTATTGCGGCCAGTGGCCTAACGGGCTTTATTGCCTGGTTGGGGATTGCCCTAAGCCACTACCGTTTCCGTAAGGCCTACCTGGCTCAGGGTAAGGACTTGGACGACCTGGTCTACCGGGCCAAGCTCTTCCCCTTTGGGCCGATTTTCGCCCTCTTCCTCTGCACCATTGTCATTATTGGACAGGATACGGCCCTCTTGGAAGGTGAAATCAACCTCCGCCAGCTGGCCACCACCTACTTAGGGATTCCGGTCTTTATTGTGGTCTTCCTCTATCATAAGATTAAGTTTGGGGGCAAGCTGATTCCCCTCAAGCAGGTGGACTTAAACCAAGACCACAAGATGGAAGAATAAAATTATTGCTTTACAAATAGCCTCCCCTGTGGTAAGCTATATAAAAATTTGACCATGCTGATGCATTTGCATCATTTTAGACAGGTGATTATTATGTTATCCAAGCAAGCCCACGCCAATATGTTTACCTTTAGCTTTGCCTTTTTTGGCAAGGCTTATTTGGGTTACCCCGGCGATGGGCATCATGCTTGTTAGCGGCATCTTCACTTGCACTAGCAAAGCCCCGCAGAGGTGTACCCTCTGCGGGGCTTTTTTGTGGTTAATTTTTTTCTTACCCGGGAAAAAGAACTTAATGCATATAACTTAAAAAGAAAAGAAGACAAAGGAGAAATCAAAATGATTATCCATTTAAAAGACGGCGTTTCTGAACAAGGCAAAAAGGCCCTATTCGAAGAATTAGAGTCCCTCGGCGTAATGATCCATCCCATTGAAGGGGTGGAAAGAACCGTTGTTGGCCTGGTTGGCGACACTTCAAATGTAGATATTGAGCGGCTCCGGGCCAACCCGCTGACGGCCAAGGTCACCCGGGTCTCTGAGCCCTACAAACGGGTAAACCGCCGGATGCACCCGGAAGATACGGTCATCCGGGTTGGGGATGCGGTCATTGGCGGCGGGGACCAACTCTGCCTGATTGCCGGCCCCTGCTCTGTCGAAAGTAAGGAGCAAATGCGGACCTTGGCTGCAGATGTTAAGGCTGCAGGCGCCCAAATTTTACGGGGTGGGGCCTTCAAACCCCGGACTTCCCCCTACTCTTTCCAGGGGTTAGGGCCGGATGGCATTGAGCTCCTCTTAGAGGCAAAAAAGGCCAGCGGTCTACCGATTATCTCTGAAATCATGGACCTGTCCGACCTCCCCTATTTCGAAGAGGTGGATATCCTCCAAGTGGGTGCGCGAAACATGCAGAACTTCGCCCTGCTCAAGGAGCTCAGCAAGCTGGACAAGCCCATTCTCTTAAAGCGGGGCCTGGCGGCCACCTATGAGGAATGGCTGATGAGTGCCGAATACCTGATGAGCAATGGCAATGAAAACATCATCCTCTGCGAACGGGGCATCCGGACCTTCGAAACCGGTACCCGGAACACCCTGGATATTTCTGCTATCCCGGTGCTCCGCCAGAAAACCCACCTGCCCATCATCATCGACCCTAGCCATGCCGCCGGTAAGCATGACCTGGTCCGGCCCCTGGCCCAGGCTGCCGTGGCTGCCGGTGCTGACGGGGTCATGATTGAGGTCCACAATGACCCGGAAAAGGCCCTCTGTGACGGTCCCCAGTCCCTCCATCCCAACGAGTATAGCAAGTTGGCTGCTGACCTAAAGGGGCTGCACAGCTACTGCCGGGAACATTTACGCTAATGGCCGGCGGAAGAGAAGGACAAGTCTTGCAGGTCCATACTGAGCCTGCCTATGCTGTTAACCTAGGCCTTTCCCTGGCGGATATTCCTGACGCCCTGGTGGATGTACTGGCCCCGCCCCGCCAGGTCCGGCTGGTCAGTGATGAAAGGGTCTACGCCCTCTATGGGCCGGACCTGACGGCTGGCCTAGAAGAAAAAGGCTACCGGCTTGCAGTGGACCTGGTGCCCCCTGGCGAATCCAGCAAGACCATTCCTGTCTGGGCGGACCTGATGAACCGGTGGGCGGCTGAAAATGTCCACCGGGATGACCTGGTCCTGGCCCTGGGCGGCGGGGTCATCGGTGACCTGGCCGGCTTTGCGGCGGCGGCCTATGTCAGAGGGATTGCCATGGTCCAGGTGCCGACGACCCTGCTGGCGGCCTTAGATGCCTCTGTCGGCGGCAAGACCGCCCTAAACCTTCCGGCCGGAAAAAACCTGGTCGGGGCCTTCAAGCAGCCCCTGGCGGTCTTCTGCCCAACAGAGACCCTGACCAGCCTCAGCCCGACGGACTGGGAAAACGGCCTGGCCGAACTGGTTAAAACAGCCGTCCTCACCGACCCGGCCCTCTTCGACCGCCTGGAGGCTGGCCCCTTGACCGGGACCAGCCCGGACTTGACAGCGATCATGGCCCGGGCAGTGGGCCATAAGATCCGCTATGTCGAGGCCGACCCCTGCGAAAGGGGCATCCGGGCCCACTTGAACCTGGGCCATACCCTGGCCCACGCCATTGAGCAGGCCAGCGACCATGCCATTGCCCATGGCCATGCCGTTGCCATCGGCCTGGCCTTTATCAGCCGGGTGGCCGTCAACCTAGGCCGGCTCTCGCCTGAAGACGGCGACCGGATTATCCGGGTTCTGACCGCTCATGGACTCCCGGTAACCACCGGCTATGACCGGGCAACCCTCCTGGCGGCCATCCAGCGGGATAAGAAGGCCACTGCGGCCGGGGTCCGGTGGATTTTACCGGTGGCCATTGGGTCTTGTATCGACTACCCGGTCAGCTATGCTGATTTACCGGGATTTCTAGAAAAGGGAGGCTTGTCATGAAGGTAGAAATTACGCCCTTCCCCTTAACCGGGACCCTGCCGGCCATGCCCAGCAAGTCCATGATGCACCGCTACTTATTTTGCGCTGCCCTGGCCGATGGCCCCAGCAGCCTGGTTTGCCCGGTTATCTCTGAGGATATGCAGGCCAGCATGGATGTCCTGACCGCCCTCGGGGCCTCTTTTACCCCGACGGACCAGGGCTTTATCGTGACCCCCATTCCCAGCCCGAGGACTGACCACCCGGTCCGGCTGGACTGCCGGGAAAGCGGGACCACCTGCCGCTTTCTCCTCCCCCTGGTCGCCGGTCTCGGCCTTTCAGCTGAGATTACCGGCAGCGGCCGGCTCCCGGACCGCCCCCTCAAGGACCTAACTGAGGCCCTCCGCCGGGGGGGCTGCCAGGTCAGCGCTGATACCCTCCCCCTGAGCCTTTCCGGCGCCTTTACCGGCCGACAGGTCACCCTGCCGGGGAATGTCAGCTCCCAGTACATCAGTGCCTTCTTGCTCATGGCCCCCCTCCTGGCCGAGGGCTTGACCCTGACCATCGAGGGCCCCCTTGAATCGGAAGGTTATGTGGCTATGACCCTGGATGCCATGGCGGACTACGGGGTTACTGTTTCCTGCACAGGGTCAACCTATACCGTCCCCAAAGGGGCCTGCTACCGAGCCCCGGAAACAGCCACCACCATTGAAGGGGACTGGTCCAATGCCGCCTTCTTCTTGGCGGCCGGGGCCATCGGCCAACCGGTCACCCTGACCGGCCTAGACCTAGACAGCCGGCAGGGAGACCGGGCCATTTTAGATATTTTAGCGGCCTTCGGGGCCCATGTCCGCCAGGACAACGGGGCCATCACCGTCAGCCCCGGTCACTTGGCCGGCATTTCCCTGGATGTCAGCCAGATTCCGGACCTGGTCCCCATCCTGGCCATGGTGGCCGCCTGTGCCAAGGGGACGACCAGCTTTAAAAACGCCGGCCGCCTTCGCCTAAAGGAAAGCGACCGGCTCCAGGCCACCGCCAGCCTCCTGGCGGGCCTGGGCGTCTCGGTCCGGCAAGGGGCCGACTGCCTCCAGGTCACCGGCAGCCCGGTGACCTCCGGCCGGATTCAAGGCTTTGGCGACCACCGGATGGTCATGAGTGGGGCCATCCTGGCGGCCTGTGCCGGCTGGGGCCCGGTGGTCATCGACCAGGCCCAGGCCATCAATAAGTCCTACCCTGCTTTTTTTGACGATTTTGCTCACTTAGGAGGTCACTACCATGTCATCTCGCATCGGCCATAATATTCAGGTCCAAGTCTTCGGCGAAAGCCATGGCCCGGCCATTGGCCTGGTTATCGACGGCCTCCCGGCCGGGATTCCCTTGGACCATGAGGCCATCGGCCGGCAGATGGCCCGCCGGGCCCCGGGCAGCGGCCGCCATGTCACCCAGCGCCGGGAACCGGACCAGCCCCAGTACCTCAGTGGGGTCTACCGGGACCATACCACCGGGAGCCCCCTCTGCGCTATCATTCCCAATACCGACACCCGGTCTAAGGACTATGGCAACCTCCTGGACCTCCCCCGGCCCTCCCATGCCGACTACAATGCCCGGGTCAAGTACGGCGGCCATGCGGACATGCGGGGCGGTGGCCACTTTTCCGGCCGGCTCACCGCCCCCCTGGTCTTGGCCGGGGCCATCTGTGCCGGAGCTCTGAAAGACTACGGCATCGAGGTGGGCGCCCACCTCATCCAGCTTGGCGATGTCAAGGCCCCGCCGGTCGATGCCCGGTCGGTCACTGCCTGGGACCTGGAAAGCCTACGGGCCGCCCCCATGGGCATCGCCGATGAAAAAGCCCGCCAGGCCGCCGAGGCCCTCCTGGCCCAGGTCCGGGCCGATGGCGACTCGGTCGGCGGCCTGATCGAATGTGCGGCAGTCGGCCTGCCCCAAGGCCTGGGCAACCCCATGGCCGATGGCCTGGAAAACCGGCTGGCCGGGGCCATCTTCGCCATTCCGGGGGTCCGGGGGATCGCCTTCGGCGCCGGCTTCGATGCCTGTGCCATGCGAGGCAGTGTCCATAACGACCCCTATGACCTAGAGGACGGTCAAATCCGCCCTCGGACCAACCGGGCCGGTGGCGTCCTCGGCGGGATTTCCACCGGTCTCCCCCTCATCAGTCAGGTGGCCTTTAAGCCCACCCCCTCCATTGCCCGGGCCCAGGATAGTGTCCGCCTCTCCACCGGTCAGCCCGACAAGCTGACCATCGCCGGCCGGCATGACCCCTGCATCGCCATCCGGGCCATTCCGGTGGTGGAGGCGGTCACCGCCATCGTCCTCTTAGACCTACTCTACGATAAAGGAGCCTGCCATGTCCCTAAATGATATCCGTCAAAAAATCAATGAAATAGACGCCGCCCTCCTCCCCCTTTTTTTAGACCGGCTGGACTGTGCCCGGGAGGTGGCTGCCTATAAAAAGGCCCACCAGCTGCCCGTTCTCAACCGGGACCGGGAAGAGGCTATCCTGGCTGACATGACCGACCGGGCCGGCCGGGACCAGGCCGCCGTTCGGGCCTTTTACGAGGGACTCTTTGCCATTTCCCGCCAGCTCCAGGAGGACCTCCTGGACGAGGACCCGTCATGCTGACCGGTCTTCTGGGGGAAAAACTGGGCCACAGCTATTCCCCGGCCATCCATGCCATGCTGGGCAATGACAACTACCAGCTCTTTGAGGTCGCCCCGACGGACTTGGATGCTTTTTTAAGCCGGCCGGACCTGGATGCCCTAAACGTCACCATCCCCTATAAGGAGGCCGTCCGGCCCTACCTGGCCGATGAAAGCCCTGCCGCCCGAGCCATTGGCGCGGTCAACAGCCTGGTCAGGAATGCCGAGGGCCATTGGATTGGCCACAATACCGACTTTGACGGCCTGGCCTACCTCTTGGATAGCCTGGGCGGGTCTGTAGCCGGGAAAAAATGCCTCATCCTGGGCGGTGGCGGCACGGCCAAGACAGCCCATGCGGTCCTCGCAGACCGGGGATCCGGCGAAATTTTACATATTGTCCGCCATGATGGCATCTCCTATGCAGACCTCCCGGCCCACCGGGATGCCCAGTGGATCATCAATACCACCCCGGTCGGGATGTACCCCCAGGCCCCGGCCGGCCTGGTCCACCCGGCGGACTTTCCCCAGTTGGAAGGGGTCCTGGACGTCATCTACAATCCCCTGCGGACGGCCCTGGTCTATGAGGCCCAGGGGCTGGGCATCCCGGCCCTGGGCGGCCTGGCCATGTTAGTGGCCCAGGCCGTCTATGCCCATGGCTACTTTACCGGCCGGGCCCCCGCTCTAGACCAGGTGGCCACCATCTACCAACGGCTCCGGGCTGAACGGGAAAATATCGTCCTCATCGGCATGCCCGGCGTGGGCAAGACAACCCTGGGCCAGGCCCTGGCCGCTGACCTGGGCCGCCCCTTCGTCGACCTGGATGCCGCCTTCGCCGAGGCCTATGGACCGGCCGGCGACTACATCCGCAACCATGGGGAAGCGGCCTTCCGGGACCTGGAAACCGACCTGGCCCGCCAGGTGGGCCAAAAAAGCGGCCAGGTCATCGCCTGTGGCGGTGGCATTGTCACCCGGCCGGAAAATGACCTCCTCCTCCGACAGAATGGCCGGGTCTACCACCTGACCCGGCCCCTGGCCGACCTGGCCACCGCGGGCCGGCCCCTATCTCAGGGGGGCCGGGCCCTGGACCGGCTCTGGGCAGACCGCCAGGCGCTCTACGAAGCCTTTGCCGACCGCACCCTCTCCTGTACCGATTTCACTGCCGCCCTGACGGCCATTAAGGAGGATTTCTTTGCAGATACTCGTTTTGAACGGCCCTAACCTCAACCTACTCGGCCTAAGGGAACCGGCCCTCTACGGGCAGACCAGCTACCCGGCCCTTTGTGACCAGCTCCAAACCGCCGCCCGGGCCGCCGGCGTTGACCTCACCATCCGCCAATCCAACCACGAGGGCCAGCTGGTGGACTGGATTGGCCAGGCCTATGGCCAGGTAGATGGGATCATCTTTAACCCCGCCGCCTATACCCACACCAGCGTGGCCCTCCTGGATGCCCTCAAAGCCGTGGCCATCCCCACCGTAGAAGTCCACATCACCGACCCGGATACCCGCGAACCCTTCCGCCGGATAAGCTATATCCGCCCGGCCTGCTGCCATACCATCAAGGGCCGGGGCATCCAGGGCTACATCGACGCCCTCCACTGGCTCATCCACTACCTAAAGACCCAGCTGGCCTAAAGCAGGATAAGGCCTCACCGCAAGCAAGACACCGGCCCCAAAAGTCAGACCGAAAAAGTCAATTTTGGGGCCGGTGCAACTTGTTTATGGGGCCTTTTCACTGTATAATAATTCAAAAGCATACTTTTTTCCTAAAT
>NZ_JBKICG010000031.1:0-8752 GCF_046569735.1 Peptococcus simiae | reverse complement strand
TCAAGAACGCTTTTTGTATTGCTTGAACTTACATCATGGCAAATTCGTCTTCGTCATCCCGTAAGAATTCGAAGTAGGGCTTATCAAACTTGCTCATGGCATTAACGACCAATTCGACTAAGCCGGCGTATTGGAAGTTATAGTTTTCAGTGAGACCCCAGTACTTGAGCATTTCGCGGAAGGTCCCCTTACAGTTGGAGCAGGGGGCGCAGATGTACTTGACCAGGTCTTTGTTGTAGATGTTTTCCGGTCCGAAAGCATCCAGGATTTGTTTCAGCTTCACCCGGGTGGAGATGTTTTCACGGTAGGCCGGGAAGTTGAGGCTATTCATGATGGCAAAGCCGGACCCACCGCCGCAGCAGTAGTTGTCGACGCCATGGGGGTACATTTCCATGAACCGTCCTTTGGGGACGACAGCGTTAATGATCTCGCGCTGGGGTTTAACGACGCCCATTTGACGGACAAAGTTACAGGGGTCGTGTAGGGTAACGGCAAAGTCATTCCGGGAGGGGTCTAGGTCATAAGCGCCGCCCAGGACCAAGTCCCGTAACATGGGTAGGAAGCTTTCGACAGGCACCCGGTCCTTGGCCGGGGTAAAGCGGTCACTGACGACGGTTAGTGCCTTGTGGGCGTGACCACATTCCCCAACGACAATCCGGTTAACCCCTAATTTTTTAGCGGCTGCCAGCTGCTGGGTGGCAATGTCACGGGCGATTTTGTCATCGTACCAAATCCCGTAGTTAACGTTGTCATAGCCCATCATGTCACTGGATAAGGTCCAGGAAAGGCCGGCTTCGTTAAAGAGGATTTCGAAAGCCATGGGGTTTTCAGGCCAGGCCATGAACTCACCGGCGTTGTGGATGAGCAGGATATCGGCCCCTTGCTTGTCAATGGGTACCTGGTAGTCATTGCCCGGGTAGAGGTCGTTTAAGTCCTCGTCCAGGAATTCAACGGTGTCCAGGAAGGCCGCCTTGGTGATACCGGTGGAAGAGCCGGTTCTCAACTGGATTTTAGCCCCACGTTCGTGGATCGGCTTCGGCGCAATATCTAACTCCTGGGAGAAAATCTTGCGGATTTCCTTAGCTAAGGACCCGTTGTCTAAAGCGAGGGGGCAGGCTTGGGCACACCGGCGGCAAAGGTTGCAGCGGTAGGCGCTTTCAGCTAGGCGCATGATGGTTTCCCAGTTCAGGTCAACATCGGCACCGGTAAATCTAGCCTTCCACTGGCCGAGTTTGGTTTTCGGCGGGTTGATGTAGCCCTTGATGATCCGGCGCAAAACATCGATCCGGTAGGTGGGCCGGTAGATTTCATTGCGGTCAGTGGCCACGAAAAGGTGGCAGGCATCTGAACAGGTGTTACACTTGGCGCAATATTCCATGGTCAGGTCCAGGACCTGGATCATCCCTTTATTGGCCTCATCGTTCAGAAGCTTTTCAAGGCCCCTTAAAAATTTATTGACAATCTCGTCTTCTTCTTCCTTAGTTTCAGGCCGTTTAAAGCCGTCCAGGGCAATAAAGCCGTCTAAGTCAGCATAGTAATTCTCACGCCATTCCGGTTTAGCTTCCTCAATCTCAGGCCAGGAGGCCGGGTCTTCAAAGGGGGCCGGTAGGGGCATGAGGTGGTTTTTATCATTGACAGTGGTTAATTGTTCCCCACGGATACCCATATCACGTGGGCGAAGTTGACGTCCATCTATCATTTAAACTCCTCCAATCCTCTATACTAAAGCAGCTGCGGTTATTTTTTGTCGTCGCCTTCCGGAGCCGGGTGATAGTGAGGGGCACTCCATTGCATGTCCGGGCTCGGCTTAATGGAAGCTTCCTCCATAATTTGTTGTTCGACCTTGCTCCCCGGTAAGTTGGGACGGTTATCCCAAAGCACGCTGTGGAAAGCAAAGAATTTTCCGGCGTAATGGCTCATTTTTGTTAAAGGAATGTAAATTAAGAGCCCGCAGAAAATAAGAACGTGGACAATGGTGATTTTGTTTAACCCCTTAATAGATCTAAAGTGGAACATATCGCTGAAGATACTTTTAACATAGCCGAACCGGCAGCCATTGCTAATAAAGGCAGCCAGGCCTGTTGCACTACCTGCGCAGAGGAAGGCTAGGTTGAAGTATTCTTGCGGTGTGGTATAGTTGCGGAATTCATGGTCAACAATACGTTTAACCAAGAGGCCAATGGTACCGATGGTCATTAAAATGGCACCGGCTAAGCCTGCAACGGTTAAAGCTAAACCGAGTAGGGTGGCTAAAATGCCTGTAAAGGGTAAAAGTACAGCAGCAGCACCAATCACCATGGCGGCGATAATGCAGTAGATACCCAAGTGCAGGGAGTAGGAAACCCACCATAACTTAGTTTGCTTTTGGAACAGTTTCTTAATGAAGAGCATTTCAGCCAACATGTCGATGATTTCGCCACGATGGTTTTTCTTACGTGATTTTTCGTACCAACGTTGCTCTTCATAAAAGGAACCGCCATACTCTACACGATCCGGATCTTCGCCGGGAATCGGGTAAAGGTCTTGTCTACCATGCATCGGTTTATTGGCATAATAGCGAAATTTCTTCACGGATGCTGCAATAAAGAAAATGATGGCAAACCAACAGAATAGGGTCAACAACATAACTATACTACCTCCTTTTTTTGACGCCGAAAACATTTGACTATTTTCGGATGAACAAGGCAGGTTACCTGCTTGTTCTTGGTCTCACGAGTCTATCATATCAGATTTTTCAGTGGTTTAGTACTTATTTTAACAGCCTGTTGACAATAGCTGTATAGAAAATGATAATACAATCGATTACCTATTATGATAAAAGTTTTTTCCCAATTCTCGAGTTTTCATCTTAAGTGATGTACAATAGTAAGGAGAACAAATCAACTGTTGATATAGTGATAAAGGAGAATGATCATGAGTGATGCCTTAAATGTTGTTGTAGTGGGTGGGGTGGCCTGTGGCCCCAAAGCTGCAGCACGGCTCAAACGGCTGATGCCTGAAGCCAAAGTGACCCTAGTAGAAAAGGGAGATTGGATTTCTTATGGCGGCTGTGGCCTCCCCTATTATGTAGGGGCCACTGTCAAAGAATTAAACGACCTGATGACCACCTCCTGGGATGCCGTTCGCACGCCGGAATTCATGAAGGCAACGAAAGATATCGATACCCTGCTCGGTTATGAAGCCACCCATATTGACCGGGAAGGAAAAAAGGTAAGGGTTAAAAAGGTCGCTGATGGCAGCGAGCAAGTACTGGACTACGATAAGCTGGTTTTAGCAACTGGGTCCTACAATGCCAAACCTCCGATTCCGGGCCTGGATGGCGAAGGCGTTTTCCAATTGAAGACCCCCCAGGATGGCCAGGATATCTTAGCCCACCTGAAAACCGGAATCAGCCATGCCGTCATTGTCGGCAGCGGCCTTATCGGCATGGAAATGATGGAAGCTTGTGCCGACTGGGGTCTGGAAGTGACCGTCATTGAAATGGAAGACCAGATCTTCCCCAAGATGCTCGATAAAGACATGGCAACGGTTTTACAAGCCTACCTGGAATCAGAAGATATCAATATCATGACCGGTACCGCCCTAAAGGAAATCCAGCTGGATGACCAAGGGGCGGTCCGCGGTGTCGTCACCGATAAGGGTGAGCTGGAATGCGGCTTGGTCCTGGTATCCACCGGTGTCCGCAGCGATGTTGCCCTGGCGAAAGAGGCCGGCCTTGAAATTGATGGCGGGATCATCGTGAACGAATACCTCCAGACCAGTGATCCGGATATTTATGCCGGCGGCGACTGCGTCATGGTCAACCACCGGATTACCGGTAAACGGACCTTTGCCCCCATGGGGTCTACCGCCAACAAGCACGGCCGGATTATCGGTACCAACATTGCCCAGGGCAATACCCAAACCTTCCCTGGCGTTTTAGGCACCAGTCTGGTCCAACAATTTGACTGGACCGCCGGTAAGGTTGGCCTGACCGAAAAAGATGCCCTGGCCCAGGGCTATGAGGCCGTTACCTGCATTGTACCCGGTCCGGACATCACCCACTTTATGCCGGGCAAAAAACTGGTCATGGTCAAGGTTGTCGCAGATAAGAAAACCGCCCGCATCCTGGGTGTCCAGATTATTGGTCCCGGCAATGTGGATAAGCGGGTCGACACCATGGCTGGCGCCCTGTCCGCCAACCCCCACCTGACCGCCTATGATATGGGGAACATGGACCTGGCCTATGCGCCGCCCTATTCCTCTGCCGTGGATAACCTCCTGACCAATGCCAATGTTATCCAAAACGTCATTGAAGGCCGGGCCAAGCAGATTGGCTTCTTTGAGTGCTTGGACCTCTTAGACCGGGATGACGTCATCTTCGTTGACTTGCGCTGCGACGATGAAGTCAGCCAACTGGGGGCCTTTAAGACCAAGCACCAGGCCCATATCCCCATTGAGGAATTACGGGCCCGGGCTGATGAACTGCCCAAGGACAAGGAAATTATCCTCTTCTGCATCCTGTCTACCCGGGGTTATGAAGCCCAGCTGATTCTGGAACAGGCCGGTTTTGATAAGGTCCGCTTCCTGCAGGGCGGGATCTATTTCTGGCCCTTTGATAAATTTATTCAAGACTAGTCTAAAGAAGCATAGCCAGCACACCGAAGGCTCCAGCTGCATTCGGTGTGCTTTGTATTTGAAAAAATATTAAAACAAGGCAAAGTATGGTATAATAAATATTTGTATTCCACTATCATAAATTTGGAGGAAAATGTGAGCTTTAATATTGAAGAATTATCCTACCCCCTAAAAAAGGCCATTGACGCGATGGGTTTTGAAAGCCTGACGCCCATCCAGGAAAAGGCCATTCCCGTGGGGCTATCCGGCCGGGACTTGATTGGCCAGGCACAAACCGGTACCGGTAAGACAACGGCTTTCGCCATTCCTTTTTTAGAGCGGATTGATGATGACGATAAGGTGCAGGTCCTGGTCCTTACGCCGACCCGGGAACTCTGCATCCAGGTTGAAAAAGAAATCTATAAATTATCCCGCTACCTGCCCCTGCACTCCCTGGCTATTTACGGGGGGCAGGACATCAAGCGGCAGATTTCTTCCCTGAAGAATCGTCCGCAAATTATTGTGGCCACACCAGGACGACTGAAGGACCACTTGCGCCGGCGGACCATCCGCCTGAGTGATATTAAAGTGGTCATCTTAGATGAAGCAGACGAAATGCTCAACATGGGCTTTGTCGAAGACATCGAAGACATCCTGAAAGAATGTCCGGAAGACCGGCAAACCATGATGTTTTCTGCCACCATGCGGCCGGAAATCAAGCGGATTGCTGAAACCTATATGAAGGACCCGGAGATGGTCAAGGTCAGCCAGGAAACCTTAACGGTCCCGGCCATTGACCAGGAGGCCTTTATTGTTTATGAAGATAAAAAACTTCTTCTGCTGACCCGGCTCCTGGACATGATGCAGCCGGACCTATCCATGGTCTTCGGCCGGACCAAGCGCCGGGTCGATGAACTGACCCGGGCCTTGCAGCAGCTCGGTTTCCGGGCGGAAGGACTTCATGGTGACCTGAGCCAGTACCAGCGGGACCAGGTCATGCGGAAGTTCCGGGAAAAGAGAATTGATATCCTGGTGGCTACCGATGTTGCCGCCCGGGGATTGGACGTCCAAGGGGTGACCCACGTCTTTAACTTTGACCTGCCCCAAGATGCCGACAGCTATGTCCACCGGATCGGCCGGACCGGCCGGGCCGGTAATGATGGCCTGGCCATGTCCTTCGTGACCCCCCGAGAAAAGGACCACCTGGCCTATATTGA
Organism: Peptococcus simiae; assembly: GCF_046569735.1. Taxonomy (GTDB): domain Bacteria; phylum Bacillota; class Peptococcia; order Peptococcales; family Peptococcaceae; genus Peptococcus; species Peptococcus simiae_A. The sequence goes on along the minus strand of NZ_JBKICG010000031.1, from coordinate 2,939 downwards.
ACGGACCATCAAGCATAAAATCGCCCGCAGCCCCCTGCCGACTGAGCAGAGAACCCAAGAGGTCCGGCAGGAAAACCTCCGCATCCAGGTCGTGGATGCCCTGGAAAACGGTGAATTTGACCAGCTGAGCTGGGTGGCGGAAGACCTGATCGCCACCTATGGCGCTCAGGACGCCTTGATGGCCGCCTTGTCCCTGATTACGACCGGTGACCAAAGGGATTTTGAGGCCAAGCGAATTAATTTAACCGCAGAAAAACCGGTCTATTCTAAAAACAGTGCGGGCCACAAGGGCGGCCGCGGGCACAAGGGGTCTCGTAATAAAAAAATCCAGAACCGGAAAAACCGGTCCTATACCAAGGGCAAGCACGGCGACCATGGCAAGGGCAAGACCGACAAGTGGAAAAAATCGCCCCGGCGAAAGACTGCCCAATAAAAAAAAGTAAAGATAAGAGAAAGGAGTGCACAGCCCTATGACCTATGATCATATCCTTATCCGCTACGGTGAACTGGGCTTAAAGGGCAAAAACCAAAAGCAGTTTTTAAAAACCCTGGTCAACAACATCCGGCGGCAAGTGGAGCGGGAAATCGGCGACCGACCGGAAGTGGTTCGGGGGCAGGGGCGGCTATCTATTCCCCTCAACGGACGGAACCCGGCTGACTTTTACCCGGCCCTGGACCGGGTATTTGGGATTTCGACCTACAGCCCGGTCATGTCAACAGACCTGGACCCGGCCACGATTGAAGCAGCGGTCCTGGCCGAGCTGGGCCAGCTCCCGGCAACAGACCAGACCTTCCGGGTGACGGTCCGCCGGGCCAATAAGCGGTTCCCCATCCGGTCCATGGACTTTCAGCTGCAGGTTGCAGAAAAAATCCTGGCCCATTTCCCGCAGCTAAGCCCCAACCTTACGGATTATGATCTGGAAGTTTCTATTGATATCCGCTTTGAACAAGCCCATATCTTTTTTGAACGGCGGCCGGGGCTCGCCGGCCTGCCCCTGGGCACCGGTGGCCGGGCCCAGCTCCTCCTAAGCGGAGGCATTGATAGCCCGGTGGCCGGTTGGCTTATGATGCGGCGGGGGGTTGTTGTGGAAGGGATCCACTTCCATAGCTATCCCTATACTTCTAAGCAGGCAGAGGAAAAGGTCCTCCAACTGGCTGAAAAACTGGCAGCCTACAGTGGCCACTTTGACCTCCACCTGGTGCCCTTTACTCCCATCCAGGAAGCCATCGGGGCCAACTGCCATAGCAACCTGCGGATTACCCTGATGCGGCGGATTATGCTCCGTATCGCTGAAGAGCTGGCCGACCTCCGCCATGCCAAGGCCCTGGTCACTGGGGATAATATTGGCCAGGTGGCCAGCCAGACCATTGAGAGTCTCTATGCTATCAATGAAGTCACTACCATGCCTGTTTTCAGACCCCTCTTGACCTATGACAAGCTGGAGACAGTAAAGATTGCCAAGGCAATCGATACCTATGACATCTCTGTCCTGCCCTATGAAGACTGCTGTACGGTTTTTGTGCCCAAAGAGCCTAAGACCAAGCCCAAGCGCCGAGAATGCCACCGGGAAGAAGCCCGGATCGAGGGCCTGGACGACCTCATGCAGGCAGCCATTCAAAATACAGAGACCGTTCGCTGTTTTGCCGATGGCGCCCAAGAAGCCAGACGGACAAAACTAGTAGACCTCTTGAGTCAAAAGGATGAGCACGATGGGTAAAAACTTATACGAAAAACCCCGTGACCAGGATAAGTGGCATCGGGAAATGGAGGGGCCCCATCATACTCAGAAATCCGCCGGCCCTTCTAAAGCCGACCGGCTCAACCAACTGAAAGACCGGTTTAAAAAACAGCAAAAAAAGCATAAATAGGCCCAGCCTAAGCACAAAGAGGCACCCCCAAAAATGAGGGTGCCTCTTTGTGTCTGCTTCTATACTTGCTTATTTTTCATTGATGAAGTGGGCCAGGTCAACGCAGCGTTTGCTGTAGGCCCATTCGTTATCGTACCAGGCGATGATTTTAACCAGGTGGTCGCCGACCTTCATCGTGGAAAGGCCATCGACAATGGAAGACCGGGCATCGCCATTGTAGTCGATGGAAACTAGGGGCTTGTCAGAATAACCGAGGATTCCCTTGAGTTCCCCTTCAGCCGCTTCCTTTAAGAGGGCATTGACTTCTTCCACGCTAGGGCTTTCTTCCAGCTGGAAGACCACGTCTGTCAAGGAAACATTAGGGGTCGGGACCCGGAGGGCAAAGCCGTTCATCTTGCCGTTTAAGGCCGGGATGACCTTACCCATGGCCTTGGCTGCACCGGTTGTGGTGGGAATGATGGACTGGGTGCAGCCCCGGGCCCGGCGGGGATCTTTATGGCGGTTGTCTAAGTTTTTCTGGTCATTGGTGAAGGAGTGGACCGTGGTCATAATGCCGGCAACAATATTGAAGTTGTCGTGGATGACCTTGGTCACCGGGGCCAGGCAGTTGGTGGTACAGCTGGCGTTGGAAACAACCGGCTGAGAAGGATCATAAGCATCTTGGTTGACGCCCATAACAATCATCTGTGCATCTGGGCTAGGGGCGGTAACAATGACCTTTTTAGCCCCTTGGTTTAAATGGACAGAGGCGGCCTCGACGGTCTTGAACTTACCGGTGGAATCAATGACAATGTTGGCGCCGTATTTTCCCCAGTCTAAGTTTTTAGGGTCCCGGTCACTGAAGAGGGGGATGGCGTGGCCATCAATGATCAGGTGGCCATCATCATAAGATACCTCGCCCTGGTAACGGCCGTGGGTCGAATCAAATTCAAATAACCGAGCGGTCCCTTCAGGGTCAGAGGTGCTGTTTAAAGCGACAACGTCCACTTCAGGATGCTCCATGGCAGCCCGTAAGACCAGACGACCAATCCGGCCAAAGCCATTAATACCAATTTTTGTACTCATAAAAT
>NZ_JBKICG010000030.1:0-11907 GCF_046569735.1 Peptococcus simiae | reverse complement strand
CCTTTATGTAAGGCCTTGCCTTTTAGAGCCAGCCGTAATGGCGGAGGGCCTGGCTGATGCCGCCCTGGTCGGCGTTGCCTGTGATGTAGTCGGCATGGACTTTCAGCTCTTCCCGGGCATTGCCCATGGCAATGGAGGTCCAGCGGGGGTCGAACATATGGATGTCGTTCAGGCCGTCGCCGAAGACGACGACGTCTTCCAGGGGGCCGCCTAAGTAGCTCATCAGGTCTTCAATGCCCCGGCCTTTTTCCATGGGCTCAATGAGCAGAAAGCGTTTAGCATAGGGGACAACTGGTAAATCGCCGGTATTGACGGGAAAGGGGGCGGTGTTGGGGTCGTGGTGGATGAAAATTTTATAAAAAAACTTTGCGGTGTCAATTGCTTCCGCCGAAACAAATTGATTCATAAAATAATGGTCACCATATTGGCTGAAGTCATTGTCTGTAGTCCAACGCTCCATTTTGTTTTCACTGACGGCGGCCCAGGGGATGCCGACTTTTTCTAAGGCATGCAGAAGATTTTTACAGGGATTTACCGGCAGGCTCTCCAGGCGGCGGACTTGGCCGTCAATGGTCAGACCCTTGCCACCATCAGAAACCATATGCCGGATGCCGAGTTCTTGGGCAGTGGCCCAGGCATCAATTTGCAGGCGGCCGGTGGCTAAAACAACTTCATGGCCGGCAGCTTGTAACTCTTGTAAGGCTTGGCGGGTATCTGCCGGCACTATCTTATGGATATTCGGCGCCAGGGTCCCATCTAAGTCAAAGAAAAAGTATTTTTTTCGCATATCCGTTCCTCGTCTTCCTAATGTTTAAAAAAAGTATGAATAGGCTATTTAACAACTGTATTCTTAAGTCAATGATATTCCTCTGGGAAGGATGGTGCCCGTGTTTAAGTTGAAGGAAAGAGCGCCTTTTGTCTTGACCGACTTGGTCACCGGAAGGCCCGGACAGGTCGCATCCCGCCACCTGTCCTTGAATGACCTGCCGGCCATTGGTCTATTTGCCTTTGATGGCGGCGAAGGCATTCGCGATGCCCATTATGAAGGGGAGGCCATTTATCTTGGTCTGGATGGCGCCCCTCTAATCCAATTGCAAGAGGCCCAGGATATCTTGGACCCGGGTGATGCCTTTATCGTCCCCGGGGATATGCCTCATTCTATAGCCGGTGATCGTCCCTTTCACCTATTGAGAATCACCCTTCCAGCGGGCGAAGAGCATAGCCAGACCCGGCACCTCATCAAGGGGCACGCTGTTCACCTGGCTGAGGCCATGGCCTATGCTGAAGATGAGGTGGCCAGCCTGACCATCTGCCAGCGGGCTGAATTAAGCCTGACGGTTTTTGCCTGCGCTGCCCAGACCCGGATCGGTCGGCATAAGAGCCAGGGGGATGCCTTGGCCATTATTTTAGAGGGGACAGCGGAGATTAATGTTGGCGAAGAAAGCCACCAGGTGCATGAGGGGGAGGCGCTCTTCATGCCAGCCCAAATCCCCCATGCCCTTCGAACAGAAGCCGGTTTTAAGATGCTCCTCATCGTGTCTTTTTAAGGGCCGGTCCTTCATGACCTAAAAAAGCTCTGTTAACAGGGCTTTTTTATTTGGCCTAAATTATCCAAAAAGAGAGACCCCTACCGAGGTAAAGGGTCTTATAAAACGCTGGAGGATGATACAACTAAAACAACCCGACCGGCCTCTAAGTCCGCTTGATAGGGAAGGAGCATGGCCTTATGGTCATCGCTTAAACCGCTGAAATAGTCTTGGCTATAAGTGCGCAAGGGAAAGACTGTTTCCAGCAAGCTTTTCTGGCGAATGGCTTGCTGGCGGTTTATTTCGTCAATCTCGTCATCGCTGACCGCTAGGGCTGAGGTAATGAGGATGAGTTGATTTTTATTCCAGCCGGTTCCAATTAACTGGAGTACGGCCTTATAGGTTTCAGAAATATTATCATAAACACCATGTACATGCGCGCCCATACAGAGTCCGCCCCCCTTTCCGCAAATATATATAGTATATACCGCAGACTTTTTTTATTTAAACCTCGTTCCTATCTTTCTAGTAATTGCCCGATTAAGGGCTCAAAAGGAACGCCTTCGCGGCGGGGGACTTGCTGGTCTATGCCTAAGGCGATGGCTGCTCCGACAAACTGATCGGCCCGGACTATGGCGTCATTAAAGGATATCCCCTTCAAAAGGCTCCCGAGGAGAACAGAGGCGAAGAGGTCGCCGGTGCCGCAATAGTGGGCGGGCAGCCGGTCCTGTCGGTGGAAGAAGAAGGCTTGTCTGAGGACGTCGTAGGCACAACTGGTGATCTGCCGGTCATCTGTCGCAAAGGAAGTCACCACAATTTGCTTGGGGCCCAGGTCGGCCAGGGCCAGGACGGCGGCTTTGAGGTCAGCTTCGGTCAAGGGATGGTCTAAGGGCCGGCCGGTGAGGGCGCAAAGCTCAGTGACATTAGGGCTGACGATATCTGCATGTCGGATGAGCTGGACCATGGCGTCAATCATTTCTTCGCCAAAATCCGGGTAGAGTTTGCCGTCATCGCCCAGGACCGGGTCCACCAGGACCAGGCCGTCCGGCTTGAGGAGCCGGTCGACGGCAAACTGGACATGGGCCACCTGGAGGGGGTCGGCCAGGTAACCGCTGTAGAGGGCATCGACTTTGAGGTCTTCCCGGACCCAGTGGCGGAGGGTATCGTGAAGGAAGTGGGTCAGGCCTGTTCGGGCGTAGTTTTCATAGCCGTCGGTCTGGCTGGATAAGACAGAGGTCGGCGCAGCAATGACCTGGTGGCCGCAGGCCGAAATAATCGGTAAGGCGCAGGCCAGGGACGAATGCCCTAGGCCGCATAAGTCATGAAAGGCAATGACACGGTTCATAGGTCCTCCTTTATTTTGGGGTAGGGTTATTTAGGGGGAGGTGCGGTTTCCGTAAAAAAATCCCCGCTAAGGCGGGGATGGCTGGGTCTATTCCTGTTGCTTGCGTTTTTCGTAGGCAATTTTGTCGACCATGGCGGCGATATCTACCCGCTTTTCCTCAATAGCCTGCATACTTTCTTTTTCTTTTGTAATGCATTCTGGGTCAAAATGTTGGATTAAGTTATTTTCCGTAGGGGAACCAAAAAGACTCTCGTTTTGAAAATTTTGTAGGGCCCGACGGGTGACGGTAATTGAAGATAAGGTGCCGGGGCCACCTAAGCAGCCGCCTTCGCAGGCCATCCCCTCGAGGAGCATACCGTCTTTCTTGCCGGCCTTGGCTAATTTCATGAGCTTGACGCAGTTGGCCAGGCCTTCGGCCCCTTCATAGTTGACTTCCACTTCCGGCCATTTTTCCTTGATCAGTTCGGCAACGGCATGGGCTACCCCACCACCGCTGGCATAGCCGCGGGCGGTTTTGGAGGCCTGTTGGATTTTTTCTCTGGGCTGAAGTTCTGCCATTTTTTCTGTGCTGAGGTCTTTAGCACTGAGCATGCCGCCCAGCTCCTCATAAGTGATGACGAAATCTACATAGTCCTTGACGTAGTGGCGCAGAGCCTCTAATTTTTTAGAAATACAGGGGCCGATAAAAGTGACCTTGGCTTTGGGGTTTCCATGCTTGATATAATAAGCTGTTTCAATCATCGGGGTGGCTGTATCGGAGACATAGGGAGCCATATCCGGGAACATCTTTTGGATCATCAGGGACCAGGAGTTGCAGCAGGAGGTCCCCATGAAGGGGCGTTTTTCCGGTACCAAATGAACAAATTCTTCCGCTTCCTGCAGGGTGGTCAGGTCAGCACCCAGGCCGACCTCTACCACTTCTGTAAAGCCCAGCTGGTAAATGGCTTCAAAAACTTGCTCCGGCCCCACTTTTGGTCCAAACTGACCAATGAAGGAGGGGGCAACGATGGCCACATGGTGGTCACCGGCCTTGATGGACCGGATCAGCTGATAAATTTGAGACTTGTCGCTAATGGCGCCAAAGGGGCATTCGGTGATGCAGCGGCCACAGGAGACACACTTATGGTAATCAATCTTAGCCCGTCCGAATTCATCACTGCCGATGGCTTTAACGCCACAATTCATGGCACAAGGGCGGTCGTATTTAATAATAGCATTATAAGGGCAATATTCCACACAACGGCCACACCGGATGCAGAGGGTATCATTGATGACAGCCCCATCGGTAGAGGTCCAATCAATAGCTTTTTTGGGACAGACATTTTTACAGGGGTGGCCGATGCAATGCCGGCAATTTTCCGTTACTTTAACGGTCTTGGTCGGGCAGGCCTGGCAGGCAAAGGGGATGACATTGACCAGGGGGGCCTCATAGACCCGGTGGCTGACATCGGCTAGGTCAATATCTTCATCTAAAGGTTTTAAATTACCGGCATCCCGGACAGATAGGCCCAGGGCCAGGCGGAGGCGCTCACCGGCAATGGCCCGTTCACGGAAAATATCCGTGCCGTATACAGGGATTTCACCGGGTAACATATTGAAAATGGCACGGCGCAACTCGTGTAAATCGCCGTCTTCATAGGCTAAGCGGGCTATTTCACGAAAAGCATCTCGGCGCATGGCAATCACGTCGGAATATACTTGTTTCATGACGGTTGTTTCAGTCCTTTCTTTGTCGCAAGGGCAAAGGCTTTCTCACTCTCCAAAGTGATGGTGGTTCATTATGTCAAGTGTACCATATGGGGGGCCTAAAATGAACAGTTGCATGAGAAAAGTTTATGTGAAATAACAATATAAGTTATCAGACTAGTGGCTATATTCTCTTGGCCAGGGGACAGATGACCTGGGACAGGTGCATGACCTGGAGGCCCTTGTCGGCTATTTTACCCAGCTGCATGAGGCAGGAAGGACATTCGGCTACAAGGACGTCGGCGCCGGTGGCCCGGGCGTCCTTTTCTTTGAGGACCAGGATTTTTTTGGAAATATCCGGGTGTTCGATTCCGAAGCTGCCGGACCCGCCGCAGCAGCGGTCGGCCCGGTCCATTTCGATATAATCGGTGGCCTCGGCCAAGAGCTGGCGGGGGGCCTCGTGGACGCCCAGGCCCCGGTTCAGGTGGCAGCTGTCGTGGTAGGTGACCTGGAGGTCCCTGTGGACCGGGTGGTAGTCGGCAGCGACCAGGACTTCGGAAAAGCTCCAGATTTTTTGGCTGAGGGCGGTGGCTCGCAGGGCCCAGTCGGCCTCGTCGGCCAGGAGGGCCGGATAGCCCTGGAGGCTGGAGGCGCAGGAGCCACAATCGCTGACGATGAGGTCATAGGCTTCCAGGGTCTGGATATTTTCCTTGGCCAGGGCCTTGGCGGTATCGGCCAGGCCATGGGCCAGCTGGGGCAGGCCGCAGCAGTCCACCTGGGGCCGGTCCACCTGGAAGCCGGCGGCGGCCAGGGTGCGGACACTGGCCTCGGCGGCCTTAGGGAAGAAGAGGCCCATGGCACAGCCGGTAAAGTAGGCGATCTTTTGGCAGCTCGCTGGCAAGGCCCGTCCGCCGGTCGCCTTTTCCCGGGCCTGGAGCAGGGCCGGACCGGGATGGCCGGTGGCCGGGGCCAGGGGGTCGGCCGGGAGCAGGCCGCCGGTTAACTTGGGGAAGGCCATTTTTTGGGCGGCGGCAATCCCCACCCGGCCCAGGGCCCGCAAGCCCCGGGAGGCCATGCCCCGGCTCAAGGCCCGGTGGAAGAGGGAGTAACCGTACTTTTGGCCCAGGCGCTGGCGCATATCCACCATGGCGTCGGCGGTCATAATATGGGAGGGGCAGACTTCGCTGCAGGCCCCGCAGAGGAGGCAGTACTCCATGGCGGCCTGGAGGGCCTTGCCCCCTTCCGGAATGACCCCGGTCAGGTAGGCCTTGGCCAGGGCCAGCTTGCCCCGGGCGGTGGCCCGGTCCAAGGGATTGACTTCATATAAGGGGCAAATCCGGGTGCAGGCCCCGCACCGGTCGCATTGGTTGAGCAGGCTGACCAGGTCATCTTTTTGGCTGCTTGTTTTTTCTGTATCTGACATGGCTACCTCCTAAAATATTTTGCCGGGGTTTAAAATCCCCTTGGGGTCCAGGGCCTGCTTGACAGCCAGGGAGGTCTGGATGACTTCTTCCGATAAGGCCGTCTTAATCCAAGGCTTTTTGGAAATGCCAATCCCGTGCTCGCCGGAAAGGGTCCCGCCACAGGCCACAGCTGCCCGGAAGGTTTCATCCAGGGCCAGGTCCAGCCGATTTTTCTGGTCAGGGTCGGCCAGGTCCAGTAAAAAGGCCGGGTGGAGGTTGCCGTCGCCGGCGTGGCCGTAGATGGCCAGGCGGAGGTCGTGGCGGTCGGCAATGGCTTTGAGGTCCTGGACGACCCGGGTCAGGGCCGACCGGGGGACGGAGATATCCTCACCGACCTTGTCTGGGGCCAGGGCGGCCACAGCGGAAGAGAGTTTCCGCCGGACCTGCCAGAGGACTGCCGATTCCTCCGGGTCGGTGGTGGTTAAAAAGCGGGTGGCCCCATGGGCCTCGGCCAGGGCCTGGAGGCCCTCCAGCTGGGAGAGAACCCCTTCCGGCCGGTCGGCATCCACGTCAAAGAGGATCATAGCGGCGGTAGCGGCCGGGGCGTCAAAGTCTAAAAACCGTTCGGCGGCCTGGATGGACACCTGGTCCATGAGCTCGGCCGCCGCCGGCACCAGGCCCTTTTCCAGGGCCGTAGCAACCGTTTCGCAGGCGGCCTCGATACCGCTGAAGCAGGCCTGGGCGGTGCCCTTGTAGGCCGGGGCCGCCAGGAGCTTGAGGGTGGCCTCGGTGATGATGCCCAGGGTCCCCTCGGACCCGATAAAGAGGCCGACCAGGTTGTAGCCGGTGACATTTTTGACCATCTTACCACCAACCTCGATGATCCGACCATCCGCTAGGACCACCTCCAGGGCCATGACATAGTCGGCGGTTACCCCATACTTGACGGCACAAATGCCGCCGGCATTCTCGGCGATATTGCCGCCGATGGTCGAGTAGGCATAGCTGGAGGGGTCCGGCGGGTAGAAAAGGCCTTCCGCCAGGCAGGCATCGGCTAGGTCCTTGGTCCGGACCCCGGCCTGGACCCGGGCCATCAAGTTGGCGTGGTCAATTTCGATGATCCGGTTCATTTCATCTAAGGCGAGGACAATCCCCCCGGTTACCGGGATAGCTCCGCCGCTGCGGCCACTGCCAATTCCCCGACAGGTGACCGGGATATTGTAACGGTGGCAGTAGGCCATGACCTGAGAGACCTCCTCTGTGGTCCGGCACTTGCAGACCGCATCCGGTTGAAAGGCCAGGCTCAAGGGCTCCGGTGAACCGTCGTAAGAATAGCCGAAGGTATCTACAGCTGCAGATAAGACTCGGTCCGGTCCGAGTATATCCGTTAAAGCTTTTAAGTGTTGGGTGAACTGATCCATAAGGGCCTCCTCTATAGCATCGTAAAAAGAAACTTTCTTCTATTATACTGCAGGGACCTGCCGGCGTCATGGTCAGGGGCCAAGGAATTTGTTTTTTTGAAAAAATAGGCCTAGCCTATTGACAGAGAAAACGGGGCCAGCTATAATATGAATATATGAACGAATGTTCATATATTCAACGAAAACAACTAAGACCCTTCCTGAAGGAGGTGCCGTGATGGCAAGCCATACACATGGGCAAACAGGTGGCCATAATTGGGCCCAGCTACCGGCGGAAGAAGACCTGACCGCCCTCACCGAGCTCTTCAAGGCCCTCAGCGACCCGACCCGGGTACGGATTCTCTGGACCCTCTCCCAGGGCCAGTGCTGCGTGGTCCACATTGCCGAAGCCCTAGGCATGAGCCAGTCGGCCATTAGCCACCAGCTGCGCGTCCTCAAGGGGGCCCGGCTGGTGAAGAGCACCCGGGACGGCCGCAACATGCTTTACGAATTGGATGACGACCACGTGGTCCAAATTTTCCAGCAAGGGCTGGACCACGTTTTAGAAAAGTGATTGACCTGACAAAGGAGGATCATTATGCTTACCCACAAGCACACTGGCGGCTGCGCCGCCCATGGGGCAGTCTGCAGCCATACCCACTATGAGGGGGCCGGGCAAGGCCAAGTAGTGAGCGCTGCCTGCCCCTGTACAACTGACAATCGGCAGCCCGAAGATAGCAAGGCCCCGCCTGCCGATGAGGACGACGAAGGGTCGCGAGACCTTGTCCTGATCCTGCCCAACCTCAACTGCGCCAACTGTGCCGCTAAAATCGAAGCCGCCGTCGGCGACCTGGCGGGCGTCCAGTCTGCCAGCCTGAACTTTATGAATAAACGCCTACGGATTCGCCACCGGCTGGATGAAGCGGCCCTGGTCGAAGATGTGGCCGCCCTGGCTGAGCGGATTGAACCGGGCACCCAGGTGGACTGGCCGGCCCAAGCCGCCGAGACCGTTTTTAGCCTGCCTAACTTGACCTGCGCCAACTGTGCGGCCAAAATCGAAACCGCCGTCGCTGACCTGCCTGAGGTCCAGTCGGCCCAGCTGAACCTGATCCAGCAGCGGCTCCGGCTCGAACATACCGGATCGGCTGCCGCACTTTTGGATAAGGTCCAGGCCATTGCTGACCGGATTGAGCCGGGGACCCTGGTCCAAGGCGAGACAGCCCAGAAAGACCTGGCCCATGCCAGCTTCTGGGACGGGCTGGCCAGCCGCAAGAAAACCGTAGCCATCTTGCTCACCGCAGCGGCCTTTTTCGCCGCCGGCTTTATCCTGGGTGAAGATACCAAGCCGGCCCTGGCGGCCTTCCTGGTTGCCTTTATCATTGTCGGGGGCCCGGTTGTCCTGAATGCAGTTAAGGGCTTTGCCCGGGCTCAATTCTTCAATGAAGAAGTTCTCATGGCCATTGCAGCGGTCGGGGCCTTTGGCATCGGAGCCTGGGAAGAAGCGGTCGCCGTTATGCTCTTCTACCAAACCGGGGAATTTGTCCAAGACCTGGCGGTAGACCGGTCCCGCCGGTCCATCACCGGCCTAATGGATATTAGGCCCGCCTTTGCCAACCTCATCGAAGGGGACCAAGTCCGGGCAATCGCCCCGGAAGAGGTCCCCGTCGGCGGAAAAATCCTCATCCGTGCCGGCGAACGGGTCCCCCTGGATGGCCGGGTCATTAAGGGATCCAGCCAGGTGGACACCTCAGCCCTCACCGGTGAAAGCCTGCCCCGGGAGGTGACCGTCGATGACCAAGTCCTTTCCGGCAGCATCAACCTAACTGGGGTTCTGGAAATGGAAACGACCACCGCCTATGTCGACTCCACTGTGGCTAAAATCTTAGACCTGGTTGAAAACGCCTCAGAACGCAAGGCACGGATGGAACGCTTTATCACCCGCTTTGCCAAGTGGTACACCCCGGCCGTGGTGGCCGCAGCGGTGGCCCTCTGCCTGATCCCGACCCTCATCTACGGGCCGGTGGTTTTCCAAACCTGGCTCTACCGGTCCCTGATTTTCCTGGTCTGTTCCTGCCCCTGCGCCCTGGTGATCTCCGTGCCCCTGACCTTCTTTGCGGGCATCGGCGGCGCCTCCCGGGCCTCGGTCCTGGTCAAGGGGGCCAACTATCTGGAAGCCCTGGCAGATGTGGATACCGTGGTCTTTGATAAAACCGGGACCCTGACCGAGGGGCGCTTTGCCCTGAGCGAAGTCCAGCCGGCAGCCGGCCTAGCGGAAGATGACTTATTCCGGATTGCTACTGCTCTGGAAGACCACTCCACCCACCCCATTGCCCAGGCCATTAGCGGGGCCTTTACCGGCAACCGGCCGGCAGTGACCCAGCTGGAAGAGGTCAGCGGCCGGGGCCTACGGGGCCAGATTGATGGCCAGACCGCCCTGGCCGGGAATGCCCGGCTCTTAAATGAAGCCGGCATTCAGGTGCCCGTAGTAGAAAATATTGGCTCAGTGGTCTATGTAGCCCACCAGGGTCGTTACCTGGGTTACTTTTTGGTGGCCGATAAGCCCAAGGCCGATGCCCAAGCGGCCATCCAAGGGCTCAAGGACCAGGGCATCCGGGAAACCGTCATGCTTACCGGCGACCGTAAGGCCGTTGGCCAAGCCATTGCAGCCCGCCTGGGCCTGGACCGGGTAGAAACCGAACTCCTGCCCCAGGATAAGGTAACCGCCCTGGAAAAGCTCCAGGCCGATAAGCGGCGGGTGGCCTTTGTAGGCGATGGCCTCAACGATGCCCCGGTCTTAGCCCTGGCTGACGTCGGCATCGCCATGGGGGCCCTGGGCTCTGACGCCGCCATTGAAGCTGCGGATGTGGTTCTCATGACCGATGAGCCCCATAAGGTGGCGGAAAGCATCGCTATCGCCCGGCGGACCCGGCGGATTGTCTGGCAAAATGTCATCTTTGCCCTGGGCGTCAAGGCCCTGGTCATGGCCCTCGGGGCCCTGGGTTTTGCCACTATGTGGGCCGCCGTTTTTGCCGACGTTGGGGTCACCATCCTGGCCATCCTCAATGCCATGCGGGCCATGCAGCTGGCCGGTGGCCAAGAAAACCAGGCGGTCATCCGTCCGGTTCAATCCTAAATAAGGCGCCTCGGTGTTGCGGTTTGGATCTCGTCCAGACCCGGCCCCGGGGCTTTTTTGCATTTAATTGACCGGCCGGCTACCCGCCTGGCCTGCTTTCGTGATATACTATAAGGACCTATTTGGAGGAAAGAGGGGATAGAGATGATAGAGGATAAGAAAATAGCCGCCAGGGTTGCCTTTGCCCGGACCCTGCCCATTTTTTGGGGTTTTCTCTTTTTAGGGAGCGCCTACGGGATGATGATGACCGGCCTAGGCTTTGCCCCCTGGATGCCGGTCCTGATGGCCCTCCTGATTGACGCCGGCAGCATGGAATTTTTGGTGGTCTCCATGCTCCTGTCGACCTTTAACCCCTTGAGCACCGCCTTTATGACCCTTATGGTCAATGGCCGCCACCTCTTTTATGGACTCTCCCTTATTGAGCCCTACCGGCAAGCCGGGCCCAAGGCGGCCTACATGATCTACACCCTGAGCGATGAAGTCTATTCCCTCCTGGTGACCCTGCTGCCGCCGAAAAATGCTGCCGTAGACTGGTACATGTTTTTCGTCAGCTTTTTCCTCCAAAGTTTCTGGGTCTTCGGTACCGCCGTCGGCGCCTTCGCCGGCAGCTTAATCCGCTTTGACCTGCCCGGCATTGCCTACGTCATGACCGCCCTCTTTGTCGTCCTCTTTATGAACCAGTGGCGGGAAGGCCGGCCCCTGGGCCCCTTCAAGCTCACCGCCGGCCGTCGGGCCGCCCTCATCGGTCTGGGAGCCGGCCTGCTTGCCCGCCTCGTCTTCGGCCCGGACCAGTTCATGGTCCCGGCCATGGTGCTCATCTTAGTGGGCCTGCTTACCTGTAGAGATTGGATTGAAAAAGGAGGTCAAGTCAGTGAGTCCTGATAGTATCATGCCCCTCTGGCAGGGCCTGGTGATTATCCTGGTCGCCGCAGTGGTCACCCAGTTTACCCGCTGGCTGCCCTTCCTGGCCTTTAGCCGGCGGCAATTGCCCGACCGGATCGTCTACCTGGGAAGCGTTCTCCCCTACGCCATGATGGCCCTCCTGGTTGTCTACTGCTTTAGAAAGGTACCTGAGGAAACCGCCGCCTTCTACGGCCTGCCGGAAGTCCTCTGTGGGGTCTTGACCGGGGTCCTCCACTACCGCTGGGGCAACATGCTCCTGTCCATTGCCGGCGGCACCCTGGCCTATATGTGCTTCCGCCAATTCATCCTGACCTAAGGCCGCCTTTAGCCAAGGGTTTCAAGGAAATGCAAAAAAACAGTAAAAAATGCTTGACAGTCTCTTTTGCCTTTGGTAATATAATTTTTGTGCCAAGACGCCGTCTTGGTTCCTGGGGGTATAGCTCAGCTGGGAGAGCACCTGCCTTGCAAGCAGGGGGTCAAGAGTTCGAATCTCTTTATCTCCATGAGTCGC
>NZ_JBKICG010000029.1:0-13965 GCF_046569735.1 Peptococcus simiae | reverse complement strand
CCTCTTTTTTAGCACCCCTCGTGGGTGCATTTTATTGCCAACTAAGCCTTTTTGATATACAATGTATGACAAGGAGGCGGTGACCATGAGCATGGTATCTTTGCGGTTAAATGAGTCGGAGGAAGAGCTTTTTAAAAGCTATGCAGCCCACACCGGACGGCCCTTATCGGAGCTTTTTAAAAGGGCTTTAGCTGAGCAGATAGAAGATGAGCTGGACTATAAAACCGGCATCCTGGCCTTGGCTGAGTACCAAAAGAGCCCGCAGGGGATTGGGATTGATGAGCTTATAGAGGAGCTGGAAAGTGGGCTATAGGTTAATCATTAGCGACCGGGTCCACAAGCAAATCAAGAAGATGGATAAGCATGTCGGTCTAATGCTAGCGAAAGATTTGAAAAAGCAGCTGGACGGCCTTGCGGACCCTCGGTCCAAGGGCAAAGCCCTGGCTGGTGAATACCAGGGCTTGTGGCGGTACAGGATTGGCCGCTACCGGGTTATATGTGATATTAGAGACGGATATCTTGTTATTTTGGCCTTGGCTATAGGGCACAGGAAAGATATTTATACAAAATAAGACACCTACCCGGTAGAGTGACCCCAAAAAGTTGGACCAGAGAGACAAGTACATCCTTTGTGCTTGTCTCTCTTTTTGTTTGCCTAAGGGTTAGTCCTTAGGCCGCCTGATCTTTACGATATTCAACAGGGCTTAGCCAACTTAACTTCTCTTTTATCCGTTCCTCGTTGTAGTAGCGGATATAGTCAATAATTGCTCTCTCCAATTCCTCGTAGCTTTGATAAATTTCCCCATAGTACATTTCTTGTTTCATTAAGCCAAAGAAATTCTCAATAGGTGCATTGTCGTAGCAGGTCTCTTTTCTGGACATACTTTGAAATATCTTGTGTTCTTTTAATAAGGCTTGGTACTCTTATCGGCTACCAGGCAGCCGGCGCCCCGGATGTCAAGGTTGCCGAGCAAGTCATCCGCTTACGTCGGCAAAGAGAGGCTTACCGGAGATTTTCCAGGGCGGCCAAGCTCCAGCCCAAGCTTGAGCGGACAGCAGTTGGCGGGTATAATAGGCGTATAAGCAGCAAGGCCGTATGGAGCCACAGGCGGGTGCAGGACATTTATTTAAAAGAACCCTTTATACAAAGACGGCTGGATTTTATAGATAAATGGACTGGGGAAAAAAGCTTTATCCCGTCCGGGGCGAAAATCGGTTACGCTAAAACCATTGCTCAAGGTGAAGAAATTCGTATTGTTCAGCGATTAGTTGATCAATATGGCGGAAAACCTGATGATTGGGCAAAAAAAGTAGGACGGATTGATTCTAAAAAATATTATCATGATGTCCATTGGTATGAGCATCAAGGCAAGCAATATGAGGCAAAAGTGAAGGACAGGAGAAGGTGGAAAAATGCAGAAAGTTGAGGTATATCAATGTGAATTAGATAAATCTATCCCACTAGAATACATCGGTACGGTTAAATATTCTGGTGTCAGTTTTGGTGTTGAAGGCTTAACGTCCGGAAAAGAGTATGTCATTGTCAAAAACAGAAGTGGGTTATTAGCGGTTGTCGATGACAGCGAGGAAGATTACCTTTATGATTTATCAAATCCACGACCAGCAGATGGTACGTCTCCCGGCGGAAAGTTCAAGGTTATCGATGATCCACTAGGTATTTTAGCGGGATTAGTTGAGTAAGGTATCATGAATAACTTCACAATCATCTACCGTATCCTAAAGACCCTTAACACTGCCTTAGACTGTCCAGAACCGGACATGACCCGGATTTCTGCTGAACAACTTGGAATTAGTCCCATAAAAAGGGATAATATCTTAAGACTGATGCAGGAAGAAGGCCTCATTAGGGGGCTGGGCATAACGGGCTATTTTGATGGCGTCCACTATGTGGACGACAGCCAGGTTCATATTACTTTTGCAGGCATGCAATACTTGCAGGAGAATAGCATGATGAAAAAGGCCGCTAACCTTGCCAAGGGTATAGTGGACACAATCTTATAGCCAACCACCTGGAAGGGTGGTTTTTTCATGCCGCCAATCATCAGCAAGGGGGTGAGGCGGATGGGACACAAGTCAATGGTTCTGAAGCTCTAGGAGGTGGTCCATTATCTCCCGTGCAGGGTAAAGCACAAAAGGGTTTAAAAAGCTAGAGACTGTGGTATACTATATATAAGACAGGGCCTTTGACGCCTGTCAAGCGAAATCAAGGTCATAGTATTTATGACACAAAAAACCACCGGGGCCATCCGGTGGTTTTTGTTTAGGCTGGCTGTCATTTGTTTTCTTCACTGTCCAGCCATTTGCAAATATAGTGACTAGCTACACTCGCCATGACAGCAAAGATTAGCGAAATCAAGTTTTCCAGCATTTACGACACCCCCTTCCGTTGCCGGAATGGGTAATGACAACAGAAATAGTATACCATACCGACCTGGACACGTCGTTAAAAGGTCTATTTTCTATGCCCAAAACGCTTATGGCAAAAAACTGTGACGGATATCGTCTTACAGGACGTTAACAAGGAGGTAACCAATGCCCGAAGATAAAACCACGCCTGTCGCAGAAGAACAGGCAGACCAGGCGGTCGAAACAAAAACCGAAGCCCCCGAAGACCAGGTGCAGCAGGACGAAGAGAAGCGCTTTACCCAAGCGGAAGTAGACGCCATCGTGCAAAAGCGCCTCCAGCGGGAAAGGAGCAAGGAGAAAGACCAGCACGCAGACCAGGCTGAAGACGCAGAAACCAAACAGACGTTAGCAAACTTACAGGAAGATATGCGGGCCATGCAGGTGGAAAACTACGCCTTAAAGAAGGGCGTCAGCGAAAATCACATCGGCTATGTGGTCAAGTTGGCCGGTACTGTAGAAGCGGATACAGCCGTCGACCAGGTGTTGAAAGACTTCCCCCACTTTACAGAAAAGCCGCCGGCAGATACCGGTATGGATGCTGTTCGGGCCAGTGTGAGCAAGAGTAAGCCTGAAAAGGCCAAGATGACCCGGGCGGAAATTGCAGCCATTAAGGATCCTGCAGCCCGCCGCAAGGCTATTGCAGAAAACATTGCCCTATATACTGATTAAAGGAGAGATATTATGGCAGCAGAAACAAATTTATAAAGCCGCAACGACTTTACAGCGGCGCAAGTATTAAACATTGACTTTGTTGAACAATTCGGCTTAAAGCTGAATAGCTTAGCAGAACTCCTAGGCTTGGAACGCAAAATGCCCATGGCCGCCGGGTCCGTTATTAAAACCTACAAGAGCACCGTTACCTTAGCCGGTGGCGAGGTCGCTCCGGGCGAGATCATCCCCCTCTCTAAGGTCGAGAAGAAGCCGGACAAAAGCTATGAATTGGCTTGGGACAAGCGCCGGAAAGCGGTTCCTGCGGAACTCATTCAGGACGTGGGCTTTGACGCAGCCGTCCAGCAAACAGACGCCAAGTTTGTCCGTGAGATCCAGAAGGGCTTGCGGGACAAGCTCCTGGGCCAACTGAAAACCGGGACTGGTGCTGTGACGGCAGCCGGCCTCCAGGCCACCATGGCTCAAGCCTGGGGCGGGGTAACCAAGGCCTTTGAAGAGGATGATGTTACCGTCATTGGCTTTGTATCCACCGATGATATCGCCGACTACCTAGGCACTGCCCAGGTGAGCACCCAGAGTGCCTTTGGCATGTCCTACCTGGAAAACTTCCTCAATTTTAAAGTCGTCTTCGCCCATCCGTCCATTCCCAAAGGGACCCTTTACGCCACAGCAGCCCAGAACCTAGTCCTGGCCTATGCCGCCATGAGCGGGCCCTTAGCTTCTACCTTTGACCTGACTACCGATGAAACAGGCCTCATCGGCATCACCCATGATGTGAACAAGCAGCGTCTGACCTGTGAAACAGTGGCCATGTATGGCATTGTCCTCTTTGCGGAAAACTTGAATGGGGTTGTCAAAGGGACTATTAAGGCTGCAGGCGTATAAGGAGGGGCCTATGCTTATCTATATAACAAAGGACTTCAACGATTTTGAAAGAGGCGTACCGGTAGAAGCCGGTGCGCTTTTAGATTATGCAGACGAGAAGCGGGCCCTGGAAATCATCCAGGCCGGCTTCGCCCATGAAATCACCGTAGGGTCTCAGCTAGTTGCCACCTTATTAATGTAGAGTGGTATGGCCACCACGACCCCTCCGGCTATTCCAGACACCCCGGCCGACCCTAAAGACTTACCAAGGTCCACAGGCCCTCAGCCGGATGCAGAAACGCTTAAAAATTTAATGAGCGGCATGACTCCGCCTGATACTCCATAGATAAGGAGGTCATGAAGGAAGAAAAACCGGCTGAATAAGATCATCATGCCTGTTGACGTACAGGATATTGTACAATATAATAAGGTGTAAAGGAGGTAGACAGATGCTTGCATTAAACTATTCGCAATTTCGAGGGAACATGAAGGAACACCTAGATCAGGTCACAGATGATTACGAAACCCTCGTCATTACAAGAAAAGAAAACAAGAACGTCGTCGTTATCTCTGAAGAAGCCTATAACAATATGTTGGAAAATATCCACGTCATGGGTAACAAAGAAAACTATGACTGGCTCATGGAGTCCAAGGCCCAGTTGGACGCCGGGCAGGTTTCCTTGCAGGACCTTGATAATGCATAAAAGGTTTACGGAAAATACCTGGAAAGACTACACTTACTGGCAAACAGAAGACCGGAAGACCTTGAAGCGTATCAATGCCCTTCTGGCCGATATTGAAAGAAACGGTCACGAGGGTATCGGCAAGCCAGAACCCTTAAGGGGGACCCTCAGCGGCTTCTGGAGTCGACGTATCAATGAAAAAGACAGGTTAATTTACCGGATATCCGATGACAACATCGATATCCTGGCCTGTAGGTACCACTATAGCGATAAATAGCTTTGCCCAGCTTGCAAGTGTAACCGGTAAATGCTATACTAAAGGCAAGGAAATGTGATGCATTGTTTCACCAAAAAACCCCACCAATGCCAGTTGGTGGGGTTTTGACCTTAATGGGACTTCCATTGGCTGATGACTAGCAGCATGATCACCAGCGTATTAAGGTCGAGCTGCAAGGAAATGTACAGAGGCATTGTTATCACCTCCCCTCCGCCGATAAGCGGCTGGGGACGGAAGTCCTTACAAAATAGTATACCATACCGCCTACCCGGGCGGTATTTTTTATGGAAAGAAGGTGCGTAGTATCGCCCACATCATACAGCAAATACTGGATTGGTCTATCATCACAGCCCTGACGTCGCTTTTTTCAGCCATAGGCGTTGGGGGACTTTTATGGCGGCAGCTGACGCATAATCGACGGCAAGACAAGGCCCTCTTAGCTCTCTTGCATTTTAGGCTTTACGCTAATGCAGAAGACGCCATTAAGCGTGGCTACACGACGGTCGCCGACGTGGAGGACCTGCAGAATTTATTTACAGCATACAAGTCGCTTGGCGGTAACGGGATGGGGAAAAAATTATTTTCCGACGCCATGGAGTTGCCGACATGCAGCAAAGGAGTAGATAAAAATGACTATTGATTTAACGGACGTACTTGTCGCACTCATTAACTTGGCCATCCCGCTGGTTTTAGCGGTCTTACTTAAGCCGGTAGCGGACAAGGAAAAGCAGCAAGCCTGACTGGAGAAGGTGCAAATTATTGCCCAAGCGGCAGAACAGCTATATAAGACAGGAGGCATCCAGAGCCGGAAGAAGTACGTGCTCAATCAGCTGGAACGCCAGGGCATTCGGATTGACGGCCTTAGCCTAGATGCGGCCATTGAAGCGGCTGTCCACAAAATTAACACCGAACAAAAGCCGGCAGTGATTAAGCGGGAGAAAGAGCGGCCAGCCGTCACGATTAAAAAAGGCGTTATTCCTGACCGTCAGGTGGATGGACGAACTGGGGAGGTCTTAAAATGAGTTACACCTTAAAGCAGAATTTTGTCCGGCCGGAGATGTGCGGTATCAAGTGCCCCTACCCGATGACCCCGGTGGGCATCATCGTCCATAATACCGCCGGAGCCCGGTCTGCCATGACTGAGGTGGATGACATGATTAATAACGGGGCCTACACCAGCTATCATGTGGCCATCGACGAAAACGACGTGGTCGAGGCCATCCCCTTTAACCGGAACGCCTGGCACGCTGGTGACGGTGGCGGTGGCTTTGGTAACCGCAACTTGCTGGGTTTTGAGATTTGCCGGTCCATGGCGGAGGACAATCCCTTATTTCCGGCAGCTGAAGAAAATGCGGCGGAATACATCGCTTACGTCTGCATCTAGTTTGGCTGGACGAGTGAGGAATTGCACCAGCATAATTGGTACGCCAGCACGGCCTGCCCCCACCGGACCAAATCCCACTGGGAGGAATTTAAGCAGAAGGTGGATGCCAAGATTGCAGAAATCCGGGGCGGTGTCGATGAGCAGCCGGAGGAGGTTGGCCAGACAGTGACGGTCAGCCTGCATGGGTACGAGTGTGAAATTCGTGGACGCAACGAAAATGGCACGACCTTAATAGCCATTCGGGACCTGCTCAGGCAGATGGGGTATAGCGCAGAGTGGAAAGACGGAAAAATTTTAGTGGAATATCGGAAATAATTAGAGCCCGGCCGGTTGGTCGGACTTATTTTTATTGGGCATAAGTATACCTTATTTATCGCCCGAATATGGAACGAAAAAGCGAACCATAGGGGTATAGGTCTATAAAAAATAATAAAAAAATTGAAAGTAGCGAAAGCAAAGAAGAAGCTATTGAAAAAATAAAAGGGGCTGTGTCAGAATGAGTAAAATCATTCGATACAGCCCCTGGATTGCAGACAAACTTAGCCCTAATTGATTTATAAAATTCTCCTTAGCTATATATTATAATCTTACATAGATATATCCATAAACAAAGTCCCTCCTCATTTTTTTGAGCTGGGACTTTGTTTGTTAGAGGGGCTATTTTGCAACAGCCCCAAACACAGAAAACACAGGCGGGCTTGCCACCGCCTTGTGTTTATTAAGTATATCAAACATGGCAAGAGAAAGGCAAGCGGATGAGTAAAAGAAAAGCAGTTTATAATCCTGAAGCTGATAAAAAGTGGGCACAAAAAAACAGGGAACATAGGAATTACCTATCCAGCAGAACTGCCGCCAGGTCCTTCATCCGCAAGCGGGCAACAGCAGAAGACCTAGCGGAGCTAAAAGACCTTATAGCCTTGCGTGAAAGCGTCTATCCACAGGAGCTGAACAGGGACAATAAACCGATTGAATAAAAATAAGCCTCCCTCATTAGCATGAGTGGAGGCTTGTTTTTGACGTAGATATACGGTTTTGTGCGGATAGCATAAAACAAAAAAACCGCTCAACAGAGCGATTTTGAGCCAGTACGGTTTAGTACGGCAAGGTTATAATGGAGGTGAGGGGAGTCGAACCCCTGTCCGAAAGATCAATCCCAGAACCGTCTACGTGTGTAGATGATATATTTAAGATTTAACCGCGCAGCCACCTGTCATCAGGTTGCTTTTGCGGCGAGTCGGATAAAATTCCCCAGCGGCTATCCGGCAGTGACCGTCAGGTAGTCTGATATTTGGCTCTCCGGTCCCGCACCTCAGACACAGCAGGCAGAGAGTTCACGGGTGTTAAGCCGCGAAGGCTAAATTATTGTTTTTAGCAGTTATTGTTTTGACCCGTTTTACGAGGCCGGGTCAAACTCGACACGCAGGCAATGGTCTTGGAATCCCCCGTCGAAGCCATTACACCCCCGAAGGATAGGCTATTATTATACCATATAGGGGCCTTTTCTTCAATGGTTGGCCATGGAAAAACAGGCTAACTTTTATTTTTGAAGGTGGTTCTGAAACATTCTATGTTTGGTTCATTCGGTAAAAATGCTTGTCTGGCGATCTTCGTAATAAAATAATCCTTTGGAACTTGGCCTGGGTTTTGAAGACTAAGGCCAAGTTGGCCATTGGGTTATAGCAGCCGTTTATAAAAACGTTATAGTAAAACATAATAGGGTTTTTCCTTTAATGGCAGGTATAAAAGCCATCGATCAATGGTTCATTGGCGATTTCGCCTGCGGTCGATCTTTCTTTTGCGACCAGGGAAGCATTATATGCTGTCATGTGGTGTTTATACAAATGCAGGATGATAGGATACGGAGGAATTAGGCTGGCTTTCTCCTGCAAATGCGGAGGAAAGGGCCTTTATCTTTTACCCTTGTATTTCCTTTTATGCCTGGTATACTTAAGTTAACACAAGGGGAGCGTTATGCTGAGATGGCTTTTGCCGAACTCATGACCTGATCCGGGTAATGCCGGCGGAGGGACGTGTTGCTGTAAAAAGGGATAGATAAGCGGACAAAATCTCCTTGTGAAATGACAAGGAGGTTTTTTTATGCAGTTTACAGATCGGATTTGGCCGAAGGTGAAGCCTTTATGGGAGAGCTACCTAGCCCATCCTTTTGTGAAGGGGATGGGGGATGGGTCCCTACCTATAGAGAAGTTTAAGCACTGGTTGACCCAGGACTATGTCTACCTGGTGGAGTATGCCCGGCTCTTTGCCATTGGCACAGAAAAGGCGACGTCCTTGGAAATGATGCAGGCTTATGCTAAAGGGCTAGACGGGGTGCTCTTTGTCGAGATGAACTTGCACCGGGACTACTGTGCAAGCTTTGGCCTGTCCGAGGCGGACCTTTTAGCGACACAGCCGTCGGCGGTGAACCTGGCCTACACCAGCTATATGCTGAGCCAGGCCCAGGCCGGTGGGGTGGAAAATGTATCGGCGGCACTCTTGGCCTGCTCCTGGAGCTATAGCTATATCGGCCGGGCCCTGGCGGCAATCCCGGGGGCCCTGGAGGGGGACAAGTATGGCAGCTGGATCCAGATGTATGCCGGGGATGATTTTACCCAGTTGAACGATGATGCCATGGCCCTGATGAACCGGATTGCTGAGGGCAAGGCTGACTATGAGCTGGATCAGTTAGAGGATATTGTTTTAAAAACCGGTTACTTTGAGTACCTGTTCTGGGATATGTGCTGGAACCAATCTACCTGGCCGGCAGGGATCCCCGGGTTGAACTAGGTCCGACCAGGGAGAGGCGACTTTTATACCCAGTATTTACCTTTTATTGACCACACATAGATAGATGACTGTAGCGGTAGAGGGTATGATAGACTTATCTATTCGCGTGGCATAGAGGAGTGGGCTATGAAGAAAAGAACAATCGGTGAAGGCCTGGGGGACCGGCGCCAGGCCAGGGGCCTGACCCTGGCGGAACTAGCCGGAAAGACCGGGATTACTGAAGAGACCCTGGCGAGCTGGGAGGCCGGCCGGGCTTATCCGGATGCAGAGGGCTTGCAGAAAATAGCAGAGGCCTTGGACCTGGGCCCCGGTGACCTGCTGGCAGATGGCCGGGAGGTAGCGAATCAAGGCCCATCTATGGGTGAGACCATCACCTTGGCCTGTCAGGCGCTTGGGATGTCGGCGGGGGTTGCTGTAGCTGTTTTAGGCTTCCTCCAGCTCTTAGATGTGAACCAGGGCTTTATCCTACTGGGCCTGGGCCTGGCAGCCACCGGGGTTGGCATTTTACGGTCCCGGCGCTAGGCCTTGCAGGCCTGGGCGAAATGAAGAAAAGGGGCAGGACCTGTTGAGGGCCTGCCCCTTTTCTATGCCCGGGTCTGGATAAGCAGGGGCCATGATGGGTATATATTTAACTAAATGATAGGTAAAGGGAGTGGATCGTTGGCAATGTCGAGTGGACTGATTATTGCTTTAGGTTGTATTTTGCCGGGTTTGGCGACGGGTCTTGGGGCCCTGCCGATATTTTTCACCCGGAGCGTCTCCCAGCGGACCCTGGACACCTTATTGGGCGGGGC
This sequence comes from Peptococcus simiae, assembly GCF_046569735.1. Lineage (GTDB taxonomy): Bacteria > Bacillota > Peptococcia > Peptococcales > Peptococcaceae > Peptococcus > Peptococcus simiae_A. The sequence continues at coordinate 4,083 of NZ_JBKICG010000029.1, read as the reverse complement.
GGCCGGGGTCATGCTGGCAGCGACCTGTTTTTCCCTCATTATGCCGAGTATTGAATATGGCGGTGGCGATGTAAAGGCGGTGATGGTGACTTCAGCCGGTATTTTGGGCGGGGCCATCCTTTTGGATATGATTGATAAGCTGGCCCCTCATGAGCACTTACTGGATAAACGGATTGAGGGCCGGGATGCCAAGAGCCTGAAGAAAATCTGGCTCTTTGTCATTGCCATCACCATCCATAACTTTCCGGAAGGGCTGGCGACTGGGGTTGGCTTTGGGACAGATAACTTGGCTAATGGGATGGCTATGGCCCTGGGTATTGGCTTACAGAATATGCCCGAGGGGATGGCAGTGGCCCTGGCCCTGGTCCGGGAGAAGTATACGCCCGCCTATGCCTTCCTGATTGCTTTGGCGACGGGCCTGGTTGAACCGGTGGGGGCCTTTATGGGCTTTGGCCTGGTTCAGGTCTTCCAGCCCCTGGTGGGCTTTATCCTAGCCCTGGCCGGTGGGGCCATGCTCTTTGTCATTAGCGACGAGATCATTCCGGAAACCCATGCCAATGGCTACGAACGCCAGGCAACCTATGGGATTGTAGTGGGCTTCATTATCATGATGATTTTAGATATTTTACTGGGTTAAGCGGCCGGACAGGGCCAAAGGAGCAGGTCATGGAAAAAGACAGGATAGATCTTACAGAGGGACAGCGCCGGGGGGCAGTGGTTCAGTTTCAGGGCATTCGCTATGCCCGGGCGGACCGGTTTGCGCCGCCTAGGCGCTTGACCTTGGCCGAGGGCCTGGCCGACCGACAAGTCCCGGCGCCCTATGCCCTGCAAAATAAGGCGGCCCTGGAGCAGCTGATTTTTGGCGTGGACTATGGCCAAGTGGACCAGGCTGAAGACTGCCTCTACCTGACGGTGACGGTTCCCCTGGCCCAGGGCGACCTGCCGGAGAAGATGCCGGTCATGGTCTGGTTCCATGGGGGTGGCTTTAGCAATGGCGGCATTGCCAACCGGGCCTATGACCCCAGCCTTTTGGCTGAAGAGGGGCAGGTGATTGTGGTCGCTGCAAACTACCGGCTTGGGGCCTTTGGCTTTCTCTTTGATGAAGAAGGCGGTCCCGGTCATCCGGGATTTTTAGACCAGCTGGCAGCCCTGGTCTGGGTCAACCGGTATATTGACCGCTTTGGCGGCGACCCTGAGGCGGTTTGTATTTTCGGGCAATCGGCCGGGGGGACCTCGGTCCACCGGCTCCTGGCTGCGGCCGGGACCTCGGGCTTATTCCAGCGGGCCATTATCCAGAGTGCCCCCTTTGGGACCCTAGACCAGCGGGAAAGAATGGAAGGGCAGCTGGCGGCTGCCCTCAGACCCTTTGCCTTTAGACCCAGGGGGGAGGACCTCCGGGAGGCCCAGGGTCAAGCCCAGCGGTCTGTTAAGGAATGGCGGCATGCCAAGTACATGCACTTCGCTCCCCGGCCGGGGGTCAATCCCCTGCCGGCAGGCGGGGACCTGGATAAGGCCTACGCTGAGGCGGCCAAAAGGGTGGACCTCCTGATTGGGGCCAATAGCCGGGAACCTTCGATTTACCTGGCCAAGTACTCCTGGTTTCCCAAGCTCGTTCAGGCCCCGGTCTTGGGGCCGGCCTTGGAAGTCGTCCTGCGCTATATGTCCCGGGCCATCTTTCAAAAGGGGACCCGGGCCTTTGCCCGGCAATACGCCGCAGCCGGCGGCCGGGTCTACCACTATACCTGCAGCTGGGGGGAAGATAGCTCTGTTTTCGGCGGTTGCCATTGTGCGGAAATGCCCCTGGTCTTTGGGGCGGCCGCCTACCGGGGAAGCCCCCTCCTGATGAATAAGCCCGCCCGGGAAATAGACCAGGTGGGCCGGCGGATTCGCCGTCTTTGGACAGACTTTGCCAAAAGCGGCCGGGTGCCAAACCTGACCATTCCCCGCTGTATACGGGTCAAGCGGGTGTAAGCAGCAAAGAGGATTGTAGAGAGGAGCGGAATAGCTATGCGCATGCCTGTACTTTTTATTGGCCATGGCAGTCCGATGATTGCTTTAGAAGACTCCCCCCTGACCGACAAGCTCAAGCAGGTGGGGCAAAAAATACAAGACATTGATGGGCCTATTCGGGGGATTTTGTCCATATCAGCCCATTGGTATAAAAATGCCAACTATGTGCAAAGTGCGGCCCAGCCGGAGCAGATTTATGATATGTATGGCTTTCCGGAGGCCCTGTACGAGGTGGAATACCCGGCCAAGGGGGACCTGGCCATTACCGAGGCGGTCCAAGCTGCCTTGGGCGATGAGGTGACCCTTAATGACCGCTGGGGGATTGACCACGGTAGCTGGGCGGTCCTGGTCCATATGTTCCCGGCGGCGGATATCCCGGTGGTTCAGTTGAGTGTGAATAGCCAGCTCAGCCCCCGGGCAGCCTATGACTTAGGCCGTAAACTGGCCCCCTTACGGGACCAGGGCCTGCTCATCATGGGCAGTGGGAATATCGTCCATAACCTGCATCAGGTGCGCGGGGATATAGATGGGGGCACCCCCCAGACTGAGCGCTTTGCCGGCTTTATCACTGAAGCGGTGGAAGCGGGGGATATCGAGGCCCTACTCAACTATGAAAGCCACCCGGACGCGGCCTATGCCGTCCCGACGCCGGACCACTTCCGGCCCTTTATCATGGCCCTGGGGGCGGCAGATGGGGACCCGGCCCGGGCCTTTAACCGTGAGAACCGGATGGGCGCCCTGGCCATGGATTCCTATCTCTTTACCGGGTCAGCTGACCAGGTAGGCCGGTATGACCTATAAGCCTATTACCGACTACCGGGACCGGCTCTTCCAGGGCCCAGCCGGCCACTGGGTCATCGATGACCACAACGAGGGCACAGAGGCAGCCCCGACGGAAATGGCTCATGTGGTCTACAGTGATGAGGTCAAGGCCTTTGTCCAGGCGGTGGGCCGGTTCCAGAAGAAGAACCCCCTCTTGGGCCTGCGTGACTTTAGCGATATTTTAAAGGCCTACGGTCTCCAGTGGGGCCTGGCCGATATGCAGGCGGCACCCCTGGACCGGATGGATGCCCGAGGGGTCATGGCCTTGATTGTGGCCGCCGTTGAAGCGGAAAAATTCCATGATGGGGCCCTGCTGACTTTTTTTGAAAAAGGTTACATGCGGCAGTGGCTAGACCGGCTCAAGAACCTGGACCGGGCTTAGCCGGCAGAAGGCCTTTGCCGGGAATGAGCCAGCCAGTTAGGAGGCTGAATATGCGAAAAAAAGACCGGGAAGTCAAAGACCCCTTGGCACTAATGGCAATTATGGCGGCCTGTGACCGGATGGTACTAGCCTTTAATGGTGACCCGGCCCCCTATTTATTGCCGGTGAACCCCGGTGTTGAACGGGTAGGTGACCGGTTTTTCTTATACTTTCATGGCGCCGTAGAAGGGAGAAAGTACCGGTATCTGGCAGATGGGGTCCCGGTGAGCTTTGAGATGGATACTGACCATGACCTATTTGCTGACCCAAACCGGGGCTACTGTACCATGTACTATGAATCGGTTATTGGCCAGGGGCTGGTCTATGAGCTGACAGCCGCTGAGGACAAGGACCGGGCTCTCCAGCTTATTGTTGACCATTATCACCTTGATGATGGCTTTAGCTATAGCCGGGCCGCCATCCCCAGGACCCGGGTCTTTAAAATTGAGGTGACGGCCATCACCGGGAAGGTCAAACGGAAGAAAAACTAGCGGGAACCTTTCTGGTGACCGGAACCGGATTATTTCCCCTGTCCTTGCTTACCTTTGAAGATAAGAAGCGGTCCCCAACTAGAGTGACCCCAAAAAGTTGGACCAGAGAGACAAGTACATCCTTTGTGCTTGTCTCTCTTTTTATTTGCCTAAAGGGTTAGCCCTTAGGCCGCTTGATTTTTACGATATGCAAGAGGACTTAGCCAGTTTAACTTCTCTTTAATCCGTTCCTCGTTGTAGTAGTCAATATAGTCAATAATTGCTCTCTCTAATTCTTCGTAGCTTTGATAAACTTTTCCGTAATACATTTCTTGTTTCATTAAACCAAAGAAATTCTCA
>NZ_JBKICG010000028.1:0-14957 GCF_046569735.1 Peptococcus simiae | reverse complement strand
GCCCCTACTTATGAGCAGGCTCTTGGTCTCCAAGTCCGCTGGACTTATTTCGCTGTTGCTCCATGACTTGATTAACCACTGTCGTAAAATATTTTTGCTGACTTTGTCTGATTGGGATTGTTCCAAGAGCTATCTATGACTTTTTGATTCAAGGTAAATTTTACTTGGTCATATGGATCCTCGCGCAATTATATAGCTTTTATTTGAAATCAGCTTAAAAAAAGGTTATATCAAATAAAACCGAGTACGCAAAATGCTTACTCGGTTTTATTTGATTTTGGGGGTACGGCAAGGGTTACTTGACAACAGCTCCTGCTACTAGCTGTTTTGAGATAGGATGGCTTTCAATTTCTCGGTATTGACTATCCCGCTGATATGGTCGCTATCGTTGATAACAAAGAAGGGGATGTAGTCTAGGTCCAATTGCTGGGCCCGGTCGTCATCTTCAAAGATTTGATCGACGTAGCGGCTGGGGTCATCTAAAACGGCAGTCGCTTCAGCCGGGTCGAGGGGGAGGGAGCTGATCAGGTCTAAGAGGACCTCTTTAGAAGAGATGTCCTTATTGTCAATGAAGTGGGCATGGAAGATCCGGTCGATGACGGCCTGGGTCTGGTCCGGTGCCGTCTCCTGGACCCAGAGGGTGAGCCGGTGGGCCATTTCTGTGGCGATATCTTTCATCGTATCCATATGGTAGGCCAGGCCGATATCGGCTGCCAGCCGGGTAATAGAGGCAAAGGTATTTGCAGCATGCTGCTTTTCTTCAGCTGTTTTTAGGTTCAGACCTTCCAGGTAGGTACGCTCGGGATGACTGATCTTACCCGGGTCCAGGATGTAAACCCGGTGGATGAGCTGGGCATCTTCTAAGCCCAGGTCTTTCAGGGCGGCTTCCAGGTGGCGCTTGCCGATGTAGCAGTAGGGGCAGGCATAGTCGCTAAAGATTTCTATTTTCATGGACAGGCTCCTTTACTTGTGGTAGGGCTCGCCGGCATTAATCCGGCTGGCCCGGTAGATTTGTTCCAGTAAAATCACCCGCATCAGTTGATGGGGAAAAGTAAAATCGGAGAAGGATATTCGCTCATTGGCCCGGGTCAGGATATCTGCTGACAGGCCATGGCTGCCGCCAATAATGAGGGCCAGGTGGGTATGGCCTCGGCTTTCCAATTGGGCCAGGTGCTGGGCAAAGGCCTCTGAATCGTAGCGGTTTCCTTTGACATCCAGGGCGATGACATAACTGTGGGGGGCTATTTTTTGCTCAATCCGCTGGCCTTCCAGCTGGCAGACCTTGGCAATGGCCTTGGCCCCCTGGTCGGCCGGGTCTTTTTCGTCGGCAACGGTGATGGTTTTTAATTTATGGTAACGGCTTAGGCGCTTTTCATACTCAAGGCAGGCCTCGCGCCAGTAGCGCTCCTTTAACTTGCCGACGGTAATGAGGTCAATATACATTAGTCTTCCTCCAGCCCTTCAGTCGGGGCCAGGAGGGGGGCCAGGACCTCTTCTTTGGGGGTCACATAAAGGGTCTCCTGGTCGGTGTAGATGACCATGCCGGGCTTGGCCCCCTTGGGCTTGTGGACGAACTTTTTTAGGGTGGCATCTACAGGTACCTGGGCGCTGAACCGGGCCTTAGAAAACCAGGCGGCCAGTTCAGCGGCCTTAGTCTTAACTTCATCGGGGAAGCTGCCATCGCCCTGGCGGCGAATGATGACGTGGGCCCCGTGGATATCCTTGGTGTGGAGCCACAGGTCGCCACCATTAGCGGTACGGAGGGTCAGCTGGTCATTTTGCTTGTTGTTACGGCCAATCAGGATGGTATAGTCCTGGTAGTGGACGGTCATAGGCGGGCTGGCCGGCTCAGCTTTTTGGCCTTTTTTCCGGCTTTGTCTTTTTAAGTAGCCGGCATCTTCTAGTTCGGATCGAATTTCTTTGATCTGGTTCAGGCTCTCGCTGAGTTCCAGGCTTTCCTGGATACTGGTGAGGTAGGCCATTTCTTCCTTGGTTTGAGCCGCCTGGAGGGCGGCTTTTTCAGCCCCGTTCTTTGCCCGGTTATAGCGTTTGAAATACCGTTGGGCATTTTCATTGGGGGTTTTGCTGGGATCCATGGGGATGGTGATTTCTTTTTGGTCCGGGTCATAGAAGTTCTTGACCACCGCTTCAGGACCCTGCTTGAGTTGGTAGAGCTGGGCGGTTAGGAGCTCGCCATAGAGCCGGTCTTGTTCGGCATTTTGGGCCTCGTCCAGTTTTTCAAGCTGGAGGACGAGCTTTTTCTCGCATCGGTCCAGCTCCTTGTGGACGGTGCGGAGGAGGTTGCCCTGCTTTTGTAAGAATTTTTCATGGCGGACCTTGTGGGTGTAGTAGAGGTCCACGGCCTTGGACATGCTGTCGTAGTGTTTTTCAGTAAAGCCCCCGGTCGCAATTAGGGAAATGGGGGCGAAGGCAACCGGTTCCTTATCCTTCCAGAGGATGGTCGGCTGCCAGCTGCCTTTTCGGGACATCTGGGCCAGGGCCTGGACCGCTTGCTCCAGGCGGACATAGTCCACTTCGCCCAGGTAGTCGGCACTGCTGTCCGGGTCAATGCCGGCCTTTAAGAGCAGGTCTTCGGCTGTTTGGGGGCCAATGCCGGCCAAGGCGCGAATCAGTTTGTTACGCATATTTTTGGAAGAGTCATCAGCCAGGATTAGGGCACTTAAATCCCCGTCGGCCAGATCGTCGATGGTCCTCTTATCCTGGGCCGGTGGCAGTACATAGGGGAGGCCGGGCTGAATCTGTCGGTACTTGTTGGTGCCACTGCCTACCCGGCGCAGGGCATCCAGAATGGTGCCAGCCTGGTCGATGAGAATAATATTACTGGACCGGCCCATGAGTTCGGCAATCAGGGTCAGGTTGACTTGGTCGCCAATGTCATTGCGGCCGGTGAAGTCAAAGTGGACCATCCGTTCATAGCCCTCTTGGCGGACTTCAGTCAGCTGGGCACCGGCCAAGTGCTTCCGCAGGACCATGCAGAAAAGGGTCGCCTCCTGTAGGCTAGGGGCTGTATGGGCGGTCATGGCCAGTCGGGCATTCTGGGGGTTAATCGAAAAGAAGACCCGCCGGGTTTTACCGGCGGCGCGAATATGGATAACCAGGTCCTTCTCACCGGGCTGGGTAATCTTATCTACCCGTCCGCCGGCCAGGGTCTGGTTAATTTCTTGGCTGAGGGCGCAGAGCGCCATACCATCTAAGGACACAAAATCCCTCCTTTAGTCGGCTGCTATTATACCATACATACCCGCAACCGCCTACGAATATGAAAAAGATGACGCTCTATCTAAGCTGTGGTATACTTAAGGTATGTGCAGCCTGCTCTTGAAAGGATGAACCGCATGCAAGAGACCACCCAAGTGATTTACGGAAAAACCATACATTTAAAATCCAACCTGCCTGATGATAAGGTGGCTGCTGTGATCAAACGGCTGAATAAAGAAATGGATTTGATCGGCAGTCACGGCCGGCTAAGCTATGATGACGCCTTACTTTTGGCTGCCTTAAATATGACCGAGTACCTACTCGATGCCGAATTGGAGAACCGCCAATTGGCTGATATTCTTGATGACGATGCTTTTTCAGATACCAGTAAAGAAACGGAGACGTGATGATATTCATGCAAGCAATTATTAATAACCTCAAATCATTTGAACGCCCCCATGAAGAATTTACCCTGGGCGTATCCTTTGGCCATCTCCTGGTCAACAGCAGCGACCTCAGCGCGGTCAACTACTCTGATACCAACGGGAGCAAGAGCTTCATTGAGCACCTGGTCCACCTGGGCTGGCAAGCAATCAGTGATGGGGACGTCCTGGTTGGGGCCAGCAATGGTGCTGAAAACGTGGTCCTGGGTCTGGGCGGCCAAGTGAATTGGCGGTTTTCCGGCTTCAGCCAGGTCCAAGACCTGGAGCGGGCCTACCTGGCCTTCATCGAAGGGCTCTTTGATGAACTGAAACGGCGGGGACAAATCCTCCTGGCCACAGGCCACCAGCCGACTAGTCCCCTGGAAGCCATTGAAACCGTTCCCCTGCCGGAATATGAGGCCCTGGAAAACTGGGCCAGGGGCCAGGGCGACCTCCTGGATACCCTGAAGCGGTCAGCGGAAACAACGGTCAGCTTCCAATATGCCCATGTGGATAACTTCCAAAAGCGGGTCCAGTCCGCCGCCTTAATCCAGCCGGCCCTGGCAGCCTTCTTCGATAACGCTTCCTGGGTCAATGGGGAAAAGAATACAGCTAATCTGATTAACCTACGTCGGCTGATCACTGCCGATAGCAACTACTTTGCCATTCCCGGCATCTTAAATGCCCCCTTTAAATATGACGATTACGCTTCCTTCGTCTGGGAGGCACCGGCCATCTGCGCAGCTCATAATGGCAGCGTCCAATCGACAGGGGAGAAGACTGTTGGGGAAGTCTTTGCTGACCGCGACCTCACTGAGGAAGACCTGCGTCGGGTCTACCGGATGATTCGACCGGCCCTGGGTGTCAGCCGCACCGGGGTTACCCTGGGCAACATCGACAGCGTGCCCTACCCCCTGAACATGGCCTATGTCCTCTTAGTGAAGAGCCTCCTGTACAACCCGGACCACATTACGGCCCTGGAAAAAATGATTGAACAATACAAGGTGGATAAGATCGAGACCATGCAGCGGGAAATTTTCGAAAAAGGCCTGCAAGCACCCCTGGGCGACGGGAATGTCTTCGACTTTATCAAAGACCTGTACTTCATGGTCTCCCTGACCGTGGAACCGGTCGAACAGCACTATCTCCAACCCCTGAATAGCCTCTTATTTAAAGATATTAAGACCAAGGATGTTGGAGCGCGTCAATTTGCCGCTATGTTAGGAAAAAAATAAGCGGTATTCAGGAGGTTACATGAAACCGATTATTGCAGTCGTGGGCCGGCCAAATGTGGGCAAGTCCACTTTATTTAATCGCTTGACACATACCCGCAAGGCCATCATAGAAGATATGCCCGGCGTGACCCGCGACCGCCTGTATGAAGACGGTGAGTGGAATGGGCATGCCTTCACCCTGATTGATACCGGGGGCATTGATACGGTCGACAAGGACCATATCCTGAAAAATGTACGCCTGCAGGCAGAGATTGCCATAGAAGAGGCAGACCTCATTTTATTTATGGTGGATGCTTCTGTCGGTGTGACCCAGGAAGATGAGGCGGTGGCTCAAATCCTGCGTAAAAGCGATAAGGAAGTTATTTTAGTTGCCAATAAGGTTAAAAACTTTGAAGACCTGGTCCCGGTTTATGAATTTTACAGCCTGGGTTTTGAACACCTGGTGCCTATCACAGCCGTCGATGGGCGGAATACGGGGGACCTTTTAGACCTGATGCTGGACCTCTTGCCGGCAGAAGCCCTGGTCGGCGAGAAGGAGGAGGCCCTATCCATTGCAGTGGTAGGCCGGCCCAACGTGGGCAAGTCCTCCCTGTGCAACCGGCTCCTTGGAGAAGAACGGTCCATTGTCAGCAATGTCCCCGGAACGACCAGGGATGCCATCGACACCCCCTTCCGCTATGACGGTGAGGACTACATCCTGGTCGATACCGCCGGGATGCGGCGGCGGAAGAAGATTGAGCTGGCCACTGAGCGCTATAGCGTGGTCCGGTCTCTTCATGCCGTCGACCGGTCTGACGTGGTGCTCATGGTTATTGACGGGTCTCAAGGGCTAACGGACCAGGACAAGCGGATTGTCGGCTATGCCCATGAGCAGGGCAAGGGGATTATCCTGGTGGTCAATAAGTGGGACCTGGTTGAAAAGGACCACAAGACCCAAAAGGAAATGGAAGACCGGTTTAAGGCCGAGCTTTTATTCTTGTCCTATGCGCCCATGCTCTTTGTTTCTGCCGTCACCGGCCAGCGGGTCAGTAAAATCATGGAGACCGTCCGGGCTGTAGCGGAAAACCGGCTCATGCGGGTACCGACAGGGGTCTTAAATGATATCCTCCGGGAAGCAGTGCTGAAAAATCCACCTCCGACCGATAAGGGCAAGCGGCTCAAAATCTACTACGGCACCCAAATTGGGGTTGCCCCGCCGACCTTTGCCCTCTTTGTCAATGACAAGGAGATTATGCACTTCTCCTACCTGCGCTACATTGAAAACCGGATTCGGGACTACTTTGTCTTTGAGGGGACAACCCTCCGCCTCCAGTTGAGAAACCGAAAAGAGGACTGAGATGGGAAGCGGAATTTTAAAGTTCGGGGTCATCATCCTGGCTGCCTACCTGCTCGGCGCCATCCCCTTTGCCCAACTGGTTAGCCGGGCCCGTGGGGTGGATATTTTTTCCGTAGGCAGTGGCAATGCCGGCTTTACCAACGTTTTAAGGGTCTTAGGCGGCCGGGCCGCATCCATTGTCCTCATTGGTGATATTTTAAAGGGGACCCTGGCCGCCGGCATTGGCGACTGGCTGGGCAATGAATGGGGCATGCTCTTGGCGTCTGCAGTGGCGGTCCTGGCCCATACCCTGAGCATCTTTGTGCACTTTCGCGGGGGCAAGGGGGTGGCCACAGGGGCTGGCGTCTTACTCTATGTATCGCCCCTGTCCTTCCTGGTCTGTGGGAGCACCCTGGCCCTCTTGGCCTATACCACCGGGTATATGTCCCTGGGGAGCCTGGCGGCAGCGGTTCTATGCCCTATTATGCTGGTTGTGACCGACCAGCACCCGGTGGTGATTGCTGTCTTTAGCGCCTGTGCCCTCTTTGTGATTTGGAAGCATCGGAGTAATATCCGTCGCTTAAGAGCGGGGACAGAAAATAAGATTCGAGCAAGTAAAAAGAGGTGAGCCTATGTCTAAAATCGCTATTTTTGGTGCCGGGAGCTGGGGAACGGCCCTGGCCCAAAGCTTTGCCAGCTATGGCCACCAGGTCAGCTTATGGGCGAGAAACATTGACCAAGTGGCGAAAATGACTGACAACCGGGTCAATGCCCACTACCTGCCCGGTATCAGGTTGCACGACAATATCCGCTTTATATCAGATGTCAATGATACGACTGGGGTGGATTATTCGATTATTGCTGTTCCCACCCAAGCTCAACGCCAGTTCTTAGCCGACCACCGGGACCGGTTTTCTGGTCAGGAGCCCCTGATTAATGTGGCCAAGGGCCTGGAGGCCTCCAGCGGTAAACGGTTATCGGATATTTATAATGAAGTCTTAGGGGACGTGGGCCAGCGGTATGTGGTCCTCTATGGGCCCAGCCATGCAGAAGAAGTGGGCCGCAATATGCCCACCGTTCTTGTGGCGGCTGCCCATGATGAGGCCCTGGCGGCCCAAGTCCAGCAGGACTTGATGAACGAAAACCTCCGTCTCTATACCACCGATGATGTCATCGGGGTTGAATTGGGCGGGGCCCTTAAAAATATCATCGCCCTGGCTATCGGTATGACCGTTGGCTTGGGCTATGGCGACAATGCCCGGGCAGCCCTCATGACCCGGGGCCTGGCTGAAATCACCCGGCTGGGGGTAAAAAGCGGGGCCAACCCCTTGACCTTCCTCGGCTTAACCGGTGTCGGTGACTTGATTGTGACCTGCACCAGCGGCCACAGTCGGAACCGGACAGCCGGCGTCCAGCTAGGCCAGGGCCGGACCCTTGATGATGTCCTCGCCCACATGGGCATGGTCGTTGAAGGGGTACCCACCACCCGGGCTGCTTATGAGCGGGCCAAGGAATTGGGGATTTCTATGCCGATTGTCTCCCATATGTATGATGTCCTCTTCAATGAAGCAGACGTCAACGAAGCCGCCCTAGCCCTGATGACCCGGCGTGGGAAAAGTGAACAGGAAGACTACTTAAATTAATATCAACCCGAGCATTTCCCTGCTTGGGTTTTCTCTTTCTTAGGCCCTGTCTTTGAAGAAAAAAAGCTTCCCTATAAGATAGATGAATGGAAGATAAAAATTTTGTAAATCCTCTTGGCTAGGGCCTAAATTTAAGCGGGAAAAATTGTAAACCCAGCCCATTTATGCTATATTGAAGGCACGATTTAAGAAATGAGGAGATATGATGGCACTGACCGATAACCTGAAACGGTTTAGACATCTTCCGAATAATATATTAGCCTCCTTTCGGATGATTACTGATGCCCGAGTGTCTAATCTTCAGAAAGCAATCTTTCTAGGTTTAGCCGGCGGCTACTTGCTGTGGCCGACAGACTTTATCATTGACTTGCCGGTGGTTGGACAGTTGGACGATATGGCCGTATTCCTGCTTCTCTATGGCTGGTTTATGTCACGGATCCCTGAAGAGATTCGCAAGGAGCATGGCTGGAAAGAAACTGACTAAGGATGGAGGCTTACCCGAAACTGGCCTTTAAATGGCATGACTTTGAAGGCCCTATGGACCTGCTCATGCATTTATTGGAAAAAGATAAAATTGACATTTCAGATATACCCATAGCCACCTTGACAGACCAGTACCTAGCCTACTTGCAAGAGGCCGAGAGCATGAACCTAGAGATTGCTTCGGATTTTTTACTGATGGCGGCCAACCTGGTCCGGATTAAAGTGCGGATGCTCATGCCCCGTCCCCGTAAGGACGAGGCGGAGGACCCCCGCCAAGACCTGGTGGCGCAAATTTTAGAATACCGCTTTATTAGAGATGCCGCCGACTTTTTAAATAGGCAGTACAGTGAAGAAGCCCACCACCTGCCGCGACTGGTGGATACGGAAGCCCTGGCCAAGCAGTACCAGACAGACCTGCCCCTGGACCATGTTTCCCTGCAGGCCCTCTTAGCGGCCTATCAATCTGCTGTACAGGCCCATAAAGAGGGGGCCCCCCAGGTGCAAATACGCCGGTCGGAAGTATCCATTGAGGTATACACCAACCAGCTCTTGAACCTGGTAGAGGCCAATAAAGGCCTAACCTTTAGCCAGGTTTGCCAGCGCTTGACCAGTAAAATGGATATCATTGGCTATTTCCTAGCCCTGCTGGAGTGCCTGAGGCATAATATGGTCCAGGTCATTCAGACTGAGCGGTTTGGTGAAATTTGGTTACATACCGGGCTGGAAGGACATTATGAGTATTAATCAAGCGATGCAGCGTATCATTGAGGGGCTTTTATTTATTTCCGATGTGCCCCTTACAGTAGATGAATTGGCCAAGACCCTTGGCCTGGTTGATTTTGAAGTGGAAAGCATTTTAAATGAATTAGAAGAAACCTATGCTGCCGGTAACCATGGCTTTTATCTGCGGGCCATCGCCGGAGGCTACCAATTTTTTGTCGGGTCGGAGATTGCGGACTACCTACCGTCTTTCTTTTCGCTAAAACGACCCCAGCTCTCACAAGCAGCTTTGGAAACCGCGGCCATTGCGGCCTACCATGAACCGGTGACCCGGGCCGATATTGAAGGGATTCGCGGCGTTAATTCCGACGGGCCCCTGCGTTCGCTTTTAGATCGTGGCCTCTTGGAAGAACGCGGTCGAAAAGAAACGCCGGGTCGACCTATTCTATATGGGACCACACCTCTTTTTTTACAGACTTTCGGCCTAAATAGCCTGGAGGACCTACCGCCGGCGCCGGAAGTGTCTAGTCAGGAGATGGTGCCTGACCCAGCTGCTCAAGAGACCTTACGGGAGGAATAATATATGTGTGGAATCGTAGGATATATTGGTCAGAAAAGCGCTCAGGATATTGTGCTGGAAGGCCTACATAGCTTAGAATACCGGGGTTATGATTCTGCCGGTATGGCTGGCATTATGGATGGACAGATGCATGTGGTCAAAGAGGCCGGCAAGTTAACAGCCCTTGAAGAGGCCCTGAAGAGCCAGCCCCTAGAGACCAATATGGCCATCGGTCATACCCGCTGGGCGACCCATGGTCGTCCGGAACGGGCCAATGCCCACCCCCACCAGAGTGCTGATGGGAGAATTGCCCTGGTCCATAATGGCATTATTGAAAACTATGAAGAATTGCGCGACCGCTACCTGCAAGGGGAAACCTTTACCAGTAACACCGATAGCGAAGTGGTTGCCCATGTGATTGCCCACTTTTACCAAGGGGACCTCCTGGAAGCAGTCCGCCGGACCTTAAAAGAGGTGCGGGGATCCTATGCCTTGGCCATTATTTCTGCAGATGAGCCGGATACCATGGTCATCTGCCGGATGAACAGCCCCCTGGTGTTAGGGGTTGGTGGCAATGAGATGCTGGTGGCCTCCGGTGTACCGGCCTTACTCAAGTATACCCGCGAGTGTATTTACCTGGAAAACGGGGACCTGGCCAAGCTGACCACCAGCGGCTATGACATCGTTGATTTAGATGGCAACCCCTGCCAGCGGGAAATGGTTCATATTGACTGGGAGGACCAGTCTGCCGAAAAAGAGGGTTATGACCACTACATGATGAAGGAAATCCATGAGCAGCCGGAGACCTTCCGTCGGGTCATGACCGGGCGTCTGCATGAAGATGCCGTTACCTTCAAGGAATTCACCCTTACCGATGAGCAAATCCAGAACTGGCACCATATCGATATTGTCGCCTGTGGTACTGCTTACCACAGTGGTCTGGTCGGTAAATCCATCCTGGAAGAGACCCTCCAGCTGCCGGTCAATGTTGAAGTGGCTTCGGAATTCCGCTATAGAAACCCCCGGCTGGATGACCACAGTCTGGTTATTTTAATCAGCCAGTCCGGTGAAACCGCTGATACCCTGGAAGCCTTGCGGGAAGCTAAGAAGCGTGGAGCAACCACCATTGCCATTACCAATGTCGTTGGGAGCGCCATCAGCCGGGAGGCTGACCAGGTCCTCTATTTATGGGCCGGTCCGGAAATTTCCGTGGCCTCCACGAAAGCCTATACCGCCATGCTGATTGCCCTTTACCTCTTGGCCTTTTACCTCGGAGACCGGGTAGGTCACTTTAATCTGGCCGACCACAAGGACCTCCTTGAAGCCCTGGCTAAGCTGCCTGACCAGGCCGAAAGCCTGCTGACCGAGGCCAAGAAGGAAGAAATCCGCCAGCACAGCCAGGCCTTAATCGATGCTGACCACCTGTTTTACATCGGTCGGGGCAGTGACTGGGCGGTGGCCCAGGAAGGGGCCCTGAAAATTAAGGAAATCTCCTACATTCATGCGGAGGCCTATGCAGCCGGTGAATTAAAGCACGGCACCCTGGCCCTGGTCACTGATGGGACCCCCTTTGTGGCCATTGCCCTGCAGGAAAAAACCTTTGAAAAAACCTTGTCCAATGTCAATGAAGTCGTCGCCCGAAAGGGCCGGGTCCTCTGCCTCCTGAAAGAAGGCCACGATAAAATTTCCGATGACCTGGACAAGCGCATCTTTATTCCGGATTGCCTGGATATGGTCGCCCCGATTTTAGCGGCCATCCCCCTGCAATTACTGGCCTACTATACCGCCGAAGCCCGGGGCTGCGATATTGACCAACCCCGGAACCTGGCTAAAAGTGTTACTGTTGAATAATCCGGCCTAGGAGCTGAGTAGGGAGGTGGCCATGGATTTTCTAGCAATCGCTTTTTTTGTACTGGGGATTATCCTGATTTTAGTGGAAGTCTTTGTGCCCGGTTTTGGTGTGTTTGGCCTTGCCGGTGCAGCCTGTATCTTGTTGGCCGTTTACCTGACAGAAGGGGACCTCAAGGCAGCCCTGCCTAAAATGGCCATAACCGTTGTGGTCATGGCTGTCCTGTTTCCTCTGGCAGTGCAACTGATGAAAAGAAGTCGGCAGATGGCTAAGTTTAACTTGCAGGAATCGCTAACTACAGAAGAAGGTTTTGTTTCTACTGGGAAAAAATTATCCGCTTATGTCGGCCGTCAGGGAAGGGCTTTGACTGACTTGCGGCCTGCAGGCACCATGGTCACCGCCGAGGACGAACGCCTTGATGTCACTACCCGTGGCGATTTCATCGCGAAGGGGAGCTTGATCGAGGTGGTTGCTACAGAGGGGACCTGGCTCATTGTCAAAAATGCTGAAGAGTGACATTAAAGGAGGTACTTGATGGCTATTGTCTTATTTCTAGCATTTCTCGTACTCGTTGGATTTTCCCTATTTGTCTATTTTATCCCTATTGGCCTTTGGATCTCGGCTATGGCGGCCAATGTCAAGGTCAGCTTGGCCAACCTGGTCGGGATGCGGCTCCGCCGGGTCCGGCCCCAGACCATTGTCCTTCCCCTCATTAAAGCCACCAAGGCGGGGCTCCGGATTGATATCAGCAAGCTGGAAGCCCACTATTTAGCCGGTGGTGACGTTGACCGGGTCGTCGATGCCCTTATTGCTGCAGAGCGGGCCGGCATGGACCTGGATTTTTCCCGGGCTGCAGCCATTGACTTGGCCGGTCGTGATGTCCGCGAAGCGGTAATCATTTCCGTTACCCCAAAAGTTATCACCACAGAACCCATTGCAGCCATGGCTAAAAACGGGATTCAAGTGGTCGTCACCGCCCGGGTCACCGTGCGGGCCAATATTGACCGCCTGGTCGGTGGGGCCGGGGAAGAAACCATCATTGCCCGGGTTGGTGAGGGGATTGTATCCACCGTTGGTAGCTCCAGCAACCACAACCAGGTTTTAGAAAACCCGGATAATATTTCTAAAACAGTCCTGGCCAAGGGGCTGGATGCCGGCACCGCCTTTGAAATCTTATCTATTGATATCGCAGACGTAGACGTTGGCCGTAACATTGGGGCAGAATTGCAGATGGACCAGGCAGAAGCCGATAAAAACATCGCCCAGGCCAAGGCTGAAGAGCGGCGGGCCATGGCTGTCGCTTCTGAACAAGAGATGAAGGCCAAGGTTCAGGAAATGCACGCTAAGGTCGTTGAAGCCGAGGCTGAGGTCCCCTTGGCCATGGCAGAAGCCTTTCGGCAGGGCAACCTTGGGGTCATGGACTACTACAATATGATGAATGTCCAGGCCGATACCGGTATGCGGCGGCAGATTAGCCAGGTGTCAGATTCCGACCGGACTGATCGCTAATGGACAGCCTGTTATACCTTTGGTATGAGCTGGTCTTACCGCTTTTCTATACTGCCCTTGCCCTGGCACCCATCTTCTTTTTTTACCTGTTTATGCGGGTGTTACTGAAAGTAACTCGCCGGCATCAGGGGAAGAAGCCGGCTAGGTCTAAGGGCCAGCTGGGCGGGTTCCTGCCGGCTACCCCGGCAAAAGAGCAGAAGCAGGCTAGGCGCCAAGCGGAAAAGCGGCAGGGGACCAAGTCACAGGGTAAAAGAGCCCCCGGACCCAGTCGTCCATCCCCTGGTCATGCCAAAAAGGCCCAGCTGTCTGACTTTGCCCAGCTTTCTAAAAAGTGGCATAAAAAAGCGGCGGCCAGCAGCCAAAGTAGCCGGCAGAAGAAGCCTGATAAGCCCAGTCAGGCGGTTCCGGCCACGAGCAAAAAGGCAAAAAAAGAACCGCTCCAGGCCAAAAAAACGACGATCAGCCCTCACAAGACCCGGCTGAAGAGTCGGTATGCCAACCGGTCAATCAATATTCAGGTTGAAAACCTCGATAGCCAAAATCGCATGGGTCATCAGGGGCTCGAAACATTGGACTTACGAAAGGTCAGGGAAGGGGTCGTTTGGCAAGCCATCCTAGAACCCCCCAAGGCCATCAAAAATAAAACCGCTACAGACTGACTAGAGTGACCCTAAAAAGTTGGACCAGAGAGACAAGTACATCCTTTGTGCTTGTCTCTCTTTTTATTTGCCTAAGGGTTAGCCCTTAGGCTGCCTGATTTTTACGATATTCAACAGGGCTTAGCCAATTTAACTTCTCTTTTATCCGTTCCTCGTTGTAGTAGCGAATATAGTCAATAATTGCTCTCTCCAATTCCTCGTAGCTTTGATAAGTTTCCCCGTAATACATTTCTTGTTTCATTAAGCTAAAGAGATTCTCAATAGGTGCATTGTCGTAGCAGGTCTCTTTTCTGGACATGCTTTGAAATATCTTGTGTTTGTAGCGGTTTTATTTTTCTATCCCGGTTAAGGGCAGGTTATATTAGCTGGTAATACATATGTGACAAAAAACTAAAAAAATAGAAAGCCCTCTGGTAAAATAGATTTGCACACCAAAAATACCAGAAAGAGGCTTTCTTTGTAGAGTCTCCCAGAGCCTCTCTATTCTTCCTTTAGCTTCTGGTGAATGAGCAGGAAACATATCTACGCCTAATCGATCGACAATTCGTCCAAATTGTGTTACCCTTTTGCTGACCCCATTTAGTTGTTCTTCGACGGAGAGATCATTCTCCCTTTTAGCATTTACAAAGAAAACACTATATCTATCGGGGTAAAGGGAAAGAGGAATCCCAAAAGTGGTGAGTGTCTGCCGGAGTACTTCTAAGTATCCGATTAGGCACTCATTTTTGCAAATATATAGACCTGTAATTTTACCTGTTGCATCATCAATAAAGCCATGCAGTGCATACTTAACTTTACCCCCAAACCAAGGAAAGGGAGTGGCATCGGCTTGAAGCATAAGACCCTCTGCTGCCTTTCTTTCACGCAGAGGGTGGTTTTTTTTCGTCCTTCTGCGTTTCTTAGGACTTTTAATCTTGTTAGCAGTTAACAAGCGATACAAGGTAGAATAGGACAAATCAATAGAATAAACATCCCTTAAAATTTCTTTGAAATGCGTGAAATTCGAAGAAGACAATTCAGGTTTGGCACGTATTTGGAGGATTAAATCGCAAAGGGATTGGTCGATCTTTTTAGGAGAAATTCTCATTGAGTTACCGTGAATAACAGCTTCAGCACCATTCTCTTTAAACTCCTTTTTGAGCTGCTTAATTCGTCTTTGAGATAAATTAAGACGTTCCGCTGCTTGTTTAACGGTTATTTCTCTATCCACCGCACTTTTAATAACATGATATTTTAGTAGTTCATGATTAGACATTTGTATTTTCATCCTTTCACTGTATCAGTTATTTCTAAGATAGAGGGGTGAAATTTTCACTGATTAGCTCATAGGGTGAAATTATCATA
>NZ_JBKICG010000027.1:0-15879 GCF_046569735.1 Peptococcus simiae | reverse complement strand
TACTCTTTGTTTGCTTTCTTTTTCCTTATTGGCCAATCTTCCACAATCTATACATCCTATATTCTAAACTCTATTTCACAGTAATTTTCTATACATTTCTTTTTTAGAATATAAGTCCATACGAATTTTATTAAACTTCACCTCAGCCGATCCATATGTTACCCATATTTTCTAGAAACTTTAGGCTAACATATGAATTCCTGCGAACTTTTCGCTCATCCCTAATTCTAATCATCTTATGAAACACCGAACTGCTATTCAGCAAATACTTTAATCATTATACAAGTAGGTATATCTCGATATTTTTCTTTTGTTCTTTTCATGATAATATTACTACTCTATTTGACTCTTTGAAATTTCTCTGAAAACGTTTTTTATATATTCTAATAGTTCTTTTAGGTGAGGCTTGTTTTTTTCCTTATATGCTAAATAATAAATAATCTCATGCTTTTCATCTTCAATATTAACAGGAAGCAACATGCCAGATTTAATATAAAAATCATCATAAGCTAATAGTTTTGGGAAATAGGCCACAATATTTCCATCATGAGATTCGGCAATTAGTTTTTTTATCACTTCTTGGTTGCTAAAGGAAAGCTGAAAACGTTCATCTATATTATTAATATAATAAAATTTCTTTTTGTCAAACTGACGGTGGTTAATACTTACAGCAGTAAGGTTACTTAAATCTGAATGACAAACCTTTTCTTTACTCAATAAAGAACTGTATTTATTGACATAGAGACACATAGAGTCTTTATACACTGGTTCCCAAATAATATTATTCATATTTGATAAATAAACAATCCTATCAATTTCATCACTTTCTATAAAAGAAAGACCTATATCACAATTATAATTTTGAATTCTTTCTAGAACCTCATGCGGTTCCACCTCATAAGAAGAAATAATGACATCATGATGTCTTAGCTGAAATTGAGAGATTGCTTTAAGCAAAATATTATTTGAAAGAGTTGCAATAGATGCAATATTATATTGGACAACAGGCTGATAATTACACTTTAAATCTAACATTTTTTGATAAATTATCAAAACCTGTCTAGCAAGAGCTAAGTATGAACGTCCGAAATCGGTCATTGTCGCACCTTGGTGAGAACGAATAAAAATTTTTTCACCAACTTCATTTTCTAATTGTGTTAAAGCTGTACTCAGAGCCGAATGCGTCATATATAGACGATCAGCTGCCTTAGAAAGAGACCCCGCTTCTTCTATTGCTATTAAGTATTCTAAAACTTCAATCCTCACAATAAGCATCTCCTTCAAGATCAAGATATAGTTCTAGGATTTTGTTTAACTAACAAAGTGACAAAGAGCGGGATTATTATAATTTGTAATAAAATTCCTGGTAGAGCTTTTAGAAACATAGTAGCTAAAAATATTGACCATGTGTATACTTCATTGTGAATATGAAAAAAGATCAGATAAAAAAATCCCGCACATATTCTACCCGAAACCATGGCTAAAATTAACGAAATCATTGACGATAAATAAATCCCTTGACGCAAGAGCAAATATCTAAGACTAATGCCTATAATGAATCCATATATAGCAAGTTCTACGCTCATTGATATGGCAACAGGATAAAAGGGGGGCATAGCTATTAAAACAGAAGATACTATTGGCGTAATTATACCACAGATTAATCCCTCTTTAGGACCAGCAAAAATCCCACATAAAAGTGGAGCAAAATGCATGGGAAGTATTATTAACCCTAAGCCTACCGTATGGCATAGCAGGGGTAAAATAACTCCTATGGCGATAAATAATCCTGTCAGCGATATTGATTTTGCGTTCATGATATTCTCCTAATTTTAAAAGGACATTTTTTGAGGTCCACTTGTTATTTTTGTGCTTAGCGTCAACTCTTTAGTTAAAGCTTCCGTAATCTCCATAGTCTCTAGTTCTAAAGTATTTTTTATTCTTATGAGTTTTAGTTCTTTTATATTTGTTTGATGCGAAAATTTAATTGCTGCTTTAATTGCTAAATCGACAGAAGGCATAACCATTGGTATTTTAGCATTTAAAGAAAGAGTGCTTGTAAGTGTATTTGTATATCCTGCAGCGAAATTTATTTTATTGTATAACTTTTCAGTAATGACATCTGCAACACCTAATCCATTAGCATTTCCATGACTCTCAAGCGATAAATCTAAAAAAGCTAATGCTTGTGTTTTAAACCCATTTGATTCAATACCACTAGCAAATCGCCCCGTTACATTGGGGTCGGCACCCGGTCCACTATAATTTTTCCCGATCGTATCTACAATTAAGACATCTGATTCTGCAAAAGGTATCTTCGGAATATTCTTTTTAGCATCATCTAACAATTTAGGTTCTATTGTAGATATCTCTTCAGGAAAGATAAGGTGAATTGATTCTGTTTCATCAAATGCATTTTCTAAAATAGCAACCCCAAATAAGATGTTGCCTTTTTCAAAAATATACTCACCTGCTTTTTCTATCCTTTCTCCTAAACCATAAAAACCTTTTTTATGTATAGCAGCAGCGCCTTTTTGGTTCCCTAAACCAATCGTAGCCATCTTAAATAATCCACTTTCAACTTTATGACGAAAAGAAGTATGAGGTTTTATTCTATTAATTAATACTACTCCATCTAAGGATGCAGCTAGTTTGTCCCAGTATATGGGCTCACCATCAATAAAACCTAGCAAAACTGTCTCCATATTCTTCACAATGGGAACACCAAGTGCCTTCTCAGTAATTCCATATTCGCTAAGTATTTCTTTTTGCCCACTTGCAGTTGCTCCTCCATGGCTTCCCATAGCAGGTATAACAAAAATAGAAATATTTGGAAATAATTTCAGACCTCTGATGATCGCCTTAACAATCTCATCTAAGTTAGTAATACCTCTACTCCCTACAGCTATTCCTATCGTCTTCTTCCCTTTTATTCTGCTTTTTAGATTTTCCATAAAAGTGGAATGATGAAATTTCTGATTCACTTCTTTACTAATATTATCTATTTTTTTACATGATATTTCTTGTTTAATTCGATATACTTCTGGTATTTCAACATCTTGCAATAGACTTTCTAGTTTTTTTATTTCATTTTTGTCTATGTTATACATAATAATCACCTAAAAAATCAAGGGAACAATCTACATTGTCCCCTTATAAATATAGTCTATTAAGCACTTAAAAATATAGTCTATTAAGCACTTAAAAATAACCGTGTTAATACAAATTCTTTATGATTCAAGGCTTCAGCACTAGTAAAGCGACCTTTAGCTGTTTGAAGAATAAAGTCAATGACTTCATCCGCTGATTCTTCTAGCGTTTTTTCTAGCGTTAATACACCGCTGCAATCAACATCTATATGTTCAGACATAACATCACAGGTATGTGGGTTTGCTGAAATCTTTACAACTGGCTCGATAGGATTACCGATAATATTACCCTGACCTGTAATAAAGAGATGAATTGCTGCACCAGCAGCCATCATCATAGTCACACATTCAGCTGCTGCAGAAGAAGTATTCATGAAAAATTTACCTTTTGAAGGAGGAGCTTCACAGTAGTCTAGGACACCCTTCATCGGAACTTGACCGGCTTTTTGTATATTACCCATCGCTTTTTCTTCAATAGTAGTTAATCCACCCGCTATATTACCCTGAGTTGGTTGTGAGCCAAGTAAATCCGCTCCTTGGGCATCAATTAAATCCATATACTTTTTATGAATCGCCAAGTATTCTTGAGCTACTTCATCAGAGACAAAATGTTTTGCTAATACATGCTCTGCACCTGTTGTTTCAGGTGTTTCGCCAATAATAACCGTACCACCATTTTCAACTAATTTATCTCCAACGACACCTGCTACAGGATTACCTGCAAGACCAGATGTTGTATCAGATTCTCCACACTTAAAACTTATAATAAGCTCACTTAAATCACAATCTACTTTTTCAAGTGATGTCGCATAATGGACAAATTCTTTAGCTTTTTGTGAAGCTAGTCTTATTGTCTCCAAGTCCCCATGATTTTCTATCCCAAAATATGCTACAGGCTTACCCGTTTTACTGATTCCTTTAGCAATGTGCTCTGCCCAAATTGGCTCAATCCCAATCACCACAACCGCTGCTACATTTGGATTAGATCCTGCACCTATTAATGTTTTAAAATGCAACTCTAGGTCATCCCCAAATTGTAGCCGTCCATAAGGATGAGGTAAAGCCATTGTCCCAGCAATATTATTTGCTACTGCTTCGCAAGCCGCATTAGACAAATCGTCCACGGGTAGGATAACAACATGGTTACGCACTCCAACCATCCCATTGTCACGCCGATATCCTTTAAATTTATGCTCCATAATTCCACCTCTTCGTTCTCATATTATGTGTATGCACCCAATCGCCTACATGAAAATCTTCTGTCACTTCACCAACAACTTCTCCATACTTAATTAAGTCCTCACCTGTTTTTTTATTTTTTAATGCAATTTTATGACCTAGTGGGATATCATTTAAGGCTTCTACAACCACCTGATTTTTTGTAGCTAAATCAACTCCTATAACTTTTTCGCCTTTCTGAATATCTTCAATTGCAACCCCAACATCGTCTCCACCAGCATGAATTAAAAACTTATGCTTTTCCATATAAACCTCCTAATATATTCTATATTTATTTAAATCAGTAGCCCAACAGGAGTTGGAACTGATAAAAATACATTAAAAGCTAAATATACAATCGCATCAACAACGACACTTAAGATAATAGCAGATAAAATTGAATGCTTATTGATATGTTCTTCTAAATATAAGACACCCGCAACGATATATAGAAATGTTGATACGTAAAAACCCAAAAATTGCATTCCCAGTATAAACAGACCTGTAAGAGCAATCACAATAAAAATTTGAACTAATCGTGCATGTTCGAATGGTTTTTTTAAAAAATCAGGCGATTTTCCTTGTATTGTCCGGAATAACATTAGAAGAGTTAGACCTGCGGTTATACCAAGAATAGCTCTAGGATAAATATGTGCAGGGGGAGTTATTTCGTTAGTTTGAATCCACGCTAGAATGCATAACAATAGGATGATACTACCTAAAAAATACGTCGACTTCTTCATATTCATATTATCTTCCCCCCGTCTTATTAAGCTTTTTTTCCACTAGAGGTGGAACTATAACTGATAATAAGCAGCAAACAATAAGAACTAAGGAAATTGGTCTTAAAAAGAATGTATGAATTATCCCATCAGTATTGGATATTAAGAGCGATTGACTAAAACCTTTTTCAATGATTGGGCCTAAAATAACACCTAAAATCAACGACCCCGATGATAAGCCAACCTTAAAGACGAAGTAGCCAATGCTTCCTGAAATGAACATTACCATTACATCGAGCATACTATTACGAACAGCATAACTACCAATAACAGCAAGCACGGTAACAATAATAGCAATATAATGACTCCGTACATTTAACACTCTAACAAATATTCTCATTCCAACAATCCCGACTGGAATTAAAAGAATATTTGCTAAGAACATGCCAAATATAAAAGTATACGCAATATCAGCATGCATCGAAAAGAGTTTTGGACCTGGGGTTATGCCATGTGCTAGAAGACCCCCCATCAAAACTGCTGCAACAGGGCTGCCCGGAATTCCTAACGCAAATAACGGAATTAATGAGGAGCTGCAAACAGCATTATTCGATGATTCACTGCTTGCTATACCAGCTACAGCGCCTTTACCAAATTGTTCAGGCTGCTTGGATGAATTTTTAGAAACATCATATGCAACAAATGCAGCAATATTCCCGCCGGCACCTGGCATAATACCAACTATAGTGCCTATTAGAGAAGATCTTAATAGCAATAGTTTGAATTTAGTTGCCAGCTCTTTAGCTGTTTCCCAAATAACGCCAGGCTGTGGATTTGTTTTAGCGATATAACTTTCATTTTCATCAACTAGTACTAAAACTTGGGAAAAAGCAAAAATCCCAATCATAATGGCAATACTATCTATTCCTGAAGTTAGTGCATTAATGCCAAAGGTAAAGCGCTCATGACCTGTCATTAAGTCAATCCCTATAGTTGCAATAAGCAAACCTAATGCACCAGAAAGAATACCTTTTATAAAATTTTCTCTAGATAACGATGAAATAATCGTTAAACCAAATATAGCTAACCAAAAGTATTCTGGAGGGCCAAACCTTAAAGAAAACTTTGCAAGTGGCTCGGTGGCCGTAAGTAAGAAAATATTACCTACAATTCCACCGAATGCCGATGCTAGTAATGCTATAGCCATAGCTTTTAGTGGCTTACCCATCTTAGTTAATGGGAATCCGTCAAAGGTCGTACATATTGCTGAGGGGGTCCCGGGAGTGTTTATCAAAATCGCCGAGTTTGATCCACCATATATAGCGCCAACGTACATTCCACCTAGCATCAAGAGCCCTAATGCAGGATCCATGCCAAAAGTTAATGGCACCAATAAAGCTACACCCATAGTCGCAGATAAACCTGGTAATGTTCCTACGACAACACCACCTGATAAAGATGCTATCATGATTAGTAGGCTAAGTGGATGAAAAACATTAATTAAACTTGAAACAAGGTCTGCCATAGTGCATCATCCTTCAATTTATCCTCTCTGCTTCATTATTTTTTTAATAAATCAAATGATTCTAAAAGCTCCTTATAATAGACGTTCTCTTCCTCTATATTTTTAGTCAACTCTTCCCCATCGACCCAAGATTCTGGCTGTCCAATATTCTCCATTTCTTTTAAATATTCCGGATTAGAGGCAATATTAGCAAATCCTTTGCGTAAAATTTCAAGTTTTTTAGGGTCTATTCCCTTTGGAGTGGCGAACAACCGCGTGATTTCACTTTGAACATCATACCCTTGCTCTTTAAAAGTTTTCACATCAGGTAACATTTTATGAGGTTCTTCGGTAGAAATTGCTAGCATCTTATATTGCTCTTTATCACGGGCTAAGTCATTTAAATTCCCCATAATAACGTCTACATGTCCACCTTGCAGAGCAATAACTTGATCTGCTGCTCCCTCAAAAGGCACAATTTCAAATTCTACATTAGCTTTTTTCATTAAATCTAATGCTGCCATATAATTACCTGTCAATGTACCTACAGTCCCAATCGTTAATTTTTTCTTTTTTGTTGCCTCTAAAACGTCCTGCAAAGTATCGTATTCACTATTAGCTTTCACAGCTAAAATTTGCGGATCTTTAACCATTTCTCCAATATAATCAAAATCTTGATAAGTAAATTGGGTCTCTCTACCTAAAGGTTGTAAAACAATATGTGGCATATTAATAGTACCAATCGTATATCCATCGTTAGAGGCCCTAGCCAATTCTGTAAATCCTTTTTCGCCACCAGCACCTTCTTTATACTGGAAAATTAACCCTACACCAAATTCTTTCTTAAAATATTTTTCTACAATACGGGCCTGTACGTCGCTAGAGCCACCAGCAGTAAACGGCACAATCAAAGTAATGTCTTTTGTGGGGTATTCCTCAACAGAATCTGTTTTATTTCCTGCAGAGCATCCTGCGGAAAATAGAAAAGTAATGATAAGTCCAGCTGATAATATTTTTTTTCTGATATTCATGTAATTTCCTCCCTTGTAATGTCCTCCCTAATTTCCAACGTTCAAGCGATTAATTTTTCTTATTTTTATTATATCAGTTTTCATGCAATTCGCTATTTTCGAACTTTTACATGTGATGTCAAAAGCCTTAACATAGCCAGAATTTTATATAGAATAAACTTTAGGTTCGCATGATAAAATCCATTCTCTTAAATATAGAAGTTTCCGAAAAATAAGTGCGCTCTCTTGGTAACCAGATTTCATCAAACTTTTTTATATTTATTTCTCCTTCTCTTTTTAATAACCTTTGTTCTTGCTGATGTTTTGATGTTATTAAACAGATTTTTAGATTATAGAACTGCTCAAATATAGGTAAACATGAATATGTACCCTCGATAATACATATTGGCTTACTAGTCAATGTAATAGAGGTTCCATATTTCTGTAGCTTACATAAAAAAGGCTTGTAAGTAATATCCTGATGAAAAGATAGCGGATTTAATATTGATTGTAAAAACATTTTCACATTTATATGATCTGCATAATTATTATGCATAAAAGCATCTTCTGCTGGTAGGTAAAAATCATCCATTGAGATAAGATTTGCTTTCTCACTATAATTCTCTTGTAGTATATGTGCTAATGTCGTTTTTCCTGATCCTGCCATACCATCAATAGCTAGAACAAATTTTTTTTTGTATCTCATTTCAGAATCAATTAATGTCACTATTTGTTCATACATATATATGTCCTTTCCCGTATGATTAGCCTAGAAGTTATTTTCTGAGAAATAATAAATTTTGCCCACTGGTAGCATCCCACCAGTGGGCAAAATCTTACTCATACTTTTTCATAACATCTTCCCGCAGCTGAGCGGTCATCGAAGGCACGTCAATTTTCATGGGACAGCGTTCAATGCAGCGGCCACAGCGAAGGCAGTTGTAAAGTACCGGCGCCGCCTCTTCCTTGTCTTTTTCGACAAAGGCGGTCCAAATCCCCCCAATGCCGCCCATATAAGTGTGGCCAAAGTGGCCTGCGGTCAGGGCAAAGACCGGACACTCGTACATGCAGCCACCACAGCGGAGGCAGAGGGCTGCTTCTTTATAGCGGGGGTCGGCGATCATGTCCGACCGGCCGTTATCCACAAAAATGACGTGGAACTCTCTGGGCCCGTGGGCACCGTAGGTGGTCACTTTTTCAATATCCCCGGTTTTACTGGGCCCACTGATGACATTTAAGTAACCCGGCGCGCCATACTGGCCAAAGCGCCAGTTGACTTCACAGACCTTCATGGCATCGATAAAGGATGGGACCAATTTCTCAATGCCCACAACGGCAATGTGGATTGGGGGCACCCCGGTACAAAGGCGGACATTGCCTTCATTCTCAATGATCGCAATCTGCCCGGTTTCAGCAGCGACTGCATTGGCCCCGGAAATACCGACATCGGCGGTAAAGTATTTTTCCCGCAGGAACTCCCGGACAGCCGCCACCTCTTCAGCGACTTCAGGGGCAATTTCCCGGCCAAAGAACTTGGAAAAGACTTCAGCCACCTGCTCCCGGGGCATATGAATGGCCGGGGACAGGATATGCATAGGCCGTTCATCATTGAGCTGTAAAATAAACTCACCCAGGTCCGTTTCCCAGACGTCATGGCCCAGGGCGGCTAATTCCTGACGCAGGTGGATTTCTTCACCGAGCATGCTCTTCCCTTTGACAATCTCCCGGCGGGGCCCGATGATCTCATGGATTTTTTGGATGCATTCGGCCCCGTCTTTGGCAAAGTAGGCCTGCCCGTGATTGCGGCGGATGGCTTCCATGGCCTCTTCCATAAGGGGCTGCCAATTATCCAGGGCCTTTAGCTTAATGGCCTTGACTTCCTCGGCCATTTCCAGGGTATGCGGATAGCGTTCCAAGGCCTCGGTCACATTTTTTCTATAGGATGCGACGGCCCGGCCTAAGGCCTTTTGAATATTTTCATCATTAGAGGCCCGATTAATGTCTGCCGCATAATTGGCCATTTCTTTTTTCATATTAGACATCTCCATACCCCCTTGCGACAAGCTCAACAAAATCTTCTATTTCGATAATCGGCTGACGGGTTTTGAGTGTCAAGGCCGACAGGCAATAGGGACAACTCACAATGGCCCGGTTAGCACCGGTAGCAGCCAGTTCCTCCACCCGGCCGACGCCTAGCTTGTGAGATAAGTCCGGATAAGTCATCTTAATGGGCCCGCCGCAACAGGTCGTCCAAGCCCCATGACGGTCCGGCTCAACATAGCGAACCCCCATGGCATCTAAAATATCCCGAAATTCCTGACTGACACCCAGTTCTCTGGCCATCCGGCAAGAATCGTGGATGGTGTAAACGTCCTCTGTTTCATATTTGGGCAGCTGGTTCCGTAAAGCCCAAACCAATTCGACAAAGGTTTTGACTTCCACTTGGGGGAAATCCTTATAATGGGGATAGACCAGTTTGAACATTTCTGCCGCATGAGGCGACAGGCAGACAACGGTCTTGGCCCCGGTCCCCTGCAGGAAGCGGCCTAACTCCTTGCTATAGGCCCCTAAGGCCTCGTCAAAGCCCATCTCATGCAAGAGGGCGCCACTGTAAATTTCATGCTCACCATCATAGGCCAGGTCATAGCCCAGACGCAATAAAATCTTGGCGGCCTTCCGGTTGATGCTGAAGTACCGGTCCTTATCCTGGGCAAAAACAGAGGCAAAGATTTTCTCCGGCGCCGGCCCAATCTTGTGGACTAAATCCCGCATGGTCATCATCCAGGAAAAGAAAGCGCTCCCGGGTGGCACCAGGCCCATGACCGTCATCAGGGAATCCATAAAGGGGAGCAGCTGGTATTCACCGCCGGTATAAAAGAGCAGGTCACCGCTTGCCGGTAAGTCTAAATCCTTAGCCCACTCAGCGTTTTCTTTTGCAGAAACCGCCAAGGGGCTCTTATATTCTAAGATATTGTCCCGTACCAAGCTCATGGTTTCTGGCAAGGTATTTTTTGACATCCTCGACACCTCCATGCCATCTATTATAAAAAACAAAGATACATCTGACCAGTCATATCGTGGCATAAAAAAAGACTTTGGACAAAAATCCAAAGTCAGCTCCCCGAGCTGGGCTCGAACCAGCAACCCTTCGGTTAACAGCCGAATGCTCTACCATTGAGCTATCGAGGAATACATAGACAACAAGTGCCTGAAGCACTGGCTGCCTATATAAAATAACACGCCTATGACCAATTGTCAACTGTTTTTTTACTTTTACCCCTTCGTCCCTCTTAACTGTCAAGACATATGTTACACTTTGAAAAATACTCTGCTACTACCTGATTAGGACTTTTGAAGTTTAGACTTGTCTTGGCTGTTCGGTTATAGCGGTTTTCATGTTTCTGCACTTGCTTTTTTAACTCTGTTTCGCTGGTGAATACTTTTCTGCTATAAAGAATCTTTCCGTCTTCACGGTGCGAACGCTCTACTTTGCCGTTCTGCCATGGGGAGTACGGCCGTGTCCTTCTGATCTGCATCCCCAAATGTTCCGCTATTTTCTGAAACAGGCCGAGTTTGTCGGTACGATCTTCATCATTGACGAACTCTGCTCCGTTGTCTACTTGGATGATGCTGATTCTGAAGCCCATTTTCTTCTCCAGGCTTTGCAGGAACTTGCCGGTTTCATAGCTGCTCTTTTCCTTTACGATTTTTAGGATGCGTTTCCGGCTGTATTCATCAATCGCTGTAATTTGGTAGTACTGCTGCCCATAACATGGGAATTTGATGCATTCATTCGGTACATATTTGATGTCCACTTGCACTTTATGTCCAGGGTATTCACCGTCTATTCTTTTGTAGTTTGTATAACTTTTCCTGTGTATCGCCGGCTTTTTGTAGCCTTTGGTGCGTATCTGCCGACACATGCTACCAAAGCTTCTGGTGTAGCCTTTGCTCAGACATCTGACATAGACTTCTGCTAGACCGTAGATTCCAGTGCGTTTCAGCATGCGTTTTATAAGGGCGAGCTCATCGGCTGTATGGGCGTTAGGGCTTCGATGAGGCTTTCGGGACTTCAGCGCAAGGCTCCTAACATGCCCATCGTACTTTTCTAACTGTCTGTATACGAACTGGCGGTTCGTATGGTACTTTCTTGCTGCCTTTGTGACACCATGTTTCATCGCATATTCACATAAACGCTGGCGAAAACGCATTTCTTCGGTTATACTTGCCATGAGAGGTACTCCTTTTGATACTTTGTTTTTGCTTGAAACTTATTGTATCAGAGTATCTCTCTTTTTTTATCTGTTTCTGTCATATATGTCTTATCACATTACATTTTTTACTTTTACCCCTTCGTCCCTTCAGGTTTAATCCGGACCTCCTCAATAACTGACAGGTAGATAAGGAGCTCATGGAAAACGCCCTCTAAGCTAAAAAAGCAGCCCTAAGGCTGCTCAAAGTATCATTAAATGCCGCGTTTGGCCATTTCCGTGTTGATTTCATCGCAATTAATACCGACCATCGCTGCACCGAGGTTTTTAGAGTACTCGGCTATTTTTTCAGGGTCATCATAGTGCTTAACGGTATTGACGATAGCCTGGGCCCGTTTTTCCGGATTATCCGATTTAAAAATACCCGACCCGACAAAAACCCCTTCAGCCCCCAGTTGCACCATCAGGGCTGCGTCGGCCGGTGTCGCTACGCCGCCGGCCGAAAAGTTCACGACCGGTAATTTCTTATAGCTATGAATATATTTTAATAAATCCACCGGAACCCGAAGGTCTCGAGCCGCCGTGTATAGCTCATCTTCAGGTAAGGCCGCCACCCGGGCCATTTCTCGCTTGATGGCCCGCATATGAGTAACGGCTTGTACGATATCTCCGGTGCCAGCCTCTCCCTTGGTCCGAATCATGCTAGCCCCTTCAGCAATTCGCCGTAAGGCTTCCGAGAGGTTCCGAGCCCCACACACAAAGGGGGTCTTAAATTGATGCTTATTGATATGGTTTTCTTCATCTGCCATGGTCAGGACTTCCGATTCATCAATGTAATCAACCCCTATGGCCTCTAGTATTTGAGCTTCAACAAAGTGGCCAATCCGGCACTTAGCCATGACCGGAATGGTTACAGCATTTTTAATTTCTAAAATCATTTCCGGATCACTCATCCGAGAAACGCCGCCCTCAGCCCGAATATCTGCCGGCACCCGTTCCAGGGCCATTACCGCCACAGCACCTGCGGCTTCAGCAATCTTGGCTTGTTCAACACAGGTGACGTCCATAATTACGCCACCAATAAAGTTTTCTGTTAAGTCTTTCATAACAGCACCCCTTTACTTAAATGATGGCTCCATCATATAATGATTCTGACCCTAGAGTAAGGGCCAAAAAAAGATTTTATAAGGAGGTCAGATATGCTTACAATAGATAAAAACAGCTGTATTTACAAACAAATCTACCTTCAACTGCGGAATGCCATTATTAACAATGACCTAAAATACCTGGACCGGTTACCAAGCAAACGGGGTCTGGCCGGTCACTTAAATGTTTCCGTCAATAGCGTTGAGCGGGCCTACCACATGCTCGTTGATGAAGAATTCATAGAAGCTAGAGGCCGATCCGGTTTTTATGTCAATCATATTGACCACTCTTTTTTCAAGAAAAGCCCGCCCCGGGTTTATACCGAAGAGCCCAAGCCGCATTATCGCTACAACTTTTCTCACTTAGGCGTAGACCGGGCCTCTTTCCCCCACTCTGTTTGGAAAAGACTCTGCAACGAAGTCCTTTTAGACTACGAGGGCCGCCTACTCATGCCGGGCCACTACCAGGGCGAATATGAACTTCGCCAGGAAATTGCCCACTTCTTAGCAGACAGCCGGGGGATCCAGGTCGACCCTTCCATGATTGTTATTACTTCTGGTCTGGAGTACTCTTATTTAATTTTATTTCAATTATTGGGCCATTTACATTTCGGCCTGGAAAATCCAAGTTTCGAACGGCTAAAGGAGTTATTCACCGCCCACCAGATCAATTATTCCTGTATAGACTTAGACGAGCTAGGAGCCATCCCCAATGCTACCATTGAGCCCATTGACATCCTCACCCTAACCCCTTCTCACCAGTTCCCTACCGGTCGCATTATGCCCCTTCACCGGCGAACGGCTTTTTTAGACCTGGCTAATATCGAAAAAAAGTGGATTATTGAAGACGACTACGACGGCGAATTCAAATACAGGGGGACCCCCCTCTCACCCTTAAAGGCCATGGATATCTACGACCGAGTCATCTATATGGGCAATTTCTCCAATACAATCTTCCCAGGCCTTCGCCTGTCCTACATGATTCTCCCTGCCCCCTTATTGGACCGGTACCAAAAGACCTACTCATTAAAATGTTCCGTTCCCTTATTCATCCAGCTCATTACAGCTAAATTTATTGAAAGCGGGGCTTTTATGCGGCATTTAAACCGAATGAAACGGGTCTACCGGATAAAACAGGAGACCATCTTGACCTTTTTTCAGGATATACCCGACGCTGACCTGGAAGAAAGCGATGCCGGCCTCTTCCTGGTCTTACGAGTTCGCAGCCAGCAAAGCGAAGCGGTTCTCTGCCAGAAGGCAGAGAACCAGGGCATCCTTATTCGGCCCCTGTCTTATTTTGAACTGACCGATGGGCAGTTTGATAAGGTCTTCCTGCTCTCTTTTGCCAGTATTGAAAGTGTGCGATTATCCGAGGGGCTCCAGGCTCTGGCTCAAGCCTGGGACCTCCTTTAACCGGGCCATCAGGCCTAGCTTAGGATTGACTTGGTCCCTCCTGGCGATTGCCTACCACCTCGGCCACAAAGGCCCCTGCCAAGATAAAGATAGCCCCGGGTATTTGCAGGCAGACCAACTTTTCGCCAAGCAGCCAGGCCGATAGAAAAAGGGCCGTTAGTGGCTCCAGGTAGCCCAGTATAGCGACCGATTGAGCCGGCAAATGGGTTAAAGCAGAGAAAAAGAGCAGACAAGCCAGGCCGGTGCTGAAAAAACCCAAAACCAGCAGGAAAGGCCAGTCCGACCGGCTGATGACAAAGTCAAAGCCACCGGTAAAGACCATAAAGGTTGCCACCGTCACAAGGCCGGCAAAGAGCTGGACCTGGGTATTGGCCAAGCCAGATAGGTCTTGCGCCTGCTTATTAGCCACCACCATGACCGCATAGGTGGCCGCAGACCCCAAGCCGCATAAGACCCCCAGCCACTCGCCGTGAAAGCTGACCTCCGTCCCATTAATCATACAGACCCCGATAAAGACCGCCGCAAAGGCCCCAACCTTTAGCCGGGTGAGTTTTTCATGGAAGACCAGCGGTGATATGGCCATCACGATGACCGGCCCACAGGCATAGAGGAGCGAAGCTACCCCCACCCCTACCCGGTCAAAGGCCTCATACAGAAAGAGCCAGCTGACCCCCATGGCCAGCCCGGATAAGAGGACAAAGGCAAGGTCCCGGGGATAGCGGAAAAGCGCCCGCCCCTGCCGACGCACCAGCATGACCCCAAATAAAAACAGGGACCCTAAAAGCAAGCGAAAAAAGACAATAGTTGTACTGGTCTGGTCAATATAACTCGCTATAATCCCATTGCAACCAAAGGTGACCACAGATAGCAAGTACAGGATATAGGCCCTGGATAAAGTCATATTCTCTCCCCTCTTCCCAACTACCGGCATCTATTATATAATACCTTATCATAAAGTCTTTTTTTTTGAAAGGCTTCATCGCATATTAAGTTGACAACGAATCAGAAAGAGAGCTGTCCCATGTTCACCCTACTCTATATCTTAGCTGTAACCCTCACCCCGCTTATTCTCCTGGTCTTTGGTTTTTTCTTTTATAAGTATCCACCCCAAAAAATCAATAATCTTTACGGCTACCGGACCACCCAGTCCAAAAAATCCCAGGAAGCCTGGGCTTTCGCCCAAGTCCACTCAGCCAAGGCCCTCATCCGGTATAGCCTTGCTGCCCTGGCCATTAGCCTGCTGGTCATGCTAGCCTTATCCTTAGGGCCAATTCCCCTCAGTGAAGGACAGGCAGTGATCGCCATTCTCGTTATTAGCCTTACCCAAGCCCTAGGCCTCATCATCTACCTCATGGGGACGGAAAGAGCTCTTAAAGAAATTTTTGATGACTAGGACTGGTAATCCTAGCAGGTAAAATCGACAAGGCCTATAGGATCCCCTATAAAAAATCCCAGCAATTGGCAGCACTCTACAGCCAAAAGCTGGGATTTTACTTGTATTTTAATT
>NZ_JBKICG010000026.1:0-21476 GCF_046569735.1 Peptococcus simiae | reverse complement strand
TAGGTCTTTGTTGGCTTCCTTGATAGCGTCTCTGACTGCTTGTTTTTCCTCGTCCGTTAATGCAGCCGGGTTCTTGACTTCGGTCTTGCTTGGTTCTTTGGCCTCCAGGGGTACATTAACACGCTCTTTGACCTGGGTGCTTACTTCTTCAGAAGGGTCTTTGCCGTCTTTTTCTCCCCTAGCTTTAATGACGGCATCCTTAGCCAACGTTTCCCCATCTGGTAAGCTAACTCGCCACTTTCCATCCTGGTCTGTTCCGGTTCTCCCCTGTCTGCCACTGGGGAAGGTTACGATGATAGAAGCCCCCGGTTCCCCTGTGCCTTCTATGGCGGTTGCATCTGTATAGACATCCTTAATGGTTGGTTGCTTGACTCGCTTATCTTCTACCAGGTCACTTCCCGGAATAGTCTTGCTGCTCTGGTCAGTATAGGTAAGGGTTGCACTACCGTCATCACCGATAACGAGGTCTGCCAAGGGTAAGTTTGGATTCGCCTCTCTAATCGCTTCTGCAACAGCTGCCTTTTCTTCTCTTGTTAAGGCCTCAGGCTTCTCGACTTTTGTTTTATCCGGAAGGATAATGTTATTCTTTTCCGCTAAGGTCTTGCCTGCTTTTACGGTTGTGTGGGCTTCTATGCTAGAAGCTTGTCCCTGTTTCTCAATCTTGGCTTTAATAAGGTCACCTACCTGCAGCACTTCCCCATCGGGTAGGCTAACTCGCCAGTTTCCATTTTGGTCTGTTCCGGTTCGGCCTTGTCTGCCACTGGGAAAGGTGACAACAACTGAAGTTGCCGGTTTCCCTAGGCCTTTTACTTCGGTTGCATCTGTATCAACATCCTTAATGGCAAATTTGCTTGCCTGACATGGCGGTAAATTAATAGCCCTTTCCGACTTGTCTTCGCTTATCTCAGGCTCACTTCCGACCCATTCTACACCGTCAACGTAGACTTTTACATCTTTCGCTAAAACGTGTGTTTTGTTCGCATCGCCGGTAACACGCACAAAGCCCATAAGGGTATATGTTCCTTCGGTAAAAGTATCTCCCACTTGAACTAGCCGCCAACTTTTTTTCTCTTCATTCCATTTATACCAATTAGCGATAATAAAGGTGGCCGGAGAGCCCTCTTGAATAGTTATTTGGGGCCTGGTTACTTGTTGACCGCAAACCGGTTTTACGCCCTCTGCTGAAGTAGCCCGTATAATAGAGATGCTTGTCCTCATATCCATATCCGGTTCTACTGCAAAAGCCGGGAGAGTCATTGTCAACATCATCCCTACTGTAAGAAGCAGGGCTAATAATTTTTTCATTTTCATATTTGCTTTCATAAGCTATTCCCCTTATTGTTTCTACTACCCCGGATCCCTTAACTCCGCTTGTACCCATCGGCAACCTTCGCTGTAGCCAAATTGAAATCAGGTAGATCTCGGGATTTGACCATACACCTATATCCTATCTATCCCTGAGTTTATCCAACTGCATCACTCCTACAAGTTATCCTAGGCCACATTCACCTTATGGTCTTTAAATTATACCTATTCCTTTTTCAATGCACACTGTCCCTAAGTACAGTCTCAGAAAATTTTGTTCATTTCGATAAAAAAATACCCGGTTCTCCATAGAAAACCGGGTATTTAGACCTATTCACTTAGATGTATACGCCGAAGTAGGGGCTACCTCCCCTGAATCATCCAGTAGCCTTGGAATAATGAACCGCTTGGCAATAACCGCAATGACCAGCTGGGTTTTGTTAGCGAAACCTGTTTCTTCAAGAATTTTGGACATATGCCATTTCACCGTTCTAGTGGAAATATTCAGCTTCCGGGCAATTTCACTGTAGCCCAGCCCCTCACAGACCAACCGGAGAACCTTAAGCTGGGCCTCGGTCAGCTCTTTGCTGGTAGAGATACCTAACTTGACAGGAGGAACTTCATCCGGCCATACCGACTTGCCCCGTATGGTGGCCTCTATGACGGTGATGAGTTCTTCCGGGCTGACCTCCTTGTACCAAAAACTATCTGCTCCGGCTTCCTTGGCACGCTTGATAAAACTCTCCTCGGGCATGGAGGTCACAATGATAATTTTTAGTGAAGGAAAATGCCTCCGTAGGTCTGCCGCTGCGGCTATGCCATCTTTCCTACCCTGGGTACAAACATCCATCAAGACCAAATCCACTGACCTCCTACCACAGACAGCAGCGGCCATATCAGCTTGAGAAAGACTGCCCACCAGCTCATAACCCTCCTGCCCAGACACAACATGCTCCATATATTCTCGGGCAATACGTTGATCATCAATGATAAGGATCTTGGTCATCTGGCCACCTCCCGGTTCATTTTTCTATAACTAAGTGGCAAAGTAACTTGTAACAAAAATACCGCTTGCGACCTAATTACCATTCTACCGCCCGCCTCGGTAATCATTTGACCAAGATCGGCAAGGCCGCCTTGTGGAATGACCTCTCCCCTGGGCCGATTCCCATTATTGCTAATAGATAAAAGAATCCGCTCATCTGTCCACTTGATCCTGATATCCAGCAACGTAGCATCAGCATGACGGACAGCGTTAACACTGGCCTCTCGCATAACGGACAAGAGCAAACAAGCCAGGTCTTTATCTTTTGGGAAGTCACCAGAAATAATTACTTGTATCCCGGCCAAGTTTGCATCTTCGATAAATTCCGCCAAGTCATCCCGGGGGCAGCTTGTATCCTCTTGTAAGACCTGAATGGCCCGACGAAACCGAGTGATGGCAAGCCCATTGTCCGCAGAAATTGCCTCCTCTTGAAGGATCCGGCGGATGGCCACAAGGCCCATATTCATTTGGTCATGCAGCTGCGACTTGAGATTTAAAATTTCTTGTTCTCTGGTCATTTCCTGCAGGTTTTTAGCCAGGATTTTCAGGTCCCGGTTCATCGCTTGTAAGGCTTCGGCCTGGCTTTGCCCTTCTCGGCGTTTTTCGTATAGCTCGGTCACGTTACTGAACACGGCTTCAGTATAGTTTTCTCCCCCTACCGTTGTTAGCACTCGGCTAGAGTACTTCCATGCCTGCCCATCCGGGAAGAGGAATGTATTCCCTTCCCGAATAATACCGGTGGTCTTATCACACTTTTCCAGGGCTATATTCAGCTCGGCAAAACTTTGCAAATCTTTCCCGGTCATTTGTCGAACAAGATCGTACATAGCCGTATTGCACAACTTGATAGTGCCTGTAGACGTAAAGTAACAGATAGCGGAAGGAAGGGTATCCAGTGCCTCTTTTACTGCACGGCGCAAATAGTATTTACCTTTAATCCAATGAAGCAGTTGCACTACCTTCATGGTCTGTCACCCCTTTTCGCAAATGAAAGATGAAGCGACTACTTTCGTCATCCTCTGAAAAGCAATCAGCTGCTGACCGGTGGTGGGACAAGTCTTTATCACAGACAAAGTCCATTATTAGGAAAACCTGCCCCTCGCTTACCCGGGTGTAAACCCAGACTTGGTCAAGGGTAAAGAGGCAATCTTCCAAAACTGTTTCAAAGGTACGGTAAAGACGGATTACCTCCTCCGTGTGCAGTAATATATCTGAAGAAATCCTGCAAAGGCAATCTACGCCTAGCAGTTTCAGATTGATAAAAGACTCCTCAAAGCATCTAGCTAGGTCACGGATATGTGCTATTTCTGTCCCTTCATTGACTAACAAGAGGTTACTATACCGCTTGATATAGGCACCCAAAACAGCTACGCCGGCAAGAAGCCTACGGCATTTTTGCACATCAGTTTCTGCATCATAGCGCTTAAGCAGGCGGTCAATGAATTCCATTTGTCGGGCAGTTTCCAAGTGAATTAAGTCGGTTACCCGGTTTTTTTCTTGCAAAGCACGAGTCTTCTTTTCTGTTTCCAGCGTTTCTGCCTGGATGCGGTTCATCTCAGAAAGATTCCGACAATTTTCTTCAAGCTGGTCAATTATTGTGATAAGGTCTGATACGTCTTCCTGCCATAAAACTTGACCAAATTTGATTGGTTTACTTTTTATCAGCATTCTTTTATCAACTAAAAGGGGCTGCCTTTTGACCCTTAGCCGCTGGTCTCCGGTCAGTACTTTAGCATCAGTGCTGGACAGGTGGACAATATTTTCCCGATCTATGATCTGGGCTCCAATTCTACTGACCATAAACAGGTCTACATAGCCTGTATTAGTTGGAATAAGTCCACAGGCGATACAGCTTTCAAGGATTCCCACAAAGAACAGGCATTGCACAGCAGCAATATCGCCACCGATGACCTGCATCCATGTGGCACCGCTGGCATAAATCACAGCATAGCCAATAGATATACCCATTAGAAGGACAGGCATGTATTTCTTTTTTTGGGCCAACCGACATTTCACCAGCATAATCCCAAGGGCCATAAGGGCACAGGCCACTTCCCAGCCGAAGACAAGGTAATAACCCAGGGCATAGCTATAATTCTTATCGCTCCACACCTCTCCAGGCGGAAAAGCAAAAACAAATTGGTGCCAATCGTTGGTTAATACTGCGAGTAGCAAAAACAAGGTCGGGATATATAAGCCCCTTACCCACCTTGGCAACTGATAGGTTTCCGGCTTGCCAAGCGATACGGATATAAACACAGCTAAAAGCGGAATGTACAGCATAGGGAAATAATAACAATACCACAAGCCCCTTACAAAATCGGGGTCTACCACAAGGAAGTATTTTATTGACCGGACCAGGAACCAAAAGACACACAAGGCGGAAACAGCCAGCATATAGTACCGTACCCGGGATTGAAGAATTCGTCGATTAACAGATATCCCCCAGACAAGGTATAGGGCCATATAGAGCAATGACCGGGTAATTCCTAAGGGAAGGCAGAGAATGCCAAGCTTAGTTATCACGCGACAAAGGATTGCAGATAAAACGATCAATGCTACAATAATACCTAGTTTTTGTTCCTGTTTATCCATAGAGGTCCGCTCCCTAAAAAATCCTGCTGTTAATCCCCCTACCCGGCGGCTAAGAGCGCTTGCTACACGCTCTAAGAATA
The DNA here is from genome assembly GCF_046569735.1 of Peptococcus simiae. Classification (GTDB taxonomy): domain Bacteria; phylum Bacillota; class Peptococcia; order Peptococcales; family Peptococcaceae; genus Peptococcus; species Peptococcus simiae_A. Next base: position 16,451 of record NZ_JBKICG010000026.1, on the reverse strand, counting down.
GCCCTATATAAACTCTATTGTGTACAAAGTTTTTTATTTTTTCAAGAAGTTGACTTTAATTTTTCTGATATTTTTTTCGCCCTCAACCTTCAGACTCTATATACAACCACCCACCTTGTACAAACCTTCTTCTACAAAAATGTATGGTCTAGGCATATGAAAAGGGATGCTGCCTTACGGTAGCATCCCTTTTCATATGTTTATTCAATTATATCTCTTACCTTAAGCAGGTTTCGTTTTTTATTTCGCCTTGCTGAAGATAAGATCAGTGGTCAAGCCTTCAGCATCGGCGGTGGTGGTGATTTTAAAGCCCAGACCTTCTGCAGCAAAACGGACCGGGACAATGGTCCGACCACCTGAAGACAGGTAGGGGGCAACATCCATGGTCTTGGTCTTGCCATTATCGGTGAAGGTCTTTTCGCCGATGGTCATGACGACGGTCTTATCGGCCATCTGGATATGAATGGTCTGGTCGGCGGCCTTGTAGTCAACCTTGGCGCCGAAGGCTTCCGCCAGGGCCCGCAGGGGAACGAAGGTCCGGTTATCCTGAATAAAGGGGGCGGTGTCCATGGCCTTTTGTTCATTGCCGATGACCAGGGACTTTAGGCCAATAGTCATGCGGACCTGGTTGGCGGCCAAGCCTGATTTTCCCACCATAATCTGGAAGGGGTAACGGTCCAGAACCTTGCCGGCGGCATCGAAGGCCCGGAGTTCTAGGTCGACGGCGCCTTCCCGGTCCGCCTTGAATTTGAGTTGGCCCTTGCCGGAGGCTAAAAAGCCTGCCGGATCGGCAACGGAGGCGGTAACCTTGGCGGCGTTTTCCTTATGGACAACGGCGACGCCCAGGGCCTTGGCCCGGCTGTCGGTTTGCTTCAGGGCAATATCGATGGTTTCAGCCTTGTCCTTGTCAACCTGGGTCCGGGCCAGGCTAAAGTTACCCGGGCTAGTCGGGCTAGGCTTTTCCGGCGTGGACGGGGTCGGGGTTTCGCTGGCACTGCTGCGGATGACCAGGCGTTTGTCGATATTCTGGTCTCCATACATGATCCGCAGGGTAACGATGCTTCCTTCCGGGGCATCCTGGGCAACGGTAAAGCCACCCTTGATAAAGCTGCCAGCGACAATAGGGCCGCTGTAGCTGTAGACGGCGTCATCGGAGACATCGGTCATCCGGCCCTGGTCATTGAGGTAGATCCGGGGCTTGACGGTGCTGCCGGGCTTGACTTCCGAAGGGTAGACCGCTGTCAGCTGGCCACTGGCCGGCGCCGGGGCCGGGGTCGGGGCGGCGGTTACCTTGGTATCGGCAGATAGGAAGTGGTTACCGGAGCCGGCCATCCGGACGTTGACCAGGTCGCCATCAGCGGCGGCCCGGGGCAGGGTCAGCTGGAGGCTGCCCCGGGCCGCGGCATCTGCAGACAGCTGGCCGGCCAGGTACTGGTCGCCCAGGTAGACATGGTACCAGTCGCCGGCCCTGGCGCCCTTGTACTGGAGGGTGAGGTCGCTGGACCCGGCCCTTACCTGACCCAGGCTCAAGTCATCTGCCGCCAGACCCACTTGGGGCAGGCTGGTGACTGCTAAAGCCCCGGCACACAGTAATGCGATTCCTTGTTTTTTCATATGTCCTCCTCGACGCTTCTGCGTCAAAACCTCTAGCGCGTAATTTGCACAATGCGGTCCTGGCCATCGCGGCTGGCTTCTACGCTAAAGCCCATGGCTTCAGTGATGAAGCGAACCGGGACCATGGTATGGCCGTCCTCAGATACATAGGGGGCCACATCCATAAAGGCCACCTGGCCATTCTTATGGTAGTAGGTCATGTCGACGGTCATGACCAGGGTCTGGTCCTTTTGGCTGACGGTAATGATCCGTGTGGCCGCATCATAGTCGACTTTAAAACCGAAGGCTTCCGCCGTTGCCCGTAAGGGGATAAAGGTCCGGCCGGCGCTAACCCGGGGGGCCTTGGGTAGGATGAGGCGGTTACCGTTTAATTGGGCTTCGGTTTTGCCCATAAATAAAGTCACCGCAGTGCCGGTCTGGACCGGCTCCTCTGCCCAGGCCGGGCTGGCTGCCAGAAGGCTACCGGCTACCAGGACGGTGCAAAGGACTGCGCTGATCTGTTTTTTGAATGATTTTTTGACTGATGTGATCTTCATATCTATCTCCATCGCTCCTCTCACCAGTTGCTATGATAGCTTAATACGAGAAGAGATGGGCGTCAAGCTGGTAACAATCTCGTGTAAAAAAAGTTCACAATTGGTCTTTTTTTGTTACCGATTGGCCAAAATCCTGGTCCCTGTCGCTGATTAGCAACAAAAAATCAGGGCCGGGGCCGGGCCCGGTCCGGCGATGGGTAACAATTCGGTAACGGTCTGCCGGCGCCGACCTCTACCCATAAAGATACGCCATCTGGCTTCAAACAGCAAGGGCAAAGAAGCCTATGAGCGCCAGGGACTATACCCCTATGACAGGCCAATATCAATATGCCCTCTTGATCCTGCGCCGAAGTTTTCCAGAAGAGTCTTGTTTATTTCCTTTGCTTTCACCTACTTATAAGACGCCTTCTGACCCAAAACCTATCTGCAGGTATGAAAAAGGGTCCCCTTCCTTGGATATCCAAGAAAGGGGACCCTTTCGGTGATGTTGTAAAGATCCACCGGTTAGTTGGTCTCACCGGGTTGGTGGCGGCCGGTAATCCGGTCTTTAAAGGTATCGATAAAGACCGCAATAGCATTGTCACCACTGACATTACAAGCTGTCCCAAAGGAGTCTTGGGTCAGGTACAGGGCGATCATAAGGCTGGCCAGGGCCCCGTCCACCGGAATACCAATCATCGGCAGGAAGGACAGGGCACTCATAATGGCCCCACCCGGTGCGCCGGGTGCTGCGATCATGACGACGCCCAGGGTTAAGATGAAGGGGACCATGAGGCCCAGGTTATGGGGCATGTCGCTCATCATCAGGACCCCGGTGGCGCAGCTGGTAATGGTAATGGTTGACCCGGCCAGGTGGATGGTGGCGCAGAGGGGGACAACGAAGTCCCGGATCCCCTTAGTCACACCATTCTTTTCCGCACACTGGAGGTTGACCGGAATGGTAATGGCCGAAGACTGGGTCCCTACAGCGGTCAGATAGCCGGGTACCTGGTTTTTAATGAGCCGGAGGGGGCTCTTGCCACTGACAGTACCGGCAATGGTAAAGAGGACCGTCAGATATATGAAGTGCAAGACCAGGATGACTACGTAGACCTTCCAAAAGACCTTGAGCACACTCCAAACCTCACCAGTATAGCTCATTTTGGCAAAGGTCAGACCGATATAGATAGGTAAAATCGGGATGATGGTCTTGGCCAGGACCAGGTAAACGATTTCCTGCAGGCCGACAAAAATATCCTTGAGCAGGTCCCCCAGGGACTTGGTATCATCCTTCATCCGCAGGGTGACAATGCCAATCCCCAGGATAAAGGCCAGGACAATGGCCGTCGTTACACTGAAAATCGGGTCCAGGGTGAACTCTAAGTAAGGCTCAATTTCCGTGGCAGAGCTTTCCGTGAAATTTTTAATAATGTCGGATGTAATAAAATGAGGAAAAATAGCAGAATCCACGGTATAAGCCAGGGTCCCGGCCACCAGGGTTGAGCAATAAGCCAAGAGAACCGTAAAGCCTAAGAGGCGACCGGCCCCACCGGCTGCCAATTGGGCAATCCCGGCCGTTACAAAAGAAATAATGAGCAGGGGAATAATAAAGCTTAGGTATTGGGCAAAAATATTCGCAATCGTAGCAAAGACACGGATGACCGGTTCATTGACAAGGCTCCCGACAATTAAACCGATGACAATCCCGAGGATCAACCGGGGGACCAATCCGAGTCTTTTCTTTTTCTGTTCAGGCAATATAAACCCTCCTTTTTAATATTTTTTACAAACAACCACCAAGGAAATAGTATCTAACTATGCAGGTATTTGCAAGTACAATTTGTCTTGTACCGGCAACTTATCGTCCCCCACTCACAACACCCTCGACCCCACCCGGGGAAGATGATAAACTATTCCCAGAGGAGGGATACCATGAATGATGTATTAGTGGTTATAGATATGCAAAATGACTTTATCACCGGCAGCCTGGGGACAGCCGAGGGCCAGTCCATTGTCAGCCAGGTGGTCGACCGGATCCGCCAGCACCAGGGGAAGATTTTTGTCACCCGGGATACCCATGAGGACGACTACCTGACCCGGCAGGAAGGCCACCACCTGCCGGTGGCCCACTGTATGCGTGGGTCTGAAGGCTGGCAGCTGGTACCGGAAGTAGCCCAGGCCCTGGCCGGACGTGAAGTGACCTTTTTTGATAAACCGACCTTCGGGTCCCCGGACTTAGCCCAGACCCTAAAGGAGGCCGACCAGGAAAGACGGCTGACTTCAGTGACCCTGGTTGGCGTCTGCACGGATATCTGCGTCATCTCCAATGCCCTGGTCATGAAGGCCTTTTTGCCGGAAGTCCCCCTGTATGTGGACGCCAAGGCCTGTGCCGGGGTCAGTCCCGAAAGCCACCAGCGGGCCCTGGAGGCCATGGCTGTTTGCCAGGTGAATATCCTCCATGCGTGAGACAGTGACCCACCCCTTAAGCCCCTGGATCTGGAAGGATTCTGAGGTCCTGGTCCTGGGCACCCTGCCCTCACCGGCATCCCGCCAAAGGGGTCTCTACTACGGCCACCCCCAGAACCGCTTTTGGCCAACCCTGGCCCAGGTGTTCGGGGAGCCCCGCCCCATCCATGCCGAGGCCTGCCGGGACTTTGCCCGCCGCCATCACATCGCCCTCTGGGATGTTTTTGCCCAGGCCGATATCCAGGGGGCTGATGACAGCAGCATTGTCAACGCCCACTACAACGACCTGGCCAGGGAAATTAAGGGAACAGCCATCCACCATATCTTTTGTACCGGACAAAAGGCCTGGCAGGCCTACCAGACCCATTGGGCTGACCGGCTAGACCTGCCGGCGGCCAGCCTTCCCTCAACCAGCCCGGCCAACCGGGCCCACTGGCCCGATGCCGCCCTACCGGCAGCCTACCGGGTCATCCGGGAAGTCTTGACCAAGCCGGCCCCCTTTCCCGGCGGCCGCAACCTATTTGCCCTCTCCCCCCTGGATGGCGATGGCCCTGAGCAGGTTGAGGTCCTCTATGAGGAAGAGGGCCTCCGCCTAGAGCGGATCATCAGCCGGGGCCATTGCTCGCCTGACGGCTTCTTCTATGACCAGGCGGAGCTGGAATGGGTAGCGGTCCTAGAAGGCCAGGCCATCCTGGCCGATGACCGGGACCGACACCAGCTTTTAAATACCGGCGACCATGTCCGCCTGGCCCCCCACGTCCGCCACCGGGTAGTCGCCACTACGGACCCCTGCATCTGGCTGGCCTGCTTCAAGAGCTAGCCCCCTTAAAGATGACAAATACCCAACCCATCGAGTCTCGTTGAAAGGAAAAACAATAAGAGCCCCCGGACTTGCTGAGCAAGTCCGGGGGCTCTTCCTATGAGAAATTATTCAGCTTTCCAGAGGCCGTGCAGGTTGCAGTATTCGTAAGCACGGACGAATTTTTCGCCATCTTCTAAAAGGAAGGAGGCTTTCGGTTCGCAGTCCGGGGTCAGGTCTTTACGCAAGACCCGTTTATCGGTTTGGACAACGATGAAGGGGATGTAGTGTTCTTCGGTCATGGGGTGTTCCACGCTACCGACAACGACATCTACCTTATTGCCGTCCTGCTTTACGACAGGTACGTGTTTTTCACCGGCAGCATCGGTGGAGTTAGCCTTTAAAAGTTCTAACTTAGCACCATCAGCAACATAAACAGCCTCAAAAATATTTTTGGTTTCCGGGCATCTGACAAATTTTAATTCTTCCATGTTTTTACCTCCATGTGTGTTGAATAGTATTTTTTCGTTTCTTTCAACACTATGATTATACCCTAGCCCAGATGATGATAAACAACGGCTCTTAAGTTGATTTTTTCCAGGTCGTCCCATTCTTCCCGTCTTCCAGGATAATGTCCAGATCGCTTAACCGGTCCCGGATGGCGTCGGCCAGGGCAAACTGCTTGTCGGCCCGGGCCTGGGCCCGGAGGTCAATTAAGAGGGCCATGAGGTCGTCAGCCAAGCTATCATCGGCCTTGTGGGCGCTAAAGTCCAGGCCGAAGACATAGAGGAGGTCATCAAAGCACTTTTGGGCTTCCTCTAAAAGAGCCCTTTCATGGCTGTCCTGGCGGAGGTAGGTATTCACATCCCGAGCCAGGTCAAATAAGGCGCTGAGCCCCAGGGCGGTATTGAAGTCATCGTCCATGCCAGTTTCAAAGGCTGCCCGGACCGCTTGCAGCTGGTCCCGGAGGCCGGCTTCAGCTTCTCCAGCGCTTCCTTGGGCCTTGGTTTGAGCAGCTAGCAGATTGTGGTAGGCATTCTTGAGCCGGTCCAGGCCCCGGGCGGCAGCGGCAATTTTTTCATCGTCAAAGTCCAGGGGGCTCCGGTAGTGGACGCTCAAAAGATAATAGCGGACCACGTCTCCGGGGAATTTATCCAGGATTTCCCTGAGGAGGAAGAAGTTGCCCAGGGACTTACTCATCTTTTCTTCGTTAATGGTGATAAAGCCATTGTGCATCCAATAGCGGGCCATATCTGCATGGGAAGCGGAGCAGCTTTGGGCCATTTCGTTCTCATGGTGGGGGAAGATCAGGTCCTGGCCGCCCCCGTGGATGTCAAAGGTCTGGCCCAGGTAGGTCCGGCTCATGGCCGAACACTCAATATGCCAGCCCGGCCGGCCCTGGCCCCAGGGGGAATCCCAGGCAGGCTCGCCGGGTTTGGCGCTTTTCCAGAGGGCGAAGTCCAGGGGGTCGTGTTTTTTCTCATCGACATCCACCCGGGCCCCGGCCATGAGGTCATCGATGTTCCGGCCGGACAGTTGCCCATAGTCTTCATACTTGCGGACGGCGAAGTAGACATCGCCATTGTCCAGGGCATAGGCATAACCGGCATCAATGAGTTCCTGGACGAAGTCAATGATTTCCTTCATATGGTCGCTGACCCGGGGATTCTTGTCCGCCGGCAGGATGTTCAGCTTGCCGGTGTCTTCAAAGTAGGCATCAATGTAAAACTGGGCCACCTCAGCCGCTGTCTTCCCCTCTTCATGGGACCGGTTGATGATTTTGTCGTCCACATCGGTAAAGTTAGACACATAGGTCACATCGTAGCCCCGGTAGCTGAAGTAGCGGCGGACCGTATCAAAGACCACGATGGGCCGGGCATTGCCCAGGTGGATGTAGTTATAGGTGGTCGGACCACAGACGTACATCCGGACTTCCCCTTCATGGACCGGGGTGAAGGTTTCTTTCTGGCGGGTGAGTGTATTATAAATCTTGATGCTCATTGGCTTTTTCCTCCATTTCTTCCAAACGCACCTGGACGGCATCTAAACGGGCACGGAGGTCTTTCAGGCATTCACAGACCGGGTCCGGCAGGCGGTTGTGTTCCAGGTCGACATGGTGCTTATCCGTAGGTACCCGGTTCCCGTCCTGCTTGACGACCCGGCCGGGAATGCCGACGACCGTGGAATTGGCAGGCACATCTTGTAAAACAACGGATCCTGCTCCTATTTTAACATTTTTTCCGATATGGATATTGCCTAGGACTCGGGCGCCACTGGACACCATGACCCCGTCATCCAGGGTCGGATGGCGCTTGCCCTTTTCCTTGCCGGTCCCCCCTAGGGTCACCCCCTGGAAAAGGGTCACGTCATCACCGACGATGGCCGTTTCCCCAATGACAATCCCGCAACCGTGGTCAATAAAGAGTCCCTCCCCAATGGTCGCCCCGGGGTGGATTTCCACCTGGGTAAAAAAACGGGCGATTTGAGAAATAAGGCGAGCAAATGTCCGAAAACCCAAGAGATACATCTGGTGAGTGAAGCGGTGGACCCAGATGGCGTGTAAACCCGGATAGTTCAAAAGGACCTCTATAACCGTCCGTGCTGCCGGGTCCCGCTCAAAGACCACCTGGATATCCCGTCGTAATTGTTTAAACATCTATTTTTTCCTCCAAAGCAGCTGGCAGACCGGTCACAACCGGCCGACCTACAGGCATTTGTCCCTGTACGATAAGGCCGGGGACATGGTCTGGCGTCTCAAACGCCTAGCTGAAAGCCTTGTTCCCTCCTGGGATCAAAGCATGAAAAAAGCCGCACAAGTGTGCGGCAGTCGAGCGATTATTAGCCGAGAATTTCTTCGATCTTTTCTTCATAGTCTTCGATGTCTTTTTCGCCGGCCATTTTACCGACATATTCACCATCATTGAAGAAAAGGACCTGCGGCACACCCTTTAAAGAGAACCGCTGGAATAACTCTTTTTGTTCCTCAACATCAACCGTATAGAAACCAAAATCGCCTTCGTAATCTTCTTCCAGCTCTTCCAGTTTCGGTTTAACCGACTGACACACATGGCATGACTTACGGGAGAAGAGGACACAACAGGCTTCACCATCATCATAGATGATTTCTTCAAATAAATTTGCATCTAATTTCTGCATGAATTTCACTCCTATTCCGGCGCCCTTGCCAGGCGTCCTGTCTATCCAGCAGTATAGCAAACTCTTTTCTCACTGTCTAGCCTAGACCTATGCTTTAAGGGCATTTTTTACAAAGCGAATAAAGTGAGACTGGTAATAATCTGCCAGGGTAGGCCCGCTTTGTACATCGTAAAAGGGAAGGGCTTCTGTCCCCAGGGCTGTGGCAAAGTCTGTAAAAACCCGGTCCATGTCCAGCTGGTCTGCACCAGGCAACTTTGCACCGGCCGCTTTTAAACGATTTTCAAAGAGTTCCAAGTGACCTTTCAATTCAGGGCCTCCTTATGCTATCATACAAGCACCCGATTTATCGCATCGAGCATTAATAATATAATACCCTTATTTTAGCGAAGTTACACATCCAGTGCAAGCCATCCACTGATTTTTAAGGAGGAAACCATGGCCAGAGTCAGACATATTCCGGGCACCCATGACATGCTCTTAGAAAACCCCTACGTGATTACCCAGGCAGAAGCCAGCCCAGCCTTTTGGGCAAAATGCTACCCTAAAAGTCAAGCCCTACGCATCGAGGTTGGGTCCGGTCGAGGCCGCTTTATCTATACGGCAGGCAAGACCTGTCCGGATAAGAACTGGCTGGCCCTTGACGTGGTCCCGGAAATCATCCGGGAGGCCGTCGAAAGCTACAGCCGTCGGGCCGATTGGCCTGAAAACATCCGCTTTATGGCCTGTGATGCCAGCGAACTCCTGCGCATCCTGCCGGCCCGGTCCGTTGAGCGGATCTACCTCCACTTTTCCGACCCCTGGCCCAAAAAGCGCCATGCCAAGCGCCGGCTGACAGCGCCGGGCTTTCTGGCCATCTATGCCGCCCTACTCCAGGAGGACGGCGACCTCCTCTTTAAAACAGACCATGACGATTTTTATACCTACTCCCTGGAGAGCTTCCGGGAATCCGGCTGGCAAATCGTCTCTGCCGACCGGGACATCTACCGGGACCTCCCGGCTGACAATATCGCCACCGAATACGAGCGCCGCTACCACAGGCGCCAGGTCCCCATTGGGCAAATCATCGCCACCCCGCCCCGGCATTAGACCAATTGGCCTGGAGGGGCTGAAAATTTGTGTCAATCCGGTCCCTTTCGGGTATATCTTTTTCTAGTGACAGGCTTGGCCCGGTTAAGGCCAGGCCCTTCAAAAGCGTTTCAGGAAAGGATGATGACAATGGCTTCAATTTATGATTTCACCGTCAAGGATACCAAGGATAATGATGTTTCTTTAAGCGATTATAAGGGCAAGGTGCTCCTCATTGTCAATACCGCTACAGAATGTGGCTTTACCCCCCAATATGAAGGGCTGGAAGGCCTCTACAAAACCTTCAAGGACCAACCCTTTGAAATTTTAGACTTCCCCTGCAACCAATTCCTGGGCCAGGCCCCGGGCAGCAATGAAGAAATCGCTGAATTCTGCCGGACCAAGTACGGGACGGAATTTACCACCTTCGCTAAGATTGACGTCAACGGGGATGATGAAGACCCCCTCTACACCTTCTTAAAAGACGCCCAGCCCCAAGGGATTGCCGACGCCGGCACTGCCGCCTTCTTGGCCAAGCTGGAAACCCTGACCGATGTCTACCGGGGGGCCAACATCAAATGGAACTTCACCAAGTTCCTAGTGGACAAAGAAGGTAATGTCGTTGCCCGCTATGAACCGAATATTGAACCCAAGCGGTTTGAGAAAAAAATCCAGGACCTGTTAGAGGCTTAATCCGAAGCCCCCTGCCTTAGCCAGCCTAAGGCAGTTTTTTAATGCCCAAAATACCATTAGCAGGCAAAAGCCTGCCCTTTTGTTAAGAAATAGTTAAAAGCAAATAGACAAAGACCCCGGGGCATGGTATATTTAAAAAAATTTATGAAAGGCGTGACCAGGCAGATGAACTACCTTAACCTGTGGCGGGCCCCGGCCGTTTTTACAGCCATCCTCTTGCCGGCTTTTTTATTAAATGTCTATTATGACCGGATGATTTACTGGATCCAGTCAGACGCCCTCCCGACCGTTCAGTTTTTACTTTGGCTGCTACCGGCCCTCCTCCTCAGCCTCCCGGCTGTTTTACTGATGGGCTATTTTACTGGCAAAAGTCAGATAGATAAAGGCTTTTGCTGGACCTTCACTATTTTCTCCACCATATATATGGCCGCCCTCCAGTCCACCTTCATTCGCCCCAATAATCCTATAACCATCTTTTTCCCTGAACCCTTCCACTTTGGTCCAGCCGTCGCCTGCTCCCTCATCTTCTGTACCCTCTTTTCCTGGGTCTTTTTAGTCAGCTCAAGTAAACACAAACAACAGCGAAAAAATACGCCCTAGGCAGTCACGCCTGGGGCGTATTGGTCATTTAAGCCGATGGTCTTCTCTGAAAGACCAAAGGGGCGGTAAGGCCCCCGCCACAAAAATACTTATGAGGGCCAGGACCATCAGAGCCGGCACATTGGTAACACCGGCCAGCAGGGCTAAAAAGCCGGCCCCGATAAAGAGGTAGCCGCCCAGCCGTTGGGTCTTAGCCCAGACCACCGGCGACCGGCCGGTCCAGGGAAAGCGATAGCCGTAAAATTGATTGGGCGGTGTCTTGGGCAGGTAGTTGCCGATTGCCAGAAAAAGTGCCCCCAAGAGGAGGAGGACGCCCCGGCGAACGGAAAAATCAGCCCCCAAGTTAAACTGGACCATCATCATGGTGACCACCAGGCCAATAACAGGTACAGCTAAAAGAGAAATAGCCTGCATCATCGGATGGACCTGGGGACTCCGCCGGGCACTAAAAAACATAAGGGTTTCTATGGCGGCAAAAAAGACCGGCAGGCCCCAAATGGTCGATAATTTTCCCTGCCAGCGGTCCGGCGTATTGTCAAAAGACAGGTGAACGGCCATCGGATCCGGCAATTGATCATAATAATAGAGGCCATAGGCCAGGCTGAGACCAATCAGTAAGAGGCCTAAGATATAAAGACGCTTATTCATGGATACCCTCCTTAAAGCTTGCCATAAAGACCAGCAGGTCTTCAAAAACAGAAGTATTCAGGCTGTAAATCACCCGGTTCCCCTCTTTATCAGTCCGGACCAGGCCAGCTGCCTTTAAAATAGACAGGTGGTAGGATACCGTGGCCCCGGTCAGGTCAAAGTGGGCACCAATTTCCCCGGCAGCCATGGGACCGGCCCGGAGGAGCTTGAGCATATCTCGCCGTTGGCTATCCGCTAGGGCTTTAAAGGTCTTGTCCATCAAGATGGGCCACCCCTTTCTATTTAGATTTTTCTCTAAATAGATTGTAGCAGGCCGGCAAATAAGCGTCAATATCTATTTAGATTATTTTCTAATTTTTTATTGAAAAAGGGGCTGTTGCAAAATAGCCCCTCTAACAAACAAAGTCCCAGCTCAAAAAATGAGGAGGGACTTTGTTTATGGATATATCCATGTAAGCTTATAATATATAGCTAAGGAGAATTTTATAAATCAATTAGGGCTAAGTTTGTCTGCAATCCAGGAGCTGTGTCGAATGATTTTACTCATTCTGACACAGCCCCTAGTGATGGGACTTAGGCCTGGCAGGCGGCCTTATAGTCATCCAGTTGCTGTTCCATATATTGGGCGATGAGCTCAACCATGGGGGCTGAGGTCTGGTCTCGGTAGTAGGTATCAATGGCGGCATAGAAGGCATCCCGGTCTTTGGGGGAGATGCTCACTGCCGGATAGCCCTGCTGGAGGAGCATAAAGTTTAGGAGCAGGCGGCCAACCCGGCCATTGGCATCCATAAAGGGGCGGATGCCGTCAAATTTCATCAGAAAGAGGACAGCGCTTTCAACGGCGTGGAGTTGGGGATTGATGAACTTGCCCAGCTGCTTGGCCATTTTAGCCGGGACCCGGTCGGCTTCCGGCGGTTGGTGGTAGGCACCCAGGACGTGGATGGATTCCAGCCGATACTTGCCCCGTTCAGCGGGCTTGTCAACCATGATGAGGCCGTGCAGGTCCTTGATAATCTTTTCAGACAGGGGGACCCGTTTATCGACCAGGTCTTTCATGTGGTCATAGGCATCGCTCAAGCCGACCACCTGCAGGTGGGCCCGCAGGGGCTGGCCGGCGACCACTTGGCCTTCGAGGATGGTGGCCACTTCATCCCGGCTCAGGGGATTGCCGCTAATGGCGCCACACTCATAGACAAAGCTGGTCTTGAAGTCTTTTTCAAAGGCGGCCATTTTTTCCGGATTTTTGACTTCACAGGCCTTACGGGCTTCATTTTTTTCGTCAATCCGGCCAATCAGCTCTTCATATTCCGGCGAAGAGGGGCGGGCTTCCAGGTTGGGGGGGATAACCGGGCAGATGGCCTCTTCCGGGATAAAGAAGGTCCGTCCTTCTTTGACCACGCCGACCAGGGACCCGTCTTGGCAGAATTCAACCACCAGGTCTTCGTCAATCTGCCATTTTTCGGCCGCTTGTTTCACTGACATATACGCCATGATAAACTACCTCCATTTCAGATTCCGATCCATTCCAGTTTTAACCTGTATCTCTTGGGTCTATTATACGAAAATTCAGCCCAATTGCCAACAGACAATCAGGCTGAGGAGGTATTCGTCTCTCTTCCCCGCTACTTTTAAGCGATAAAAAGCCAGTTGCCGTCCGGGGTCAGGGCATGTAGCTGCTGGCCTGTCCATTCTAAAACGGCCTTGTTGACATCAAATGGCAGTTCTTTTTCCACCGGGCCTTGCCCACCTTGAAGGTCCAGGCGGTAGACCACATTCGGTCGGATGCCCGATGACCAGGGGCCCTGGGAGGTCCCGTCTGTATAATAGAGGTAGCGGTCATTTAAGGTAAAGGATGACGTGGCATTGACCCGGTCGGCTATTTTAACCAAGCGGTCACCGGTGTCCTTATAGAGGGTGCTCATATTGGAGTGGACGTGGTTGTAGTTGATGAGGAGGTAGGTCTCTCCCCGGATGACCTTCTGCTTGACAATAAAGTCCTGGATGGGTGACAAGGTCCTTCCATCAGACAGGGGCAGGAGGGTCCGGTCGCTTGCCAGGCTGCGGGCCACCTGGCCGCTGGCGTCGACCCGGTAGCTGGGGGGATTCTTTTGGCCGGGATAGATGGAAACAGTGCCCTCCGACCACTGGATGCTACCGTAGATTTCTGCCAGGTTCCGGGCCGGCAGGTAGGTCCGGCCATCCTTGATGACCGGGGCACTGTAGAGGGCCTTAGTCTCCCCCTTGTCCTGGTAACTGGTTTGCCCGACCTGCAAGGTGAGGGAGACGCCATTGCTGCCGCTGACGACGATTTTTCCACCTTCAGACCAGGCAGTGTCCAGCCTGAGGTAGTTGTTAACCATCCGTAAGGGGAGCATGGTTCGGCCCTCTTTATTGATGTAGGGGGTACCCATAGACGGAGAGGCCTCGATGAGGTCGCCGTTAATCCTCAGCGCCAGGTCGCCATCGGCCTTGGCCGGACCGGGTAGCCAGCAAAGGCCCATAAGCAGGCAGCCGGCAATGATTTTTTTTAGCATACTTACCTCCTAAGTCAATTAAGTACAATGTCTACCCATTCAGCTGAATAATTATTTTCTGGCCTGATAGTAATTTTTGATTTATCTTCTAAGGTATCTCCTATTAAATATTTTGGCATAGAGTTATCATATGAATATCTCTTATCCATATTAGATAGGAGATACTTAGGCTCTGCTATTGTATAAAATCCATCACTTTTTCTATAGTAATGAACCTGGCTCCAATGTGCTTCTCTTAAATAATCACCATTATCTAACCTATTAAATTGAGCTAAGGCTACCTCCCGAGTCAAATTAACATTATATGGATTAGACGAAAAGCTTGAGGGAGCCGGAATATACATACTAGAGATTTCATTCCATGAAACCGGATCTATAACTTTTATTAAACTCTTATCCCCATTTAACTCCATCCATAAATAAACTCTGTTCCCATTTAAAGCAATATTTTTTTCAGACCAACCGTCTCCTAATACATTTCTAAACAGTTTCCAGCTAGATATTTCTTCATAGTAAACCAATCCAGCGTCAAATCCTCCACCATTTCCATATGCACCATACATGATATACGGCCTGGAATTGTACTCATGAGCACGATTAGGATTGTAACTTACCGAAACAGCAGGGAGATCAACATAACCTGTTACTTTGTAAAATTTATAGTATGGATTAGTGTATGTCATAACATGAGGTCCGCTTGAATTGTTTGATGTACTATACGTTGAATGAGGAATAATAGTAAGATGTGTCCCTAAATCAACTACACCATTTTGATCTACTTTATAAGTTTTCTCACTCTGGATATCAGGCTTCCTTATATTCTTGAAGGTGTTTTTTAGGTTATTTATTTGCCACTCTTCAAGTCTATTGCTTTTAATAATATTATATACCTCAGGAATATCTTCATATATTTCTAACAATTCTTTCTCATCAAATCCGTCATTAAGCAATTCTTGCTTCATGATACGAGTATTTATTTCTCCCTTATGATCTACATCAGCCCGTGCATGTGCTTGAATTGGATAAAAAAATAAAACTACAAGCATTAGAGGTAATATTTTCCTTAAATTAAACATAAATTCCCTCTTTTCTTCTGCAAAATTAATCCATATTTTAAATAGCTATTTATTAAAACATAACGCTCATCCTCCCTTAAACTATGCTATACTGATATAGTGCCCTTAAATATATCTGTTGTCAATATATTTTATACTCTAGTTCCAGGAGGATTTATGGGGATTGTTGAGGTTATTTTAATTGGGGTGGGCCTGTCGATGGATGCCTGTGCCGTCGCCCTATGTAATATTTTAGGCTTGGCCGGCGGCGACCAGCGGCGGCTTTGGCTGATGCCTGTTTTCTTTGGGGCCTTCCAGGCCCTCATGCCCAGCCTGGGCTACGGGCCGGGGATTGGCCTGGCCCATATCATCGGCTCTTATGGCCCCTATGTGGTGGCCGCTGTCCTGGCCTTAATCGGCCTCAATATGCTGCGCGAGACCCACAAGGGCGAGGCAACCTGTAACTTGCAGGCCCTGAGCCTTTGGGTCCTGACGACCCAGGCGGTGGCAACGGCCATTGATGCCTTTTTTGTCGGGGTCTCCTTCGGGGCTGCCGGTACCCCCCTGGTCTATGTCCTGGTCATTGGCGCCACAACGGCTGTTCTAGTGACCTTGACCATTCTCTTGGCCCGGCCCCTAGGCCGGTTCTTAGGCAATAAAGCCGAATGGGTCGGAGGCTTTCTCTTACTGGTGGTGGCTGCAATCCAGTTAATCTAGGGCTTAGCGCCTGACTCAGCTCCATAAGTATAGCAGGAATATCGAACTACCTTTACTGGGGACTGAAAAAGAAAAAAGATAAGACCCTTTTCATTGCTGTAGGCAGACATGAATAATAGAAACAATAGGGGAAGGGGCTGTATCAAAATGAGTAAAATCATTCGATACAGCCCCTTGCTTCTTTATGTAACCGCCACCGACCGCCTATCAGTGTACGATTTATTGGAGCAATAAACCGGAGAAGTTAAGACAGTGTTATCGGTTCTCCAAAGAGTATCGGGATAAGTAGGGCTCCCAACGCTTCTGCCTCATGCGGCCATTCCCTTGCCTCCCACAAGAGCAAAAATAGGTCGCAGCTCGGGTAGAAATACAAATAGCCCAGGACATTTGTCCTGGGCTATTTGTATATGTAACCGGCAACGACCGCCTGTCAGTGTACGACTGGCCGGAGTAATAAACCAGAGAAAAATAGAAAGGTTGTTATTATTTCATCGGTAAGCTTTTTTAGTGACCTACCGTACCCTTTCCCCTCATACGGTCGTTTCCATATCTTATCACTTAGACAAAATCTGCCGGACGCTCACTCACG
>NZ_JBKICG010000025.1:0-21477 GCF_046569735.1 Peptococcus simiae | reverse complement strand
GTAACGGAGAACCGTTACAAAAATGATATTTACCTTGTTTGTCTGTTTAGTTTATTAAGCCTAGGAGCAACCGTTCCTAGGCTTTTTTCTTTTACCCGGCCTTCCTTTCTGTAGACCGCCGCATCCATCATCTGACGATGATGGCCGGCTGGTGTCGCGGGTGGGATCTTTTATATTTATTATTTGTAGGTGATTTTGCAGGGAGGGGAAATAATAAAATTTTAAAAAAATTGAGATTGACAAGGAAATAACTTAGAGTATAATTATACTAGGGTTCCAATTATAGGTATGAGGTCTGCGTCTTGTGTGGGTTAGAAATGCAGATGAAAGGATGAAAAAAATGAATAAGGAAAAAAAGATTATGCTTTTGCTTTTAGGAATGGGTATATGTATTGGCATTGCGTTTTTTCCTTTATTTGCTGATGATTTCGCTCATAGTGATCCTGATGAAATAACTATTTTGGACCAAAAGGCTGCTGAAGATGTTGCTGTTTCTTTCGTAAAGAATTGTTTATCGGATGGTGCCTCAGAAGAAGATCCTGCTCCTTATCTGGCCAAAGACGCAGATGCCTTGCGAGAGTTAGTTGCTATCCGCAAAACTATTCGTGCAAATGGTACGATAAAAGGTTGTCATTTGATTGATTTTACCGTGCAGAATAAAGAATTAACAAATATCGGAAGCGGGTGCTTAGATATTTTTTTGGATACGATGGAATATCAGGCTACGTATCCAAGTAACGAGATTAATGTTTCGCGACAAAATTTGTACCGGCTGATATTAGTGAAAGAGGGTGAACAGTGGAAAGTACAGAAAGCGATTGCTGATGATTATTCTGGGAGTTGTACTCATCCGAATATTATTTGTGATATAAAAGCTTTCAAGGATTATAATATGAATAGCTATGTTTCTGATATCCAAGATTTAGATGTAACAAATATCATTCAAGGAGTTCAAGAAACGCGTACTTTTTTTCAACAAGCACAAGCGGACTATGAGACCCATAAGGATGAGATCGAACAAGCTAACGAGGAAAGGGATAGGTTGGCTGTAGAAAATAATCGCATAAAATTAGTAAAATCAAATCAAAATAGAGTGAAGATTGGATTACAGGCATATACTCAACGCTCCTTCAACCGCTCTGCCATGTATAGTTATCAAATGAATAATTGGAATAATGCACCAACTTTTTCTCGTGGTGACTGCACAAATTATGCTTCAAATGTAGTGAGGGCTGGAGGGGCAGTTATGGATTACTCAGGAAAATATCAATGGTTTTTCCACTACCCTTCTTGGCCAGGTTACTCTAAATCATGGACAGTTGTACGCGACTTTCGAGACTACTTTATTAACAATACGGAGGCGGAAGGTCCTCAAGCTGTAGGGTATGGCCGTTATCAGGACTTGAAAACTGGAGATATTATTCAAATGCGTTTGCGAGGGCACTCGGATTATAACCATGCTTGTGTAGTTTTATCGCCTGGAGGAGACCCTATAGTGACAGCACATACACATAACTACTATGGTAACTTTAGCAGTAGGTATAATCCGAAGATAGAAGGAACAACTTATAAAATTCATCTGACTCATTATTATGCTTAATTCTCAATTTTATGAGATATTTACGTCTACTATAGATAAGGCTAACTGATCTATTTTGTTTAGGCACATGGGCTTTCACCTATGTGCTTTTTATTTACTCTTGAAGTATCAAGTCAAGTGCAACTCTACTGAATGATAAACTTCATAAGGTGTTTTCCAGTTTAAACATTTACGTGGACGACGATTCATCTTTTCTATTTTAGCTTCAACATAGCCATCCGTTTGGTCTATATCTTTCGTCTTTGGAAAGTATTCTATTAATAGTCCATTTGTATTTTCATTGGTTCCTCTTTGCCATGGATGATGAGGCAGGGGAAAGTAGAATTCAACATGAGAAAGTTGTCAGGATATCTCAGGATATTTCGAAAAGTCTTTCCCTCTATCAGGCGTAATGCTATGAAGGGGCTCGCTCTTCAATAGTTCAATTATGGCTTGCTTAACGCATTGTGCGTTCTTCTTTGGAATCTTCCGACAAAGTAGGTAGAGACTCTTGCGGTCAGTAAGTGTGAATAAGCATGCCCTGCCGGTTTTACCTGCGACTGTATCAGCTTACCAATCGCCTAGACGCTGCCTTTTTCCAGCTTAGTTCTCTCTAGGCTGCCAACGGGTCTGCTTGCTTGATGCTAATACGGCTAGAAAAAACTGGCTATTTGGCCTAATTGGTTATAATATAAACATATAATAAATTTTCCGCCTGCCGTGGAAGGTGGTTGTATGAAAAAGAGGTGGATTTGTGCTCAAAAGTGTGGCGCTTTATGATGGTGTGCTAGAGGCGGAAAAAGTGCTTCCAGGGAAGGTGGTCCAGCTGAAGAATGAAACGGGCAGAGGGACCATTACCGGCCATGCCATATTTCCCGGGATAGAACTGATCTATAATGACCTCCATATGGAGTATTGCCAAAAAGAGGGCCAAGGTAAGCCGAATCTCCTGGAAATTAATTATTGCCGGGAGGGGCGGTGTGAATGTGCCTTTACAAAACGTTGCTATTGTTATATGTCGGCCGGTGACCTGGCCCTCTGCCTTTTAGAAAAAAATAACCATGCTTCTATTTTTCCTACAGGCCATTACCACGGTATCACTGTGGCCCTGGATTTTTCAGCGATGAGTGAAGAATGGCAGGCGCTTTTTTCAAGGACCTTTGCTGTGGACTGTAGGGCCATCCGGCAGTTTTCAGAAAGCAAGCCCTATCATATTGTTCGCGCGAATGATATGATTCACCATATCTTTACGGAATTGTATGCCTACCAATCTCAATTCCGTCTGGACTATGCCCGCATCAAGATTATTGAGTTGCTTTTATTCATTAAGGACCTGGCTAAAGAGGACTGCCCTGACCGCCAGTATTTTTCCAGTGACCAGGTGGCCACGGTTCGCCAGGTGCGGGATTATATGGTTGCTAGCTTAGACCGGCATGAAACCATTGAGGCCTTGGCCAGCCGCTTTCACATGTCGCCAACGCTCCTCAAAAAATGCTTTCGGGAAATGTATGGGACTTCGATTTATGATTATTGGCGGACCTACCGCTTGCAGTATAGCGAAAAGCTCTTGCGGGAGGGGCAGCTATCTATTGCAGAAATCGCAGACCGGGTCGGCTACAAAAATCCCAATAAATACTCTTCTGCCTTTCGCAGTGTATATGGCCTTTCGCCCAGTCAGTTTAGAAAATGTCCGAATGGATAGAAGGGTCTTTTTAGTCATGGTCTTCTGCACGGAACTCCTTTATACTGGGGACAATTAGTTAAAGCTAACTGTTGCTGAAGGAGGATTCTCATGCTCAAAAGAAAATTAATTGCCCTGCTCTTGACAGGTCTCTTGTCTGTTTCGGCCTTGACCGGTTGTGGCAACCAGGCCACAAGTACAGCGGACAGCTCTGCCCAGGTCAGCAGCCGGGCGGAGACAAGGCAAGCGGAAGACGGTGACCAGGCCAGGGCCAAGCAACTGCTTGCCGACCTGGAAGGGTCTTACCAGGAGTTGTGGCCGGTTATTTTAGCGGATCAATACCAAGATCTATGGCTGAAATATTGTAAGGCATTTGCCGGGGAAGCCAATGCCCAGGCTGCTTATGAGAAATTGCGGGGCATGGTTACCGCGCCCATTTATGGCGAGGAGGCGGTCCAGGCCTACCAGGATAATCCGGAAGCCAGTGCCTACCACTGTGACTTTACACAAAACATCGAGACCATCACCTTTAAGGGCGATGAAATCAGTGGGCTGGACGCGGCCGGCCAGGAAGTTTTCAAGCATAAGTACCATTATGTTGGCAAGGAAGACCAGCGGGGCCTTTATATTTACGAAAGCGATGCCCCTGAAGCCGGGGAATTCCGCTACTTCTTTATCGCCCCGGATACGCCTGAAAAGACCTACCATATCGAATTCCGTTATGGCAGTGACCGGGACCAATTATCCCAGTATGACCAAGGGCCTTACGCTTACTGGTTGGCTTCCGGGATTGCCAAAGATTATGACGGGCAAATGGTTGAAAAGTGTATTAAACTATTCTGTGAAGAAAACTTGTCCCCTGAAGAAAAATAAGGGATTGAAAAAGGGTGTAGCCGGTCAGGCTGCCCCCTTTTTTGATGGGCAAAGCTCTTGGCTGCAGGATTCGGGCTGATTTATGCCTTGCAGGATAGGGGGCGGTAAGGTATTCTAGGGTATAGATGGAGGTGAGTGTATGACTTGGGGTATTATTGGGGCCGGGAAGGCCGGGACGGTTTTGGGCCGGTACCTGGCTGCCTATGGGCTGGCGCCGGCCGGGTATTACAGCCGGACTAAAGCCCATGCGGACCGGGCGGCCGGCTTGACCGGAAGCCGGGCCTTTACGGACCTGGCGGGCCTGGCCGCGGCCTGTGACCTTTTGGTGGTTGCCACGCCGGACGGCGTCATCCCGGCTATGGCGGAAGCCCTGGCCCCCTACCTGGGCGAGGGACACACCCTGGTCCACTTGAGCGGGAGCCTGTCCCATGCGGTCCTGAAACCGGCAGGGGCAGCCTGGCAGGCGGCCAGTCTCCACCCGATCATTGCCTTTTCGGCGGTGGACATGGACCTGGCCCCCCTGGAGGCGGCGGTCTTTAGCCTGGAAGGTGACCGGGCGGCCTGTGACCGCTTGCGGACCCTGATGGAGGCGCCCGGTAACCGGCTGGTTGAAATCAGCGCAGGAGATAAGACCCGCTATCATGCGGCCTGTGTCATGGCCAGCAACCTGGTCTGCGGCCTTTACGGGGAAGCAGCCCGGCAGCTGGAAGCCTGCGGCTTTGCCCCGGACCTGGCCCTGGCCGCCCTGGCCCCTCTCTTTATCCATAATGCCCAAGCCCTTGCTGACCAAGGCCCGGCAGCGGTGCTGACCGGCCCAATGGAGCGAAATGACCTTTCGACCGTTAGGGCCCACCTGACAGCGCTGGCTGACGATTCCCGGGGCCTGGCCGTCTACCGCAGCTTATCCCTAGCCGTATTGCCGCTCCTCCGGGACCGGGACCCCGGGCGGGATACGACTGACCTGGAAAAGGAGTTGAGGAGCAATCATGCCAACAACGGTTCAGACCTTTGCGGAAGCCAAAGCTAAGAAGAGACCCTTGACGATGCTCACTTGTTACGATTATTCCACTGCAAAACTCATGAACGGTGCCGGCATAGACAGTATCCTGGTCGGCGACAGCCTGGGCAATACCATCCTGGGCTACCCCAATACCCTACCGGTGACCATGGAAGACATGATCCACCACTGCCAGGCGGTGACCCGGGGCGCCCCGGACCTCTTAGTGGTCTGCGACATGCCCTTCCTGTCCTATGAGACCAGCGTCTATGATGCGGTGACCAATGCCGGCCGCCTGATTAAGGAAGGCGGTGCCGACGCAGTCAAGCTGGAAGGAGGCCGGGCGGTGGCCGAGCAAATCCGGGCCATTGTGGCCGCCGGAATCCCGGTCCAGGCCCATATTGGCCTGACGCCCCAGTCCATCCATGCCTTGGGTGGTTTTAAGGTCCAGGGAAAGAACCTGGACGCCGCCCTGGCCCTCATTGCAGATGCCAAGGCCGTCCAGGCCGCCGGGGCCTTCAGCGTGGTCATTGAATGTGTGCCCGCCCCCCTGGCCAAGGCCATTACTGACTTATTAGATATTCCCACCATCGGGATCGGCGCCGGACCCGACTGTGACGGCCAGATCCTGGTCTATCAGGATATGCTGGGCATGTACACCGACTTTGTGCCTAAGTTTGTCCGCCCCTTTGCCCATATTGGAGAGGCCATGACCCGGGCCTTCCAGGACTACGCCCGGGCCGTTCGGGACCGGTCCTTCCCTAATGCAGCTGAACAGTTTGATATGGACCAGGCCTTGGTGGACCAAGCCCTGGCCCAAAGCCAGGAAAGCGAGGCCTAGCATGACTGATTTTCCCATCCCTGTTGTCCATTCCCTTGACGACTTACGCAGCCTCATGGCCGACTGGCGGAAAAGCCGGTGCAGCATTGGTCTGGTCCCCACCATGGGCTACCTCCATGAGGGCCATGTGAGCCTGATTGACCGGGCTGCCGCTGATAATGACCGGGTGGTCGTCAGCGTTTTCGTCAACCCCACCCAGTTCGGCGCCGGCGAAGACCTGGAGGCCTACCCCAAGGACCTGCCCAGAGATGTGGCCCTGGCCGCCCGTCATGGGGCTGCCGCCGTCTTTGCCCCGGCGCCGGAAGACATGTACCCGGCCGGCTACAGCACCTATGTCAATGTGGAAGGCGTGAGTGCTGAGCTCTGCGGCCGGTCCCGGCCCATCCACTTCCGGGGGGTGGCAACGGTTTGCACCAAGCTCTTCCTTCTGACTGGGGCCGACCGGGCCTACTTTGGCCAAAAGGACGCCCAGCAATTGGCCGTTATCCGCCGGCTGGTGGCCGACCTGGCCATTCCGGTGCATATTGTCGGCTGCCCCATCGTCCGAGAGGCCGACGGTCTGGCCAAGAGCTCCCGGAATGTCTATCTGACCGCCGAAGAGCGGGCTGCGGCCCCCATCCTCCACCGGGCCCTGGAAGAGGCCCGGGAGAAGATTCTGGCCGGGGAAAGAGATGCCCGGACCATCATTGCCTTCCTGGAAGACCGGATCAGCGCCGAGCCCCTGGCGGAGATTGACTACATCCAGGCCGTCCACCGGGATACCATTGTGCCCATCGACCGGCTGGAAGGGCCCATCCTGGTGGCCCTGGCCGTCCGTTTCGGCAAGGCCCGGCTCATCGATAATTTCAGCCTGGACCTGTAAGCCTGGGGCCAGCCGCCTGACCATAAAAACGAAAATATGTTCCGATTGACTTGCTACCGGACTTTCCCCTGGGTTATAATAAAAGCCTAGGAGGGGAGTCCGGTGCGTTTTTTTTATAATGAATCCATGGATCCGTATTTTAACCAGGCCTATGAAGAATACATATTTAACCACTACCGGGAGGGGGTCAACTTCCTCCTCTGGCGGAACGGACCCGCTGTGGTTTGCGGCGCCGGCCAGTGTGTGCCGGCCGAAACCAACCTGACCCTGGCCGCCCGGGAAAAGGTGGCCGTTGTCCGGCGGCCAACCGGCGGCGGCGCTGTCTACCATGACGCCGGCAATGTCAACTACACCTTTATGGCCCCGGCTAGAGGCAAGCACATTGACTACGCCCGCTTTTTACAGCCGGTGGTGGCCATCCTCCGCGCCCTGGGCATTGAGGCCCGGATGGAGGGCATTAGTGAACTCATGCTTGGGGATTACAAGATCAGCGGCAATGCGCAAAAAATCGCCGCCGACCGGGTCTGGCACCATGGCACCCTGCTCTATGATACGAACCTGGATAAGCTCCGCCAACTGGCCAATGGCAAGCGGGTCTTTGTTGATAGCCGGGCCACCGCCTCCCGACCGGCCCCGGTGACCAATATCCGCCAGTGGATGGCCGAACCCTTTGCCGATACCGAGGCCTTCATGCAGGCCTTCCTGGCCGAGTTGGACCGGACCTACGGTCCCCTGACCAGGGTTGAATTAAGCCCGGACGACCTGGCCGCCATCCGCGACCTGGCCGAGCAAAAGTACCGGACCTGGGCCTGGACCATTGCCCGGGGCCCGGCCTTTACCTTCCGCCGGATGATGCTCTGGCGGGGCGCCCCCCTAACGGTGACCTACCGGGCCAAGCGGGGCTGTATCGAAACCATTTCATTTGAGCCGAACCATCCGCAAGCGGCCCTGGCCCTACGGGGCGTTAGGGTGAAACGGAGTGACCTGGCCCGGGCCCTGGAGGCCTTTCCGGACTTGGATGGTCTGGCGCCGGAACTATTTTAGGAGGGGAAGAGATGGAAACAGTAAAAATGCCACAATTAAGTGATGATATGAAGGATGCCCTTTTGTGTGACTGGCTGGTCGAGGAGGGCGCTGACTTTTCTGCCGGCGAAGCCCTTTTCGAAGTCGAGACAGACAAGGTTGTCGCCCAAATCGAATCGGACCGGGCCGGGACCCTGGTCCGGCAGCTGGTAGAGGCCGGTGACCGGGTGGCCTACGGGACCGACCTGGCCGAGGTAGACTACCATGACTGAAAAACCCGCCTGGCTCAAGGTCCGCTATAAGCCGGCTTCAGTGGATCGTTTGACTGCAAACTTCCAGGCCAAGGGCCTGCATACTGTTTGCCAGGAGGCCCACTGCCCCAACCGGGGGGAATGCTATGAGAGCGGCACAGCCACCTTTATCCTCCTGGGCGATGTCTGCACCCGGAACTGCCGCTTTTGCCAAGTTGGCGGCGGCCGGCCCCAGGCCCCGGACCCGGAAGAACCGGCCCAGCTGGCCGAAACCGTCAAGGACATGCAGCTGGACCATGTGGTCCTCACCCAGGTGACCCGGGATGACCTGGCTGACGGTGGGGCGGCCCATATGGCCCAGGCCGTCCGGGCCATCCGCGAGACCAACCCGGCAGTCAGCATTGAAGTTCTGATTAGCGACCTGGGCGGCGACCCGGCCGCCCTGCAAACGGTTTTAGATGCTAAGCCGGATGTCCTCAACCACAATGTGGAAATGGTTCCCCGCCTCTACCCGACCATCCGGCCCGGGGCCAAATATGAACGGTCCCTGGAAGTCCTGGCCCGGAGCAAGGACCGGTTGCCGGAGGGCTTGACCAAGAGCGGCTTTATGTTGGGTTTGGGCGAAAATGATGATGAAGTTCGGGCCCTTCTGGCGGACCTCCGCCGGGTCCGCTGTGATATTGTAACTATCAGCCAGTACCTCCAGCCCAGTCCGGCCCACCAGCCCGTTGACCGCTATGTGACCCCGGAGGCCTTTGAAGCCTGGGCCGAAACGGCCAAGGCCCTGGGCTTTCGCTATGTGGTTTCCGGCCCCCTGGTCCGGTCATCCTACCGGGCCCTGGCCGCCTACCGGGCCGGGAGGGAGGCCTAATGCGCTACCTGGACAGCCCGGGCCTGGACCCCTACCGGCACTTTGCCACCGAATACCACTTCGCCACCGCCGTGCCCCTGGAAGAACCGGTGGTCATGCTCTGGCGGACAGAGCCCACCCTCATGATCGGTAAGTACCAAAACACCGCCCAGGAAATCAATACCCGCTATGCCGCTGACCATGGCCTGCACATTGTCCGCCGGCCCTCCGGCGGCGGGACTATTTATACCGATCCCGGGGCGGTCCAGTTTGGCTACATTGTCCCCGGGCATTCAGAGCAAATCAGCTTTGACCACTTTATCCGGCCGGTCTGTGCCGCCCTGGCCGAGCTGGGCGTCCAGGCCGATTTCAAGGGCCGGAATGACCTGACCGTTGACGGCCGCAAAATCAGCGGCAACGCCCAGTATAAGATCAAAGGGACCACCGTCCACCATGGGTCCATCCTGGTGGATACGGATATTGAAGTCATGACCGCCGCCACCACCGTCGACTACGAAAAACTGGCCTCCAAGGCCATTTCCAGCGTCCGGGACCGGGTGGCCAACCTATCCGAATTTCTCCCGGCGGGTACCGGCATTACCGATGTCATGACCTGTCTTCGCCGCCATCTCTGCGGCGGTGGCCCGGTCATTGAAATCAGCCCGACCGATGCAGCCGCCATTGCCGACCTAGCGGCCAACCGCTTTGCGGCCCCGGCCCATACCTATGGCAAAAACCCGGCCAGCCAAATCGTCAAGAGCCGCCGCCTGGCCGGTGGCCGGCTCCGCCTGGCCCTGAGCCTGGATAAGGGCCGCATCAGCGATTGTCAGGTCGGTGGGGATATTTTCGCCACCGAAGCAGCCGACCGGCTGCCGGATGTTCTCCAGGGCTTGCCCCTGGAAGAAGGCCCCCTGCGCCGGGCCCTGGCCGCCGCCGGGATGGACCGGGCCTTCTACCGGATTACCATTGATGACCTTATTGACCTCTTATTAAGTTAATAAAAGCCGACCGGCTCAAAAATACCCTAACGGATCTGTCCGCTAGGGCCATTTTTGAGCCGGTCGGCTTTGCCTTTTATTTAACGAATGACATCTTCTTTTTTCACCTGGCTAATGACCATGACCAGGGCTACCGCAATGAGGGCGGCATTTCCTAAGAAGGCCATATGGAAGCCCTTCAGGGTGGCCAGGGTGGTCCCCAGGTTGCTGTTGGCCATGGTGACCATGGTCATAATGCTGATGATGACCGCTGTCCCCAAAGAGGCAGCCACCTGACGGAGGGTCGCAGAAAAGGCGTTGCCATGGCTAACGAGCTGCTGGGGCAGGGCGTTTAAGCTCCAGGTGTTCAAGGGGCTCATGACCAGGGTGATGCCGACCACCCGGGCGGTATAAATCATGGACAGATACCAGAAGGGGGACTCTGCCGTAAAGGTCAGGAAGAGGAGGGTGGCGGCCAGCTGGATTATAAAGCCCGTAATGGCCAGACCCCGGAGCCCCCGCCGGTCAAAGAAGGACCCAATAGCCGGTGAGGCAAAAATAGAAAAGATAAAGGCCGGCAGCATGACCAGGGAGGACTTAAAGGCCGAATAGCCCAGCACCTGCTGGAGGTAGATTGGCGTGGCAATGGTCCCGGCAATCATCCCGGCATTGACCAGCATACTGAGGACGGTCCCAATGCTGAACTGCCGTTGACTAAAGACATCCACCCGGAGGAGGGGGTGGTCAATCCTTTCCTGCCGGCGGAGAAAGAGCCAGGTCATGACCAGGCCAAAGGCCGTCCCTCCGATGACAATCGGGCTCAGCCAGCCCTGGGTTCCGGAAATGGAAAAGGCATAGAGGAGGGCCCCAAAGCCCAGGCTGGATAAAAAGATGGAAGGAATATCCAAGACCGGCCGGGAGGTCTCGCCCCCCTTGGGCATAATGACCAGGGACAGGAGGATGTCCCCCAGCAAAAAGGGCACCAGGACTAAAAACATCCGGTTCCAGCCATAGCTATCAATGACCAGGCCGGCCAGGGGCGGGCCAACGGCCGGCGCCGCACTGAAGATAATCCCCACATAGCCCATGGCCACCCCCCGCTTGTGGGAGGGGAAGATAGCCATGACAAAGTTAATGATAAGGGGCATCAAGATCCCGAAGGCCATCCCCTGGAGGACCCGGGCTGCGGCCAACTGCCAAAATTGGCTGCTGACCCCGGCCAGGAGGGTGCCGGCGGTAAAGATGGCCATGGCCGTTAAGTAGAGCTGGCGAAAGCGAAAACGCTCCGTCAAGTAAGCGGTGATGGGGATCATGATCCCGTTGGTTAAAAGAAAGATCGTCGTAAACCACTGGCCCTGGCTGGCGGTAATCCCCATGGTTCGCATAATAGAGGGCAGGGCCGGCGATAAAATGGTTTGGTTCAGAGAAGCGATAAATACCCCTAAAAGGCCCAGGCCCAGGGAGAGTTTCTCATCTCTTGTGAGGGAAAATTGACTCAAGTAAAAGACCCCTTTCTTGCTTTATATCAAAGGTTAACCCGGGCGGCCGGAAAATGAGAGCAAAAAAAATAGCCCTATCTACTCAGCTTTTCTGAGTACCAGCGCAGCCTGTGGGTTCATCCATTTGCCGGCCGGGCAGTCGCCGGGGCCGGTTGTCATCTGTCAGTAATATATAATTATATCGAATGAGAAAGAAAAGGTCAAGAAAATGCTGCCGGCAGCCGGTAAAATCATTAAAAGACCCCTTTACAGGTCCCAGTAGGGCTGTCAAAATGTGGGTATATAGATGATATTAAAATGACTTGATCTAAAAAGGAGGAAGATTATGGGTATATCTATGGGTTTAATCATTGTTGCCGGGATTGTTTTGCTCGGCGTTTTACTGGTCATCTGGGGGATCGGTGTCTATAACCGCCTGGTCAAGGAAAGGGAGCTGGTTCGCAATGCCATGGGCCAGATTGCCGCCCAGATTGAGAGCCGCTGGGACGCCCTCAAAAGCTTAATCGAGGCAACTCGTCAGTACGCCGGCCATGAGGCGGACACCTTTAAGTCCGTCACCGAGGCCCGGAGCCGGGTCACATCCCAATCCACCGTCGCTGATGTCGAACAGGATAACCAGCTCTTCGGCCGGGCCATGGCCAATATCAACGCTGTGGCCGAA
Source organism: Peptococcus simiae (assembly GCF_046569735.1). Lineage (GTDB taxonomy): Bacteria > Bacillota > Peptococcia > Peptococcales > Peptococcaceae > Peptococcus > Peptococcus simiae_A. The sequence goes on along the minus strand of NZ_JBKICG010000025.1, from coordinate 9,383 downwards.
GCCTACCCGGACTTAAAGGCCTCATCTGTCTACCAGCAATCCATGGGCGCCGTCGACAAGTATGAAAATCAGGTCCGTCAGTCTCGGATGGTCTACAATGACACCGTCACCAAGTACAACCGGACCATCCAGCAGGTTCCGAGCAATATTATTGCCGGCCTCTTCAACTTCAGCCAGGAACGCTACTTTGAAAATAGCCCTGAAAAGGCAGAGACCCCCTCATGGAACGCTTGAGGGAGTTCTGTCGCCGTAGCCTGGCCCTAGGCCTGGTTGGCCTCTTGACCCTCGGTCTCCTGGCCCTGGGGGCCCAGCCGGCCCGGGCCAACGACCTGACCGACTGGCAGCTGTCGGTCGTTCTCCAGCCGGACGGCAGCGCCCAGGTGACCGAACGTCGCCAGCTGACCGTTGACGAGGGCACCGAGGCCTACATTGCCCTGGGCCAGCTCCAGGGGGCTAAAATAACCGACTTCCGGGTGGAAGAAAAGGGGCAGCCCTTTACCGACCTCGGCACCGCCTGGGATGTCAACGCCAGCCGGGAAGAAAAGGCCGGCAAAAGCGGCATCATCGAAAAAGAAGACGGGGTGGAACTCTGCTGGGGCCTGGGCGCCGACGGGGACCACACCTACACCGTCCACTACACCGTCCACGGCATTGTCCGCCAACTGGCCGACGGCCAGTCCATGTTCTGGACCTTCTACAATTCAGATACCAACACCCCGCCGGAAAGGGCCAGCCTGGAAGTCCGGGCCCCCTTTCCGATGAGCGCGGACAATAGCAAGATCTGGGGTTTTGGCTTTGAAGGCCAGGTCAACTTTGACCAGGATGGCCGGGTCACCGGCCAGGCCCGGTCGCCCTTGAGCCCGTCCAACCACATCACCCTCTTATTCCAGTTTCCGGATAAGCCCTTCCAGCCCGGCCTGACCCAGGACATGACCCTGGCTGACCAAGAGGCCCAGGCTAAGGAGGGTTCCTCTTACGGCAGTGGAGGAACAGAAGGGGGCGGCCCCACTTCTGCCGATGACGGCGGCTTTATGACTGGCCTGGGCGGCCAAGTTCTGGCCATCGCCGGTGTCTTCGGTTTTTTCCTCTTAAATAGCTTCTTCCGCAGGAGCGGCCGGGGCGGCACCGGGTCAGACAACCCCTTCCGGATTGATGTCCGGGATGTCCGGGCCCGGAACAAGGACAAGTACTACCGGGACATCCCCTATGAGGGCCCCCTGGAAGATATCGTCAATATGCTCCGGCCCTTTGACATGGCTCAAATCGAGGACCTCTTCAATGCCTACCTCCTGACCTGGTTGGCTGAAGGGCGGATTGGCCACCAAACCGTTGAGCGGGGCGTCTTCCGCAAGCGGGACGAGACCACCATTGTCGTGGATGCCGGCTATACCGGCGACCGGGCCCTGCCTCGTCTGGAGGCGGAATTTTACGACATGGTCGTTTCCGCCGCCGGCCAGGACGGTATCCTGGAGGCCAAGGAATTTGCCAAATGGTCCCGGCGAAATGCCGGAGACTTGGAAGCCTGGTGGGACCGGGTGGAAAGCCACTCCCGTCGGGCCATGAACCAAGCCGGTTATGTGACCGTTTACGAAAGCTGGAAATTCCTCTTCCGGACCAGCCAGATTGGCCTGACAGAGGCCGGGGCCGGCCTGGTTGACCGGCTCATCACCTTTAAGAACTACCTGGAGGACTTCACCCTCCTGGATGAGCGGGAAATCAGCGAAGTTGGTCTTTGGCAACAGCTCCTCATCTGGGCCGGCCTTTACGGCATGGCCGATGAAGTGGCCAAGGCCCTGGAAGACCTCTATCCGGAGCTCGCCCGTCAAGTCGATATCGATTATACCGACATCATCCTCTTACACCACTTTTCTGCCGGCCTGGGCGATGCCTACCGGGCTGCAACTGCCCCTGACCTGACCGCCTCATCCGGCGGCGGGGGCTTCACCTCCATTGGTGGCGGCGGTGGCGGCTTTGGCGGAGGCGGCGGCGGGGGGACCCGCTAGCCGTCCAACCCCAACCGGATTTTCTGAGAGGCCGCAAGGCCTCTTCTTTTATACACCCCATGCGTATCTATTTCTCATAAGGAGGTTTATCCTTGACACAAGCATATGAACAATACGGCTTTCAGCTGATTGAAGACCGCCCCCTGCCGGAACTGGCCGGCCGCGGCCTCCTGCTCAAGCACCAAAGCGGGGCCCAGCTTTTGGCCATCCTCAACGATGACGATAACCAAACCTTCGGTATTGGCTTCCGGACCCCCTCGGATAATTCCACCGGCGTGGCCCATATCCTGGAGCATTCCGTCCTCAACGGCAGTCGGAAATACCGGACCAAGGAACCCTTCATGGACCTGGTGAAAAGCTCCCTGGCCACCTTCCTGAATGCCATGACCTTTTCCGATAAAACCATCTACCCGGTCTCCAGCCGCAATGATAAAGACTTCACCCAGCTCATGGATGTCTACCTGGACGCCGTCTTTAACCCGGCTATCTATGAAAGCAAGGAAATCTTCTTGCAAGAGGGCTGGCACTACCACCTGGAAAAGCCCGAAGACCCCTTAACCTACCGGGGTGTGGTCTACAATGAAATGCGGGGGGCCCTGTCTGGGGCCGATGCCCAAGTGCAAAACGCCATCCTGGAAGCCCTCTACCCGGACACCGTCTACGGGAAGGAAAGCGGCGGGGACCCCTATGAAATCCCCGACCTGACCTACGAGCAATTCCTGGACTTCCACCGCCACTACTACCACCCCTCCAATGCCTACATCTTCCTCTACGGCCAGGTCGACCTGGACCGCCGGCTGGCCCATATCCATGAAGAATACCTGTCCCATTACAGCCCCCTGGATGTGGACAGCCGCCTTCATCTCCAGGCCCCCTTCCAGGCTCCTAAAGAGGCGGAAGTCACCTATGCCGCTGCGCCGGAAGAGGACAAGGCCGGCAAGGATCAACTGGCCTACGCCCTGATTTTCGGCACCCGGACCTCCCTCCGGGATATGTTCCTGGCCGACCTCCTGACCGATGCCCTCATCGATAGCCAGGCCGGCCCCATCCGCCAGGCCCTCCAGGAAGCCGGCATCGGCGCCGACGTCCAGTCCTTCTCCTCCGATGGCATCCAGATTCCCTTCGGCATCATCGCCAAGGATACCGATGCCGCTCGCAAAGAGGACTTCGTCCGGGTCATCGAAGACACCTTCCGCCGTCTGGCTGACGGGGGCCTGGACCAGGACCTTCTCCTAGCCTCCCTCAATAAAATCGAATTCGCCTACCGGGAATGCCAGGGCTTTGGCACCCGGGGCGTCGTCTACTACATCAACGCCTTTGAAAGCTGGCTCTATGACGGGTCCCCCTTTGATGCCCTCCACTACGAGGCCCCCCTCAGGGAGCTCCGGGCAGACATTGAAGCCGGCCGCCTGGGCGAGGAAATCCGCCGACGGATTTTAGACAGCCCCCACAAGGTCATCCTGACCGCCCGGCCGGAAGCCGGCAAAACTGACCGACGGGATGCCGCTGTCGCCGACAAGCTGGCCGCCTACAAGGCCTCCCTCTCTGCGGAGGAAATCCAGGACCTGGTTGATGAAACCCACCGGCTCATCGCCCGGCAGAACCGGGCCGACACCCCGGAAGAAAAGGCCACCCTGCCTGTCCTCACCCTGGATGACATTGACGCCAGCATCCCCCGGGTCTCTACGGAGATCATTCCCCTGGAAGAGGGGACCCTCCTGGCCAATGACGTCTTTGCCTCCGGCATCCTCTACCTGAATATCTACTTCTCCGCTGCCCACATTGGCGCCGAGGACCTCTGCGACTACGCCCTCCTCACCGCCCTCATCGGTAGTATGGATACCTCCCGCTACACCTACCGGGACCTTTCCACCAGGGAGTACCTCATCAGCGGCGGGCTCAGCATCAGCCCGGCCATCTACAGCGACTTCAAAGACGGCAGCCGCTCTTACCCCAAGCTGGCCGTCAGCACTCGGCTTTTGGGCACCGACCACCTGGACGCCGGCCTGGACTTAATCTATGAAGAACTCTACAACACCAAGCTCACCGACAAGGCCCGGCTCCATGAAGTCATTAAAATGCTCCGCCTCCGGACCGAAGCCGGCCTCCTCCGGGTGGGCCACCAGGTGGCCGCCGCCCGGGCCATGAGCTATATCTCCGCCCAAAGCGCCTACGCCGAGCGGATCGCCGGCCTGGACCTCCTCTTTGCCCTCCAGGACCTGGATGACCACTTCAATGAGCAGAGCGACGCCCTCATCGACCGGCTCACCGCCCTCTACGCCCGCCTGGTTGACAAGCGCCAGGTCGTCCTGGGCCTGACCGGCAGCGCCGAAGACATAGCCGCCGCCCGGGGTCCGGTTCAAGACTTCATCCGCCGCTTGCCCGTCAATGAGGCCCCCCGGGCCGATTTCCTGCCGGCTCCGGTTGTTAAAAACGAAGGCCTCAAGACGGCCGCCGGCGTCCAATACGTGGCCCAGGCCGCCCCGGTACAAGCCCCCGGCGGCTATACCGGCAGTTGGGAAGTCCTGGCCAACCTCATCAGCAACGAATACCTCTACAATGAAATCCGGGCCAAGGGCGGCGCCTACGGCCAAGGCATCCGCTTCTCCCGGAAGGGCTACATGAACCTTTACTCCTACCGGGACCCCAACCTGGAAAAAACCGTTGACGTCTACACCGGCCTGCCGTCCTGGCTGGCCCAGCTGGACATGGACGCCGAAGGCCTGGCCCCCTTCATCATCGGGACCCTGGACAAGTTCAACCCCCAGCGGACCCCGGCCGGCCAGGGGCTCCTGGCCCTCCGCCTCTTCATCAGCGGCCAGACCTATGAAGACATCGAAGCCAGCCAAGAGGAGGCCCTGGCTACCGACCCGGCCGGTCTCAAGGCCCTGGCCCCGGCCCTGGCCGAGGCCCTGGACCAAGCCGTCATCTGCGTCATCGGTGGCGGCGCTGCCATCGACCGAGCCAGGGACCACTTCGACCAGGTCCGCAACCTGGAAGGCTAAAGGACCAGTGGTCGACTTTACAAGAAATAAGCAAGCTGGCAAGCAGGAAGGGTTTATGCTGGAATGGCCCCAGCTTTTTTGCCCTTCTCGATCCTTTAATTTTCACCCGATATGCGCCAAGGCCCCCGTCAATAAGAAATCCCTTGTCATGGTTGCCATGGCAAGGGATTTCTTGCTTTTAGGCGTCTTTGTTGGCGGCTAGGTCCGATACAGGGCAGGGGCCTGCCGGCGGTGGATAAGGGGGTGGGGCCTAGGCTTTACGGAAGATTTACCGGGATTTTGTGAAAAAGCTGGCCATATGGTTTATACTGACCGTGAAGAAAGAATACCTTGAGATGGAGGGAAGATTTATGAATAAGATAGGGGTTTCGGGTTCGGCTCTTATTATTGTTCGTAAATCCAGCAGCTCTATGTGCTTAGAACAATATATGTAAGCCGTCCCTTAGGGGCGGCCTATTTATATATTTACTTGCGATATGAAAGGAGGGGTGGCAGTGGCTTTGCCGATGCAGAAAGGATGGTGATCCGGTATCTCCCGCGCTGGGTGACGCGTCGACCTGAGCAAGTCGCAAAACGGCTTTTTTTTGGATAAAATACTGATAATTCTGTTTAAATATAGCCAACTGACTTTTACTGGTGTATAATATAGGTTGTATTTAAGACAGTCCTTTTCAAATAAAATTAATAAAAGTTTCCATAAAAAAGCATGAAATATACTTAAATAATAATAATACATTCAATAAGCGGACTTGTGATTAACAGTACAACCTGCTATAATGTACTTATAAATCTGCTGTTTGTTTTTATGGCCGTTTGTTGTTCAGTAAGATTAGAAATAAGGAGGACAAATTATGTCTAAGAAAATCGTTTTAGCCGGCGCTTGCCGTACTGCTGTTGGTAAAATGGGCGGGACTTTAGCGAATACATCTGCTACGGATTTAGCCACACATGTCATCAAAGAATCAATCAAACGTGCTGGCATTAAGCCGACCGATGTGGACCAGGTGCTTTTAGGTTGCGTTTTACAGGCCGGTTTAGGGCAAAACATGGCCCGTCAGGCTTCTGTGAATGCCGGACTCCCTGTTGAAGTACCGGCTATGACCTTGAATATTTTATGTGGGTCCGGCTTAAATGCGGTCAATACGGCTGCCTTTATGATTCAGGCCGGCGCTGCTGATGTGATTATTGCCGGTGGGGCTGAAAATATGAGTGCCTCCCCCTATATCATCCAAAAGGGCCGCTATGGCTACCGGATGGGCCATGGCCAACTCTTGGACAGCATGATTAAAGACGGGTTAACGGATGCCTTTAATGACTACCACATGGGGATTACCGCTGAAAACGTCGCTGAAAAATACGGCTTAACCCGGGAAGAATTAGATGAATTTGCCGCTTGGAGCCAACAAAAGGCCTGCAAGGCGATTGCTGATGGCAAGTTTAAAGATGAAATTGTCCCGATTGAAATCAAGAAGAAAAAAGAAACCATCGTTTTCGATACCGATGAAGGCCCCCGCGAAGGGACGACGGCTGAAGGTATCGCTAAGATGAAACCGGCCTTTAAAGCAGGCGGCGTGGTCACCGCAGCTAATGCCTCCGGGATCAATGACGGGGCTGCAGTGGTCATCGTCATGAGCGAAGAAAAGGCGAAAGAACTGGGCGTTACCCCGATGGCTACCTGGGTTGACGGTGCCCTGGGCGGCGTAGATCCTTCCATCATGGGGATTGGGCCTGTGGCTGCGACCCGGAATGTTCTGGAAAGAACCGGCCTGAAAATCGAAGACTTTGACCTGTACGAGGCCAACGAAGCCTTTGCTGCCCAAGCAGTGGCTGTTGGTAAAGACTTAGGCTTTGACAATGATAAATTAAACGTTAATGGTGGGGCTATTGCTCTGGGCCACCCGGTTGGCTGCAGTGGGGCCCGTATCCTCGTTACCCTGCTTTATGAAATGCAGCGTCGGGATGCCAAACGTGGTTTAGCCACCCTCTGCATTGGCGGCGGTATGGGTGCTGCGACGGTTATTGAACGCGAATAAGTTGCTTATTTCGGCAGACATGATTGTTTAGGATATAAGGAGGCAAACATGGAATTCATTAAATATGACGTCAAGGGTCGCGTAGCTACCCTGACCATTGATCGCCCGAAAGCTTTAAATGCACTGGGTTCTCAAGTATTAAACGAACTGAACCAAACGATTGATGCCATTAATACTGATGAGGTTTGGTGTCTGATTATTACCGGTGGCGGAGAAAAAGCCTTTGTTGCCGGGGCAGATATTGCTGAAATGAAGGAAATGACCCAGGCCCAAGGGGCAGAATATGCTCGTAAGGGGAATGACATCTTCCGTAAAATTGAAAAATTACCGATTCCCGTCATCGCAGCCATCAATGGCTTTGCCTTAGGCGGCGGGAATGAACTGGCCATGAGCTGTGACATCCGCCTCTGCTCTGAAAACGCCATGTTTGGTCAACCGGAAGTTGGCCTGGGGATTACCCCCGGCTTCGGTGGGACCCAACGGCTGGCCCGGGTGATTGGCTCTTTATCCAAGGCCAAAGAACTCATCCTGGTTGGTAAAAACATCAAGGCCGATGAAGCCCTGGCTATTGGCCTGGTCAGTGCGGTTTACCCCTTGGCAGACCTGATGCCGGCAGCTGAAAAAATGGCCGGTCGGATTGCCGGGAATGCCCCGATTGCTGTCCGCCACGCCAAGGAAGCCATCAACCGCGGGATCCAAACAGATATTGACAGCGGTGTAGATATTGAAGTCGACCTTTTCGGTAAATGCTTTGAAACGGCTGACCAGGCAGAGGGTATGGGCGCTTTCCTAGAAAAACGGAAAGAAAAGACCTTTACCAATAAATAAGTTTGCATACGAACAGACCGTTCGTAAATATAATCGTCAAGTGGCGCCATAAGCGCCGGAAAGGAAGGACTCATTATGAAAGTTGGCGTTATCGGTGCCGGAACCATGGGCTCCGGGATTGCACAAGCCTTTGCACAAACAGAAGGCTTTGAAGTTGTTTTAACAGATATCAATATGGACTTTGCCAATAATGGTAAGGCTAAAATTGAAAAAGGTCTGATGAAGCGGGTCGACAAGGGTAAAATGGAGAAAGCCGCTGCTGATGCGATCTTAGACCGGATCACCACCGGCTTGCGGGATGACTGCAAGGATTGCGACTTAATCATTGAAGCAGCTATCGAAAACATGGAAATCAAGAAGGAAACCTTCAAGGCCTTAGAAGGCATTTGCAAACCGGATGCCATTTTTGCAACCAATACCTCTTCCCTATCCATTACGGAAATTGGGGCAGATATTGAACGCAGCGTCATTGGGATGCACTTCTTTAACCCGGCACCGGTTATGAAACTGATTGAAGTCATCAAAGGGATTAACACCCCTGATGAAACTGCTAAGAAAATCATCGAAATCTCCGAAAAAATCGGTAAGACCCCTGTTGAAGTTGAAGAAGGACCGGGCTTTGTTGTTAACCGGATCCTGATTCCGATGATTAACGAAGCCATCGGCATTTATGCTGACGGCTTAGCTTCTGCTGAAGGTATTGATACGGCTATGAAATTAGGGGCCAACCACCCCATGGGTCCCCTTGCTTTAGGTGACCTGGTTGGTTTAGATATTGTCCTAGCTGTTATGGAAGTTCTCTTCAATGAAACTGGCGACCCGAAATATCGTCCGCACACCCTCTTGCGCAAGATGGTCCGCGGTAAGAAACTCGGGATTAAGACCGGTGAAGGGTTCTATAACTATAAAAAATAGTCCGGAATAGAAAAGAGACCTTCCCGACAGCTCTCGCATTTTGATTAAGGAAGAGGAGGTCTAATTATGGCGGTCTTAGTTAAAGATGTTATGATTGAAAATCCCAAGACCCTGATTAATACGGCAAATGTGGGGGATGCCATCCAAATATTTGCCCGTGAAAAAATCAGTTCGATTTTCATCGTGGATAAAACAGGTGAACTAGTAGGTATCTTATCGGATGCAGATATCATTGATGATGTGGTCCACAACGTTCGGAAGAAAAACAAACAGCTTAACCATATCCGCAGTTGGTATCAAGTCGACTGTTTCCCTTACTATTTGAAAACAGTGGTCAATGATCCGATCGATAGCTGCTATACTTCTCGGGTGTATACGGTCCGTCCGGATGACACCATGCGGGAAGCGTCCAAGATAATCAACAAACGGCAACTGCGTCATATGCCGGTGGTCGATGAAGACAACAAACCGGTGGGCTTGATTACCAGGAATAACGTCGTGCACGGTTTATTCAAAGAGTTTTTGGATAACCCGAATGCTGAATGCCTTGAAGATAGCCAAGATGACGACTTTTAAGCAATAAAAAAAGCCCTGCGCCT
>NZ_JBKICG010000024.1:0-24108 GCF_046569735.1 Peptococcus simiae | reverse complement strand
CTCCTGTTGTATTTGTTGCCTTTGCAATCTGATTTATATTATTTGTTACATTTGAAAGTAGCCATTGTAGGTTTCTAAATGGTTCTAAATCTACTATATAAATCTCTTTTTCTAATACGCATTTTCTAAGAAAGTGAGACATAGTTTTGCAATTAGCAAGTTTCATTTTCTTTTCAAAAATTTCTTTTTCTTCTTTTGTAAGTTTTATTTCAATTCTTTCATTTCTAAATCTATTTGGCATTTTATTCTCCTTTTCAAAAGTTTTTTTGGGGTCTTAGGGTTCTCCCTAGCAAGGTTAAAAGGTTAAATTGATGAAAACAAAAGCTTCTCATAATGCTCTTTTCAATCAATTTTTCGTAAGTGTCCGTACACTTACTGTGCTTGCTATTAATAATTAATTTCCAAGTTCTATTCTTCTTAAATTTATAAATGGACACAGGAGGGAGTAACTGTAACTTATAAAAATAAAACTTCTAAAATTAGGCAAGCTTGTTTAAAAAGAGTTTGAAAATACTTTATTATCAAGCCATTAATTTCTATAATCCTAATTCAAGAAGATCGCAAATTGCAATAACAAGTTGAACATTACCAGAGCGGGCCATCATGCAACATAAGAGTAAATCCTATCCAACTCATCCTCAAAGAGTTCATCTGGTGTATGATACCCAAGTACTTTCCTAGAAAGCCCATTGCACCAAAGCTCAATCTGAATGATTTTTTCATAAGAGTAGCTATCAATTCGTTTACCCTTGGGGATAAACCGTCGAATTAAGCCATTATGACGCTCTACTGATCCCTTTTCATAGGAACTGTATGGATGGGCAAAATAAATCAGGGTTTTACTTAGCTTTTCAAAATCTGAAAGTAAGGAAAAATCTGAACCATTATCTGTTGTCATCGTTTTGAAGATGTCGTTCCAGTGCTCACTGTACTGGGAGCGGATTTCCTCTAAAGCGGTCATAACGCTATGTGAATCTTTTCCGAAAATAGGGATGATCAATAGCTCTCGAGTTTTACGTTCCAGCAGAGTTAATAGGGCCTGGTCACTATCGTTTTTTGAACCGATAACAAGGTCTGCTTCCCAATGTCCGAACTCTTGACGCGCCTCTACTATGGCGGGGCGCTTCGGCCAAGAATCCTTTTATTCTTGCGGTTTTTCTCTTTTTTGGGAGACCTCCGGACCTTATCAGGAAGATCAATATTCTTAATGCTTAGTAACCCCAGATCAGTATACCGGTATAGCGTTTTGGTGCAAAGGACTTGGTCTCTGGTGAACTTTCCTGTTTTCAAAGCTCGCCCAAAACAAGCGTCCAGTGACCAGCCGTCTTCAAAGAACTTTTCTTCTACAAAGGTGATAAAATCGGCCTTTCCAAGGAAGTCATAGTGTCGACAGCAGGCTTGGCGATTTTCTTTATAAGTCATTTGCCCGACTTTGGCTTTGTAACGAAGAATGTGTCCTTTATACAAGGCGACCGTACCTCGCTTTATTTCATTACGAACAGTGTTCGGGGCACAGCCAATTTCCTTGGCAATCTTATTTGGACTCCATCCATCTTTAAGGCGGGTTTGGATGAGGACAGGATGCTCAAATGTAAGATGAGCTCCCTTTTTGTGCTCAGTTGTAGTAGAATATAGGCAGTCCATAGGTTTTCCTCCTTGTGAATGGGTTTTGTCACCTACATTCTATCAAAGAGAAGCCTTATGGGCTTTTTTTATTTGATATATTCAACTTGATTTTACAATCAACCAAAATTAAAAAAGTTAAGACTTATGAGAAACTTAACTCAAAAAGAACTTGCCATTAAATCAGGATTAACTGATGCTGCGATAAGAAATTATGAACTTGGGAACAGATCTCCAAGTAAAGACCAATTACAAAAAATAGCAGAAGCACTTGAATGTGATATATCTGCCTTAATAAATCATGATCCTAATTCCATTTTTGAAATTATGCATATAATCTTTGATTATGAAAAAGATATAAAGTTTAGACCTTTGGTAGGAGAGGGAGGAACAACAAGTCTATTATCTAATGACACAGATTTTAATAACTTTCTTATCGAATGGAATGAGAAAAAAGCATTACAACGATGAAATAACAGATGAAGAATTTGAAGATTGGAAGTTGTCTTACCCTAAAAAATCAAGATTTTTAAAATAAAAATATGTACACAAAAAGACCGTGAAATTTAACTCACGGTCTAATTTTTTATCCAAATGTACACCACTTGGAACTATTATTCAATTTATTCTTTTTTACAAATGTTCCCATTTTAATCCCAGTTGTTGATTTTTATCTTCTGTAACTATTGAAATTACAGCCTTTTTTACTTTTTTGGAACTATTCCCATTCAATCGTTGCCGGGGGCTTGCCGGTGATGTCGAAGACGACCCGGTTGACGCTGGGGACTTCGTTGACAATCCGGCGGGAAATTTTATCCAGGATCTCATGGGGGATGGGGTAGTATTCGGCGGTCATGGCGTCGGTGGAGCTGATGGCCCGGAGGCCGACCATGTAGGAGTAGGTCCGTTCATCGCCCATGACGCCGACGGTGCGGACGTCCGGCAGGGTGGCAAAGGCTTGCCAGATTTCCCGGGTGAGATCGGCTTTGTCCAGTTCTTCTCGGTAGATGGCGTCGGCTTCCCGGAGGATATCGCATCTTTCCTTGGTGACTTCACCCAGGACACGGATGCCCAGGCCCGGGCCGGGGAAGGGGTGGCGCCAAATGAGGGCGGGGTCAATGCCCAGTTCCAGGCCCACCTGGCGGACTTCATCTTTGAAGAGCTCTCTGAGGGGCTCAAGGACTTTAAGGGTCATGTCTTCAGGGAGGCCACCGACGTTGTGGTGGCTCTTGATGACGGCGGTATTGGTGCCACCGCCGCTTTCAATGATATCCGGGTAGATGGTGCCCTGGCCCAGGTAGTCGATGGTGCCGATTTTGGCGGCTTCTTCTTCAAAGACCCGGATGAATTCTTCCCCGATGATTTTCCGCTTGCGTTCGGGGTCTGTAACGCCTTTGAGCTTGCCTAGAAAGCGGTCTTCGGCGTTGACCCGGATGAAGTTCATATGAAAGTGTTCTTTGAAGACGCTTTCGACCATGTCACCTTCGTTTTTCCGCATGAGGCCATGGTCACAGAAGATGCAGGTGAGCTGGTCGCCGACGGCCCGGTGGATGAGGACGGCGGCAACAGAGGAGTCCACCCCGCCGGAGAGGGCGCAGATAACTTTTTTATCGCCGACGGTTTGACGGATGGCTTCTACCTGGTAGTCAATAAAGCCGGCTGGGGTCCAGTCCGGGCTAAGGCCGGCACACTTCAAGAGGAAGTTTTCAATGATTTGACGCCCGCCCTGGGTATGGGCCACTTCCGGGTGGAATTGGAGGCCATAGAGCCGGCGGTCCGGGTCTTCAAAGGCGGCGACCGGGCAATCGGCGGTTTTGGCGGTGGCGGTAAAGCCTTCCGGCAGGGCGGCGATTTGGTCGGTATGGCTCATCCAGCAAATGGCTTCCCGGGACAGGCCGGCAAAGAGGGGGCTATCCCCGTAGCTGATCTCGGTTTTACCATATTCCCGCTTAGCGGGCTTTTCCAACTGGCCGCCGAAGGACTGGCACATGAGCTGGGCCCCGTAGCAAATGCCCAGGATGGGCATGCCGGCCCGGAAAACCTCTTCCGGCAGGCGGGGGGCATCGGGACTCATGGTCGATGAGGGGCCGCCGGTGAAAATAACGGCGGCGGGCTTTCTTTTGGCGATTTCATCGGCTGCCTTGGTGTAGGGGACCAGCTCGGAATAAAAGCCGATTTCCCGGACCCGGCGGGCGATAAGCTGGTTGTACTGGCCGCCAAAGTCTACGACAAGGACAAGCTGTTGTTCGGTTTTCATTAGGCCTCTCCTCCTCTGACCACACAGATATCCGCTAGTTCACGATAGTTGCCGGCATAGTCCAGGCCATAGCCGATGACGAATTCATCGGGGACGTCCAGGCCAATGTAGTCGATATGGATATCGACTTCCCGGCGGGAGGGTTTATCTAGGAAGCTACAGTAACGGACGCTGGCCGGCTTGTATTGTTTAATGTATTCTCCGACCGCTTTCAGGGTATTGCCGCTATCGGTGATGTCGTCCACCAGGAGGACGTCACAGCCTTGCAGGTCGTCAAAGCTCTGGTATTTAACATTGACCTGGCGGGTGGAGACGGTTCCATCGCCATAGCTGGATGCCACCATGACTTCCAGGCGGATGGGCATTTCCAGGTGGCGGATTAAATCGGCGGTAAAAACCATGGCCCCCTTTAAGAGGCTGACCACCACCAGGGGGCGGTCGGTTTGGTTGGCATAATCACGGTTAATGGCAGCGCCGATTTCGGCAACTGTCTCGGCAATTTTTTCTCTGGATACCAAGACTTCTCTGTGACCGTTCAGCATAGATAACCTCCATATAAAAAAGATTTGCCCCGAAGGGCACATGACTTGGATTCATATAGCTAAGTATAGCATACTAGCAGGGGGTAAACAATTCGCAGACTTATGATATAATAGGGGCAAATTTCACTGAGGGATGGTGCCCATGACGCGAGATGAAGAAACCTTATTTTTACGCTTTCTCCAGGAGGCGGACCCGGCCACCCTGGCCGACCACCTGACCCTGGAAAAAAAGGAACGGGTCAAGACGGGCCTGCGCTTTGACTTCAAGGTCCAGGCCAAGCAGGACAGTGGCTACTTATGGATCATTGCCGATGAGGGAACCGGGGATATTTTGACGGCGGAGATGGATGTCGGCTTTCCCAGCATGATTGGGCTGAACCGGTCTCCGCTGGAGCTCCGGATCCTCTGTGAGCATGTGCTCCCGGTCTTTTGGCCGGAGATGCCCGGCCAGGCGGATTAAGCCACCAGTTGTAAAGACAGAAAGCCCGGTCTCAGACCGGGCTTTCTGCTTGCCATATTAATAGGATTTTCTGCGATTATGCTTGCGTGCCGCTTCAGATTTCTTTTTGCGCTTCACGCTGGGTTTTTCATAATGTTCGCGTTTGCGACATTCGGATAAAACGCCTGATTTCTGACAGGAACGTTTAAAACGGCGCAGGGCGCTATCTAAAGATTCATCTTTACGAACCTTAATTTCAGATGACATGATCTTTTCCCTCCCTCCGCACCAACACTGTTGGCTTCAGGACTTGTTAAACACAACAATAATCATACTACAATTTACCCTGCTGTGCAAGACCTAAGCGGGGATTGGCGGGGGGAATTTACGCCCTTTTAGCGGGGCAAGGACGCCGGCTGCCGGCGGAATCAGCCCGGCGGCCAGGTCATATCCCGGCCACCGAGGACGTGCAGGTGCAGGTGGCCAACGGATTGGCCGCCGCGGTCGCCACTATTGATGACCAGCCGGTAGCCTTCTTCAGCGATGTCCAACTTCTTGACGACGGTTTGAGCCGCTTCGAAGAGGGCGGTCAGTAGATCGGCATTGGCCGGGTCCAGGTCATTGACGCCGGAGACATGGGCCTTAGGGACGCACAAGACGTGGACAGGGGCCACCGGGGCCGCATCCCGAAAGGCGCAGACGAGGTCATTTTCATAGACGACGTCGGGCTCAATTTCATGGTTGGCCAGTTTGCAGAAGATGCAATCAGACATGGGCTTTCCTCCTTTTTCTCTTACAGGTATGGGTGAATAGCTATAGCTAGTGCTAATATCTGGATAGGCCGGAGCGGGCTAATCTTCATCGGCCGCCAACCGGCCGATGAGGTGGCCGTTTTCATAGCCGGTGATATGGACCGGAACCAGGCTTTTGGCCGGGGGCCGGTCCTCCGGCAGGCGGACTTTGAGGTAGTTTCCGGTGTGGCCGGTGACAGCCCCTGTCGGGTCGTTTTCTTCAATGATGACGGACAGGGTCTTGCCGATTTGTCCGGCGGCGTAGGCTTCCTTATTTTTATGGGCCACGACGGCCATCTGCTTGGCCCGCCGGTCCTTGACTTGAGCCGGGACCTGGTCGACCATGGCTGCGGCCGGGGTCCCCTCCCGGATGGAGTATTTAAAAATATGCATGTCGCTAAAGGCCATATCATTGGCAAAAATGAGGCTGTCGCGGAAGTCGTCATCGGACTCGCCGGGAAAGCCGACCATGAGGTCGGTGGTAATGGCCAGGCCGGGAATTTTTGCCCGGACTTCCCGCATAACTTGGCGGAAGGCCTCTGTGGTGTAGGGCCGGTGCATGGCGGCCAGGGTCCGGTCACTCCCGGCCTGGAGGGGGATGTGGAGGTGGGGAGCCATCCGGTCATCCCCGGCCATGAGGTCTATGAGGGCCGGGGTGATTTCCGTACATTCAATTGAGCCCAGGCGGAGCCGGGTCAGGTCAGTCCCCTCCAGGATGGCCCGGCAGAGGTCGGTCAGGTCTCCGGGGGCATCCTGGAGGCCCTTGCCGAAGACGCCGATATGGATCCCGGTGAGGACCACTTCCTGAAAACCGGCGGCGACCAGGTCCCGGACCTGGCTGACAGTATCCTCTATGGACCGGGACCGGAGGGGCCCACGGGCATAGGGGATGATGCAGTAGCTGCAGAATTGGTTGCAGCCTTCCTGGATTTTCACATAGGCCCGGCTCCGGTCGGAGTGCTGGGCATGGGTGACCGGCTCGAAGGTGTAGAGGTCTTCATCTGAAGGGAGGCGGACTTGCCGCTCGCCTTCCCGGCGAAAGGCCTCAACGGCTTCAACAATCCGGCCCCGTTCATTGGTGCCGATGAGGACGTCCACCCCCTCTATCCGGGCCACTTCCTCGGCGGCCTGCTGGACATAGCAGCCACAGACGGCCACAATGGCGGCCGGGTTCTGCTTGACAGCCCGACGGATCATCTGCCGGGACTTCCGGTCGGACAGGTGGGTGACGGTGCAGGTATTGATGACGTAAACATCGGCAATATCCTGGAAGGGGACCAGGTCATAGCCCGCCTGGGCGAAGAGGGCGGCCATCATGTCGCTATCGTGCTGGTTAACCTTGCAGCCCAGGGTATGGAAGGCTACGGTCGGTGCGACAGGCCGGTGGTCACTGGTGTGTTCTGTTTCTGACATGGACCCAGCTCCTTATAAGAAAAATGTAAGGCCATTGGCAATCCACTGGAGCCCGTTAATGATGGCGGTCCGGGCCCAGATAAGGGGACCGTTTAAGACGCCCAGGAAGATCAGACCGATGACGATAATAAAGCCATAATTGGCCAGCTGCATAAACTTCATGTAGCTTTGGTCGGGCATAAAGGCGCCAATGACCTTGGACCCGTCCAGGGGCGGCACCGGAATAAGGTTAAAGATGCCCAGGCCCACATTAATGAAGAGAAAAATCAGGAAAAACTGCATGACTGCAGTGGTCACCGGCGACGGGGCCAGGGCCAGCTTGTGCATGACAGTGAGGATAACCATACTGATAAGGGCCAGGATAAAGTTGGCCACCGGGCCGGCAGCTGCCACCAGGGCCATGCCCTGCTTGGGCTTTTTATAGTAGCCCGGGTTGACCATGACCGGCTTGGCCCAGCCAAAACGGAAAAGGATCAACATGATGGTCCCCATGGGGTCCAGGTGGTGAAAGGGGTTTAAGGACAGGCGGCCGTCAGTGGCCGGGGTCGGGTCCCCTAAGCGGTAGGACACATAGGCATGGGCATATTCATGAACGGTGAGGGCCAGTAGGATGGCCGGGATTAAATAGAGTAAATCGATGATATTCGGTAGAAATTGGCTCACAGTACCCTCCTTGCTAGGGTCAAGAAAAAGACGGACTTATGTTTTTTATACCTTTTCCCCGGGTCGGTCAAACATGCCCGGCCGGGCCGCAGGCGGGTTCTTACAGGCCGCCCGGCCCGACAGACCGGGCGGCCTGGTATAGAAAAAGCCTTTACAGATGGCGGGCCATCGCAAAGGCTTGGTCAACAGGGGTAATAGGATTCGAACCTATGCATGCGAGATTCAGAGTCTCGTGCCTTACCGCTTGGCGATACCCCTAAAGGACGGCTATTATTATACACCTTTTACAAAAGCCTGGCAAGGGCTTTTCCTTGCCTATACACCAGCGTCACGTTATAATAATGAAGTTAATGATAAAAAAAGGAGTTGGGATTGTGCAAGGACATTTACAGATTGGCATTGCCATGGCCATTTACTTGACCGCCCTCATTGGGATTGGGGTCTATTTTGCCCGGCAGGCCAGTAAAAGTACAGAAAACTTTTTCTTGGGGGGACGGAGCCTAGGCCCCCTGGTAACGGCCATGAGTGCCGAAGCCTCAGACATGAGCGGCTGGCTCCTCATGGGCCTGCCCGGGGTGGCCTACTGGATGGGCCTGTCCAGTGCCTTTTGGACAGCCATCGGCCTGGCCGTAGGCACCTATATCAACTGGCTCATTGTGGCCAAGCGGCTCCGGGTCTACTCCCACATCGCCGGGGATGCCATTACGGTGCCGGACTATATGAGCAACCGCTTTAAGGAAGAAAAGCCTATTTTAAAGGTGGTTGCTGCCATTATCATCTTATTTTTCTTTACGGTCTATGCGGCCTCTTGTTTTGTTACCATGGGAAAACTCTTCCACACCGTATTTGACATGCCCTATATTCCGATGATGATTTTAGGGTCCTTCTTCGTTATCTTTTACACGACAGTTGGCGGCTTTTTGGCCGAAAGTGTGGCCGATACCCTCCAGGGCTTTATCATGCTCATTGCCCTGGTAGCGGTGTTAGGCGTCGGCTTTGCCCATGTGGGCGGCTTAGACCAGGCCATTGAAAATGCCCGCCGGATTCCGGGCTTTTTAGAATTCTTCATGACCGCCTCCCCGACAACAGGTGCAGACGGGGTCCAGACCATTGCCGGCGGCCTGCCCCAGTTCGGTCAGGCGGAAAAATTCAGCGCGGTGGCGGTGGCCTCTACCCTGGCCTGGGGGCTGGGCTACTTTGGGGTGCCCCAGGTCCTCCTCCGCTTTATGGCCATCCGGGATAAAAACGAAATCAAGATGTCCCGGCGGATTGCCACCGGCTGGGTTATTATCTCCCTCTTATCGGCTGTAACCATTGGTCTTTTAGGCCGGCTCATCTTCCCGACTGCCCTCGGCACAGCCAGTGAGGCGGAAAGTGTCTTCGTGCTCATCTCCAGTTCCATGCTGCCGCCCCTCCTGGCCGGCTTTGTCATGGCAGGAATCCTGGCGGCAACGGCCAGTTCCGCAGACTCTTACCTCTTGATCAGTGCCTCGGCCTTGGCCAAGAACATCTACCATGGGGTCCTGAACAAGGATGCTACTGAACGACAGGTCCTCCGCTTATCTCGGCTGGTCCTCTTGGGGGTGGCCCTGGTGGCCATGATCTTAGCCAGCGATAAAAACAGCGTGATCTTTAACATCGTTTCCTTTGCCTGGGCGGGCTTCGGGGCCTCCATTGGGCCGGTTATTTTAATGAGCCTCTTCTGGCGGCGGACCACCGGCCGGGGGGCCCTGGCCGGGATGATCAGCGGCGGCCTGACGGTCATCATTTGGCGGGGGGCCATTGCCAAGCTGGGTGGGGTCTTTGCCATTTATGAGCTCCTGCCGGCCTTTATTGTGGCCATTGTCGCCATCGTCATCGTCAGCCTCCTGGATAAGCCCAACCCGGCTGTCCTCAAGGAGTTTGACCAGTATGCCGATGAACTCCACCGCTAAGGGCGATTGACAGGTAAAAAATTCCATGGTATCCTGAACTTGTATTAAATTAATAAGACAGGAGGGGGCCATCATATGGGCTATGAGTTCGACAATAATATTCCCATATATATTCAACTGCAACAGCACTTTCGCATGCGAATCGCTGCCGGCGACTTGGCCCCCGGCGAACGCATGCCTCCGGTGCGGGAAATAGCGGTCAAGTATGGGATTAACCCGAATACGGTTCAACGGGCCCTGGCGGAATTGGAGCGGGAGGGCCTGGCCTATAGCCAGCGGACTATCGGCCGCTTTATCACCGAAGACCGGGACCGGATTGCTGAAGTCCGCCGGCTCCTGGCCAAGGATGCGGTGGAGAACTTTATCAAGGATATACGGCCCTTTCACCTGAGCTTAGACGAGGTGGTTGGGGTCTTAAAAGACCATTGGGGGGATGACGATGCCACTAGTTGAATGCCGCAAGCTAACCAAGGCCTATGGCAAAAAAACGGCCCTGGCCGATGTCAGCTTTAGTGCTGAGGCCGGCCAGGTGGTGGGGCTTTTTGGCCCCAATGCCAGCGGCAAGTCTACCCTAATGGCCCTTTTGGCCGGGATTATCAACGACTATAAGGGAGAAATCCTTATTGCCGGCCAGGCCCCGGGCAAGGCCAGCAAGGACCTGGTAGCCTACCAGAGTGACCTGGTCCGGCTCCCGGACTACTACAGCCTCAAGGACGGCCTGGACCTCTACGACAACTTTTACCCGGACTTTCACCGGGACCGGGCCGAGGGCTTTTTAAGGGACTTTGGTCTGGCTGAAAAGGACCGGATTAAGCGCCTGTCCCGGGGGTCCCAGGAAAAGTACTTCCTGAGCCTGACCCTGGCCCGCCAGGCCCAGGTCTACCTCTTGGATGAGCCCATGAATGGCCTGGACCCCCGGGCCCGGCAGGATATCCTGGACCAGCTCATCCGGGTCTATACCCCGGAGGCCCTGACCATTATCACCACCCATATGATTTCCGATGTAGAAACCCTGGTGGATTCGGCCCTCTACTTAAAAGAAGGTCGGATCGCCCTCTATGGGGACGCCGAGGACTTACGCCGGACCCACGGGACCGGCCTCAAGGACCTCTTTATGGAGGTGAGCCAATGAACGATTCCCTCTTAACAGTCCATTTGAAGGCAACGGCCCGGCAATTGGTCCCGATTTACCTGGTCCTGGTCCTGGCCATGGGCCTCCTCTGCTGGTTTAGCGGACAAAAGCTGACGGATATCCAGGAAGTCTTCTATTTTTCAGTGATTTTCCTGGTCTTCGCCTGCCTGACCCTTCTGCCCCAGCTGGTGGTCATGGTCCGGATTTACCAGTGCCTCTATGGGCCCTATGCCTACCTGACCCAGATTCTGCCCTTATCCACCGGTGACCTGATTCGGAGCTTTGTGGGCCTGTCCTTCGTCTGGAATGCCATCACCCTCCCCTTAATGCTTATTTTCGGGGTCGTGAGCCTAAGCCTGAAGCCGGTGATCTCCTTTTTAGAGGTCGACGGGGCTGACGCAAGCCAACTGTGGGACCTAATCAGCCAGGGCCTGGTCCTCTGGCAAAAGAACCCCGGGGCGGTGACAATCCTCCTGGTGGGCATCCTCATCTATGTTTTCTTCTACCTGATTGCCGGCGGCCTCCTCCAGCTGGCCTGGATTACCCTGGCCCAACGCCTCTTCTCGACCCGACGGATCTTCATAGGGCTTTTGGTCATTGCCGTGGTGGTCCAATTGGCCTCTATTCCCCTGTTTTTCGGCTTAAATAGCCTCTTCCCGCCGGCTTTGGTCATCCATATCCTGCCTGGAGATATCCTCTCCATTGACCCCTGGATGACCGCCCCCTACAAGGTGATCACCGGGGGCGCCGACTACCTGGACGACCACCCGACGGCCGTCTTTCTTCTGGCCTGGACCCATGTGCTCTGCCTCTTTTTAGAGCTCATCTTGGCCTACCTGGTGGCCTACCGCTGTCTGGCCAAGCGGCCCAGCTTAAATTAATCCACAAGTACGGATACACCCTATCCGTACTTTTTTCTTTGTAGAAAATACACTTATATGCTTTAAATTTCACTAATATGCATTAAAATCATTAATTTTTCTAATGAATCATACCCTGAGGACTTTTGTTTTTTTATAAAAGACAGAGGGGCATTTTATTAACTTTAAAACATTTCCATATATTGAATTATCTTTTAATTCGTGGTATTTTAATAATTGTAAATCCTCGGTTGTAAATTCATGCCAGATGGCATCTTTGTGTAAGGGTTGCAACTAAGCCACCCGACACATAGCTGCAACCAACAAAAAGGATGAACAAGAAAGGATGAGAAAGTATGGCTGAAAACAATCAGTTGCAGCGTGGGCTGAAAGAGCGCCACGTGCAGATGATAGCCATCGGGGGCGCTATCGGCGTTGGCCTCTTCTTAGGGTCAGCGCAAACCATTAACATGGCAGGCCCCGGTATCTTGGTCACCTACGGTATAGCAGGTATTATTATCTTCTTCATCATGCGTGCCTTAGGGGAAATGGCTGTTGAGTTTCCTGTTGCAGGCGCATTCAGTGCCTACGCGAATGACTTTGTCGGACCCTTCCACGGGTTCCTGGTCGGGTGTATGTACTGGGTAGAATGGACGGTTATCGCCATGGCGGAATTAACGGCGATGGCTATCTACGTCAACTTCTGGTTCCCAGACTTCCCACAGTGGGCATCGACCCTCATATTCTTGGGACTATTAACCCTAGCTAACCTAACGGCTGCCAGCCTCTTTGGGGAAATGGAATTCTGGTTCGCAATTATTAAAGTTGTTACCATCATTGCAATGATCCTTATCGGTGCTTGCATGATCCTCTTCGGCCTCGGCAACGGCGGCGAAGCTATCGGCTTTAGCAACTTAACCGCCCATGGTGGTTTCTTCCCGAATGGTGCCCGCGGGGTCTTTGACGCCCTGGTCATGGTTGCCTTCGCCTTCATCGGGGTTGAGCTCATCGGGATTACCGCCGGTGAAGCTGAAAACCCCCGCAAGGTTATTCCCAAGGCGATTAACACCGTTATTTATCGGATTTTAATCTTCTATATTGGTGCCCTCTTTGTTATTATGTGTCTCTACCCCTGGGATGAGATCGGCACCACCGGTAGCCCCTTCGTATTAACCTTCTCTAAATTAGGGATTGCTGCTGCTGCCGGTATTATCAACTTCGTTGTTTTAACAGCTGCCTTATCCAGCTGCAACAGCGGCCTCTACTCCTGCGGGCGGATGCTCTATAACTTATCTGTCCACAATCAGGCACCGAAAATGTTCGGCAAAATCAGCAAACACCACGTCCCGGCTAATGCCATTGTCTTCACCTCTGCCTTAGTCCTCATCGGTGTTATTATCAACTATGTCATGCCGGACAAGGCCTTCACCTACCTCACCTCGGTGAGCTCCTTCTGTGCCATCTATGCCTGGGGTATGATCACCCTTACCCAAATGAAATTCCGTAAGGGCCTGAGCGAAGGGCAGAAGAAAAACCTGGCCTTCAAAATGCCCTTCTACCCCTTCTCCAATATTCTGACCCTGATTGTCTTAGTGGTTATCTTAGCTGCTATGGCTGCTCATGAGTCTACCCGGATTGCGATTCCGGTTGGGTTGGCATTTATGATTGTCTTTACAGCCGCTTACTACATCTTTGGTTTGAACAAACAGCCGGCTGAGAAACGGTTGCACGAAATTTCGCACGACTGATTTTAAGTGTATATACGGCTGCAAGTATTTTTGCAGCCGTATTTTTATTTTGTTCTATGGATGTAAGCACTATACAAGGGAGGACACCTATATGCAGGCTTTATCACACACCCGCCCCTTGTGGGTAGAGGTCGACCTGGACGCCATTGCCCATAATATTGCAGAGGTCCGCCGGTTGGTCGGCGACGACGTTTTAGTCACCGCTGTGGTCAAGGCAAATGCCTATGGCCATGGAGCTGTCCATACTGCGCCGGTATTTTTAGCTAATGGGGCTGACCGGCTGGCGGTCGCCACCATTGAGGAGGCCATTGAAATCCGTAAGGCCGGGGTTACTGCCCCGATTTTAATCTTAGGGGCTACCGAGCGTTCTCGGGCCCGGGCCCTGGTCAAATGGCAGTTGGACCAGACTATCTTTACCCGGGCTTCTGCCGAGGCTCTTTCCGAAGCTGCCCAAGACTTGGGCAGCCCTGCCCGGATTCATATTGCAGTGGATACGGGAATGGGGCGGATTGGCTTTTTGCCAACGGAAGAATCTCTAGATGAGATTGAAGAAATTCTGCAACTTCCCGGCCTCCAATTTGAAGGGCTCTTCTCCCACTTCTCAACGGCGGATGAGGCCGATAAGACCTACAGCCGGGAGCAAATCCGCCGGTATAAGTTTATCCAGGAAGGGCTGGCCGCCCGGGGCCTGGTCCCCCATGTTGCCCACATGGCCAACAGTGCGGCCATTACCGACCTGCCAGAGATTCATATGGATATGGTCCGGGCCGGGATTATCCTCTACGGCCTCTACCCCAGCCACGAGGTGGATGAGGCCAAGCTGGACTTACAGCCGACCATGTCCCTGAAGTGCCGGATTACCAACCTAAAGACCCTCCAAGACGGGGAATACATCGGCTATGGCCGGAAGTACCAAACCAAGGGGCCCCGGCGGATCGCCACCTGCCCCATGGGCTATGCCGATGGCTATACCCGGCTCCTGTCCAATAAGGCAGAGGTCCTGATCCATGGCCACCGGGCCCCGGTGGTTGGGAATATCTGTATGGACCAGTGCATGATTGATGTCACAGACATCCCGGAAAACCTGGCCATTGGCGATGAAGTGGTCCTCATTGGCCAGCAGGGTGAGGAGACCATCAGCCCGGAAGAATTGGCCAATATTTTAGGGACCATTTCCTATGAAATTTTCTGCATGCTATCCCGGCGGATTCCCCGGACCTACTTTAGGGACAAGCACTTTGTAGCCAATTGCAACTACCTCTATGACACCGATGAAACGCCTGAATAAAATTTACTCTGCAAAAAACAACCGGTAAAAGGCATCTGCCGCCGGTGACCGCACTGCCTCTTTTGCCAGGGCGACCCCTATGGGGACCTTCGCCGCCGGCCAAAGGGGCTTTTTGATGACCTGGAGGTCCTGGATTTGCTCGATGGTCATGGCATTGACCAGGGTAAGGCCCAGGCCGGCTTCAACCATGTGGGCCCCGGCCAGGACATCGGCGGTACTGTAACCCTCCGGCGGGGTCAGGCCATAGCTGGCGAAGAGCCGGGAATTGTCCGTTTCCTGGCTGGGGTAAATGGTGATGAAGGGGGCCTGGCAGAGGTCTTGGACGGTGAGCCGGTCCTTGGCGGCCAGGGGGTGGGCCTCTGGGACCAGGGCGATGAGCTCATCTTCCTGGAGGAGGGTCCAGCTAAAGTCCCCCTCCCTTTCACTGATAATGCAAAAGTCAGCCCGCTGGTCACTGACCGCCGTAGCCAATTCTGAAGAGGTACCCTCAACAAACTGGACCTTGATACCCGGAAACTGGCCGCTGAATTGGGCCATGACCTTAGACAGGCGGGGGTAGTAGCGGGAGTAGGCGGCGCCGACCGTCAGACTGCCGGCAGCCAGGCCCTGCAGGGCCTGGATTTTTTCTGTCAGCCGGTCGTCTGCCGCCAGCAGGTCTTGAAAGGCCGGCAAGAGGCTTTGACAACTGGCTGTAGGCCTAAGGCCGGACCGGTCCCTCAATAAGAGGGCTGTGCCGACGTCCTTTTCCAGACCGGCGATGAGCCGGCTCATCCCTGACGGGGTATAACCTAGCCGGTCCGCTGCCTTGGCCAAGCGACCGGCAGCGAGGGCCGTCAAAAGGGCCCGCACTTTAATCGGATCCATATTTCCTCCTTGATTCTTTGTCAACCCATAATTGATTTAATGTCGATTTATTCAAGTATACTAACCTGGTAAACTGGAGTCAAAGAAAGACGCAAGGTTCCCCAGGGAGGGATAGAGACATGTCGCAAAAACAAGCTGAAATACTCTTAGCCCTTGTCATCATCAGCCGGGCCAGCGCCATGCTTTTCAGCAAGGTCGCCTTAGAGGACCTAGCGGCCATGAGCTTGCTGGCCTGGCGCTTTTTACTGGCCTTTGGCCTCCTGGCCCTGGTCTTTCACCGGCATGTGCGGCAGGCCTCAGCCAAAACCTGGCGCTATGGCGCTATCCTGGGCCTCCTTTTCTTTTTAACCATGGCCTTTGAAATGTGGGCCCTGGAAAGAACCACCGCCACCAATGTGGCCCTCTTGGAAAATACAGCCATCATCTGGACCCCTATGGCTAGCGCCTTCTTAGCCCGGCGGCTGCCCCGGGCCAACCACATCCTCTGCGCCCTGGTGGCCTTTACCGGCGTGGCCTGCCTGGTCTTAGGCGGTAGCCAGTTCCAGCTCGCCCCCGGCGACCTCTACGCCCTTTGTGCAGCCTTCCTCTATACAGCGGCTATTATTGCTACAGACCACCTTGCCAAGCAGGACCCGGCCGGGGTCCTGGCCATGGGAATCATCCAGGTGGGGAGCCTGGGCCTCCTGGCCCTTTTGGCGACGCCTGTGACCGGTGGTTTTGAAGCCCCCGGCCAGACCGGCACCTGGCTCTCCCTGGCCTTTTTAATTATTGTCTGCACCGGCTTTGGCTTTACCCTCCAGCCCCTTGCCCAGCGCTATACCAGTGCAGACCGGGCCGGACTCTTTTGTGGGCTCAACCCTCTCTTTACAGCCATTTTGGCGGCTATTTTCCTGGGAGAACGCCTGACCCTCCAGGGCTATCTGGGCCTAATCCTTATTTTATCGGCTATTTTATTGCCCCTGATGATCGATAAGGCCCGGAAGGCCTAAGGCCCTGGCCAAGATAATCGCCCAGGCTCATGGACGGTCTGCTTGAAAACGTGTATACTACACTTATATTATGCGTCAAGAAAGGATCCTCTATGAACCGTACCATTAAAAATAAAGACTACCGTTTTTTGCCAGTCCTCCTCGGTACAGACGCCAATTGCTACGGCATGGCCCGGGCCTTTCATGAGGCCTACGGGATCACCTCTCTGGCCTTGGGTAAGTTTCCCCTCCTGGAAACCCGCAAGAGCCGGATTGTAGAGGTCCATACCCGGCCGGACTTTGACCAGACCGAGGCCTTTTTAGCCAGCCTGGAGGAGGTGGCCTCCCTCTACAAGGGCTTTTATGACCGACTCCTCCTCATTGCCTGTGGGGACCGGTATACCGAGCTCATTTGCGAAAATAAGGCCCAGCTGGAAAAGCGCTTTGTCATCCCCTATATTGACCAGGCCCTGAAGCTCCAGCTGGAAAATAAGGCCGACTTCTACCAGATGTGTGAGGCCCACGGCCTCCCCTATCCGGCGACGGTTATCGTGAGCGAGGAGACCCGGGAGCAAATCGACCTGCCCTTTGACTTTCCGGTGGCCCTCAAGGCCAGCAACTCCATTGCCTGGCTGGCAATCGACTTTCCCGGCAAGAAAAAGGCCTTTAAAGTGGAAACCCGGGCAGAACTGGAAGACCTGGTCCACAAGGCCTATGCCGCCGGTTACCGGGATAAACTGATTATCCAGGACTTTATTCCCGGTGGCGACGATGCCATGTATGTCCTCAACAGCTACTCAAACGCCCAGGGCAAGGTGCAAATGATGTGCCTGGGCCATTGCCTCCTGGAGGACCATACCCCGGCCGGTGTGGGCAATTACAATGCCATCATCCAGGAGGCCAACCAGGACCTCTACCAGACCTACCAGGCCTTCTTAGAGGCCATCGGCTTTATCGGCTTTTCCAACTTCGACCTCAAGTACGACGCCCGGGACGGCCAGTACAAGGTCTTTGAAATCAATATCCGCCAGGGCCGGTCCAGCTACTTTGCCACCGCCAGCGGCTGCAACCTGGCCAGCTGGCTGGTCCGGGACCGGGTGGATAACATCCAGCTGGAGACCCCCCACTACCACGACAACCCCCACCTCTGGCTCCACGTCCCGGTGGATTTCTTCCTGGGTGAGGCCGCCGAAAGCCACCTACCCCAGGCCCGCCGGCTCATCAACCAGGGCCGGGTATCCAATACCCTCCTCTACGACCAGGACCTGGGCCTCTACCGCCGGCTGATGATCAACCGCTTCTACCACGGCCAACGTAAACGGATGCGGCTATAGTAAAAGAAAGGGGCGCTTGCAAAATAGTCCCAAAAAGGGCAAGGCCCGTCTCATTTTTTGAGACGGGCCTTGCCCTTTTTGGTATCATATATACATATCTGACAAGCATTTTTAAAAGTTTAGCCTAGAGCGAGAAAAATGACAAGTAAAAATGAGCTTTTATGGGGCTGTGTCGAATGATTTTACTCATTCTATACTGACACCGCCTCTTTTTTATGCCTACAGGAGCGCCTTAGCCTTCAGCAGTGGGTGCCTCGACTTGGGAGGTCTCTTCCGGGCCCACCTGCCAGGGGTGTTTGACCCCTTCCTGGCCCTCTCCTTCTGTCTGTAGGTCTTCCCGATCATTTTGTTGCTCCCGCAGGACATCTTCCCGGTGGCTTTGGGCCCGGTTCCGCTCATACTGGGCCTGGAGCTTATCCAATTCTTGGCAACCGCCGGCGGTGACGATAAAGAGGATGGTAAGTGTAATAGCCATGACTTTTTTCATTGCTTGACCGCCTTTCTATGCCCTTAGCATACCATATGACCGGTCCTAAGGGAATAAAAAAGGATGCGCAGGGCCCAAAAAAAGACCGGCATATCGCCGGTCTCTTATAAGAAAGGATGGTCAAATTATTGGTGGGCATCTTGCCGGTCTGCTGGCGTGGACGGGCAACTGCTGCCACAACCAGAGCACCCTGAGCAGCCACAGCCGCCCTTTTTATCCTTCTTGATTTTGTAGAGGACGCCGGCAATGACGGCCAGTAAAATCACTAAGGTAACTAGGGTAGGTGCTGTCACAGCAAACATAGGTTCATCTCCTTTACCGGTCTAGCCGGCACGGCTTATAAGAAGAACCGGCCGATCTGATAGACCAAGAGCGCAATAACGTAGGCAAAGATGGTCTGATAAGCGATGGCGATTAAGGTCCATTTACTGCTCATCATTTCCCGCTTAATGGCACCGATCGCTGCAAAGCAGGGGGCGCACAAGAGGTTAAAGACCAAATAACTTAAACCGGCAGCGGGGGTAAAGTGCTGGGCAACCTGTTGTAAGAGGGGGGCGCTGGTTTCGTCGGCTTCTTCAATGTGACTGAAGAGGACACCGAGGGTAGAGACCAGGTTTTCTTTTGCAACCAGGCCAGATACAGCGCCGGCAGTGGCCTGCCAGGTGCCCCAGCCGAGGGGGGCGAAAATCGGGGCCACAAGGCCACCCAGGGTAGCTAAGATGGATTGGTCTGTATCAACAGCTTGGAGGTGGAAGTCATAGCTGGATAAGAACCAGATGACGACCACGCAGATGAAGATGATGGTCCCGGCTTTGTAGATAAATACTTTAGCCTTTTCCCACATCATAAAGATGAGGTTGATGAACTTCGGCATCCGGTATTCCGGCAGCTCGATGATGAAGGGGGCCGGGTCACCCTTAAAGAGGGAGGTGGCCTTTAAGATCATGCAGCTGATGATAATGGCCGCAATACCGAGGAAGTAGCAGCCCGGGGCAATAAAGGAGTTCTCCGGGAAGAAGGCACCAGCAAACAGGGCAATAACCGGGAGCTTGGCGCCGCAGGGCATGAAGGTGGTGACCATGATGGTCATCCGGCGGTCCCGTTCATTTTCGATGGTCCGGGTACTCATAATGGCCGGTACCCCGCAACCGGTGGCCATTAAGAAGGGGATAAAGGACTTACCGGATAAACCGAAGCGACGGAAGATCCGGTCCATGATGAAGGCAATCCGGCTCATATAGCCGCAGCCTTCCAGGAAAGACAGGAAGAAGTAAAGGATCATCAACTGGGGGACGAAAGTGAGGACAGCGCCAACACCGCCAATGATACCATCGCAAATAAGGGCAATCAGCTGGTCATTGACACCCAGACCGGACAGCTGGCCATTGACCCATTCGGCCAAGGCGCCAAAGCCGTCACCGACCCAGTCCTGGGACCAGCCGCCGATGGTTTGGATAGAAACAAAGTAGACAGCATAGATGACCAGGGCGAAAATCGGTAGAGCCAGAATCCGGTTGGTCACGATGGCGTCAATTTTATCGGAGGTGCTGAGCTTGTCCTTTTGGTGGGGCCGCTCCATAACACCGTGGATAAAGTGGCTGATATAGTCATACCGGCCGTTGGAAATCAGGGTTTCGGCGTCATTATCCTCTGCCTCTTCCAGCCGGTCGACCAAGCCGCGGATTTCCTGGCGGATGGCCGGAGCCAGGGGGTAGTCCTGGTCAATTTTTTCGTCGTTTTCGAAAAACTTGATGGCATAGTAGCGGGCCGAGGGGCCGGTCAGGCCGGCCAGGTCTTCAATTTTATTGAGGACTTCTTCAATGGCCGGGCTGTACTTAAAGGACCGGTCCTTGTAGTCTTCTTTTTTAGCGGTGGCGAGGACGGTTTCAATCAGTTGGTCGATCCCGGTGTTTTCCAGGGCGGAAATTTCTACAACCGGTACGCCACCGAAGGCCTGGGAGAGCTTCTTGGGGTCGATGTTTATGCCCCGTTTTCTCACCAGGTCCATCATGTTCAGGGCCAGGACACAAGGCGCCCCGGTTTCCAGGAGCTGGGTGGTCAGATAAAGGTTCCGCTCCAGGTTGGTGGCATCAATGATATTCACCAGGACATCCGGGTGTTCATTAATAATATAATTCCGAGATACCACTTCTTCCGGTGAATACGGTGACAGGGAATAAATCCCCGGTAAGTCGACAACTTCAACGTCATTATGGCGCTTGAGCTGGCCGGTTTTCTGTTCAACAGTAACCCCGGGCCAGTTACCGACGTGTTGCTTGGCGCCGGTTAAGGCATTAAATAAGCTGGTTTTCCCACTGTTAGGGTTACCGGCTAATGCAATGGTTAACAAAGTATACCCTCCTTTTTCTTTTATACCCATTTTTAATAAGCATTGGCTAATTCGATCCGTTTAGAAAAGGCCGACCGGTCTAACCGTCGACCTCTACGTGCTCAGCCTCATCCTTACGTAAAGATAGCTCGTAGCCACGAATGGTGACTTCAATAGGGTCACCCAGGGGGGCCACCTTACGCACGTACACTTGGGTACCCCGTGTCAGGCCCATATCCATGAGACGACGACGGACAGCCCCTTCGCCGGTGATTTTGGAAATCATCACTTGGTCACCGACTTGCAGATCTTTTAAGGTACGGGTTTCTCCCACAGCCCTCACTCCTTTTCTTAAGCAATGACAGTAATGCGGCCGGCCAATTCCGTATCAATACCGACACGCACACCTTTGACTTCGCAAATAAAATGGCCATTGGCCTGTGAAACAACGGTCACTTCTGCATCGGGGGTAAAACCCAGTTCTGTTAAGTGGCGTCGGGTGGCGTCCCTACCCCCGATTTTGACCACACGAACGGTTTCACCGCGTTGAACTTGCAGCAAGGGCATCCGCATACCCTTCAGGCTGGCAGATGTCGATGCGGGAAGACTGCCTTCTGCTGCACCTTGTACAAAACTCATAATTGTCCTCCTGACTATTATGCCGCCACCTAAGTGACAACTCCAACGGATAAATCATTACCCGGTAAACATTTTTTGATATCAGTTAGTTGCCCACTGATAACATACCTAATTTAACATTAATAACATTTAATGTCAACCAGAGTTAGCGACATTTAATAAAATTATTTTACAGGCTCTAAACCGGCCGGCCTGGCCCTGCCCTTAACAAAAACCGCCACGGGCCTGGTAGAGGCCCATGGCGGGACTAGTCTTATCCACTATTGTTGTTCTTTTTTGTCGCTTATTTTCGGAATATCCGGGCTATAGCTGCCATTGGCGTAGAGGGTGTCCATGATCCGGCCAAAGTAGGCACAGTTCACATCACTCCCGCCCCGATTTTGGACATTATTGATCATAACGGTCATCATTAAATCCGGGTTGTTTTGATCATAGCCGGAGAACCAACCCAGGTTAATGCTCCCTTTCGGACCAACTTCAGCGGTCCCTGTCTTCCCGGTCATGGCCGCATAGGACCGGTCAGCCACCGGGTGGGTGATAGCAACAGCCTGGCGTAAGGCCTTATTAAGGTAGGCCAGGTCTTCAGCGCTGGCCAGGTTATCAATCCAAACCCGGCTTTCTTCATTTAAAAGGAGCCGGGGGGCCATGATCTTGCCCCCGTTGGCCAGGAGACCGTAGGTCATGGTCATTTGGTAGGGGGTCATCTGGAGCTGGTATTGGCCGTAAGAGGTATCGGCCACAGCGGTTTCATGGTCCTGGTCAATGTAGCCCTGTTCGGTGACCTGGCTGGTTTCTACAGCCAATTTCCCAGGCACCTTTTGGGCATAGCCCATGTGTTCCAGACCTTCAACCAAGCGCTGGGGGCCGAGGTCCAGGCCGGTTCTGGCAAAGAAGATATTATCGGATGAAATCAGGGCCTGGTGGAGGTTGATAAAGCCGTTAATGGGGGTTACCCTTTTGACTTTATAGCTGCCCCATCCCACCGGGGGCTGCCAGGCTTCCCCGTAAATTTCATAGCCATTATCATGGGTGAGGACCCCGTCATGGAGGCCGATAACGGCTGTAAAGAGCTTTTGGGTGGAACCGGGGGTAAAGGCCATGGCGTAGATCCCTTTCATGGGGGCCAGGCCCTCGCTGACGGCGTTTTGGTAGTCGTCATCGGTCATATTGGTATCCAGCCAGGTGTGGGGGTCATAGGAGGGAGAAGCAACCAGGGCCAGCATATCGCCATTTTGCGGGTTCGCCGCCACAACGGCCCCGAACTCGCCATTGATCTGCTTATAGGCGGCCTCCTGGGCCCGGATGTCCAGGGTGGTGGTGATGTCCTGGCCCGCTTCCGGTTCGGTTTTCACCAGGATGGTCTTGGGGTCATCGGATAGGGTGACCTGGATGCCGTTCCGGCCGCTTAAGATGTCGTTATAGGCCTTTTCCAGGCCGGCCCGGCCCACTTCCGTGCCCAGGGGATACTGCTTAAAGTGGCCGGCGGCCTGTTCACTTTCGGTCACCGCCCGGACAAAGCCCAGGGCCGGGGCGGTAATGGCCCCATAGGGGTAACTCCGGCTCACTTCAGCGTCTTCAGCCAGGACCACCCCATTGCGGTCATAGATGGTCCCCCGGTGGGCAGGCTTACTTTTGACGACCAGGTCATTGCCATCTTTGAGGCCCGGGAAAAGGACTTCCGGCTTCCATTCCAGTTGCCAGGGGGCTTCTTCAGACCCGGTGGGCAAAAAGGTCAGGGCCAGGTCTCTTTCCAGGCTGCCATAGTCCCCTTCCAGGACCAGCTTACCGGTATAGACCTTGCGGTCATCGGTTGAGGCCCGGCGGTCTTCCTTAAAATTCTTATAGAGGACCTTATCCACGGCCAGGGCCTGGTGGACATGGCTTTGCCTTTCGGCCATGGTTTCTACCGGATACTTGGCCTGGCTCTTAGGGGTCATGGTGGCGTGAATGGCGGCCGGGTCCCCCTTTTGTAGGGTGGCAATGAGGCCATCAATGGCCGCATCGGCCGGGTCATCACCACAGGCGGTCAGGCCCAGGGTCAGCCCGGCCAGGACCAGGCCGGTGACCAGGGCCGGTAGAATCGAAGGGGTGACTTTTTTTAACACTTGCTTCATTAATATTAGCCTCTGAGATTGTCTTCAACGATATCCATGACCACGGCTTTTTTCACTTCTGCCGCCTTTTCCGGGCCGACCAGGGCCTCAATGAGGGCCAGGCTGAAGTAGCCCGCTGCCCCGGCGCCCCGGGAGGTAATGACCCGGTCATCCCGGACCACGGTATCGGTCTTAAAGGTCCCCTTGCTTTCGAGCTTGTCTTCTACGCCCGGGAAGCAGGTGCAGGCCCGGCCCTTTAAGAGGCCGGCCTTTTCTAAGACGATGGGGCCGGCACAGAGGGCTGCCACATAGTCCCCTTGTGCGTAAACCGCCTGAAGGAGGTCAATCACCTTGGGGTTGGCTGCCAGGTTCGGTGCCCCGGGCAGGCCGCCGGGAATGACCACCAGGGCATAGTCCTTGGCCTGGATATCATCTAAAAAGGTATCGGCCTGGACTATGACCTTATGGGAACTTTCCACAGCGATATCCTCAGTCGTTGATACCACATCGACCACCAGGCCGGCCCGGCGCAGGTAATCGACCGGGGTCAGGGCTTCCACCTCTTCATAGCCAGGGGCCAGTAATACGCATACACGTTTATCCATCTTCTTGTCCTCCTCATGTATCACGAGCTATATCATCAGCCTTAATTATATCGAAAGACTTGGTAAAAAGCTATCCATCCCCGCCGCAGATAGTAAAAA
>NZ_JBKICG010000023.1:0-35745 GCF_046569735.1 Peptococcus simiae | reverse complement strand
ATTGGTCAAGAACGCTTTTTTCATGCCCACCGGTCCCTAGGCCCTGGGCACTTAAAAAGTCACTCAAGCAAAATATGGACCGCCTCCCCTCCTGTTGTCCAGGATGACGGGCCAGGTCAAAAGCTTGAGTGACTTTTTTCTTGTCTTAAATGGGAGGCTTTTGCCACAAGAGGCAGGCAAAGGCCCCGACTTCGGTCTGAGACAGGCGCATTTCATTTTCCAGGGTGAGGTCTTCCTGACCGGCCATCGGTGGGATGAAGACCGATTCTTTGGCAGCCAGAAGATAGTCCGGGAAGAGTTGTTTCATCTCGTCCATGGTCTTGAAGGCGGCCTGGTGGAAGACTGAGTCTTCCCTTGACATATGGGTCTTGTACTCTTCGCCCCAGGATGAGTTGCCGGTGATGGTGCCAATCATGACATAGCCGCCGGGCCGGACCACCCGGAAGCATTCTTCCAGGGCCTTTTCTGCCTCATGGACAAATTCAAAGAGGGCCATGGAGACCACGCCGTCAAAGCTGTGGTCGGCGAAGTCCATGTTGGTGATATCCATTTCATGAAAGCGGGGCGCCAAGCCGGCAAATTTCAGCTTATGCTTGGCAATCTCCAGCATTTCAGGGGACAGGTCTATGCCGGTCATTTCATGGCCGAGAAGGCTCATCTTCAAGGTAAACCGGCCAGTGCCACAGCCTGCATCCAGGAGGCTTTTGCCAAGGTCAAGGGGCAATATAGACAGGGCACATTCCGTTTCTCTGGCATCGACAAACTGCCCCAGAGGGGTTTCATACCAGGCATCATATTCCTTTGATTTCTCTGCAAAGTCAGCCATGGGTCTCATCCTTTCCAGCTCTTATTCAGCTGCATATTTGGCATACTTCTGCCGGTCTTGAAGGCGTAAAAAGCGTTTCCGTAACCGTAAATGATTGGGGGTGACTTCCAGGTATTCATCCTGGGCCAGGAAGGCGATGCATTCTTCCAGGGACATCTTCCGGGCCCCTTTCAGTTGGATGGCATCGTCTTTCCCGGAAGCCCGGGTATTGGTCAGTTTTTTGGTTTTACAGACGTTAATGGGGACGTCCTGTTTGCGGTTGGCCTCGCCAATGACCATCCCTTCATAGACATCTACCCCGGCACCGATGAAGAGTTCCCCCCGTTCTTCAGCGGCCTTGAGGCCATAGGCTGTAGAGGTCCCGGTTTCAAAGGCGACCAGGACACCGCCATCCCGGGTAGAGAAGGCTCCAGCAAAGGGCCGGTGGTCTTCATAGGTGGCGTTCATAATCCCATAGCCATGGGTCAGGGTCAAGAAGTCGGTCCGGAAGCCGACCAGCCCCCGGGTGGGAACGATGAATTCCAAGCGGGTTTCGCTACCCCGGGGCATCATTTGCTGCATGACCCCATGCCGGCGGTTCAATTCATTCATGACATCGCCGATATAGGCTTCCGGGATATCCAGGGTCACGAATTCAAAGGGCTCACAGCGAACGCCATCGATTTCCTTGTAGATAACCTGGGGCATGGAGACCTGGAATTCCAGCCCCTCCCGCCGCATTTTTTCAATAAGAATGGCCAAGTGGAGTTCGCCCCGACCGGCCACCCGGAAGGCGTCTGCCGAATCGGTGTCGTTGACCTGGAGGGCAATATCTGCCTCGCATTCCTTGAGCAGGCGTTCTCTCAGCTTCCGGCTGGTCAAGGGCTCGCCGTCTTTACCGGCAAAGGGGGAGTTATTGATTAAGAACCGCATTTCCAGGGTGGGTTCTTCAATTTCAATAAAGGGCAGGGGGTCTAACTGGTTGACATCGCAGATGGTCTCCCCGACATTGATTTCCCCTAGGCCGCCAATGGCGACAATGTCGCCGGCAGCGGCGGCTTCAATATCGACCTGCTTGAGGCCGGAAAAACCGTAAAGTTTATTAACCCGGGTCTGGCGGACTGCCCCATCCCGGCTCATAATGGCGACGGCATCCCCTACCCGGAGACTGCCCCGCTTAATGGTGCAAATCCCCATCTTGCCGACATACTCATTGTAGTCCATGAGGGTAATCTGGGCCTGAAGGCTGCCATCCCGGTCGCCCTTGGGGGCGGGAATGGTTTGGACGATTTGGTCCAGCAGGTCTTTGAGGTCAGTTTTACTGGAAAGGTCCGAGTCATTGCCGCAAATCCCCTTGACCCCAATGGCATAGAGAACCGGGAAGTCCAGCTGTTCTTCATTGGCATCCAGGTCAATGAAAAGGTCATAGACTTCATCCAGGACTTCGGCCGGCCGGACAAAGGCCTTGTCCATTTTATTGATGATGACAATAGGCACCAGGTTGGCTGCCAGAGCTTTCTTGAGGACAAACCGGGTTTGAGGCATGCAGCCTTCAAAGGCATCGACAACCAGGATGACGCCGTCGACCATGGTCATAATCCGTTCAACTTCACCGCCAAAGTCGGCGTGGCCCGGGGTATCGACGATGTTCATGCGAAAATCTTTATATTCTATGGAGGTGTTTTTGGCTAAAATCGTAATGCCTTTTTCGCGCTCAAGGTCATTCTTATCCATCACGCGTTCAGCCACATTTTCATTTTCTCGGAAGGTCCCACTTTGCTTGAGCAATTGGTCAACGAGGGTGGTTTTCCCGTGGTCAACGTGTGCAATGATGGCTATATTTCTGATTTTACTTTCTTCTCGCATATGGCCTCCTAGCCTGAAAGAAAAACACCCGAGCAGGCAGTCCTGTTCGGGTGAGTGGATTATTCTTCATCCTGTGCAGCTGTCGTTGCCGGAACTTTTTCGGCACCGACTACACGGCCATCATACTGACCGCAAGACGGACAAACATGGTGGGGTAATTTCGGTTCGTGGCAGTTCGGACAAGTCATAGCAGATACAGCATTCATTTTAGACCAAGCGCTGCGCTTGATATTTCTTCTCGCTTTGGAACGTTTACTTTTTTGGACACCCATTTATTCCACCTCCCCGTCTCGCAGTTGAGCAAGTTTTGCCCACCGCGGATCAATTTCAATGGTTTCACATTGACAAGAAGCCAGATTAAGATTTTGCCCACACTTAGGACACAAGCCCTTGCAGTCTTCCTGGCACACAATGGTTACCGGCAGCGCTTGCAAGATGGCGTCTACGATAAGGGGCTCAAAATCATAGTCTGTTTTGTCATAAATCCAATAGCGTTCTTCCAAGTCACCGATATCTTCACCCGGTTTTTTGACATTGGGAACATCTAGGGTATACACCAGCTTCTCATCAATATCTAGGTCTACATCAAAGGTAACCGGTTTCAGACAGCGGTCACAGGGGACCTGGATCTGGCCGGTGACCCGCCCGAGCATTTGCATGTCAAACTGGCTCACGCGGAAGATACCCTCTGCCTTAATAGGCTCAGATATCTGAAATGATGTAGGCATCAAAGGCAAATCGCCCGTTTCGAATGAAAAGGGCACATCGGATTTTACTTGTGGTCGAATCGATGCCAAATTCAGCGACAGCATAGCGCCACCTCCTACAATCATGACAGCGTTCAACTTGTACTATTATAGACATCTCATAGGCACTTGTCAAACGTTTTTTGTGTCTCTTTCGCCATTTAACCGCTTTTTTCAAGCTGATCAAGGCTGCCTCAAGGAAATCAGGCCGACCGGGCCTTTTCTCCCGGGCCGGCCCGGGATTCTAAGTCGCACATCCCTGAATAATTAGCTATAATGGACCTAAATCAAGGCTTATTGGGAGGCAAGTATGCAAGTTTGTGGTATCATCGCTGAATTTAATCCTTTTCATCGCGGCCATGCCCGCCTGGTCGAGACCATCCATGACCTTTTGCCCGAGACGGTCATTATCAGCGTCATGAGTGGGCCCTTCTGCCAACGGGGCGATGCGGCCATTTTAGACAAGTGGGCCCGGGCCGAGGCGGCCAGGGATGCCGGCGTGAATGCGGTCTTTGAGCTCCACACCGCCTGGGCAACGGCCTCGCTCCAGACCTTTGCCTATGGGGCCATCGAAACCCTCAAGGCCACCGGCCTGGTCAGTCACCTGGCCTTTGGCAGCGAATGCGGCCAGGTCGAGGAGTTAGCGGCCCTGGCCGGCGAACTTCGCCAGCCCTCTGACCAATTCACCCGCTTATTAAAGGGGGCCCTGGCAGACGGGGCCCCCTTCGCCCTGGCCCAGCAAGGGGCCTTGGAAGCAATTACCGGCGTGTCCCCCTTGAAGGACCGGCCTAATGACCGGCTGGCCCTCTCCTACTTGCGCTATGCCCCTAGCCATTGGCAGGCCCTAGCGGTCCAGCGGGATACCCAACATGACGGTCAGGCCTCCGGCCGGGCCATCCGGGCCGCCTTGAA
Source organism: Peptococcus simiae (assembly GCF_046569735.1). GTDB lineage: Bacteria > Bacillota > Peptococcia > Peptococcales > Peptococcaceae > Peptococcus > Peptococcus simiae_A. The sequence goes on along the minus strand of NZ_JBKICG010000023.1, from coordinate 31,416 downwards.
GCAGGGACAGCCGGTCGATGACTTATTGACCCCCGCCGCCCTGGCCCAAGTGGAAAAAGCAGGCCAGCAAGGCTGGACCTGGCCTGACCTTGGCGATTTTTACGGGGCCCTCCAGTTGCGGCTTACCAATATGTCCGCTGAGGAAGTGGTTGACCTCCTGGCCTGTACAGAGGGCACCGCCATCCGCTTAAAAAGGGCCGCCATTTCTGCCGATAGCTTCGAGGCCTGGCTGGACACCGCCTTGGACCGGCACTTATTTGAAAGCACCCTCCGACGGGCTGCCTTACAAGTCCTTTCCCCGGTCAGCCCGATGACAGCGGTCCCTTATTTAAGGCTCCTCGCCGCCGATGACCAGGGCCGCCAGCTGCTCAAGGCCATGAAGGGCCGGGCTAGGGTCCCGGTCATTGGCAACTGTGGCCGGGATGTCAAAAAATTACCTCCCCAGGCCCAAGCAGCCTTTGCCGATGACCTCCGCCGCCAGGAAACGAGCCGCCTCCTGCAGAAGGCGGCCACCTACCGGCAGGCCCAACGGGACTTCCATACGCCGCCGGTCATGACCTAGTCAGTCCAGGACGGACTCAACCCCATGGCGGAGCCAATAGAGGCTTTTGCTGACTACCGGAACCCCCCGGGCCTCCCAAAGGGCCCGGGCATAAAGGTCCAGCTGTAACTGGTACCTTTCAGGCTGGATGGTCCGGTCACTTTTAAAGTCAATCAGGTGATAGCCGACCTCATCCCGGTAAAAAAGGTCAATTTGCCCGTCAATCAGGTGGTCCTGGTAAAACATGGTAAAGGAGACCTCTTGCTCGACTGTATCGGCATAGCAACGGAGACGGTCGGCTGTATCACTGGTATAGAAGCGGACCAGGAGGTCTGGGTCAAGAGCCCCTGCCTCCTCCTTGCTCATGAGCTGCCTAGCCACCAGGCCCTCTAGGGCTATCTGGAGGGTGGCTGGCGTATAGACCCTATTGGGCAGCAACTGGACGGCCCGGTGGAGCAGCGTTCCCTGCTCCTGGGCCGTAAAATGATAGGCTTCATCTAAGAAGTGTGGCCGCCGCCAGTCGGTCGTCGGCCCCGCCGGCCCAAAATAGGACGGCCAGGCCTTGGCCACCCCATCCGTTAGTCGATTTTCTTCTGCCAATTGACTAACGGTTTTTTTATAGGGTTCCTGGCTATCCCGCAGGTAGGGGTAGGGTTGGCTCAGGGTCCGCTCCAAGTCTTCCAGAAAGACTTCATTCACCGGTAGGTCAGCCAAGGCGATGGGACTTTTACCCCCCTCATCCTCTTCTTTCAGGGTCAAGTGCCGGATGACCAGGTCTTCCCCCTCTAATTGGCCGGCCCGGGCCAGAAGGTGGAGCCAGTCCCCAAAGGACCGAGCGGTCCACAACTTGAAGGTCAGGGCTCCACTGGGTAAAGGGCCCTCCTCCTTCTTGGGTTCCCGGCCAAGCAGAATCAGGCGGTTAATGGCCCGGGTAGCGGCGACGTATAGGAGTCGGACCTCTTCACTGACACTCTCCTGCCGGATCAGCTGACCGATGACTTTTTTCTCAAAAGAAGGCCGGACGGTATAGGCCTCCAGGTTGACCACATTCAGGGCACAGCCCAGCCGCTGGTGGACCAGGAGGGGGTCAGTGGTATCCCGGAGGTTGAAGGTGTGGTAGAGGTCTGCTAAAAAGACCGTATCAAAGCCTAGACCCTTGCTCTTATGGATACTCATCAGGCGGACGCAGTCATCCTGCTCTGTTAACGTGACGGCCGGCTGAAGGCTATCGCCGGGCGCTTTTTTTATGTCTTCTATATGCCGCAGGAAACCGTCTAAGCCGCTGTGGGAAAAACGGACGTACTCGGCCATAAGGTCAATGAGGGCAGCTACGTTGGCATACCGGTCTTCCCCCTGGTTCATGGCCTTCAGGAAGTCCCCATAGCCGGAGCTCTGCAAGAGTTCCAGGGCAAAGTGGTCAATGGTCACCATCTTGAGCCGGAGCCGGTAGCGGTCAAGCCGGTCATAAAAGTGGCGCAAGCGCTCGGCGATAGGCCCTTCCCCGGTCGCCGCTAGGGCCCTGGCCGCTGCTGAAAACCGTCCCTTGGGCTCAGCCAGGCGAATCCGGGCCAGGTCTTCATCGGTCAGGCCGGCAAAGGGCGAAGTCAGGACCGATAGAAGGGGGCCATCGTAGCTGTCGTTATTGATGACTTCCAGCATGTTAAGGAAGAGCCGGACCTCCATATTCTCGAAGCCAACCAGGCTGTTATCCGAATAATAGGGGACTTCTGCATCAATAAAGGCCCGTTCATAATCGGCCAGATGGGTCCGGGGCGTCCGCATGAGGATGGCCATATCCCGGTAGCGCTTGCCTTCCTCCCGGACCAGGGCCTTGATCTTGTCTGCCATCCACCGGCCCTCTTTATAATACTTGCTTTCCCCATCATAGGCCTCGTCCAGGTTGAGGTAAACCAATTCGACCGGCTTATCCTCAGGCTGACCGGCCTGGCCGGGAACCAGGGCCTGGCCAGGAGCGGAATAATCCACCTCGCCCAGGCGCTTGGTCATGAGGGGCATAAAAATCCTGTTACAGGCCCGTAAAATCCGCGGCTGAGACCGGAAGTTCTCAGACAGGTGGATCAGGGTTTCCCGGCCTTGAGACTGGTCATAGGCTTCATACCGGCGTAAAAAGAGGCCCGGATCTGACTGGCGAAAGCGGTAGATGGCCTGCTTGACATCCCCTACAAAGAAGAGACGGCCCGGCTGGGCCAGGCGCATAATGATTGCCTCCTGGATACGATTGGCATCCTGGTATTCATCAAAGAAAATGTAGCTGGCCTCCTGGCGGATAGCCGCCAGGCTTGTTTCATCCTCAAGTAAGCTTAGAAAGTGGCTCTCTAAATCGTTAAAGTCCAGGCTGCTTTTATCCGTCTTTAGCTGATTATACTGGTCTAAGACCGACTTGGTCAGCTGGCCCAGAGCTTGGAGCCGGGGTAGGGTCGCCTGCCGGTCGGCCAAAACCTGGGGCATGCCGCCCGGGGGCAGGAGGTCCAAGAGGCTTTTCAGGGGGGTCTTGATCCCGCTATCCCGCAGGTCCTTAAAGGCCTCCTGGAGGTCCCGGACGCCCTCATCGGTATCCTTTTTAAGGCGGACCGACTTGAGCCGGCCGACCTTAAGGGGGGCCAGGTGCTCAAGGGCTTCTCCAAGGGGCTTCATAGCCGCCTGGTCAACGGCTTCAACCAAGACCTGGTCATCAGCCAGGGTTTCCAGGTAGGGGGCCAATGGCTCAGCCATCGGGTCCTGCAGGAGCCGGGCCATAGCCTCCAGGGCCTCAGTCATTTGCTGGGCGGTCATGTGAACGAGGGCCAGGAAGGCCTGACTCAGGGCATCCGGCAGATCATCTGTCGGTCCCTGGCCGCAGGCCGCCAGCCATTCGCTGGGTTGGGGCCGCGTCCTGGCTTCGTGTAAGAGTTTTTCCACCATCCGGCGGAGGGGCTGGTCATCATTGGCCCCGCCATAGGCCCAGACCAGGTCGGCAAAAGCCGCTTCACCGTCTTCATAGGCCTGGTCAAAGACCGTGGTCAGGGCATCATTTAAGAGCTTACTGGCCGGGGCGCTTTGGAGAATGCGGAAGTTCGGCTCAAGGCCGGCCGCTTTAAAGTGGCTGCGGAGCATCTTGGCGCAAAAGGCGTGCAGGGTGCTCACATTAGCCTGGGGCAGGTAAGTCAATTGCTGGTGCAGGAAACTGACCTGGTCTCGGTCGGCAGAGGTCTTGGCCCTTTTGAGGGCCTCCTCCAGGCCAAGGGCCAACCGGTCCTTTAATTCACCGGCGGCTGCCCGGGTGAAGGTCACCACCAACATTTTTTCCAGGGGAACCTGTTCCTCAGCAATCATCTGAACAATCCGGTCTATCAGGACGCGGGTCTTGCCGCTTCCGGCGGCTGCTGAAACCAGGATATCCTGCCCCCGTAGGGTCACTGCTTGTTCTTGTGCCGGTGTCCTTTTCATGCCTCTCCTCCTTCCAGGCCTAAATCATCAGCTGAGGCCGTTCGTTCCGCCATGCCTGCTTCAAAACGACAAATAGGCCGGTAGTCGCAATACTGGCAGGGGCTGACTTGGCCAATCAATAGGGGGGCATTGTCAATCAGGCCGGCCAGGGCATACTGGGCGGCACAATTGGCCATTTGTTCAGCATAAGTCATCAGCTGGTCCATTTCTTGGACAGATAAGACATTGGTCTTTTTCTCAATGGCCTTGGCCCGTCCCTTGAGCCGGAGGATACTCCCCCCTCCTTCCGTAATGCCCGGGTCCATTTTTTCTAAAATAGCCGGGTCATCAATGACAATCCCGTCCAAGAGTAGGGCGTCAATAACCGCTGCTGCAATGGCCTCCGGGTCATCACTCGTATCCAGGACCAATAAGTCCCGCAGGCGCAGGTAAAAGACCCCGCCTACCTGGTCCCATAGGCCCGAGGCCAGGGCCGCCCGCAAGTAGAGCAGGAGCTGGAGCTGGAGGCCACCGGCAACGGCATTCAGGTCAAAGGTCTTGCTGCCGGTTTTATAGTCCACAATCCGGACCGCATCTTCAGCGGCATCAATCCGGTCAATAATCCCTTCCAGGCGGATGGTTTCCACCCCGGTATCCAGGATGAGCGCCGGCAGTTTTTCCTGACGGCCAAACCGGACTTCCTGGCCGGCGGGTTTAAAGTCACTGACTTCAAGCTGGCGGAAAATCTGCAGGGCAATCCGCTCGGTATGCCGCCGCAGCCGCTGGCCGAAGATATGGTTCCGCCCGGACTGAGCCCTTTTTTGACCAATGATTTGGCCGGTTTCTTCCTCTAGGGCTTGCCGAATCAGGGGCAGGACCTCGGCCTCTTCCAGGTAGCCGCCCTGGGCCTGCTGGTCGCTATAGGCCTCTGTTAACCGTTTCAGGGCCGCATGGATCAAAGAGCCGATTTCATTGTATTTCATATCCGCCACTTCCTCTTCATGAGGGCGGATGCCATAGCGAATAAAATGCTGGTAGGGGCAGGCGCACATGGATTCCAACTCAGATACGCTGGCCCGGCCCTTGGCCAGGGCGGGGTAAAGGATTTCACTGACCTGGTCGGTCAGGGGCAGGCGCCGGTTGGTATAGCGAAAGCCTGCCTGCAAAAAGGACCGACGCAGGGGGTCATCTTTCATGAAAAAGCGGTAGTAGGTCCCCAGTTCCTCGGCTGCCCCTCCCGCCAGCCCTTGACCGGCTTGAACCCGCCGCAAGCCGGCCAGGGTATCCCGCAAGGCCAGGGGTTTGCTATACCGGCGTAAGCGCTGGCTTAATTGGTAGGCACTGGTCACCTTGACTTGGGGGGCCAGGGCTTCGACCTGACGGATCAGGCGGGACCGGTTCATGGTCTGCCCGCCGTGGTCTGACCCTGGCCAGGAAAGGACCAGCCGCTCGGTAGGCCGGGTAAAGGCCTGGAAGAGGGCGGCCGCTTCATCGCCTGTAGCCTCGGCCTGGCTCTGGCCCAAGTGGATGCCTAGGTCCTTGAGCCGGTCCTGTTCATCCTGGGCAAAGACCCCGGCCTCGCCCTGGGAAGAGGGATACCAGGCATCGGATAGGCCCAAGATGAGCTGGATGGGGGTCCGGCTGGTCCGGGTCCGCGATAGGGCACCGACTAAGACCTGGTCCTGGGCCGGGGGAATGATGCCGATAGAAATATTTTCCAGCCCCTCCCGCAGGAGCCGGGCATACTCTTTAAAGGGCATGGTCAACTGTCCCAGAGCGGTGACCAGTTGTTCTAAGAATTCAATAATCGCATTAAAAATCTGCTCATTTTCCTGAACCAGGGCCGGGTTGGGCCAGTCAGTCAGAGCCTCCTGGAGGGCCGTCAGCTGCCGAGTCCACTGGGGCTGACTGATAAAGTGGTAAAAGGCCCTTGAAAAGTGAAGGACGGTTTCTTCTTTCTGGCAGGAGAGGTAAAAGTCTTCCAGCTCGGCCTTGAGGATCCGGGCCCCCTCCTTGGCTGCCCGGGCATCCTCCTGGGCCATGGCCAGACGGTCAGCGGAATGAAAGCGGTCTTCATCTACAGCGTAACTTTCCTCTTTAAAGAACATCTGCCCCCGCAACTTCCGCGCCCGGGCATGGCGGTCCAGCCCCTCTAGAAGCCGGTCATCAATGGCAGAGAGTCCGCCCTTGAGATAGGCAAAGACATCCTCCTGGCGGAAGTCGTAGTCGACCAGGTCAAGGGCTGCAAAGATGCCCTGAAGGAGGGGGTTATCGGTAATATAGCGTTTTTCATCAATAAAGACGGGAATATCATGGTCAGCAAAAATCCGCCGGACCAGGGGAAAATACTCATCCGGTGCGGTGACCGATACGGTAATATCCCGCCACCGGCACCCATCCTCTACAACCTTTTTGCGCAGGAGGGCCGCCAGGGTTTCCACTTCGATATCGGTGGTCGGCGCCTGCACAAGCCCTAGATGGGTCATCTTCGCCACTGCCTCTGCCGGCGTGGTGCTAAAGGCCGCCTTAGCCAGGCCGGCCAAGTCCGGGAGGACGGCCCGGTTAGACCGAACTTCTTTTATTTTGAGCGCAGGTCCGGCTATTTTTTTCAGGGCCGCGGCAAAGGCCCAGTTACTCGCATAGGCTTCGTGGTTGACCACTTCATCCGGCGCTCGGTCCTGTTCACAGGTCCCGTAAGGTAGGGTCACCACCACATGGATGGGCACCCCCATTTGCTTGAGGGTATCCAGAATAGCCAGTTCCAGGGCCGACATCCGCTGGAAGGCATCAAAATAGAGCTGGATATTTTTTAGGTAGGCAGCCTGGGGGAGGATTTCTACCAGGGTCTGCAAGCGGGCCTCCCCATCCAGGTAGCTGTCCCCTAAAAGCTGTTCATACCGGTCTTGCAGCAGGGCCATATCATGGCATTTATTCCTCAAGGCCGCCGGCAGGTCCTCCCGATTGCCTAAGGCCTGCAAGCCCTGGGTGCTAATGCCTGCCGCGTGCAAGTTGGCAACCGTGGTCGCAATGGCCCGAAGGACACCTGTCTGCCGGTGAGCATTCTTATACAGGCGGAGCTGGTCATTCTCCTCTAAAACCGCCTGGTAAAAGACCAATTCCCTGGCACTGCTCCCGATATATTGCCGACCGGCCCCTTCGATTCGACCTAGGACCTCACGGGCTAGGGAGGCAAAACTTTTTACCTTGATGTCCATGACAGCCTTAACCTCCAGGGCTTCCAGGAGGTGGATATCGCTCTGGAGGGTGAATTGCTCCGGGACCAGTAAATAAGCCGACTCCCCTCTACAATGGTGGCCCTTGAGGGCTTCTAAAACAGCCTCATGAGCGATTTGCTCATGAGGGGCAACCAACAGTTCCATGAAAAACCTCCTATGTAAAAAAGCGGACGCCCTGAGAGCGTCCGCCTATCTCCGGCTTACTCAGCCTTGTTTTTCAGGTATTGATCAATGGCATATGCCGCTTCTTTCCCGGCACCCATGGCCTTGATAACCGTGGCTGCACCGGTAACGACATCGCCGCCAGCGTAAACATCCTCAATAGACGTTTGGGCTGTCTCATCGGTGATGATGAGCCCCCGGTCGGTAATGTCTAAATGGGGCGTATTATCTGTCAGAATAGGGTTGGGCCCTTGGCCGATGGCTACAACTACAGTATCAATCGGCATATCTTCAACGGCCCCATCAATGGGCACCGGCCGACGACGGCCACTGGCATCCGGTTCCCCTAATTCAAATTTTTGTAACTTCATCCCCGTCACCACATCATCTTCATTGCCCATATAGGCAATCGGAGAGGATAAGAGGACCAGCTCAACGCCTTCTTCGATGGCGTGTTCTAATTCTTCTTTTCTAGCCGGCAGTTCATCCTTGCTCCGCCGGTAAACGATATAGCTCTTTTCTGCGCCAAGCCGGAGGGCGGTCCGGGCTGCGTCCATGGCCACGTTGCCCCCGCCGATGACGGCTACCCTTTTACCAATTTTAATGGGCGTCGCATGATTGGGATAGTCATAGGCCTTCATGAGGTTGGACCGGGTTAAAAATTCATTGGCGGCAAAGATACCGTTCAGGTTTTCGCCGGGCAGGTGCATGAAGTGGGGCAGGCCGGCACCTGTTCCGATAAAGAAGGCCTCAAAGCCCAATTCCTCCCGGAGCTCGGTAATATCGTAGAGCTTACCGATGATGCTGTTGACCTTAAATTCAACGCCCAGGGAGCGGATATAGTCCACTTCCCGCTGGACAACGGCCTTGGGCAGACGGAATTCAGGAATGCCGTACATTAAAACGCCACCGGGTATATGCAGGGCTTCAAAAACCGTTACCTCATAGCCCATTTTTGCCAAGTCCCCGGCACAGGCCAGGCCTGCAGGCCCTGCGCCAATGATGGCCACTTTATGGCCATTGGTTTCAATCTCAGGGACCTGGGGCTCCATATTTTCCGCTTCCCAGTCGGCCACGAAGCGTTCCAGCCGCCCGATGGCCACCGGTTCGCCCTTGATCCCCAGGATGCACTCTCCTTCGCACTGGTTTTCTTGGGGGCAGACCCGGCCACAGACAGCCGGCAGGCTGGTTTTTTCCTTTAACCGTTCAACGGCCAGGGGCAGGTCATCATTGGCAACCGCCTCAATAAAGGCCGGAATGGTCACAGATACAGGACAGCCGGTCACACAGCGGGGTTTTTTGCAATTCAAACACCGCTGGGCTTCAGCGACGGCAGTATCATGATCATAGCCCAGGGCGACTTCATTAAAATTCCGAATGCGTTCACCCGGATCCTGGGTGGGCATCTCATGTCTAGCTACTTTGGAAGCCATGGTTAAACCCCCTTTGCTGGTCGGTCATCATGTTCAAGACCAAGATTGCATTGGTGATCATGGTAGAATTGGCGGCCTTCTGCCTCTAAGTTTTTCAGGTAGGCAGACCGTTTCATGGCCAGGTCAAAATCGACCTGGTGGCCATCAAATTCCGGCCCATCAACACAGGCGAATTTCGTGTCATCGCCGACCTGAATCCGGCAGCCGCCGCACATCCCGGTCCCGTCAATCATAACCGGGTTCATGCTGACAAAGGTTTTAACCCCGAAGGGTTTGGTCACCCGGGCACAGTTTTTCATCATAATCATGGGACCAACCGCCCAGACCGCAGCCACATCACCCTTGCTACAAACCTCCTCTAAGATATCCGTAACAAAGCCCTTGTGGCCAACTGATCCGTCATCCGTGGCAATGTGTAATTCATCAGAAACGGAATCCATTTTATCTTCCCAGAAGAGCAAGTCCTTATTCTTGGCCCCGATAATGGAAATCACATGATTACCTGCTGCCTGCAGTGACTTAGCGATGGGATAAATAGGCGCGATTCCTACCCCGCCACCAACAATCACGACAGTACCATACTTTTCAATTTCGCTGGCACGACCGAGTGGCCCAACGACATCAGCCAATTGGTCGCCGGTGCGCAGCTGGGCCAATTCATCCGTAGACCGCCCAACCGCTTGGAATACAATGGTGATAGTACCTTTTTCCGCATCTGAATCGGCAATGGTTAAGGGCACGCGTTCGCCTTCCTCGTTAATCCGAATAATCAGAAATTGACCGGCTTGTGCTTTCTTAGCCAGCTGCGGTGCCTCAACACTCATTTCGTGTGTTAAGCCCCCTAAATGCTTGTAGTCAACAATGGTATACATTGTCTTCCCTCCTCTTCTTCCCCGTGTTGCGCTTTAATAGGTATGATAGGCCTATTATTAGAATTGTACTTATATTTAGCGAATGTGTCAACTTAATAGCCTTCTTCAGCAAAAAATGACCTGTCTTCTGCAAAAAAGACAGGTCATATCTTTACAGTTCACTGCTAAGGGCGTCCTCCTGGTGGGGCGGGTTACCATTGCGACCAGGGACTTTTTTAAAGATCCCGGTGACCATGAGGCTGATAGCCCCATCGCCGGTTACGTTACAAGCGGTCCCGAAGCTATCCTGGAGGGCGAAAATAGACAGGAGCAGGGCCGTGCCGTTATCGTCAAAGCCCAGGACAGAAATGACCAGGCCCAGGGAGGCTACAACGGTTCCCCCCGGTACTCCGGGCGCAGCGATGGCAAATATCCCGAGCAGAAAAATAAAGATCAACATGGTTGAAACCGCCGGCAGCTCCCCATAGAGAATTTGTGAAACGGTCATGACAAAGAAGACCTCCGTCAGCACCGAGCCACAAAGGTGGGTATTGGCGCAAAGGGGAATGGCAAAGTCACGGATTTCCGGGTCTAGCGTCTTGGCCTGCCGGGCACAGCGAAGGGCCACGGGCAGGGTGGCCGCTGAACTCATGGTGCCGACAGCGGTCATGTAAGCCGGCGGATAGTGCTTAAAGACTTCCTTAGGATTGGTCTTTGATAGAAAGCCCCCAATCCCATATAGGAGGGTTAACCAAATAAAATGACCAATAATAACGATGAAGATGACCTTGATAAAGACCGGCAGTTCGTAGATGATGGCCCCTTCATAGGCCAGGCCGGCGAAGGTGGCGGCAATGTAGAAGGGCAAAATGTTAATGACCACTTTTTCCACAATAGCGAGGACAATTTTATGGAATTCCCCCAGCAGGTTTTCCCAGGTTTTGGAATCGGTCCATAAGACCGCCAGGCCGATGAGGACCGCTGTAATGAGGGCCGTCATGACCGGCATAATAGGGTCAATGGTCAACTGGAATAAGGACTCGGGAATTTCCCGGCCGGCCCCCGTATGATCTCTAATGTTCAAGTAGGGGATAATCACTGTACCGGCGACAAAGCTCATCAGGGCCGCCCCTACCGAAGAGGTATAGCAAATGACCAGGGTAACGGTTAAAATCCGGCCCGCACTCTGTTTTAAGGAAACAATGGCCGGGGTGATAAAGCCTAAGATGATTAGGGGGACAATGTAACCGATTAAGTCCCCGATAATCGTTTTAAAAGTGGCAATGACGACAATCACTGTCTCATTGGCTACCGAGCCCAGGGCTATACCGATAGCGATACCTACAATGAGTTTAAATAGCAGGCTATTGACGATCGTCTTTTTTTCTGCCATGTCAACACCTTCCTCTCACTTATATTAAGATGTTTCCACTATAACGCAATTTTTTACAAAAATAAAGCCCCAGCAGAGATGGGGCAAAAGAAAAAGCTGTCACCCTAGGGTGACAGCTTAAAAAATCACTTATGCGTCATCGTTGGTATCATTGTCGGCAGCCTGACGGTCTTCCCGTTTTTCTTCACTGGTCCGATTATCAACAATGCCTTTCCGCTGCAGTTCTTTTTTGCGTTCCAGCTCTTCTCGCCGCGCTTCCTGCTCGACTTCCAGCTCTTCTAAAGACCGCCCTTCCAGGAGGCCCTTAAATTCATAGGCATTGAGGTTTTCTTTTTCTTTAAGGGCCTGGGCGATAATATCCAAATCTGCCCGGTGGGTATTCAAGATTTCATGAGCCTTGGCATGGCAGTCATCCATGAGCCGCTTGACTTCCTTGTCAATCGAATAGGCAATGGCTTCACTGTAGTTACGGGAGTGGCCCAAGTCTCTGCCTAAGAAGACCTGTTCCTGGTCTTCGCCAAAGGCAATGGTACCCAGTTCATCACTCATCCCCCAACGGGTGACCATTTGCCGGATGGTCTTGCTGGCCCGTTCAATGTCATTGGAAGCCCCGGTTGAAATTTCACCGAGGACGATTTCTTCCGCTACCCGGCCGCCGAGCATCATGGTGACCTCGCTCAAGAGGTGAGTCCGGGTCATGTAGTTCCGGTCCTCTTCAGGTAGGGACATGGTGTAGCCCCCGGCATTGCCCCGGGCGACAATAGACACCTTGTGGATGGGGTCACACTCCGGTAGGAAGTGACCGATGATGGCGTGGCCGGCTTCGTGGTAAGCCACCAGGCGCTGTTCTTTTTCGCTGATCTTGGCCGGGTTTTTCTTTTCCGGCCCGGCAATAACCCGCTCAATGGATTGTTCAAATTGGGCATGGCCGATGGTCTTTAAGTTTTCCCGGGCAGACAGGAGGGCCGCCTCGTTGACCAGGTTGGCCAGGTCGGCGCCGGTAAAACCTACCGTCTGCTTGGCGATGACCTTGAGGTCAACATCTGCAGCCAGGGGTTTGTTCCGGACATGGACCTTGAGGATTTCTTCCCGTCCCCGGACATCAGGCCGGCCAACGGTGACCTGGCGGTCAAACCGGCCGGGCCGTAAGAGGGCCGGGTCCAAAATATCTGGCCGGTTGGTGGCAGCCAGGATGATAATGCCTTCATTGTCATCAAAGCCGTCCATTTCAACCAGCAGCTGGTTCAAGGTTTGTTCCCGTTCGTCATGGCCGCCCCCGACACCGGCACCTCTCTGCCGGCCAACGGCATCAATTTCGTCAATGAAGATGATGCAGGGGCTATTTTTTTTGGCCTGTTCAAAAAGGTCCCGGACCCGAGAGGCCCCGACCCCGACAAACATTTCAACGAAGTCTGACCCTGAAATGCTGAAGAAAGGCACGCCGGCCTCCCCGGCCACAGCCCGGGCCAGTAAGGTTTTACCGGTCCCCGGTGGCCCGAAGAGCAGGACCCCCTTGGGAATTTTCGCCCCGATTTGGGCATACTTTCTGGGGTCTTTCAGGAAGCCAACCACTTCACTTAATTCTTCTTTCACTTCATCGGCACCGGCGACATCCTTGAAGGTGACTTTTTTCTTATCGTCCACTTGCATCTTCGCCTTGCTTTTACCAAACTGGCTCATCTTGGCCCCGCCGCCTTGGCTTTGGTTCATAAAGAAGAAAAAGAGCCCCACAAGCAGCAGAATCGGTAAAAGGGTACCTAATAAGTTTAATAGGGGTGACGGCTGCGGGGTTGCCTTTTGCTCAATCTTTACCCCATTGTCCAGCATGACATCTTCCAGTTGGGAGGCGTCTTTGGGAATGTTCATTCTAAAGGACTTGCCGTCTTTGGTCTTCCCTTCGACTTCCTGGTAGTTGTCATAGCTGGTGATGGCAATCGATTGTAGATCACCTTTTTCCGCACCCTTAATCAGTTCGGAATAGTTTTGGCTATAGATGACCTGTTCCGTTTGCTGGGTCTGCCCGCTGGTAAAGTATTCAAGCAGGGACAAAAACAGCAGGAAGATCACTAGGTAGATCACAAAACTCTTCCATGCTTTTTTATTCATGCACGTCCTCCTCTAGTTGATATGGCCTGTTAATGATTGGTCACATCATTAAACTCGGCTCTTATATAAATACCCGTTTTCGCATGATTTCTTTCATTGAATAACGCTTCGTCACTTTTTGCCAATCCGGGTATCCACATCACTTGACCTGCTTGGTCACAAATCATAGGCCAGCGTGCACGCAAGCGGTGGGAAATGTGCTGGGCCTGGAAAACTTTTTTCAGCGCTTGGTGGCCTAAGCCGGGGCGCCGGATCACATCACCGGCCTGTCGGGTACGGACCCACAGGGGCCTGTCATCAGGTAAAAAGAAGTCCCAGAGAGAAGGGGCTGCAGGTGCAGTCCGACTGACTAAGAAATAACCGGGCCAGGTCGGTAGCCTAAGGGGCTCGCCCAGCTGCGGTTGCCAAAGGTCCGCCAAGAGCCCCTTCTCTTGCTGCGTTGCATCGCTTAAAACGATGTGGGTCTTTTCAATATACACCTTAATGCAGCCGCCGTCTATTGTTTTATCATTTTGTAGGGAATTTAAAACATCAATGACGGTATTCAGCTGGTAGGCATTGAAGGTCCCCTCACCAGCGGTCAATACTTGGCGGAGCCGGGTCAAGATGGCCTTTTGCACATAGGGGGGCTGGTCTTGTAAAAGGGGCCGGGGAAAGGCGATTTCTCCGGCGATAACCGGGCTGGCCTGGTCCATCAGGGGGACCAGCATCTGGTCCTCGACCAGGTCTGTCAATTCCTGCAGGTGCCTGGCCATCTGGTTCATATGACGGACGGCAGCCGGATTGATTCCCTCCATGAGGGGAACCAGGTCTTGCCGGATTCGGTTCCGGGTATAGCCGGTATCGGTATTGGTCTCATCAAGGGCAAAGGCAAGGCCCCGGGCTTGGCAGTAGGCCACCAGCGCATCTTTTCGTGCAAAAAGCAGGGGCCGGATGATGGGGCCCCGTTGAGGGGGCATGGCGGCCATCCCCCGGACCCCAGCGCCGCGCATCATATTAAAGAGGATGGTTTCTGCCCGGTCATCGGCATGGTGGCCCAGGGCAACTTTCGACAACCCCCAGCGGGCCATCACTTGCTGAAAGAGCTGGCGGCGGGCCTGGCGGCCGGCCGCTTCTTCACCGATTTTCTCTTTAGCGGCCAGCCGGCGGACCTGGCAGGTCCCATAAACGAGGGGGACCTGCTTCTGCCGGCAATAGGCAGTCACTGCCAGGGCCTCCGCCCCAGCCCCGGGCCGGAGCTGGTGGTTGAGGTGGACAGCCATCAGGGTAATCGGCCGGTCTTGCCGCAGACGGCAGAGCAGGTCGCAGAGGGCCATGGAGTCCGGCCCGCCGGACAGGGCGATGAGGATCCTGTCCCCATCTGCAATGAGCCCCTCTGCCTCTACAAAGGTCCGAAAGGCCTCATACATGACGCCCCTGCCCACTTTCTTCATATAAATCACTTAAGAGGAGGCCTTGGAGGCTATCCTTGGTCGATGCCAGGTAGCCCTCTATCCCCAAGGCCTTACAGACCAGGTCTAAGATAAGGAGGCCCGGTAAAATGGTATCCCGTCTTTCCGGGGCCAGGGTTGGAATGGCTGCCCGTTCCTCTGCCGTCATGCCAGCATAGGCGGCCATAAACCGTAGCCAGTCCAGCCGTTTAATAACAGCCTGGTGGATGGCCTGGGCATCGTAAGCCGCCAGGCCCAGAACAATGCCGGCCAGGGTCGTGAGCGTGCCGCCTACGCCAATACAGGTCCGGCCTTTGAGGTCAATCGTTTCCAGGTACCGGTCTAGGGCCGCTGCAAGGGCCTTGATTGCTTCCGGCCGGTCCTTTAATACCAGGCAGCCATAAGGAAAGCTCTGCGACTGAAACCGCCCCTCATGGTAGAAACTCAATTCGGTCGACCCACCGCCAATATCCAAAACGATGGCCTCGTCCCTGGAAACCGGCGCATCAAAGGTCGCCCCGGTGTAGCCGTAATAGCCTTCTTCAACTGGACTTAAAATCCGGACCGGTACCTGGACCAGGTCGGTTAACCGGTCGGTCAACTGGCGCGCATTCGGCGCTTGCCGGACCGCAGCCGTAGCGGTCACCAGCAAGTGACCGGGCCCCCTGGCCGCCACCGGTAGCTTTGGGTATAGAGACTGGACCGCCGCCAGGGTCCGGTCGATGGCCGCATCTGTTAAGCTGCCATCAGCTGCCCGGCCCTCAGCCAGGCGGCTAAAGGCCAGGTATTCCTTTTCTTCACGCAGTTTGCCGCCATCCAGCTCAGCTACAGCCAGCCGGACGCTATTGCTTCCAATATCAAAAACAGCCCGCATAATTGCCTCCTATGTAAAAACCACCTTTATCGCCCATGATAAAGGTGGTTTCAAAATTAATAGCGATTGCCGCTGCGACGTTTCGCATTCATATTCTTGTTCAGGGATGCCAGTTTCTCATCGCTGTCTTTCATAAAGCGCGAGATTTTATCCTCGAAACTCAGTGACGGGCGTTGTGGTTTTTTCTTTTCTTTGGCTCGTTTGATGGACAGGCTAATTTTGCCCTTATCATCTGTACTGACAACAAATACTTTAACGACATCATCAACCTTAAGAAAATCATTCACATCTTTCACAAAGCTGTCTGCGACCTCGGAAATATGGACCAAACCAGTATCCCCGGTCTCCAGTTTTACAAATGCGCCAAAATTTGTGATACCCGTGACTGTTCCTTTGAGAATCTGCCCTTTAGCAATGGACATAGATGGTGCAAGCCTCCCCTTAAAATTAATATTATTTTCTTATTCATTATAGAGTTGCCACATAAAACTGTCAATAGTTAGCCGGCAGGCCTAGCGTCTTTCTGGGTAATCAGCACTTCTCCAGGCTTGACCATGCCCAGTTCCTCCCGGGCCACTTCCTCTACCGCTTCATCGGTCTTCATATATAAAACATCTTCTTTGATATTTTCCTGCTCCTGAAGGGCCTCAATCCTTGTTTGAATGAGTTGGTTCTCCTGGGCCTTCAGGTCCACAATCAAGTAACACCCGGTCACAAAGGAAACGCTCAAGTAGAGCACCAGGAAAGCAAAGAAGACATTCCGCCAGCGCAACCGTTCAAAAGCACTCCTATAGGGCGTTTTTTCTTTTGGGCTAAAGAAAAACCGGCGGAAAATATCCGTCACATGCCGATTAAATAAAGGGTTGGCTGGTCTTTTAGCCTGTTCGATCACACCGGGCCCTCCTTCCCTATTGACGAATGATGCGATACAGCTGATCTGCCTCATTGGCCCGGACGGTTTCTTTTATATCAAGGACTTCCACCACCAGGGTCTTTTCACCGAAGCGGATGGCGATTTCATCACCGACTGCCACCTCGGTCCCGGCCTTGGCCACCCGGTCATTGACCGATACCTTGCCGGCTGTACAGACATCCTTGGCTACAGTACGCCGCTTGATTAAACGTGACACCTTTAAAAATTTATCTAACCGCATGCTGCCGCCTTTCTTGACCATGCACTTATGTAAAAAGACCTGCCAAGGCTTGACAGGTCCGTGAACTGCAATTATTTGCCAACAACCGCTTCTTTTAAAGATTTCCCAGCCTTGAATGCCGGAACCTTGGTTGCCGGAATAACAATCGGTTCTTTCGTTTGTGGGTTTTGCCCTTGACGTTCTTTGCGATCGCGCACTTCAAAAGTGCCGAACCCGACTAATTGTACTTTTTCACCATCAACTAAGGTTTCAGTAATGGCTTCAAATACAGCAGCAACTGATTTTTCTGCGTCTTTCTTAGTCAGACCCGATTTTTCAGCAACCTTAGCGACTAATTCGGATTTGTTCAAGTATAATCCCTCCCCAGATCAATTAGAAAAGTAAGAAGATGATTCCATAGCTTGCTTGCATTTTACCACATTATATAGGCAAATGAAAGCGTAAAAACAGTAAAAATGTGAACTTCAAGCGGTTTTCAAGGCCCTGTTAGCTAAAGCTCACTATTTTCCTGCCAATATATTTTTCAGCTTAGGCCCAACCTTGGGAATAGCCGCCAGGGTATCCAGGTCAATCCCCTTGATGGCGAAGAGCACCACAAAATAAGCCAGGCCAGCCAGCATAATAGCAAGGAGGCTCGCCCAAGAGGCTGAGACCCAGGTGGTCAGCATTCCATAGGTCCCATAGCAGAGGAGACCCATGACAAGGCTTGCCAGCAAGGGCTTAAGGAAGACCAGATAGGGGTCACACCAGCCCCAGCCAATGACCCCGGACAGGCGGATGACATTGAGGACAGCGGCACAGCCGAAGGCCAAGACCGTCGCTAAGGCTGCTCCGTTGGCCCCAAGGGCAGGATACCCGGTCAAGACCCAGGTCAGGGCAAACTTCAGTACCAGGCCCAGGAGCAGGTGGTACATGGGGATTAAGACCTTGCCCAAGCCCTGTAAGATACTGGCTGAGCACTGGTAGAGGCCAACGACAAAGACCGTAAAGGCCAGGGCCGCTAAAACACTGCCGGCTTTGGCATCATTGTATAAAAGAATGGAGATCCCGCTTGATAAGACGGCCAGCCCCATCGAGGCCGGTAGGACCAGGACCATGGTCAGCCGCATCCCCTGGCGGACATTGTGGAAAAGGGCATCCTGGTCATGCCGGGCCAGGGCGTCGGCAACGGCCGGCACCAGGCTGGCCGAAATAGCTGTGGTCACGATAAAGGGCAGGTTGATAATCGGCATGGCGTAGTTGGACAGGTAGCCCAGCTGGGCAATGGCCTCGCTATGGCCCAGCCCGGCAAATTCCAGCCGACGGGCCACCAGGGAGGAGTCGATAAAACTCGTCATCGGCAGCAAGAGGGCACCAATGGAAATCGGCACCGCATAATAGAGAAGCTGCTTTAAAAGAGCCCAGTCCCTAGCCAGGTCACGGCCGGGAAAGGGACCCTGGTCAGTCCGGTGCTTCCGTAAAAAGCGGACAAAGACAAGGGCCAGGAATAAGAAGCCACAAACGCCCCCGACCATGGACCCGAAGCTGGCCCCGGTCACCACATATTCCACCGGCTTGTGGAGGAGTAAAAAGAGGGACAATAAGATGGTCCCCACCCGGAAAAACTGCTCTAAAATCTGAGAAATAGCTGTCGGCACCATATTCTGTCGGCCTTGGAAAAAACCGCGAAAAACAGCCATCAGGCAGCTGAAGAGCATAGCCGGCGCCAGGGCCCGTAAAGACCAGGTAGCCCGGGGTTCATTAAAGTAGACGGTGGCAATCCAGGGGGCAGCCAGGAAAAAGAGGACCGCCGCCGCCAAGCCCAGGCAGGTCAAAAGGATTAAGGCCACCCGGACAATCCGAAGGCTTTCGCCCTTCTCGGCCCGTTCTTCACTCATGGCCACCAGTTTAGAAACAGCCAGGGGAATCCCGGCTGTTGATAGGGCAAAAATAATCGAGTAGATGGAGTAGCTCATACTGTAAATCCCGGCCCCTTCTGCCCCCACCATCCGGTTAAAGGGAACCCGGTAGGCGGCCGACAGGAATTTACCCAAGACACCGGCCAGGGTTAAAATCATCGCCCCACGAAAAAATGTTTTCTTTGCCATACTTATCCGTTTCGTTTAAAAAATAGCGTCGCGCACAATCGTTTCTTCACGACCGGGACCTACAGCTACAATTTTTACCGGAATCCCTGCCAGGGTTTCAATCCGGTTGACATAGTCTTGAGCAGCCTTGGGCAGGTCTTCGAAGCGGCGGCAGGCCGAGGTATCTTCCTGCCAGCCCGGCAGGCTTTCATAGATGGGCTCAACCCGTTCCAGGTCATCCAGGGAAGCCGGGAAGTGGTCAATGACCTGTCCGTCCAGGCGGTAGCCTGTGGCAATCTGGATGGTCTCGCAGCTATCCAGGACATCCAGTTTCATCAGGGCCAGGGCCGTCATACCGGACAAACGGATAGCATAGTTGACCACCGCCATGTCCAGCCAGCCGCACCGGCGGGTCCGGCCGGTCACGGTCCCAAATTCATGGCCCCGCTCCTGTAAAAGCTGGCCCATGTCATCTTCCAGCTCAGTCGGAAAAGGACCGGCCCCAACCCGGGTCGTATAAGCCTTGACAATCCCCAGGACATTCTGAATCTGCCAGGGGGCCACGCCGGCACCGACAGCCGCCCCGCCGGAAATAGGGTTGGAAGAGGTCACATAGGGGTAGGTCCCATGGTCTAAGTCCAGGAGGGTCCCTTGGGCCCCTTCAAACATGACCTTCTTACCGGCCGTTAGGGCCTCGTGTAAGAGCCAGGAGCTGTCACAGACCATGTCCTTCAAAAAGGCTATGTCTTCAGTCATCTCCCGGAGGACTTCGTCCACCTCAAAGGTTTTTTCCCCGTAAAGTTTGCTGAGCAGGTTATTTTTGATGGGCAGGACTTCTTCCAGCCGGCTTTTAAACCGGTCCGGGTCTAAAAGGTCTCCCATCCGCAAGCCAATCCGGGCACACTTATCCATATAGCAGGGGCCAATCCCATTCTTGGTGGTCCCGATTTTTAGGTTGCCCTTGGCCTTTTCTTCGCATTCATCCTGGAGGATGTGGTAGGGCATAATCAAGTGGCAGCGGTCGCTAATCCGCAGCCGAGAAACGTCTACCTTCCGTTCTTTTAAATAATCTAACTCCCGGCGCAGGACGTGGATATCCACCACGACCCCGTTGCCAATGACACAGGTGGCATTCCCGTTAATGATCCCGGAGGGAATGAGCCGCAGCTTGAATTCCTCACCGTTGACGACCACTGTATGTCCGGCGTTATTGCCGCCCTGGTAGCGGACAACCAGGTCCGCTTCTTCCGCCAGGTAGTCCGTCACCTTACCCTTACCTTCATCGCCCCATTGAGAGCCTAATAATACCAATCCCGGCATACCTTCACCTCATTTATCTCATTGATAGCCACTCTTTTTTTCTAAACATGCAAAAAACTCAAACAGCCTGATTATCGACCAGCTGTTTGAGTAGCGGTTTCCCGTTACACCTTATTCTATCAATTTTTACAGCCAGGGTCAATTGATGGTGGCATTTCATAGAATAAGCGGTTATTGGGGTTCTCTTGGACCAGGTCCCGAAAGAGGGCCAAGAGGGCATTGCCATAGGGGCCCAGGGCATCAACCATTTCATCAGCGTGTAAAAAGACCAGGGCCAGCCCACCACGTTCACTGAGCTCATCCCAGAGGGCATCTAAGTTTTCGCCATAATGGGCTGATAGGGTAAATTTTTCTTTAAGGTAAGTATGAATGGTGTCCCGGTCAAGCATTTCTCTGCCGTCAATAATAATCATGCCGGCCCCTCCTTTGTAACGTCTTCAAAATGGCGGTAGTGGTCTTGGGTATAGTAAATGTTGCCTTCATTATCATAGACCAGACGCTCTGGCCCCCGGGGGCCACCATCATAGTTGACATCGCATTCCTTGTAGCGCAGGCCCTCTCTGTCCGGCAAGTGCCTTTCCCTGTTGCCAAACCGGTCCCCGCCAATGGTGGCCATGGGGCCGAGGTCCCGGAGGTTCCCCTTTTCAGGCAGCCAGCCCCTTTCCCGGGCTTCCCGCTTGGTCAGGTAATTATCCGGCAAGTGGCCATAGGCCCGCAGGTAGGCCGCCACTGAAGGGGCATCTGTATAGGCCTGGTCCTCCTGGACGCTGACGACTTGGGCCTGCCGGCTTGCCATTTCCGGCCCTTGTCCATTGGAGCTGCCCGGTATGGAGCAGGCACAGAGGAGAATGGCCAGACACAAGCTCAGGGCCAGGCTGACTTTTTTCACTTTCTTCGTCATACCATATCCACCTCATTCGACCCTTTTAGCCGGCGGATACTCCCCTTTCTTTCTAAAAAGAAAAAGGTGGCCTTTTCAAAGATTCGGTCACTGAGCCGGGCCCCATAGCGGTCCGCAATTTCCTGGCCCTTGAGGTTGGTATTGATGAACCAGCTCCGCCGGCTGGCATTCCGGTCTTCAATGAGGTCAGTCAGCTGGGTAATGACAAATTCGCTGACCGACTCCCGGCCCAGGTCATCGATGACCAATAGGTCGCAGCTTTTGACCCGGTGCATCACTCGGCCGCTGCTGGCATCGTCGTAAAGGTCGTTGCGCAAATTTTCCATTAATTGATCGGCACGAACATAGGCAACGCTCAGGCCGCAATCCAGGGCCGCCTGGGCCGTGGCCAGGGCCAGGTGGGTCTTCCCCCGGCCGATATCCGCCCGGAGGACGACATTGCCCATGGGCACCCCCTGGGCCAGCTTACTGACGAAGGTCTTCAGCCGGTTGACCTTGTCAGCTGCATCAGTTTCCGGGGTATAAAGGCTGACGTCAAAGGACTCAAAGCGCATGTCCCCGGCATTGTCCGGTAGGCCGGCCTCCCGGTAGCGTCGGGCCCGCAGGTCCTTCTGCCGGCAGAGGCAGGGGCGGCCGTCCTTGGTCATCCCCCGGTCCTGGCAAATGGGGCAGTCCCAGTCCGGCTGGTAGACATCCGAGCTGATGCCATACTTAGCCAGGAGAGCCTCCTTTTGGGTCAGGATATCCTGATACCGCTGGTCCAGGCCTGGGACCAGGTCCGGGTCCTTAATGGCCTCCCGGACCAATCTGGCCACCAGCTTTTTCTGCTCCTTATCTAAGGCCGCCAGGTCCGGGTGGGCTGCATGGAGCCTGGTCACCCGTTCATCCCGGGCCCACTGCTTTTCCAGTCGTTTATTATTGATGTCCGACATATCATTCCTCCAAGCTATCGTAGTCTTCTGGAGCATGGTCGTCAAAATCACGGTTGCCGATCATCTTCCGCCGCCCCTTAATCCGCTCCTTGGCGGCTTTTTTATGACTTTTCCGTCGGTTGGCCACGTCCTGAGGGGTGGAAAGGCCTTCCGCCTGCCAATTGTCCAGGACCCGGTCGACATAACCGATGGAGGGATTATCCGCATTGATGGTTTCATCTGCGGCCAGGAGGATCATTTCATGGCTGAAATGCCAATCCCGCTGCCATTTTTGGTAGTAATTTTTTTGGGCCTCTGTCGGTTGGTTGTACTTGCCCAGCCGCTGCAAGACCTCTTTGACCTTTTTAACCCCGTAATCCAACTGACTACAGAAGTCTTTTAATTCGGGAAGGGTCTTAACCCCGGCCTGGAAGGCCATCTGGCAAAAGCCTGCAAAGCTATAGTAGCGGCGCCGGTAATTCGCAGCGTAAAAGGCAAAGGCCTGGTAGACAACTTCCTCGGGCCAACCGTATTTTTGCAGGACTTGCAGGAGGTCCCTTTTATCTTTTTCCGATAAGAACCGGCCACTCTCTTGCTCATACCGTTTGACCAGGCGGGCATAGACCGTTGGCAGGGGTTGAGGCTGGGGCTTTTGCTGGCTTTTACCCCCCTCGACCAGTTGCAGCATGGGTTCAAAGGAAATACTCTGCCCCTCCCGGGCCACCAGGCCCCGGGTTTCCAAGAGCTCACAGGCCCGGTTACCCTTGACATCTGCCGGTTTGACCTCGCCTTCCAAATATAATAGGTAGCAAAGGGCCCCCCATTCCTCTAAGGTCAGGTCCATCCCATCCAAATACGCCAATAAGCGGCGCGGAATGGCCACTGCCCCGCCTTGCAGGAACCAGTTTAATAATTGTGCCAGTGCCCTCACCCCTAGTCTTTATAAATACCGGTTATCCGGACGTCAATAGACCGTACCGTCAAGCCGGTGATATGCTCTACTGTCTGAATGGCCTCTTCCTGGAAGGCCTGGACGGCCAGCTGGATGGGCGTGCCAAAGCGAACGGTTGCTTCGCATTGGATGGTGACCCCCAGGTCACTAATATTGACCCCTGTTTTAACCCCTTGGCCCAGGCGTTCATGCTGTTTGGCCAGGTGGTTGACCAGTTGAATGACCACTTGTTCGGAAATACTGACCTGGCCAAATTGAGAAAACCGGGGCCGGACGATGGATTTTTCACTGGGCTGGTCCTTGCCCTTCTTCCGCTTAAAGAGGTCTTTAAAGGGACGGATCCAGATGCCCGGAAAATTTTGCCGGACCTCAACAGCCGGCAAGGGGATGACATGCTTCCCCTCTTGGCGCATTTGTTGGGCCAGCTGGATTTCTTCCGGGCTGACCACATTATGAATAAAAATAATCTGCTTTAAGGGGGGAAGGTTGAGGGACTGCCCGACCCGGTCTATCATATGCTCACTGGTCCCCAGAAGCAGGAGCTTTTTAGGATTTTCCTTCTGCAGAGTTTCCCGCATGTCCGCGGCAGCTTTGGGGTCTAAGAAAATAGCTGTTTTAACAGCCGCCACCAGAGTTGGTTCAGCCTTGGCCGACTGGCCGGCAATCTTTTTGCCCCGGTGAATAAGTAGGCCATCATCGATGATGTACTCGATATCATATTGTTGGGCCACTTCCATTGCGTGGTGGCTCTTGCCGGTACCACTCGGGCCGATTAATGCATACACATCCATTTCAACTGCGCCCCCAATCAATCGGTAAAAAACCCTCGAAAAAGGCTTCCCGGTCTGTAAACCGAGACTTCATCGCTATAATATCCAGGCCGGCTTCACGGGCCTGGGCCATGGCATCTGCCAATAAGGGGTCATTGGCCCGGTTAAAGGCCAGGTCCTTGACCGCCTGCCCCATGGTAACCAGAAGGATAACACACCGGTAACCGGCCTGGCTGAGCTTGATAAGGGTTTCCACATGGTGGCGCCCCCTTTCCGTTGGGGCATCCGGGAAGAAGGCCGTATCCCCGATTTTATAATTCGCCGATTTGACCTCTAGGACGGTAGGCCTACCGGGGGCCTCCCTGAAAAAGTCAAAGCGCTCGCTGCCTATTTTAAGCTCAGGCCGCCAGTCACCAGCCAGTAGATAGTCCTTTAAGAGACCTTCCTGGAGCCAACTGGCAGTCAGGTAATTGGCGTATACCGCCCGCAAGCAGACCCAGGCCCCTGCCTGATCAATGAGAAAAAGGTCGTACTTGGTCTTTCGGGCCGGGTTGGTTGCCCGGGCTATTTTTACCGGGCAACCGGGAATTAAAAGTTCCCGCATCCGGCCTGTATTGGCCAGGTGGGCATCGGCCAGGCTTCCGTCCGGTAACTCGACTTCAGCAATGAAACGGTTGCGCCGGTTGATAAAAACAGCATCTTCTAATATAGGTAACTTAATCATGGCCCCTCCTTCCATCTATTATACTTAAATTTCTTTTCAATTACCACGTCAATAGGCCACCTTGGCCAGGGTAGGCACAAAAATCCCCCAGCCGGGGCCCTCAAGGGCCAGCTGCTGGGGGATAAAAAGACTTGACTTAGCCGATAATTTCAAGATTGACCGGTGCAACGCCACTGGAAATCATGCCTAACTGCTGGGCAGCAGCCATAGACAAGTCAATGACCCGGCCGGGGGCAAAGGGGCCCCGGTCTGTAATCCGGACAACGACAGCGGTACCATTATTTAAGTTGGTCACCTTGACCCGGGTACCGAAGGGCAGGGTCTTATGGGCAGCGGTTAAGTCATACATGTTAAAGCGCTCACCGCTGGCGGTGTAGTTGCCGTGTAAGGCTGCGCCATACCAGGTAGCCTGGCCGGATTCATAGTAGCTGGTTTTGGGAGCTTCAACCATCGGTTCAACGGGCTTGGGTTCAGGGACATAGACCTCTAAGGAGCGCAGGCCAACCTGCCCGTTTTCAGAAGAAGGGGTAATAGCGATGGCCCCGCTTTGCCGGTTAACACTGACGGCGGCCTGGTCAATAACATCCATCAAGAAGTGGAGGGGTACCATGAGGGACCCGTTGATGTTGTCATAGCCAAAGACCCGGTCGCCGGAGCTTAAGGTCTTGCTTTCAGGGTTCACAATCAGCTGGTAGCTTTGGTCGCCGGTGGAAAGAACTAACTTGGTCCGGGTTTCGTCGGCCACCCATTTAACCTGGATACCTGCCAATTCAAGGACAGACCGGACCGGGTAATAGGTCAGGTCACCAGACTTTTGCACCTGGTCAACCTTATCCCAGATGAAGGGTTGGGCTGCTTGGGCGGCTCCGGCATTGGTCAATAAAAAGGCCCCCATTGCTAAACCGGCAATGATGGACTGAATGGTTTTTTTCATAATTGGTACTTCCTCCTTGTAAAAACTAATCCGCTTGGCATTTTACGGGAAGTTCACCGTCTTGGCAAGGTCGGAGCCGAAAAAGACAAATGCCCTTTTTTTGAGCGGGCAGGCCCCTAATGGGGTCGAGGGCGGAGGACAAAAAAAGAGCGCAACCAGGGCCTTTTTCAGGCATCTGGTTACGCTTTCACTTTTTTATAAAAGGGGGCTGGCGGCCCGCCAAGGACGGCTCCAGCAAATCGTTTTGTTTAATGCTTGGCATAAAATAAACTTAGGCGAAACAAAAAGGTTACAAATCCGACTTTTTCATAACCAGCCGGCAAAAGTGACAATTTATTTACTCCCGCACAAGCCCAGGCTGATTTTCAAGGCCCGGTCCACCCGGTCTAAGAGGTCCCGGTCGATATGGCATACCTTCTTATGTAAACGACTCTTATCAATGGTTCGAATTTGTTCGGCCAGGATGATGCTGCCGGCCTCGAAATCCTTATGCTCTTGAGAAATCGGGATGTGGGTAGGGATATGGCCATGTTCGGTTTTTGTGGTAATCGGCAAGATAATGGTTGTGGGGCTGTGGTAATTGCCTACGTCATTTTGCACAATCAGCACCGGCCGAAAGCCATTTTGCTCGCAACCGACGACCGGGCTCAAGTCGGCATAGTAGACATCGCCCCTGGTCAGGGTCCGCTTGTGTTTTTGACATGTTTCATTTCCCACGGCGCAACTCCTTGGCAATTTCCTGAATTAAATCGCCGGCCAGGGTACTGTCTTCCCCATAGATATCTGCACAATTTCGACCACACTGGCCATGGAGGGCAACAGCTGTGGTCGCTGCTTCAAAGGGGCTCAAGCCCTGGCCAATCAGGGCGGTAATCATCCCCGCCAGGACATCGCCTGAGCCGGCGGTTGCCAGGGCCGGCGAATTAATGCTATTGACAGCTGCCTGGCCATCTGCTGCTGCGACTACGGTCTGAAAGCCTTTAAGGACCAGGGTCACCCGGTATTCTTCCGCAAAGGCTCGGGCCGCTTCAAGCCGGGAAACTTTGGGGTCATAGCTCTCTCCACATAAGCGCTTAAATTCTCCCGGGTGGGGGGTTAAAACCAGGTCTCGAGTGGCCTCCTTTAATCCGTCAAGGCCCAGGCGGGCCAATAGGGACAGGCCATCGGCATCAAGGACCAGGGGCTGGTCTCCCTGGTCCAGTAAGTAGCGCAGGGTCTCCTCCTTGGCCTCATCCAGACCAAGGCCCGGCCCCAGGCAAAGGACATTGGCCCGGGCCAGGAGCCAGTCCAGAGCCGAAGGGCTGGGCCACTGGACCGGCCGGACCATGGCTTCGGGCATCACCGTCGATACGGCGTGAAAGATCCGCTTATCGGCTAGAACGCTCACCAAGCCGGCACCGGTCCGGAGGGCGGCTTGGGCGGTCAGGACCGCTGCCCCACTCATACCGACAGACCCGGCAATGATACCGACGTGGCCAAACTGGTGCTTGTAGCAGTCAGCCGGTCGTTTATCCTTCTTCACTTTTGCGTCAGCAGCAGTGAGGAGGCTGGTTTTAACGGCCAGGGAATCTGCCACTTCCGACGGTATGCCGATATCCAGGACCTGGACCCGGCCACAGACGTCAGGCCCCCGACCGGCATAAAAACCGACCTTGGGCAGGGTCAGGGCCAGGGTATCCGTACACTCAAGAACCGCCCCCTCCACTTGGCCATTGTCGGCATTGAGCCCGCTGGGACAGTCGATGGCCACAACCGGCAGGTCCCGTTCATTGGCAATGTCAACGATTTCCGTCACCAGGGCTGATAGGGGCCGGTCCAACCCTACGCCGAAGAGGGCGTCAATGAGGAGGTCACAGTGGTTTAAGTTGGCCTTCAGGAGGCGGAGCTGGCCTTCTCTATGAATATCAAAAACCCGGATGGACAAGTGGTCGATGATCTCCCGGTTGACCCCATGGTCAATACTCGTCTTCTGATCGCTGCTTTCATTAACTATGTATACGGCGACTTTAGCGCCTTTTAAGTGGAGCATTCTTGCCACGGCCAACCCATCTCCACCATTGTTGCCCGGGCCGCATAAGACAATAATCCGGCGGTCCATCAGGTCTTCATAAGTCTCAAATAGGGTCTCCGTAATGCTGCGCGCTGCATTTTCCATTAGGATGAGAGATGGAAAGCGCCACTGGTCAATGGCCCGCGCATCAATTTCTTTCATCTCCTGTCGATTGACTAAATACAAGCTTATCCCTCCAGTATGACTACCGCCGTTGCATAGTCCCTTTCATGGCTCAGGCTTACATGCCAGGTCCCGGCACCCAGGTTGTGGGCAATCTCTGTCGCCCTTTCACTCAGCCGGAGGACCGGCCGACCGGCCTGGTCCCGGTCGATGACCAGGTCATGCCAGCTCAGGGGCCCTATACCGGTGCCCAGGGCCTTTAGGCCGGCTTCCTTGGCCGCAAACCGGGCAGCCAGTCGTTCCGCCGACTGACCAACATAGGTCACTTCCTCCGGGGTGCAAATCCGGTCACACAAAGACCCGTGGCGCGACCACACTTGGCGGATCCGCGCCACAGAACAAATATCCGTCCCCAGTCCAATAATGGCCATGTCAGCCAATCGCTTTCTCAATGGTCTGGGCAATATCCTGGGCCAGGCGGTCAATGGTCGCCTTATCCTTCCCTTCAACCATCACCCGAAGAACCGGCTCCGTCCCGGAGGCCCGGACCAGGATCCGACCTTCATCGCCCAGGCTGGCCTCTGCCTGACGGATGGCCCCTTGAATACTGACATCTGCTTCCCAGCCCTGCTTATCCTCTACTTGAACGTTAACCAGGGTTTGGGGGAGTTTTTCCATGGAGGCGGCTAAGTCCTTCAGGCTCTTCTCTTCTCTAGCCATAATATTTAAGAGCATAATAGCCGAGAGGAGCCCATCCCCAGTGCTGTTAATTTTTCTAAAAATAATATGCCCGGACTGCTCGCCCCCGATGACCCCATCATGGGCCATCAGGGCTTCATTGACATACCGGTCCCCGACCTTGGTTTCCACCAGCTCAATGCCCGCTGCCTGCATAGCCAGCTTTAAGCCCAGATTGCTCATAACTGTCACCACCAGAAGGTTGGGTTCCAGGGCCCCCCGTCGGTGAAAATCATGGGCGTAAATAGACATCAATTGGTCCCCATCCACCAGGTCTCCATCTGCTGTGACGGCTAAAAACCGGTCGGCATCGCCGTCAAAGGCCAGGCCAATATCGGCCCCCTGGCTTTTCACTGCTGCGATGAGCCCTTCTGTATGGGTTGACCCACACTGGTGATTTATATTCCGGCCATCGGGTTCATGGCCAATCATGATGGTTTCCAGCCCCAGACTGGTGAATAAGTGGTCGGCAATAGGGCTGGCAGACCCATTGGCACAGTCAACGACAGCCTTGAGTGAAAGGGCCTCAAAGCTGGCCTGGCCTAAAAGAAAGGCCTCATAGCGATGGATGGCCTCCCGGTCATCGGTGACAGTCCCCAGGGCCTCTACAGGCGCATAGCCAATAGGCTCTTGGCTTTTTACCAGGGCCTCGATTTCATCTTCAACGGCATCGCTGAGCTTAAGACCGTCCTGGTTGAAAAACTTAATCCCATTGTCCCAGTAAGGGTTGTGGGAGGCGGAAATAACAACCCCAGCCACAGCCCCTTTTTCACGGACCAGCCAGGCCACAGCCGGGGTAGGAATGAGCCCACAGGTCACGACATCAATCCCGGTCGAAGTCAGCCCGGCGGTTAAAGCGGCTTCCAACATTTGGCCGGACAGGCGGCTATCCCGGCCGATAACGATTTTCTTATGGGTTTCAGCAGCGTCCTTTGCTAGGACCCTGCCAGCTGCTTGGCCCAGCCGGAAAGCCAACTCCGGCGTCAACACTTCGCCAACTTTCCCCCGCACGCCATCTGTTCCAAATAATCTGCTCATATTGGTCTCCTAATTATGTGATCGTTAAAGTCAATCGCTGGGGACTTACTTCTTCCACCGGCGATCCGTCATCGCTATATACATGGACATCTACGACATGTTTGCCGACCCCCAGGCCGGTCGCATCGACAGAGGCCTGGAGATAGGTTGTATTGCTTTTCGGAACCAGCTTGACTTTGACCGTCGTCTGGTCTAAGCGGCCGGTTAAGCCGGGACTGAGCTGACTGATCTCAACGGGGACCTCCTTTTGGCTGACGGTCCCCTCTCGTGAAGCAAAAATCAGGCTCACCCGGATATTATCTGGTTCAATAACGGTAATCCCCTCCGGGATATTTAAGCCTACGCTGACCTGCTGGTCTTTCTGCATCCCGGAAATATCGATGGGGTTGGTCGCCACTTGGTCAATATCCGCCAGCCGGCTGGCAGCCCCTTTAATGGTAACGGTTTCAGGTGCGGCTAGGGCCGACTTGAGTACATAGCCCTCTCCGGCTGTGCCATTAATCGTAACCACCACCGGGACGGCCTTTTCTTCTACAGCATCATCCAGGCTGATCACCAGGCGCACGGTACCGGGCTTGACTTCCACCCCCGGTAAATTAAGGGCTTGCCCATTTCGGTCCAGGAGGACGACCGGACAATCCAGGCTGGTGGACTCATAGAGGTCCGCCAGGTTCACCTGGACCACTGCCTTGCTCACCTGCTTGGTCAGCCAGGGGTCACCGGCAATGAAAACCTCCCGAGGCTGGGCCTGGTACTTCTTCACCTTGCCGCCATTGGGCAGCTGGCCGGTTTCCAGGACCTGAACAGGCAGGCGTTTCCCATCCAACCGCTCAGCGGTCACGACAATTTCCCGGGGCGATACCTTGGTCACCTGGACATGATTGGGCGACTTGACCATCACCGGGACGGTATTATCCCCCACCTTCACCTTGCTTAGGTTTACCGAAGCGGTAAAGTCACCGGCGGTCAGGCTGTCAAACTGGTTGGACCTGGCCCGGACGGTAATGGATACCTGCTTGGTCGGGCTGTTCACAGACATTTCCCCATCTAAGTGTTCGTAAGTGACCGGCACCTGAAAGAAACGGGTTTCAAAGGGGTTTTTTTCAATCCCGACATAAAACCAAAGTAAAATAGCCAGGGCCAGGGCAATGACCTTCAGTCCCGGATTTTTTATTTCCAGCTTTTTCATTGAAACACCTTCCATTTCTTCCAAAACGGAACTTGGGCTTCATGCTGAATGAGCATTTCCTGTAAAAATTGGTTGGTCTCTTTAAAGGACATATCGTAAGTCAGCTTGCCATCACAGGCAATAGAAATACTGCCTGTTTCTTCAGAAACAATGCAAACCACGGCATCGCTCACTTCAGACAGGCCAATCCCTGCCCGGTGACGGGTCCCCAAGGCCTTGGAAATATTCCGATTATCTGAAAGTGGCAGGTAGCAGCTGGCCGCCACAATCCGGTCACCATCAATGATAACCGCCCCATCATGGAGGGGGGTGTTGACGACAAAAATATTGTTCAGTAAGGCGGTCGACACCAGGGCATCCAATTGGATGCCGGTCGCTGTATATTCTTCTAACCGACTTTCTCGCGCTAAAACGATTAAAACCCCGGTCCGGGTACTGGAAGCTGCATGTAAGCAGCCCATAATCCGGTCAATCCGCCGGAGAACAGCCTCTTCCTCCTCATTGACCCGTCGCCTGCGCCAGACCTTGCCTTTCCCAAGCTTTTCCAAGGCCCGCCGGAGTTCCGGGGCAAAAATAACCGGAATGGCCACAATGAGCATCCGCTGCATCTGGACCAGGACCCAGTTAATAGTTGAAAGGCCGATGAGCTCACTAAAGGCACTAAAGGCAATCAGGACAAGGATCCCCTTGGCCAGCTGCTCTGCCCGTGTACCGGCTATCATTTCTATGATTTTATAAATAGCAAAGGCGATAATCAGGATATCCAGAATATTAATCGGATAAACAATCGCCGGTAAACCTTCCCAAAAGCTTTGCATAGCCAAACCTTTCTGTAAAATATGAGGATGGTGGACTGAATTCGCTTACTCTAGTGTACAACAATTAGCTCTTTTTTTCATCCGTAAAAACCCCTCGTTGGCCAGTTCCGCTAAAATTCTTTCTTTCACATGTAAGAGCCTGACATAAATAAAAAAGCCTGAGCCTCCAGCTGCGGCCAGAGGTACAGGCATCATCTTACTTATACTTTTTCATTATATCTTGCTTATTCTCTTTTGGATTTTTATTATCTTCTTCAGCTGGGATATCTTTTCATA
>NZ_JBKICG010000022.1:0-36705 GCF_046569735.1 Peptococcus simiae | reverse complement strand
CCTTTTTGTTCGCAACGGAGCGACGACCTATTTTTGCTCTTGTAAGAAGGCAGGGAATGGGCGCATGAGGAGCAAGGGGTGCAGGGCCTATCTTATTCCGATACTCCAGGAGAACCGATAGCCCTATCTTAATCCCTCCGGTCTACTGCTCTAATGCCCGTACACTGACAGGCGGTCGGTGGCGGTTACATACAAAGAAGGAGCCATTCTACATAAACGGCCCCCTAAAGTTAGATTCCTTGGTCCAACTTTAGGGGGCCGTTCTTTTTATATTTTGCTTGCTAGCTTTAAGATGGATCAAGGGCTTATCGGCCGGTGGACCGGCCCAATTCTCTTTTGGCAAGGGGGGCCGTTTGT
The DNA here is from genome assembly GCF_046569735.1 of Peptococcus simiae. Classification (GTDB taxonomy): domain Bacteria; phylum Bacillota; class Peptococcia; order Peptococcales; family Peptococcaceae; genus Peptococcus; species Peptococcus simiae_A. The sequence continues at coordinate 36,348 of NZ_JBKICG010000022.1, read as the reverse complement.
TGGGGGATCAGGGCCGGGGCCTTTGCCGGGCTAACGAGGAAGTGGGAGATGAGGAAGCCCAGGCCGTAGAGGAGGGCCAGGCAGAGGAAGAGGGGCTGGTAGTCGCCAAAGTGCTTCAAAATCAGGGCGGCGACTTGGTTGCCGGTTAGGCCGGCAAAGGCCCAGGCGGAGAGGACAACGCCATGGATGGTGCTGACATGGGTCATGCCAAAGCGGCTGGCCAGGAGGGCAGGCATGGTACTAAAGCCACCGCCGTAGCTGGTGTTGACAATGACCAGCATGAGGATGATGACCCCTGCGCCGCCGACCTGGCTGAGGCCCAGGCCGCAGACCACCAGGCAGGCAAAGAAGATGAGCTTGTAGATCTGGTTGCGGTCGGCCAGGCGGTCACTCAAAGTGGATAAGACGAGCCGGCCGGAGGCGTTGGCCCCGGCGGTCAGGGACTGGACCAGGCTGATGGCGACGAGGCCCAGGGCAGTGGTCTGGAGGAGGGGCTTTTCGTAAGCAATGAGGGCCAGGCCACAGCTGATATTTAAATAAAACATGAGCCAGATGCCCAGGAAGGTCTTGCTGCGGAAGAGGGCCAGGCGGTTGATGGGGTCGCTGACGGCTTTTTCGTCATGCTGGTCGGGCTTTTTCAGGAGCAGGTGGCCGGCGTACATCATGGTGAAATAAAGGCCGGCCAGGATATAGAACATGGTGGAAAGGCCCACTTGGTCCTGTAAAAAGTTCATTAAGGGGCTGGCAATGGCCTTGGCTAAGCCGAAGCCCATAATGGAAATCCCGGTACCCAGGCCCTTGTGGTCAGCAAACCAGAGCATGAGGGTCTTGACCGGGGTCAGGTAGCCAATGCCCAGGCCAATGCCCATGATGATCCCGTAAAAGAGGTAGATGCCCAGGAGGCTCAGCCGGCTGCCCAGGACCGGGGCCAGGCTGATGGTTAAGCCGGTGCCTACAAGGCCGCTGGTAAAGAAGAGGCAGGCCAGGCCGGAGGCCCGGTGGATATTCCTTTCAATAAAGGGGCCGGCAAAGGCGGCAGATATGCCCAGGCAGAAAATGGCCAGGCTAAAGGCCCCACCGATGACCTGGCTGGTCACCTGTAGGCTCTCGGCCAGGTTTTCGGCAAAGGAGGACCAGCAGTAAACGGTCCCGATGCTGCAGTGGATGAGTAGGGCAGGTAGGGCGGCGCGCAGCCATTTGTTTTCAAGCAGTTGTGAGAATGTCATGTTGACCTCCAAATCAGATGTATGTCTATAGACGGCACAAGCGATTTGGCTGCCTTTTATATTGCTGGGCAATAAAAAAAGCAACCCAATAAATGAGTTGCCCAGGCGGTCGGCTATGATGGGTCCGGGTGCACTGTGTTGATTCACATAATCCGCCAGCACGCCGGTCATTTCAATTGTATCTGCATTATAGCTGAAGGGATATATAAAAGCAAGGGGAAAGAAGTGTTTTTTGTTTTTTTACCCGCCGCTTGGCCTAAAGAAGTTGGTAGCGGAGGCCTTCCGCCTTGCTGTACCAGAGGAGGCGGCCATGGGCCAGCTTAGGCAGTCGGCTTTGCAGGTTCCATTCCGGGTAGAGTTTCCGGAGAAAGAGGCTGTCGCCGGTTAAAAGGGCCAGGAAGGCGATGTAGTTGTCCTTGGTCATGGGGTGGTCGCTGGAGATGTAGTAGCTGTCTTCGATGACCTCGACAGTCAGGGCCTGGCCGGGGGCGGCTTTTTTGGCCGGCTGGGCGGTGAGCCTTTCGCCACAGCAGCTGACTGCGCTTTTATCGGTACTGATGATGAGGTTCTGGCAGTGGGGACAGAGGTAAAAGCAGGTATTTTTCATATTATCTCCTAACTGGGGATTGATATTTAAATCACCCTGGAGTAGACTGGCTAGGTCAATATTTAAGAGGTTAGAGAGGGCCGGGAGGAGGGAGATATCCGGGATTCCGGCGCCGCACTCCCACTTGGAGATAGTCTTGTCACTGATATGTAACTGGTCAGCCACTTGCCGTTGGGTCAAGCCCTTGCCCTGGCGCTGGCTTTTTATGAGTTGGCCTATTCTTTGGGCATCCATAACAGCCCTCCTTTCACCCCTAGTATATAAGCCCTGGTCTGCCGGTGCAATCAACGGGGCGTAGAGTTCAAGGAAATTTTGCCTAAAAGTCATAATTACCTGTGGTTAACTAATTAAAAAGTGATAATATTAACGTTTAAAAATTATATCCTTGATTTTAGTTTAGCATTGGAGTAACATATATAATTAAGAGGTTAGCATTGTGGATCTCTGGCCGGATATTCATGTATATACCCGGCTTCATTCATGTAAAGAAGGGAGGGAAAATAGATGATGATTAGAGACTTTCTCTGCCACAAAAGAGTTCTTTTTGCAGGTGGTTTGGTAACCGGGGTTATCGGTCGTAAAGTTTTAACGAGTAAACCAGTCCGTAACTTTGCTGTTCAATCTGTGGCTTCTACCATGAAGTTACAAAAGGATGCCGCTTATCAATTAGAATTGATGAAAGAAGAAGCGGAAGACTTAGTTGAAGAACAGCGTGAATGCGATAACAACTAGAAGGGTGGTGCTGGTAAATGAATTACCAGGTGGTTACTGCTCTTCCAGGTTATTTACGATTACGTGCACCGCGTTTTGCTATCAGTGAAGATGACAGCTATATTTTAAGTCATGTGATCGGTCAGATGTCGGCCGTCCTTTCAGTGGACGTCAACTATCTGACCGGTTCTATTTTAGTGCGCCATTGTGGTAATAACGATAGCCTCGTTACCGCTATTGAAGCGATTAATCTTGATGAGTGCCCACCGGTGCCCCTTCATGAGCAGGACCAGCATGTCAAAATTGGTCTAACCTTTAAGGGGATGCTGAGTAAGACCTTTATGGCCCGTTTCCTGAAAGGGCTTATGCCGATGCCGGTCTATAAGGCCTTAACGGTGTATTCCGCTATCCGGTATGTATGGCGGGGGTTAAAATCTCTAGGTCAAGGGCGCTTTGATGTAGATGTCTTAGATGGGGCGGCTATCGGTTTATCTGTGGCCTTTGGTCATTATCACAGTGCTTCTTCAATTATGTTCCTCTTAAGCATTTCGGATATTCTTGAAGAATATGCCCGTCAGCGGACGCGGAATGCGTTAACGACGGCCCTGATTATGAATGTAGATACGGTTTGGGTCCGGCTCGAGGATGGGCTGGAAGTCCAAAAGAGTATCTCTGACGTGCAGGTTGGCGATGAAATTATCGTTCGGGCAGGCACAATGATTCCCCTAGATGGCGAAATCGTTAGCGGTGAAGCAGGTGTCAACCAGCAAACCTTAACCGGTGAAAGTGCGCCGGTGGTCAAGCAGGTCGGTGACTCGGTCTATGCCGGTACGGCCGTTGCTGAAGGTGAACTGGTGATTCGCGTACGTAAATTACTGGAAGAAAGCCGAATCCAGTATATTTTAAATATGGTTGAACGGGCAGAAGATGAAAAAATCGGGACAGCGGCCAAGGCAGAGGCCCTGGCCGACCGGATTGTGCCCTATAGTTTCTTATTTGCAGGTATTGTATGGCTCTTGACCCGGGATGGCCACAAGGCCCTCTCTGCCCTCACAGTCGATTACTCCTGTGCCATTAAACTGGCCACCCCCCTGGCGGTTATTTCGGCCATGCGGGAAGCCACCCAAAACAGGATTATGATTAAGGGTGGGAAGTACCTGGAAGCCATGGCCGAGGCCGATACCATTGTCTTTGACAAGACCGGGACCCTGACCTGCGCCACCCCCAAGGTGAAGAAGGTCATCCCCCTGACAGAAGAGATGAACCGAGACGATGTCCTCCGGTTAGCGGCCTGCCTGGAAGAACACTTCCCCCACAGCCTGGCCCGGGCCATTGTCCTCCAGGCAGAGGAAGAAGGGCTCAAGCACCGGGAAGAACACGCCGATGTCAAATATGTGGTGGCTCACGGTATTGAATCCGAATGGCGGAACCAAACGGTCCGCATCGGTAGCCGGCACTTCTTAGAAGAGGATAAGGGCATCGTCTTCAATGAAGCGGCGGAAGCAGCCATCCATGAAGAAGGCAGCGGCTTCTCCTGCGTCTACCTGGCTGTGGCCGATAGCCTGGTCGGCTTTATCTGCATCCAGGACCCGCCTCGGGAAGAGGCCAAGGAAGTCATCCGCGGTCTGCGCCAATCCGGGATTAAAAACATCGTCATGCTCACCGGCGACGGAGCCCCCATTGCCCAGCGGATTGCCGATGAACTGGGGATTGACCGCTACTTTGCAGAAGTCTTGCCGGAAGACAAGGCCAGCAAGGTCCAAGAATTACAGGCTGAGGGGAAGAAGGTCATCATGGTCGGCGACGGTGTCAATGATACCCCCGCCCTGGCCCAGGCAGACGTATCGGTCTCCCTGCGAGATGCCTCTGACGTCGCCCGGGAAGTGGCCGATATCACCCTCCTGCAGAGTGACCTGTCTGCCCTGGTGACCGCCCGCCACCTGGGCCTCCGGCTTATGCGGCGGATCGATAGCAACTTCAACCGGATCTTTACCATCAATACCGGCCTGCTGATCTTAGGGGCTACCGGGGTCATGCAGCCCACCTCCACAGCCCTCTGGCACAATGTGTCTACAGCAGCCCTGGGCTATGCAGCCTGCCAACCCCTCCTTTCTCCCCGAGAAAGAAAGGCCCAGCAGGCCCTAATAGAGTAATCGTATGATCGCTCAAATGCGACAATGAAGGAACTTTTCTGCTTAGATTGAACTGGCACCCCTTTCTTGGATACCAAGTAAGGGGTGCTTTTCCTATCCCTGGATGAATAGATACATCTATAAGTTAGTGGTAGGCTTTGGCTGGGTGGCGGATAAAAAACAAAAGCATAGTGCATATGACTCCTAATTATGATAACCTTTAGAGGACCCCTACTGATTTTGAAAATGTAAGCAGGCTGAGCCCGGTAAAGGAGTCCCCTATGCAGCAATTAAGCCATCGATTAATTTTAGCCCTAGTGGTTGTCCTTGTAGCTATAACTGTTGCAGGGCTCGTGCTGGTCGGCCTTACCGGTTACCGGTCCGCCCGGCATCTAGAACAAGCCCCGGTCAAAGAAAAATATGAAGTCTTGTTTCCGCAAAGAGCCGAAGTCCTTTGTGGCGGGGATATCGTCTTCCACCCCATTACCTACTCCCCCCAGTATGAGCGAGTGGTTCCGCCCTATGACTTCTCCCATATGTTTGTCCGGATGAGGCCCCACCTGGCCCGGGCTGACTTTGCCACCATTACCTTTGAAACCGTTTGTGACCCGGATATGCCCTATGCCGGCTATCCCGTCTTTAATAGCCCCACCGAGGCCATTCCGGCCATGAAAGAAGCCGGCTTCGGTGCCCTGGCCACCGCCAGCAACCACGCCCTGGATGGCGCCGGCCTCCCCTCCCATGATAAGACCCTCCGGGCCATGGACCAGGCCGGCGTCGACCACTTTGGCAGCTACCTGCCCGGCCCGGCCAGGCCTCCCTATATTAAAAATATCCAGGGCATTCAAGTGGCCTTCTTAAACTACGCTGACATGTATAACGGCAATGAAGTCGCCCTGGCTGCCCAAGACCTGGCCCGGCTCTCCCCCCTGAAGATAGACCTCGTCCGCCAGGATATTGCCGCTGCCCGCCAGGCCGGTGCCGACCTGGTCGCCGTCTTCCCCCACTGGGGGATTGAATACCAAACCCTGCCCAGCCCCGAGCAAAGACAGCTGGCCCGGGAAATGGTCGCCGCCGGCGCCGACCTGGTCATCGGGTCCCACCCCCATGTCATTGCCCCGGCTGAATGGATTGACCAGGACGGCCGCCGGGCTTATATCGCCTACTCCCTGGGCAACGCCATGTCCAACCAAAGAGCCGCCTTCCTGGGTACCATCGATACCGAAATCGGCTGCTTCCTCCGGCTCCAGCTGGAAAAAGACCAAGAGGGGGCCCGGGTCAAAGAGGCCAAGCTCCTGCCCAGCACCGTCTACATCAATACAAAAACCGGCGGCAAAAAATACGAAGCCGGCCTCATCCAAGACTTCCTGGCCGCCGATGACCTGACTGACCAGGAAAAAACCTACATGAAAACCCTCCAGGCCCGGGCAGAAGGAATCCTAAGCCAACGGCTCCCAACCGAGCCGGGGAAGAAGGGTTAAGTAAAAACAAGGAAAAGGAACCTACAAGGGCTAGCTGACACCAGACTGGCTATAGTTGTAGCCTGATGATGGGCCTGCTTTACAGGTCATACCGGCTTAGCTGGCACTTGTAATGAGGTTAGTTAAGGAAGAGCATCATTATTAACATTGGCTTGGAGGCATAGTCTGGTTTTCAGGTTGAAGAAAGAAAATTAAGCTGAGGAGAAAATAGTTGTTGCATTAGTCTGAACAATATGATAATCTTAGAGCAAGAAGAACCGAATCAGTGCACCACCAGAGAGAACGCCTTTAGCGAATGATGGAGCTTCACACCTGTATCTGTTGCAAGTTGACGGTCAAAAATCCATAATAATTGATTACACCTTTGTCATATATTATTGGAGGCAAATAAACTGAAATACTGTTTATCCTATCCATGCATCGGAAGTACCTTAAAAAAGGCTCCTGACCATAAAGATGTGGCATGACAACTGATTCGGACATCCGGGCACCTGCTTTTTAGCAGGTGCTTTTTTGTCTGCAGAAAATTTACAGATCCCATACCTCGACCGGGTTTCCCTTTTACATGGTCTTGTTAGAATGTTTCTTGTTGAAATAAATGACGACCAATACAGGGAGGCGGGCTGCTTGGCTTTTATTGAACTGAAAAATATTCGCAAGAAGTACGAAAACAATGCAGACTATACGGTCCATGATTTTAACCTGGATATTGAGAAGGGTGAATTTATCGTCTTTGTAGGCCCTTCCGGCTGTGGTAAGTCCACCACGCTGCGGATGATTGCCGGCCTGGAGGATATTACCGAGGGGGACCTCATGATTGGCGGCGAACGGATGAATGACCGCCCGCCTAAGGACCGGCAGGTGGCCATGGTCTTCCAGTCTTATGCCCTCTTCCCCTTCTTATCGGTCTATGACAACATCGGCTTTGGGCTGAAGATCCGTAAGGAAGACAAGCAGGCCCGGGATGAAAAAATCCGGCGGGCGTCGGGGATACTGGGCCTGGATAACTACCTGGATAAGAAACCGGCTGACCTCTCCGGTGGCCAGAAGCAGCGGGTTGCTCTGGGCCGGGCCATTGTCAACCAGGCGCCGGTCTTTCTCATGGACGAACCCCTGAGTAACCTGGACGCTAAGCTCCGGGGCCAGATGCGGGAAGAAATTGTCCACCTCCACCGGGAGGTCGGGGCTACAACCATCTATGTCACCCACGACCAAATCGAGGCCATGACTATGGGGGACCGGATTGTGGTCTTAAAGGACGGGCATATCATGCAGGTGGGCACGCCGGAAGAGATTTATAACAACCCGGCCAATGCCTTTGTGGCCAGCTTTATCGGGACCCCGCCCATGAACTTTGTCCAGGGGGATATCCACAATGGCTGCCTGCACATGAAGGATGGCCAGCGGCTCTGTGATGTGACCGATGATGTGGCTGCCAAAAACAGCCAGGTCACTGTGGGCATCCGGCCGGAAACCGTTGAATTAGCCAAGCATGCTGACCAAGGGGTGGCGGCCACTGTTGAACGGGCCGAGCTCCTGGGAGCCGACTACAACCTCTATGTCAATATTGACGGTAGCCGGGTGATTATCCGCCGGGGGGTCGCAGACGGGCCCTTCCAGGAGGGGGACCGGTTAAAGCTGACCTTCCCCCTGGAGGCCCTCTACCTCTTTGACCAGCAGACCGGCGCACGCTTGTAGGAGGGCCCATGGATAAAAAAATGTCTCCGGGCGAGTTTATCGCCTATATCCTGACGCCGGCCCTGCCTTTGATTGTATTCTGGTTTATTCCTCTTTTCGTCTGCCTCTATATCAGCTTTACGGACTGGGATTATATTTCGCCGGATTATAACATCGTGGCCCTGGAAAACTACAGCAATATCTTAACTCACCAGGCCTTTTACTCGGCCCTGAAGAATACTCTTTTCTTTGGTCTGGGGACGGTCATCCCGACCCTGGCCATCGGTTTTCTCCTGGCTGTGCTCCTTTACCGGAATGTTAAGGGCAAGCCCCTCTTCCAGGCCTTTTTATTCTCTCCCTGGGTGACCCCCATGGTGGCCATGTCCATCGTTTGGAGCTGGATGTACCGGCCTGAGGGGCTCATCAATGTCCTCTTAGGGAAGTTCGGCATTGACCCCATCATGTGGCTGTCCAGTTCGATCTGGGCCCTGCCGGCGGTCATGCTGGTGACCATTTGGAAGAATGCCGGCTGGGCCATGATCTTCTATGCCGATGCCCTGTCAAAAATTCCGGAGGCCCTCTATGAAGTGGGCCAGCTGGAAGGGGCCAACCAATGGCAGAAGATCACTCGGATCCTCCTGCCCATGGTCTCCGGGACCACCTTCTTCTTGGCCATTGTCAGCCTGATTGATGCCATCCAGGCCTATGACCAGATCAGTGTCCTGACCCAGGGTGGGCCGGCCGGGGCCAGTCGGACCCTTCTCTACCTCTACTACCAGTATGCCTTTGAACAATTTAACGTTGGTACCGCTACGGCCTTGGCAGTGATTATTGTCCTCTTGACCGCGGTCCTGGCTGTGGCCATGAAAGTCGTCAACAACCGCATTAGTCATATGGAGGGATAACGTGGAACAAGTCAGCGGAAAAACACTTGTCGGCGCAAGGGCCCGGCAGCCGCGGAAAAAACGCAATTGGCAAAGGGTGGCCAAGACCCTGGCCCTGGCCATCTCCAGTATTGCCATGGTCTATCCCCTGTTATGGATGTTTTCCAACTCCTTTAAAACAGCTGATGACATCATGAGCAACCCGGCCAGCCTGCTACCGACGGTGCCGAACCTGTCGAACTTTGCCGGGGCCCTGTCTATGGCTCCCTTCGACCTCTATGTTTTTAACTCAGCCTTTACGGCCATTGTCATTGTCCTGGTCCAGTTGCTCCTGAGTGTCCTCTTTGCCTTCGGGATTGTCTTTTACCAGTTCCCGGGCAAGAAGCTCTTTTACGGGGCCATCCTCTTGACCTATATGCTGCCGACGGCGGCCACCTATGTGCCCTCTTATGTGATCCTGGCCAACCTGGGCCTCCTGGATACCTTAACCGGGCTCATTGTCAGTAACCTGGCCAGTGTCTTTACCATCTTCCTCTTGGTGCAGAACTTTAAGGGCGTGCCCCGGGAGCTTTTGCAGGCGGCCCAGATTGAAGGGGCCAGCCAGCGGCAAGTCCTCTTCCGGGTGGTGGTGCCTTTTTCCAAGTCCACCTTGATTACGGCAGGGCTCATTAACTTCGTCAACATGTACAACAACTACATGTGGCCCTCCTTGATTACCACCAGTAAGAGCAAGATGCTCATCAGCGTGGGGCTCAACACCTTCTTCACCGGTCAGGGGAACTTTAAGGAAAACCTGCCCAGGCTCATGGCGGCCAATACCCTTTCTGTATTGCCGTTGTTGATATTATTTATTGTATTGCAAAAGTGGTTCATCAAAGGAATTAGTGACAGTGGGCTCAAGGGTTGAGCCCCAAGCAAAAGGGAAAGGATTGACAAGATGACAAGTTGGGTAAAACGTTTAACGGCAACGGCCCTGGCCGGGGCCCTGCTCTTCACCGCCGGTTGCTCTCCGGCAGCCAAGGAGGAAACCTCTGCTGCCAGCGGCGATGGTCCGGTAGAAATTGAGTTCTGGTATGGCCTGGGCTCTGTAGCCGGGGAAACCATGGAAGGGATTATTGCAGACTTTAACGCTTCCCAGGACAAGGTTAAGGTGACCGGGGTCCAGCAACCGAGCTACAGCGACACCTTCCAAAAGGTCCAGGCCGCCCTGGCCAGCAAGCAGGCACCGGCTGTCTTTATTTCAGATAACATGCAGGAACTGGCCCAGCGGGACATCATTGCTCCCCTAGATGATGTCATGGATGACCGGACTCCGAAGGACGACTACCTGGAAGTCTTCATGGACCCGGCTGTTCAGGACGGCAAGGTCATGGCCCTGCCCGCCTACGGGACCACCCAGGTCTGCTACTACCGGAAAGACCTCCTGTCCCAGGCCGGCGTTGACCCCAAGGATATGTACTCCAGCTGGGAAAAGGTCTATGAAAGCTCCAAGCAGCTCCAGGACCAGGGCCTTGTCCAGTATGGTCACCTCTTCATGTGGGATGAAGAAAACCTCATGGACCTTGCCCTGTCTGCCGGCGGGAAAATCTTATCTGACGATGGCAAGCAGGTCCTTATCAACAGCCCGGAATGGGTGGAAAGCTGGGACTTCGTTCGCAAGCAAATCTTTGACGACAAGACCATGAAAATTGAATCCGGCGGCCAGGGTTGGGAATACTGGTGCCGGACCATTGACAACGTCTTAAATGGCGTGGCCATCGGTTACACCGGGTCCTCCGGCGACAAGGGTGACCTGGACTTCAATATCATCGATTCCTGCGTCCAACCGGGCTTCAACGGTCATGAGCCCAAACCGCGTGCCGGCAGCCTCTACATGGTCGTGCCAAAAATCGCCACTGATGAACAGAAAAAAGCCGCCTATGAATGGATGGCCTACTTCAACAGCCCGGAAGTCTGCGCCAAATGGAGCCAAAAAATCGGCTACATTCCGGTACGGAAGGCTGCCCTGGAAGTAGAAGAATACAAGAAATTCTTAGAAGAAAACCCCTATGCAGCAGTGCCTTACAACCAGGCCCAACACGCCAGCCCGGCCTTCTTCGACCCGACCGGGTCTAAGATCACCGACGCCTTGAAAAAGGCTGCCGACAAACTGGAACTGGAAAACGTGCCCGCTAAGGAAGCCTTAGATGCGGCGCAAAAAGAGGCCCAGGCTGCCTTGGATGAAGTCAATAGCAAATAAAACCGGCTGGGCATGAACCGGCTCGAGTCTGGTTATTTGGATCCCCGGTGCCGGCACCGGGGGTCTTTTTTATGTATAGGCCGGCAAGAAAAGGCGTATAATCAAACCGACAAATAGAGAAGGGGAGATAGACCCATGGGACAGGTCTTTAAGACAATCCAGATTACACATGCCGAATCACAGGTCAGCTTTGACCTGCCGGCAGGTACCGTTGGCTTTCGGCTCATCTTTGAAGCGGACCGGCGGGCCCTGATGAACGTTTTGCTTTACGATGAAGAGGACCGGCTCCGGGGCCAGCTCATGCACTTTGGCCAGGATGCCGACCTCTGGTTTGGGCCGACTCTGGCCCTGACCAGCCCCCACTGCCTGCCCCTGGTGGGCCGGACCTACACCCTCTTTAACCCCATGATGGACCCGGCGGAAGAGACCCGCTTTATCCCCTTTACCGTCACCGCTGTGGCCTATGACGACCGGGACCGGTATGAGGCAGACCTGACCCGGCCGGCAGAGGCCCGGGAAGCGGTCAGCTGGTTGGGTGAAGCGGACGATGCTGTTGGCGCCTCCGGCCTGGACTGGTGGGCAGATCCCCTGGGCCACGGCGGCTGGCTGGCCGGCGACTTCCACACCCACACCCGGGCCTCTGACGGCCACAGCAGTCAGGCAGACAATGTCCAGACCGCCCGCCGCTATGGCTTGGATTTTTTCGCCGCCACCGACCATTCCGTTTACCCCACCGCCTGGGTCGACCACGAGGGGGTCCTGGTCCTGCCCAGTGTAGAGGTCACCACCGCCTTTGGCCACTTTAACGCCCACTTCAGCAAGGGGTCGCCCTATAAGAACAGGCCCCTGGGGACGGCCAGTCCCGGCGAGGTGGAGGTCCTCCTCCACCAGGCGGTCCGCCGGCAGGGGGCCAAGCTCTGCCTCAACCACCCCTTTATGGCCCCCTGGCGGATGATGTTGCCCGGCATTCCCCTGGAGACCTTTGCCTATATTGAAATCATCAACGACCTCAGCTATAAAACGGCCTCCAAGGCCAATGAAAAAGCCCTCCGGGCCTGGTCCGCCATGTGGAATGGCGGTGTCGACCTGACCGGCCTGGGCGGGAGCGATGCCCACCTGCCCCTGGGCGACCGTTATCCCCAAACCCGCGAGCTGACCCGGCTGGGCAACCCCATCACCTGGGTCTACGCCCGGGATGGGAGCCTCAAGGCCCTGGAAGCGGGCCTGGCCGCCGGCCACACCTCCATTGCCCGGGCCGGCCGGCCCTGGCTGACCGTCACCAAGGATGCCCAGGGCCAAAGCCAGGCCAGTCCACCGGCCCTGACCGGCCGGGATCTGGCCCCCGGCGTGACCCTCTGCTGCGGCCTGGCCGATGAACCGGTCGGCGTGGAAAAAGACCCGCACCGGCCTGAGCCGGCCTACCACCAGTGGATCATCGATGGGGGCATTGCAGCGGAAAGGGAGGGGGCGTCCAGCACCCTGGTCCTGCCGGAAGAGGGCCACTGGGTCCGGGTCGATTGGCGGAATGCCGAAGGCGAACTCTTCGCCACGACCAACCCCATCCGTTGGGAGAGCGCCGAAGAAGGTAAGCGGCTCTACACCTGGCATGACCTGGAAAAGGCCATCAACCCGCCGGTCCGGGGCGTGGTCTTTGATAAGGACGGCACCCTCATGGCCTTTAGCGACCTCTGGGAAAAGGCCACCGACGCCTTCATTGACCGGGTTGCCGGCGACAAGGCCCCGGCTTGCCGGGCCGCTGTCGGCCTGGTGGCCGGTGGCGGCGTCATGCCCGATTCCCCCCTGGCCAGCGGCACCCTGGCTGAAATTGCCCAGGCCCTGTCCGCCCATAGCCCGGTCCCGGTTGCCCCGGCTGACCTCCACGACCAGTACAAGGCCTACATGACCGCCCATCCGGAAAGCATTCAGCCCATTGAGGGCCTCCGGCCCCTCCTGGACCACTTGCGAGACCGGGGCATCCGCATGGCCGTCATGACCTCTGATGATGCGGACCTGACCCATGAAGCCCTCCGCCTCCTGGGCGTGGACCACTACTTTGACATGGTCATCAGTGGCGACCGGTACCCGGCCAAGCCCCGGGCCGCCGGCCTCCTGGCCTTTAGGGACCAGGCCAGCATATCCCTAGATGAAATGGTCTTCGTCGGCGACAGCTGCCGGGATATGCGGCTGGGCGCCCTCTGCCAGCGCTTCTATGCCCTGACTGGGACCGTCAGCGCCGAGGAAAGGCTAATCGACCTAGCTGATGACCTGGTCCCCAACTTGGCCGCCCTGGTCCCCCTGATCTGATTCGGCGGGAATTGTCACTTTTTTGTTAAACCGGTCGAATTGTCCCCCGGCCTGCTCTATGGTATAATGGGACCATCTATTAGTGACGATTCTTTTAAGGAGGCAAAGGTCGTGTTGCGTAAAAAACTAATTGCCGGCTTGACGGCATTCACCCTACTCTTTTCCACCGCCGGTCCTGTCCTGGGGCCGGAAGTCGCCCAGGCGGCAGATGAAACCCGGAGCGTGAACGTCTACGGATTCTCCCAGGGGACCGATAAGGTCATCATCTTCACCAAGGGGATGAGGACCAAGGACGTCTACCGGGTGACCCTGCGGTTGAATAACGGGACTGAAAAGACCCTGACACTCGGCGAGTTTGACAGGACCAGCAAGGACATTATTGAGCTGAGCCTTGAGCAGTATCCTATTTTCAAAGATTTGCGGAGCGGGGATAAGCTCATTGTGGATATTATTCCGGCGGATAGAAGGGACCGAAATATTCAAGAAGTCGTGAGTTTAGACGGCGTCAAGGTTAAGCCTGAAAGAATGCAGGTGGAAGAAGCCACCATTATCCGGGATAAGGGCAGCCAGGACCTGAACATCCGCTTTGACCGGGCTTATGAACCTTCCGGTGAAGACTTCCTCCAGCTAATCCCCTATGACAAGGACGGCAAGCGGTTAGACCGCCGGGACGCAGTCACTTATGCCATTACAGAAGGGGGGCTGAGAACCCGGTCCGGGTCCAAGCTTTTAACCCTCCGCCTGACCCCGGCCAAGGGGGCCGCCTACTATGAAATCCAGTATGTCACCGGCAATACCATTGTCGATGAATTAACCCTAAAAGTGCCTGTCGGCGGGGACTTCAGCAACCCCACCGCCCTGGTCCTGGAATACCCCTCCAGCAAGGTTAAAGTGGGCGAAACCGTCCAACCCAAGGTCTACCTGAAAAATAAAGATGGCGAAACCATGGACGTGTCCGCAACCGCTGTCTTTACCTATACCGGGAACGCTATGGAAACAGCCGGCCGGGCCAAGGGCGGCTTTACCATCAAGAAGGATGACAAGTATGTTGGCGAAAAAGTCGTCGTCACCGCTGTAGCCGGTGGCCGGACCGATACCCAAACCTTGACCGTTGTGGACCAGTCCGGGTCTGATAAGCCCTGGAGTGTGCCCGGCGTGCCCCGCGGTAAAACCGGGGTTATCATGAATATCAATTCTACCGATATGCTCATCAATGGCCAGAAAAAAACCATCGATGCCCCGGCCATCATCAAAAATGACCGGACCTTCGTTCCCTTGCGGGCAGTGGCTGAAGCCTTTGGGGCCAAGGTGGACTTTGATAACAACACTTACCGGGTAACCATCCGCTTAGACGGCAATGAAATTATCATGCCCATCGGGAGTAAAAACTACACCGTCAACGGGCAGACCAAGGCCATGGACGTGGCCCCCTATATCCAGGCCTCTGCCAGTCGGACCATGATTCCGGTCCGCTTTGCAGCAGAGTCCATGGGCTTTAACGTGAATACCACCCAAAATAACGATGGGACGACTGCCAGCGTCATTTTTAAAAACTACTAAAATATAAAAGTAACCGGCCTTGCCTCGGCAGGGTCGGTTTTGTTGCGACAAAAGATATCTATAGTGAGGAGTGGATTGATTGAAGGAGGAGACGGGACGTCCGGCAGACATTCGTCTGGCAGACCATTTCAAAGAATTTTTACGGCGGGCCTATATCCAGTGGATGACCATATGTCTAGGGGTCGCCAGCATGACCAATGCCATCCATTACCTGGGCCTGGCTGATTGGCGGGTGCCCTCGGCCATTTTTACGGCCTTTATCATCCTGGCTATTTTTCTCCGGGCCCTCTACCTACCGGGGACCTTTATGAAGGAGCTGACCTCCCCGGCAGGGATGGCAGCCTACCAGACCGGAGTTATGAGCGTTTACTTTATGTGTGTCCAGCTTTTAAAGCTGGATTCACCCCTGGCCCACGCCATTTGGACGGTGGCCTTTGCCTGTAACCTGGTCCTGATCACCCTCTTCCTCCAACAGTATGTCCGGAAGAACTTTGCCTTCCTGTCCCTGACCCCGGTCTGGTACCTGATCTTTGTGGGGATTGGGGTGGCGGCTATCACCGGTATGGCGATGGGCTTTAACCGCCTGGCCCTGCTTGTGGCCATCTACGCCATCTGTGCCTATACCATCATGACCCCCTTTATGTTTATCCGGGTCCTGGGCCATGATGAGCTCCACTACAAGCTCCAGCCCACCAAGGCCATTATGTGTGCGGCCCCCAGCGTGGTTTACCTGGGCTTAAATGCTGTCTTCCCCCAGGTGCCCTTTATTGCAGGCCTGGCCCTTTTTGCCCTGAGCCAGGGCTTCCTCTTCTGGTTCTACAGCAATATCCGGATTTTTGCCATCCTGCCCTTCTGTGTGACCTTTGCCAGCTTCACCTTCCCTATGGGGATTTCCACCATGTTTCTCTTTGTCTTCCGGGATAACTACTTCGCCCCATCATCAGCTCTTTACAGGGGGCTGACCTTCCTGGGCGGGCTGGAATTTGTCATTGCCTGCCTGGTGGTCCTCTGGGTGATCTGGCAATTTATCGCCAATTCTTACTGGCTCTGGTATGGGATAGGCCGCCGGATGGAAATGCAGGCCGAGCAAAAATAAGCATGCCCCAGCCCCACTTTTTAAAAAAGGAAGGCCCCTTTCTTGACGAGCAAGAAGGGGGCGTTTTTATGCCTACAGATAAGGGTTTATCCTTTAGGCAAGGATTTTGAGGCCAGTTCCCGGCAGTTTATCTTGGCTTTCCCAGCAGTCCTTGCGACTCTAGCCTTTACTTGCCTTTTCGAGATAAGAGGCGCAGGTTATATAGGCCCTGGCATTTATACCGGCTGGGTTGCCAGAAAAGGGCTATCGCCTCCGCCTAAGTTAAGTTATGGTCAGTGAAATACTTGCGGAAGGCGTGGAGGACCTCCGGGTTATCGTCTATCCGGTAGGCCCGGCTGACCACGCCGGGCTTGTTCGGGTCAAAGTCTTCGTGGTTCCACCAGATGGCCACCTTTATATTGGGGTAGCCGGTATCAATGGTGGCCAGCATGTCCCGGACCCAGGCCGCCTTGTCGCCGCCAAAGGAGGAGGACGAGAACTCGGTAATCATCATGGGCTGGTCATAGCGGGCCTGGTATTCCTGGTAGAGGGGGAGGTACATGGCGTTAAAGGACCGCCACTTCTCATGGGGGTAGTAGGTCCCGTTGTTGTAAGCCGTTAAGCCGATGATATCGACATAGTCATTGCCGGGCCAGGTGAGGCCGGGGTCATTCCACTTATAGGGAGGGAAGTCGGCTTCGTTAGGATTCCAGAGGAAGAGCATTTGGTCAGCGACCCCTTCTTTTTTGAAGAAGTCACAAATGTAGCGGTAAAAGGCCTTGTAGATGTCCGGGTCCCGGGATAGGTGGACGGGGCTATAGGCGCACCAGTCCCCGTTCATTTCGTTGCCCACTCGGAGGAGGATGGTGGCTCGGCTCTCGCGGATGACAGCGGCCAGGTCTTCCAGGTAGTGGTCGTACTTGCCGTTGAGGATCTCGTAGACCTGGTTGGGCCCTTCAGGCGGGTTGGCCGTTTGGAAGGTCAGTTCCACGCTCCGGCCTTCGGCCTGGGCCTGGTTTAAAATAGGGGCGACCTTGGTCTGGGGATCCGAATTGATCACGTCGATATAGTGGACAATAAAGGGGAAGTGGGTGTCAAAGTCCTTCTCCAGGCCATGGAGGTAGCCGAAACGTTGGTTGGCGTAGTCCGGGTCAAAGATCCCCCAGCGGAGGGGGGCCGCCGTGGAAAAGTACCTGGTATAGACAGCGGCCGTCTGCCGGTTCAAGTCCAGGGGATGGCGGCGCTTGGCCGGGTCCGGCGCCATAGAGGGATTGGCAGTGGGGGTCTGGAGCTTGATGCTGTCAGCAATGGCATTGACCTGGTCCCGCTGGCTCTGGCTGATGGGCTGGGCGGCCCGGTAGACCAGGCTCAGGCCCTGGCCCTTGTCTGAAATCATATCAATGGTGTAATAGTGGGGCTTGTCTCCCTCAAGTCGGGCCAGGGGCGTCCGGTCCCAGGCGGTGGCGACCCCGGCAAGGCCGGCCAAGTGGACCTCTTCCTGGAAGGTCACCTGGTGGTCCTTGCTGTTACGGAAGGCATGGGGGGCCCTGGGGTCCTGGCCGCTACACAGCTGCAGGTAGTAGGCCGGGTCGCTGGCGGCCGGGAGGGTTGGGGTCATGTAAATATCCAGCCGGGTCTTGTCGGCCCAGCTGATTTCCGTCCGCAACTGGGCCCGGTCAAAGGAGACCTGAGCCCCCTTCGGGAGGGTGACCCGGTAGCCATCGACCCGGTTGGTCAGGACCTGGCCCTGGTCGCTGCTGCTTACCTGGTAGCTGGTCTGGCGGAGGAGGTCATTGGCTGAACCGGCCGCCGGCTGTGGGCTTTTAGGATCGAAACTGGCCAGCCCCAGGAGGGTGGCGCCGATAATGATGACGCAAATCGCTGCCCTCCCTAGCTGAGGGGCTGTTTTTTCTCTAGACTTCTGCATGGAAGACCTCCCTTGAACCGGTTTTATTCGGTAGAAAAATACTAGGCTTATTATACCAGTTTTATATTTGTAAAGACAGAGGCCTTTATGTCTTGGGTAAATCCGGTTTTTTTGCCGGATCGTCTATTGGCAGCGGGTTAGCCCTTTGTTACAATAAAGGGCAGAAGAATGATTTAGAAAGGGGCCTTATGGTGCCAAAACAACAAGCCTACTACCCGGCCTTAGAAGCCTTGCGCGTGCTCGCCTTGGTCGGGGTCGTCCTATACCATTACTATCCCCAATACCTGCCCGGTGGCTTTATCGGTGTGGACATTTTTTTAGTCCTGTCCGGCTTTTTGCTGGCCCGGTCCTTACAGGCCAAGTATGACCGGGGCGAACCCTTCCGCTATGGGGCCTTCCTGGTCAAGAGGGCCCTGCGGCTCTGGTGGCCGCTCTTTTGGATGCTCCTTTTGGCCATCGGCTTTATCAATTGCTTTGCACCTTCTTTTTTATTCAATGTGCGGGCTACAGCCTTATCCGGATTGACCTTTAGCAATAACTGGTGGCAGGTCCTCCAGGGGTCTTCCTACTTTGCTGAATTTGTCCACCCCTCGGCCTTTACCCACCTCTGGTATGTGGCCTTGATTATGCAGGTCTTTGTGGTTTTTCCCCTCATTTTGCGGGCCTGTCAGCGCCTTCTGGGCCAGCCCCTGTTGGAAGCGGCCGTCTTGGCTGTCCTGGCCCTTGTGAGTGTGCTAGCGATGGGGTTTATTTATGAGCCGGGCGGGGACCCCTCCCGGGTCTATTATGGGACGGATACCAGGGCCTTTGCCTTCCTGCTTGGGGCCGCTGGGGGCCTTCTAAAAGAAGGGCAGGCCGGTCGCCTGCTGGCAGAACGGGTGCCGGTCTTACGCCGCCTGCCCCTTGGGGATGGCCTTTCTTTAGTGGGCCTTTTAGGCCTGATCGTCCTGGCCCGGCAATTAATGGACCAGACAGCCCTTACCTACCGGGGGGGCCTCTTTCTGGCTAGCCTAACGGCCTTGCTGGCTATTTTTGGTTTGTCCTCTAGAAATAGTATTTTGGCCCGACTCCTGTCCTGGAAGCCCCTGGTTTGGCTGGGCAACCGGACCTATGCCCTCTATCTTTGGTATTATCCTGTTTATGCGGTTCTGGGGCGGATGTCGGGCTTACAGAAGGTCCCGGCCCTCCAGTGGCTGATCCTCCTGGGCCTGGGGGTCTTGACCCATTCCCTGGCTCAAGGGCAGATGGGCCGTTTCTTAAAGGGCTGGCTGCAAGGCCTGCTGGCCCGGCCCAGGGAGGCCTTGAGTCGAGAGGCCTTTATCAATAACCTCCGCCGCTGGCCCAGTCGGGCGGTGGCCCTGGTCCTCCTCCTGGCCTTTACCGGCTCGGCCCTGGTCGGCGTCCTCCGGGCCCCGGCCGGGGAAAACCAGACCGTTGCTGAGCTCCAGGCCCAATTGGCCGAAACCCAGCGGAAGCTGGAGGCCAAGAAGCGGGCCGAGGACCGGGCCCAGGTCGAGGCCATGGGGGCTATTGAAGGGCTGACAGATGCCGAGCGGCTCTTTGCGGCAGACGCCAACCTGACCTTTATTGGGGACTCCATCCTCCTGAGTGCAGCCTCCCCCCTGGCCGAGGCCTTCCCCAAGGCGACCATTGACGGCCAAGTCGGCCGCCAGCTCAACCAAAGCGGGGCCGTGGTCGACCGGCTGGCTGAAAACGGCCAATTGGCGGAAACAGTGGTCCTGGTCCTGGGCTCTAACGGGCCCTTTACAGCAGACCAGCTGGAAGACCTGGCTGACCAGCTCGGCAAAAGGCGGATCTACTTTGTGAATACCCATGTGAACCGGCAGTGGCAGGAAAGTGTCAATGAAATGCTGGCTGCCTATGTGAAAGGCCATAAAAATGCCAAATTAATAGACTGGAAAAGCCATGTCGCTCCCCATCCAGAATGGTTGTATGAGGACCAAACCCACTGCAACCCTGAGGGGGCCAGGGCCTTTATGCAATTGCTGGTAAAAACCCTCTATGAAGACCTAGGCCAGGCCCCGGCCAAAGAGACCAGTCCGGCCCAAGCCGGCGAAAGCAGGCAGGGCTCTCCAAAAGCGAAGGGCTAGGGCAGGAAAAGACAAGAAATATTAACACTTCTGGACAGGCCCCAGTTAGCGGCTTATGCGGCCTCCCCAAATGCCTTGAAAACTTGCATTTCAGGGAGGCTTAGGCTATAATTTTTAAAGATATGATTAGAAAACCTGAGGAGGTCTGTTCATGCCGGAAACGCCCAGTGAGCGCCTTGAGCGTCGGCGCGCAGAGCGTGCTGTGCGCCGTAAACGTGTCCGACAACGCCGGCTTAGAATCGGTTGTAGCGCGTTTATCATTCTTATACTCCTGGCCTTTGTGGGCATAGGAATCCGTATGATTCAAGTAAGCCAAAATACCCAGGAAATGGAGGCCGAGAAAAAACCGGCCATTTCTGTCACCATTGATGAAGGGGAGGCCGTTGGCGATATTGCCGGCAAGCTGGAAAAAGAAGGCGTTATAAAAAATGCAGGCCTTTTCAAGTTCTATGTTCGTTTGAAAAATGAAGGGGCTGACTTCAAAGCCGGCACCCACTTATTTGCAGAAAATATGTCTATGAAAGCCGTCATCAAAGAGCTGAAGAATGCTTCCGGAGGCGGGGTTGGGGTCGTCAAGATCCTGGTCCGTGAAGGGTCTACCCTGGACCAGATCGCCGAATCGGTGGAAAAAGCCACCGGGGTTTCTAAGAAGGACTTTAAGGCGGCGGTGACCGATGAAGCCCTGATCCAAAAGCTCGTCGACCGCCACCCGGACCTCTTAAAAGAGGTGGCAGGCAAGGATGACGTCCGCTACACCCTGGAAGGTTACCTCTTCCCGGCCACCTATGACTACAATCTGAAAGAGGGGCTCCCCTCACTCATCACCCAAATGGTAGACAAGTGTGCGGAAGTGGTTGCCCCCTTTGAAGGGGATATCCAGGCCACCGGCCATACCGTCAATGAAATCATGGCCATGGCCTCCTTAATTGAGAAAGAGGGGGTTAGCCCTGAAGACCGGAAGAAAATCTCCTCCGTCTTCTACAACCGGATTGCCCAAGGGATGCCCATCCAGTCGGATATTTCCGTTTTGTACGCCTTAGGCACCCATAAAGAAATCGTGACCTTTAAAGACCTAGAAGTAGATTCGCCCTATAACCTCTATAAAAACCAGGGCTTGCCGCCGGGACCGATGAATTCACCCTCGGAAGAGGCCATTGATGCCGCGGTCCACCCGGCCGATACCAACTTCATCTACTTCTATGCCGATCTTAAAACCGGAAAAGTTTACTTTACGGATGACTATGACCAGCACCTGGCCTGGCAAAAAGAATATGAGAAAAATGGCACCATAGCCAGTTCATAAAAGACTAGCGTAAGCCCTCAGGCTTACGCTATTTTTATGGCTTGAATTTACAATCCAAGTGCAACAAAAAATGATTCATAGCCTTCTGATAAAATGGACCGGGCTGGGTATTCCCCGCCAGGTCCGTCCGGGCCAGCCCCTTGCGGCAGGGCTGGTCTAGACGGGGTTTGACTTGTCCACAAGGCCGAAGGGACTATTTTCTATGGATTACTGCCTAAATCAAGCCTTTTTCCACCTTTTTAGGCTGACTTATCCCCATTATCCACAGGTCATCCACAGTTTTGCACACAAATCTATGCACAATCGATAAAGACCGCTATCAAGGCATTTGCCAAAAAGGATGAAAAAGGGGGTGTGAAAAAGCCCTTGACCAATAGCCTTAGCGATTTGTTATTAAATTGTTACTAAAGGACACTTTTACCCAAGTTTTCCCCAGCTTATCCACAGGCTGGGGAAAACAATTGTTTTCATTCATATTTTACGATAAATAAAAGATTCTTTTACAACCTGGGCTTATAATCAACAGGGAATAGTCATTTGAGAGTTGACAAAGCTGCAGATAGCATGAATAATAATAGAAGCGAAAGCATAAATATCAGGAAGAGGTGGACAAATGTTAGTATTAGTCATCAACAGCGGGAGCTCTTCATTAAAGTTCCAGTTGCTCAACATGGAAACCGAAGAAGTGATCTCTAAAGGCGTTGTTGAACGGATCGGCTCTCGTCAAAAAGCTGAAATCACTTTACAGGCCAAGGGTCTGAAAGTTAAAGAAGAACAGGAAATTCCAAACCACCGGGTGGCTGTAGCCCGGGTGGTAGATGGTTTACTAACCGGTGACCTAAGTGTTTTAAACTCTCTTGAAGAAATTGGTGTTGTTGGGCACCGGGTTGTTCAAGGGGGGACCACCTTTGATCACGCTATTTGCCTGGATAAGGATGTTATCGGCAAAATTCGTCAGTACAGCTCCATTGCGCCCTTACACAACCCCCCTGCCTTGGCCGGGATTGTGGCCTGCCAGGCCCATATGCCGGGGATTCCCCAGGTGGCTGTATTTGACACCGCTTTCCACCACACCATGAATCAAGAGCACTACATGTATGCCATTGATTATGAAGACTACAAAAAATATGGCGTCCGCCGCTATGGGGCCCACGGGACCAGCCACAAGTTTGTTGCCGGTGAGCTGGCCAAGGCCATGGGTAAGGATATCCGTGACCTCAAACTCATCACCTGTCACCTGGGTAATGGGGCCTCTATTACGGCTATTGAAGGTGGGGAAGTGGTTACCACTTCGATGGGCTTTACCCCCCTTGAAGGGCTGATGATGGGGACCCGGTCAGGGGATATTGATGCTGCGGCCGTCCTCTACCTCATGGAAAATAAAAATATGGATACCGTCCAGACCGATGACTACCTGAACAAACAATGCGGCCTCCTAGGGGTCAGTGGCCTCTCTAATGACTTCCGTGATATTGAAGCGGCTATGGATGAAGGCAATAAACGGGCCCAGCTCGCTTATGACATGTTTGTTTTGAAGGTCCGTGAATATATTGGCCGCTATGTGGCCCTTATGAATGGGGTAGACGGGATCGTCTTTACCGCCGGTATCGGCGAAAACGATGACCGGGTCCGCAAGTCCATTTGCGAAAACTTGGACTACCTGGGCATTGAAATTGATGAAGAAAAAAATGCCGGTTGCCGGGAGCGCCGGGAATTAACCAAGGATGGGGCCCGGGTCCGAGTCTTTGTTATTCCGACCAATGAGGAATTGGCCATCGCCCGGGAAACCGTCGAAAGCTTGATTAAGTATCCCTGCGATTGCTTAAGCAAGGATGACATTCAAGCAGACGACTTTTAAGTGATATAAAAATAAGCAAGGCTGTCGGTTAATGACAGCCTTGCTTATTTACTTATGGGGTTAATGTGTAATTAGCTGTTTTATACCAAAATTGACATTTTTCCCGGTCGCCGGACCGCCAAGCCGGGGTATGACGCGGTACTTCAGCAATACCATCAAAGTGGCCCTGGAGATTTTCTAAGGTTCGCCGAGAGGGGGCGTTATCTGGGTCGCAGGTGATGATGACCGTCTCCATCTTTAGCCGGTGGGCCAGGCCTAAAAGGAGGCGGGCAGCCGCCTGGGCATAGCCATGCCCGCGAAAAGGTGGGAAAATCCGGTAGCCGATATGACCGGCATAGGCAATTTCCGGGGCCCAGCCACAGCGTAAGTCACAGGTGCCCATGAGGTCGCCGTCATAGTTATAAATCGAGAAAAACCAGCAGGGCAGCCGGCCTACATAGGCGGACCCGTAGGCATATTTAATGAGCCTGAGTTGCAGGTCGTCTGTGGCCAGGTCTTCATATAAAACGTCCGGTTGGTCCGGCTGGTCATGAAAAAACAAGCGCTTGAGAGTATCGCTCATGGTCATCCCCCCTTCCTTTTAGGATACCCTCCCCCGGGGCGTTCGTCAATAAAAAGGCGGCGGTAAGGGTATATAAATAAAAAGACAAGAGACCCCTATAAAGGAGGTAGAGGATGGAGCTAACTATTAAAAACAAGGTAGGTATTATTCATTTAAATAGGCCGGATAAACTCAATGCCCTGAGCCTTGATGACATCCAACAGATGCAGGAGGCCCTGGAAAAGTGGCTAGAGGACCCGGCTGTCCACTGGATTCTTTTTGAAGGGGAGGGCAAGGCCTTTTCCGCCGGTGGCGATGTCAAGGCCCTATATGACTACAGTCTGGCAACGGGCGACTTTCCAGGCCGCTTTTTTAAGGCTGAATTTGCCCTGGACCAGTTGGTTCATGCCTATCCCAAGCCGGTGGTGGTCCTCTACAAGGGGGTCACCATGGGGGGCGGCATTGGCTTAACGGTCAATGCCGACTTGCGGGTGACTGATGACAGCTTGATTTGGGCCATGCCGGAAACCCAGCTGGGCTTTATGCCGGATGTGGCCATGGGCTGGTACTTCTCCCGGCTGGACCGGGCCGATGGCCTCTACCTTTCCCTTTTAGGGGGCCGGCTGGACTGGCAGGATGCCATCCACTATGGCTTTGCCGACCTGGGCATCCGGGTCGCTGACCGGGCGGCGGCCCGCCAGGCCCTCCTGGAGCTGGCCACCGAAGGCCTTTCCTATGAAGACATGGTAGCCGCCCTGAAGGCCGCCCTGGCCCCCTTTACCCAAGCCAGCGGCCAAGGGGCCTACCAAAGGGACCTGGCCCCCCTGGCTAAAAAATACTTTGATAAGGACCAGCTGGGGGCCATTATGGCCCACCTGCAAAGGGGCTATGAGCCCTTTGCAGCTGAGAGCCTGGCCGGCCTCTTATCCAGAAGCCCCCTGGCTGTGGCCGTGACCTTCTTAAAGTATGCCTACGGGAAAGGCTGGACCCGGGAGGAGACCTTCCGGGTGGACCTGGACCTCCTGGCCTTCCTCTGGGACAAGGCAGAGCCCATGGAAGGGATCCGGGCCACCATGGTGGATAAGAACCACCGGCCGGCCTACTGGCGCCATTCCTACGGGGACCTGGACTGGCCGGCCCTCCACGCCTTTTTCGAAGACCGGTCGCCCCAGGCCTAGCCTTGTCTAGCCGCCAGCTTTATGCTATACTAATATAAATTCGCAGAAAGGGGCGGTAACCATGGCAAAACGCATTAAAACCATCAGCAAACAACAGCTGCAAAAAACCTTGAAAACCGGTGGCTGCGGTGAATGCCAGACTTCTTGTCAGTCTGCCTGCAAAACCAGCTGCACCGTCGGCAACCAAGTTTGCAAACAAGGCTAAGCCTTGCCCGCCTTGTGCGGGTTTTTTATTGCCCGAAAACGCCTTTTTTGGCATCAGAAAAAAGGGCTGTTGCAAAATAGCCCCTCTAACAAACAAAGTCCCAGCTCAAAAAAATGAGGAGGGACTTTGTTTATGGATATATCCATGTAAGCTTATAATATATAGCTAAGGAGAATTTTATAAATCAATTAGGGCTAAGTTTGTCTGCAATCCAGGAGCTGTGTCGAATGATTTTACTCATTCTGACACAGCCCCTTTTGCATTTACTTGCGAACAGGCTTCGAGGCCTAGCACAATTCTTCCTTGACCACGTCCACCACTTCCTGGCCAACCCGGGCTTGGGCCTCGTAGGTTTGGGCGCCTAGGTGGGGGGTCACGCTGACATTGGGCTGGTTGACCAGGTCTGGGTTGACCTCAGGCTCGCCTACAAAGACATCCAGGCCGGCAGCGGCGATCTTGCCGCTTTGGAGGGCATCGATGAGGGCCTGCTCATCAACCAGGCCCCCGCGGGCACAGTTGACCAGCCGGACCCCATCCTTCATGCTGGCAATGGCCGCTGCATCCAGGAGGGGCTTGCCGTCCTTAGAGGCCGGGGTGTGGAGGGTGATGAAGTCGGCCTTTTGAATGAGGTCCGCCATGTCCATGTAGGTATAGGGGACCTGGTCATCGGCGCCGACGATATCATAGTAGAGGATATCCATACCCAGGGCCGCACACTTTTGGGCCAGGAGCCGGGCAGTATGGCCGAAGCCGATGAGGCCCAGGGTTTTGCCGGCCAGTTCAACGCCCCGGTAGTTCTTCTTATTCCATTGGCCCTGGCGCATGGTTACGTTGGCCGGGGCAATAAAGCGGCTAATGGCAAAGAGTTGGGCCAGGGTCAGCTCGGCCATGGCGTTGGCATTGGCCGAGGGGGTGTTGCGGACATGGATGCCCTGGCCCTTGGCATAGGCATGGTCAATGTTGTCAATACCGACACCGGCCCGGACGATGAGCTTTAAGGCGCCGGTTTTGGCAATGTCAATCTGTTCCTTGCGGACCTCTGTGGCTGACCGGATGATAACGGCATCGTAGCCCTTTAAGGCCTCGCCGAGGGCCTCCGGTTCGTAAAAGTGTTCATCGACCTCAGCAAAGGTGCGGAGCTGGGCCAGGGCTTCTTTGGCTAAGCCATCGGTTACTAAAATTTTCATCTAGATCCTCCATTAAAGGCCTAAAATATCTTCTATATCTGCCAGTAGGGCATTTAAGTCATCCATAGTGATTTCCCCCAGGTGGGCGATCCGGAAGGTTTTTTCTTTCAGGTCGCCGTAGCCGTTGGAAATGGCCTTGCCCCGGTCGCCCAGGGCCTTGTTCAGGTCGGCAACGGAAATCCCCCGGGTGTTTTCGATGACCGTTAGGGTGTTGGCCATATAGCCTTCTTCCGGGAAGAGGGCAAAGTGGTTCAGGGCCCAGGCCCGGCAACGGTCGGCCAAGGCCTGGTGGCGGTCAAAACGGGCATCCAGGCCCTCGGCCAGGATGTGGTCCAGCTGCCTGTCCATGGCAAACATGAGGCTCACATTTGGGGTGGAGGGGTACTGGTAGTTCTTTTTTACAATCCGGTCATAAATGGCCCGGAGGTCAAAGTAACCCCCCCGGTATTCAACCTCGGCGGTCCGGTCATAGGCCTTTTGGCTCATGGTGCAGAGGGCCATGCCCGGTGGCAGGGCCAGGGCCTTGTGGGTGGAGGTCAGTAAAATATCAATGCCCAGGCGGTCCACCTCGATTTTCATGCCGCCGGCCGAGGAAACGGCGTCGACACACCAGACCACGTCCGGAAAATCGGCCATGACCTGGCTGATTTCTTCTAAATTATTGGCCACCCCGGTGGCGGTTTCGCTGTGGGTAGTGGTGACCAGGTCGTACTTGCCAGTGGCCAGGGCTTCGCGGATTTGTTCAGCGGGCACGTGACGGCCCAGGTCGACTTCGATTAAGTCGGCCGGGACCCGGTTGGCCAGGGCCATCTTATACCAGCGCTTCCCGAAGTCACCCATGGCGCAGCAAAGGGCTCTTTTCGCAGTACAGGAGCGGACAGAGGCCTCCATAAGGCCGCTGCCGGAGGAGGTGGATAAGAGCACCAGGTTTTTGGTATAAAAGAGCTGCTGTAATTTTTCCGTGATAGCCTGTTGGAGGGCGGAAATCTCCTTGGTCCGGTGGCCGATGAGGGGCTGGGCCATGGCCTCTAGGACATCTGGCAGGACCTCAGTGGGGCCAGGGATAAATAATTGTTTGTGATCGATTTGCATATCAATGCCTCCTAATCTCCTGAAGTGCCGTTATGGTATCATATGGACGCAAGTACTTCAAGCACGGATAGCTGTCCACAGAGCATTAAATATGCTTATACAATAAAAATGAACCCGGATCCAGCGACTGGTTGACGGATTGGCCAGCGGCAGTTATAATAAATATATGTATTAGTCGTGTAACACAAATCTGTGTGACCCCAGCGCTTGCTGGGTAAAAGAAAGTAAGACAAGCCGTTGGGACAAAATAAGGAAGGTGAATAATGAGTTTTCAATTTCATGAAGCATTCCCCCGGGTACAGATGAAGACGGATGCCAAGGCCGCCCTACGGGGCAACTGGCTAACAGCCATTGCCGTTACCATCTTATATGGTATCTTCTCCTACTTGGGGTCCTACGCCATCTTAAAGATGATGCTGCCTGGGATTTCTATGCAGACATTCCTACTTAATAATCAAGAGCTGTTCACGGACTTCCAGCAGCAGATGCCGGCGATGGCCGAAAATCCCCAGGTCATGGGGCTGGTGGCCCTGGTCAGCCTCATTGTTGGGGTACTTTTATCAGGGATTTTCCAGATTGCCTTTAATATGTGGTCCCTGGCTGTGGCTGAACGGGATGAAGAAAACACCGGCCTGGGTGCTTTCTTCGGCTTCTTTGCCTATGGGATTAACGGGGCCCTCCTCTTTATCTGGATGAACTTATGGCTCTTTATCTGGATGCTGCCCTTCTTTGTGGCCTTCACCCTCCTGGTCTTTTTAGCCGGTGACGGCAGCTCGGTCCTCTTTGGCCTGGGCATGGTCCTGGGGATGCTGGGCCTGGCAGCAGTTGCCATCTGGAAGAGCATCCAGTACAGCATGGCCTTCTTTGCCCTGGCAGATGACCCGGACCTCGGTGTCCGCCGGGCCCTGCGTCTCTCTATCGAACGGACCGAAGGGCAGATTGGTCAATTGCTCCTGATGTACCTCTCCTTCTTCGGTTGGATGATCTTAACCAGTATCGTACCGCCGGTTCAGCTCTATGTCACCCCCTACATGAACGTGTCCTTTGCCAATGCTTGGCGCTTCCTCCGTCCCGGCGGCATTGACGGTCGCCTGGTTAAAGAGGCCGAGCCGGTGCCGGCTGCCCAACCGGTGGCTAGCCCTGGCCCGCAAGACCTGCCGGCGGACCCGGTGCCACCGGAAGACCGGACCGGACTCCCAAGTGACCCGCCCGGCCAGGACTGGGAAGGACCTGTAGATAAGGAGGAGCGCTAATGGCCAACGATTTTCAGCCCAAGGCTTTCACAGAAGGTCAGGGCCGCCCTGAGTCGCCGCGTCAGAAGAAGCCCAAGCGCAACCGGACGGCTGTCACCGCAGGGGTTATCATTGGCCTTTTGGCCCTCCTGGTCCTCCTGGTAGTCCTGGCGCCCGCAGGCCAGCAGGCCCGGGATGGTTGGGATAGCCGGGGCGCTGCCTTTCATGACACCATTATGGCCATCGATGTCGATGGGGTCATTGAAGAAGCCGGCGCCAGCTATAACCAGGAATGGCTGGAAGGGGCCATTGAAGAGGCCCGGATGGACAAGCGGAATAAGGCCATCCTCCTGCGAATTGACTCCCCGGGTGGCACTATTTATGAAAGCGATGCCGCCTGGCGGGCCCTCATGAAGTATAAAAAAGAAACCGGTCGGCCGGTATACGCCTATGCCGAACACCTCATGGCCTCCGGCGGCTACTACATCGCCTCGGCAGCAGATAAGATTGCCGCTGACCGGAACTCCATCGTCGGCTCTATTGGGGTCATCGGTGGCCGCTTTGTCGATGCATCCGGCCTCTTTGATAAACTGGGCCTGAAGTTTACCACTATCCATACAGGGGCCAATAAGCTCATGGGGGACCCGTCAGAGCCCCCCACTGAAGACCAGGTCGCCATCATGCAGAGCATGAGCGACGAGGCCTATGCGCAATTCGTAGACATTGTCGCCCAAGGCCGGCAGATGTCCCCTGAAGCGGTCAAGGCCCTGGCAGATGGCCGGGTCTATACTGCCAGGCAGGGGCTGGCCAATGGCCTCTTAGATGAAGTTATGACCTATGAAGAATATGAAGAAAAGGTCAAAAAAGACTTAAAGGGCAAGGGCATCATGGTTATAGAGAGAAGCTATGAAACGCCGGTCCGTTGGAACCTTTTCCGGACTGGACAAGGCCTGGCAGACCTCCTGCAAACGGCCGTCCTGGGCAATGACCTATCTGCCGCCCTGCAAACCGTCAAAGACTTACAAATCACTGAACCCATGTATCTTTACCAGTAGCTGAGTCCCGGACCGGGGAATGACTCCCCGGTCCGGTTTTTTCTGGAAACCCTTGGCCTGCAGCCACCTGGAGACCGGCCATGACCGATCAAGCGGGAGGGGGGGTATAAGCAGGGCATATAGGACCATAGCGGAAATAAATTGTACATTGGCCTAAAGTGTTTGTATAATGACCTTGAGTTAAAGGATTGCTATATTTTTTTGGTTGTTGTGGATACTAAACGATTTATAAGAAAAGGAGTGAAAGCATTGCCAAATGCGGATAATAAAGCCTTCTCTTTCCAAAACGATGACAAGGACATCGTTTGTACACCGGAGAAAAAGCCGACCAATACGAAATTATATGTTCATTCATTAATTGGCATAGCTATTATGGTTGTCTTTCAATTTCTCCCGGCCATGGGTGGGATTACCCCCATTGGGATGAAAATGGTCGGGGCCTTCTTAGGGATGGTTTACCTATGGTCCCTGGTTGATACCATGTGGCCCTCATTACTGGGTCTTATCTTTATGGGTTTCTCCGGCTTTGCCGGTGAAGGGGCAGAGGGTATGATCAATACCATGCTCAACGCCTTTGGTCAACACACCGTCCTCTTAACCCTCTTCTGTATGGTCCTTTTTGGGGCCCTGTATGAAAGCGGCTGTACCAACTACATTGCCAACTGGTTCCTGACGAGAAAAATCATCACCGGTCGGCCCTATGTTTTCGTAGGTATCTTTTATGCAGCCTGCTACCTCTTGTCCACCCTGATTTCACCGATTTCCTCCCTCTTGGTGATGTGGCCCATCGCCCTTTCCCTGATGGAAGAATTGAAAATTGAGCTTTGCGACAAGTTTTGGCCCTATTTCTTCGTAGGGATGTTCTTTGTATCCACCATCGGCCAGCCCCTCTTCCCCTTTATGGGCGCCCAGCTGATTGTGGTCTCCGCCTTCCAGTCGATGAGCGGGATGGCTGTGCCTTACGGCCAATACATGGCTTTAAACTTAATCATGTGCTTCTTACTAGGCCTTGTCTATATCCTGGTCCTTAAGTATATTATCCGCCCGGATGTCAGCAAGCTGAAGGCAGTCAATGCTGAAAAAATCGCTGCGCAGAATACCCTGCCCCCGATGAACGCCCAGCAAAAAGCCTTCTTAATCATGCTGCCGATTTATATCGTGCTCCTGCTGATGCCCTCCTTTTTACCGAAAACCTTCCCCTTGGTACCGACCTTAACGGCCCTAGGGCCTCTAGGGGTGACCATTGTCTTTGTTATATTCTTTAGTATTATCCGCTTTGGGTCCGGCCCCTTCCTGAACTTTAAAGAAGTGGCTTATGGCCAGCTCTCCTGGGGGATTTACTTTATGATCGCTGCGGCTGTTTATGGGGCCAATGGCCTTTCTGCCGACTCTACCGGCGTCAAGACCTTCCTCTTATCTGCCTTGAACCCCATCTTAGGGGGCCGGTCTGAAATGGCCTTTGTGGCCATCATGTTCACCGTGGCCCTCATTATCACCAACTTTGCCAACAATGCCGCTATGGCTGTGGTCCTGATGCCGGTTATCCTGGCCTTTAGTGAACAGATGGGTATTGAGCCCATGCCTGTGGCTATGGGTGTTGGGATGATGGTCTTCGTGGCCATGTTGACCCCGGCTGCTTCTCCCCACGCTGGGATGATGCACGGCCGGAAAGACATCTACACCACCGGGGATATCATGCGGATTGGCTTCCCCCAATGTATCGCTACCCTGATTTTCTACATCTTCATCGGCTACCCCTTGGCTAAATTGCTTTTCGCCTAAATCAAGACTTTATCCTTGACCGGCAATGTGCTTTTTAGTATAATGGCTTGGACTCAATGATAGATGCTCATTGATTTTCGATGAAAAGAGGTGGTAACATGAAAGACGGAATTCATCCGGATTATCATGAAGTAAAGGTAACTTGCGGTTGCGGGAATGAGTTCACCACACGGTCTACGTCTAAAAATGACATTAAAGTAGAAGTGTGCTCTGCCTGTCATCCGTTCTACACCGGCAAACAACGCACCCATGGTGCCAAGGGCCGGGTAGAAGCCTTCAATAAAAAGTATAATCGTCAATAAGCACGACCTTCTGCAGGCCGCTGCCGGTCACCCGTGCAGCGGCCTGTTTATTTTATCAGTTACTTTGTCAAAGAAATCAAAAAAATGATGGATTTCTTTGATACAATTGGCTATACTTGTTGTATGTGCAAATGCCCTCTGGCTGGCGACACCTGGTGGGTAAAACAAAAGGAGAAAGGATGTAGGCTTGTGCAAAAGAAAATGAATTGGCAAATGCTGGCCGTCCTAACCATTGGACTGCTATGTCTTATGCCAGAAGCAGCGCTGGCTGCCGAGCATACCCCCCTTGGGGACCGGTTACCGGTATGGAGCATTATCCCCTTTGTCGGGATGCTCTTGTCCATTGCCCTGGCGCCGCTGATTAATGCTGAATGGTGGGAACATAACCAGGGCAAAACGGCTATTTTTTGGTCTCTGGTATTTTTAGTGCCCTTTACCATTGCGTATGGTCCCGGGGAAACCATTATGGAATTATTCCATTCCATTTTATTGGACTATGTTCCCTTTATTATCTTGTTATTCGGGCTCTTCTGTGCCACCGGGGGGATTGTCCTCCGTGGGAAATTGCGCGGGACCCCTAAAGTCAACGTTATTATCTTACTCATCGGGACCCTGATTGCTTCCTGGATTGGGACCACCGGGGCTGCCATGGTCCTTATTCGGCCCCTGATCCGGGCCAATAAGTGGCGGATCCGTAAAAAACATACCATCATCTTCTTTATCTTCCTGGTATGTAATATCGGTGGTTCCTTAACCCCGGTCGGTGACCCACCTCTCTTTATGGGCTTCTTACGGGGCGTCCCTTTCTTCTGGACCCTCCAGCACTTATGGCAACCCTATGTGCTGAACTCTGCCATCTTACTCCTGGTCTTCTTCATCATGGATAGCCGGGCTTACAAGAAAGACTTGGCTGACTTAGGCGGGAAAATCCCCGATGACGGCGAAGAAGGTAAGTTGCGGGTGGAAGGTGCCCATAACTTTATCTTCCTGGGGATGATTGTCCTAGCAGTTATCCTATCTGGCGTCCTCACCAAGCTGCCCATGTTTGCTGACCAAGCCACTGGCGAAATCTATGGCCTCCAGCTCTATGAATACGGCGGCGAAGTGGTCACCTGGGGTTACCTGAGTATTTTGCGGGATGTGGTCATCCTGCTGGCCGCCTTCCTGGCTATGAAAACCTCCAGCGAAAAGGCCCGAGCTTTCAACGAATTCAGCTGGGCACCTATCGCAGAAGTGGCCAAGCTCTTTATCGGTATCTTCATCACCATGATTCCGGCCCTGGCCATCTTAGGGGCTAAAGGGGCTTCCCTGGGTCTGGAACACCCGGCCCAGTTCTTCTGGGGCACTGGTCTCCTGTCCTCCTTCCTGGACAACACCCCGACCTATGTGGTCTTCTTCACCACCGCTGCTTCCCTCCATGCCCACGACGTGCCCGGGGTTATGACCACCCTCGGCCTCATGCCGGAACACATCTTAATGGCTATTTCAGCCGGGGCCGTCTTCATGGGGGCCAACACCTATATCGGTAATGCGCCGAACTTCATGGTCCGGTCCATTGCTGAAAACGCTGACATTAAGATGCCCTCTTTCTTTGGTTACATGGGCTGGGCCCTGGTATTCCTGATCCCGCTCTTTATCATCAATACCTTGATCTTCTTCCTGCCCTATGCCTCTTAATACCACTAAGGACAGCCCGGTGCTGTCCTTTTTTTATTGCAAGCCGGCGGCCGTCAAGGTATGATAGAGGTATGATGAATTGAGGAGGCGATAAGCTTGACAATCCGCATGAAAAAACGAGCTGTGATAGGGCTTTTATTGATGATGGTGCTTTCCCTGACTGCCTGTGGCGACCAGGAGAAGGACCCCATGGCCGCCGCCGGCAGTGGTGAGCCTCTGCAGGCCGGCGATAAGGTCGATGCGGAAGCGGCCTACGAAGGCAACCGCCTCATGACCGGCGAAGGGGTGGCCATCCGCGGGCACAAGGTCTACTTAGACGATGTCCCCCTGGCGGTTCGGGAAAAGGACCTGGCCCGGGCCCTGCCGGATAAAGAATTATTGCGCCTGGCAGCCAAGTACCAGGCCTTTCCTACAGAAGAAGACCTGAAGGGCGACCTAAGCCCTCTGACTCAGGACACTGACGGAACCACAGATACAGCCCAGGTCATCAGCCTCAATGGCCATCTCAAGGACCTCCTGGCCGATAAGGTTGAAGCCGCCTGGCGGGCGGACCGGGGCATCATTGCAAAGATCAGGCAAAAAGACCGGTCCGCAGCGGACTGGGAAGCCTTTCTGGCCAAGCAGGATGACAAGGACAAGACAGACCTGATTTTACGACGGTAACCAGTAAGACCCCACCGGCCTTTGGTCCGGTGGGGTCTTACTGGTTAAGGGGTCCTCGCCCAGGAAAAACTGAAAAGTGCTTATTGAGTAAAAGAGGGCGGCCTGCTACACTGGAAGTAGCTTAATATGTAGGAAATAGGTTAGTGATAGGAGGAAAATATGGATTTTAGTAAGATTTTTATAGACGGCAGCTGGCAGGCAGGGGCCTCCGGCCAGTTCATCCAAGTAGAAAACCCCTGGACCCTGGAAACCCTGGCAGAGGTACCCCGGGGTAACAAGGATGATGTCAATGAGGCTGTGGCTGCAGCTAAAAAAGCCTTCCCGGCCTGGGCCGGCAAAAGTGCCCAAGAGCGGGCAGATATCATCGAAGCCGGCCTGGAAAAATTCAAGGGCTACCGGGAGACCCTCATCGACTTGGAAATCGATGAACTGGGCCAGCCCCGAGAATGGACCAGTAAGATGCACGTGGACCGGAACTTCAAGCGGATTGAAAGCTTTCTGACCATCGCCCGGTCCTATAAGACTGAAGAAAAGCTGACCCATGGCCGGATCGTTCGGGAACCGTTGGGCGTTGTTGCCCTCCTGACGCCCTGGAACTATCCCCTGGGCCAGGTGGTGCAAAAGGTATCCCCGGCCCTCTTGGCCGGCAACACCGTGGTCTTAAAGCCCAGCCAAACCACCCCCCTGTCAGCCTACTACCTGGTCCAGGCCCTCCATGATGCCGGTCTCCCGGCCGGCGTTCTCAACCTGGTCAGCGGGGCCGGCGGAGAGGTGGGCGACGCCCTAACCACCCACCCGGACGTCCGGATGGTAAGCTTTACCGGGTCCACCGCCAGCGGCCGGCAAGTTGGCCGGGACAGCCTGTCCACCATCAAAAAATTTGCCCTGGAGCTGGGCGGAAAGAGCCCCCTGGTCGTCCTGCCCGGCGCCGACTATGCCGATGCAGCGAAAATTGTGGCCGGGTCTTGCTTTGCCAATAGCGGGCAAACCTGCATCGCCTATACCCGGCTTCTCGTTCCGGAAGGGGATAAAGAAAAGGCCATCGCCGCCTTAAAAGAAGAAGTGAAAAACTGGCGGGCCGGAGACCCAAGAGACCCGGCGTCCACCCTGGGCCCT
This sequence comes from Peptococcus simiae, assembly GCF_046569735.1. Lineage (GTDB taxonomy): Bacteria > Bacillota > Peptococcia > Peptococcales > Peptococcaceae > Peptococcus > Peptococcus simiae_A. The sequence continues at coordinate 1,223 of NZ_JBKICG010000022.1, read as the reverse complement.
ATTGTTTCCGCCAAGCAGTACGACAAAGTCTGCGACCACATCGCCATAGCCCTGGCTGATGGGGGCCAGATGGTCATCGGCGAGATGCCGGATAAAAGGGCAGAAAAACGCCTGGTCCAGCCCATCGTCTTTACAGACCTGCCGGCAGATGCCAAGGCCGTCCGGGAAGAAATCTTTGGCCCGGTCCTAGTCATCCAGACCTATAAGGACCAGGAAGAAGCCGTCCGGCTTGCCAATGACACCCCCTATGGTCTGGCCGCCGGTGTCGTTGGCCCGGAAGAAGCAGCCATCGCCGTCGCCCGCCGCCTGGAAGCCGGCCAAGTGACCGTCAACTTCGGCACCCGGGATATCTTCGCCCCCTTCGGCGGCTACAAGGAAAGCGGCCTGGGCCGGGAAGCCGGTGTCATGGGCTATGAAGAATACCTGGAAGTCAAAGCCCTCTTTTATTAAGCTTGAAGTGCCCCCCCCCAGCCCCAGTGGGTTGGGGGAATTTTTATGCTAAAGGGTCTTGAATTTTCAGATAACTGTGCTATTATTATGATAATAATAAGACCAGCCACTGCAAGATTAGAGGTTGATAAAAGTGAGCCAAGGGCCTACACTTAACAGACAGACAGACAGACAGACAGACAGACAGACAGACAGACAGACAGACAGACAGACAGGATAAGTCGGTCTTTTTTAGCCTGTCAAAAAAGGCCTAGCCCTACAGTTAGCTAAATAGCTTTGTGCGCCTGCCATTCGGCACGGTGGAAGCTGTTTAGCCACTGTAGGGCTATTTATATTGTCTTTGCAAGACTCCTACCGTCGCACTTGATTTTTTATTGGAGGGATATCATGTTGAAAAGAACAGCAGCCGGCCTGGTGGCCCTGGTTTTTCTAATCACCTGCTGCCTGCCTCCGGTCTTGGCCAAGGCTGAAGAACCGGTAACGAAGACCTTTATTGTGCAAACCGCAGATGGCAGTGAACTAGGCCAGTTTGACCATCTCAATGAGGCTATTGGACAAGCTGAAAAAGAACCTGAAGGGACGGCCATCACCATTTTACAAACCAGGGACCATGACCAAAATAGGGATGACGGGATTTATACCGTCAACAGGACGGAGATCGCCCTCAAGCCTGCGGATGGTGTGCGCAAAACCATTACCTCTAAAAAAGGAGGGGGAGTTGCTTACATCTCTTCCAAGCTAACTGTAGAAAACATCGCAATTGACGGGCAGAA
>NZ_JBKICG010000021.1:0-37316 GCF_046569735.1 Peptococcus simiae | reverse complement strand
AAACGTGATTATAGAAGTCGGATGGGTCCGTTAAGCTTTCTTGTTAAAGGGACTTATACTTTTTAAGGGGCTGTTTTGCACCTTTATGCTTACTTCTTTATTTGAGATGAATTCTGGCGAACCCGGCAGAAGCGACAAATAGCCGGCTCCTGCACCGGGAGTTCATGAAAGGCCTCCCCACAAAGGCTACATACCTGGTCTGACACTTCAGCTAAGGGTTGCCAGGCCGGGGAAACAATATCGGCTACCTTCAAGGGGGCTTGCCAATGCAAACCATCAACAGGGCAAATATCTCGACAAAGGCCACATTGGCTGCATAAAACAGGGGCATAGGCTAAAAGAGCCCCGCCGTCTATTTCGTCCATCCGCAAGGCACCATGAGGACAAATCTTGCTACAAGCGCCACAAAACTGACAGGCCGCGGCCTCCAGAGACCTATAAGGCAATTCTTGATCCAAGGCCAGGTCTTCTGCCACTTGAAAGGGCTTAATGAGCAGACTCCGTCTAGGCAACCGCCTTTCAGCAGACTGGCTAGCATAATAAGCCAGCTGGAGCTGCCATTCCTTCTTCCCTGTCTCCTGAAGGTACTGGAAACCATCTGCGATAAAGGCCCGTCGGCTCCTTTTACGATCAAAAAACCGCTCCAAGGCTGCCGGATCTCGAATAATCAGCAGACGATCCCTATGAGGAATAGTCAACCGATCTAGGCGGACAGTCAAGCTTTCCGAAGACCAGTCATTGACGCAGCTGTCACAGGCCTTTTGATCAACATACAAGACCAGCTGGTCCGTTTTGGCTAAAATAGGGGCTAGCCACTCTGGTTCCAGCTGAGTAAAACAAGAAATCCGCCCGTCTACCCGAGCTTCGCCTGGGTCATGGCTGCAGCCGATGACAAGCCGGTCCTTTTTGCTGATATAATCAGCCAAAAGAAAGGCATCCAGGGTAAAAACCCGCTCAGGACAATCCCGCACACACCGGCCACAGGCTCGGCAACTCTGTACCAGCGGGCCCTTATCTGTCAGCTGGATACCTTGCTCCGGACAAATATCAGCACATAGGGAACAGCTGGCCTGGGGCGAGCAGGTATGGACACAAAGGGAGGGGCTGACCTTGATTTCTCCGATGAGTTTATTCAGGCCCCAATCAATGAGCTTCATAATATCTCCGCTTCCTTTGGCAAGTAGACCGTAAAGGTGGATCCGTCGCCTAGGGCACTGGTAGCCGTTAACTGCCCGCCATGGGCTTCCACAATAGACTTGGCGATCCAAAGGCCCAAACCGGCGCCATGGCCTTCTTTTTCAACATTTTTACTGGCTGTATCAAAGGCCTTAAAAATATGGCCAAGCTGGTCGGGCGTCATCCCTGACCCGGTGTCCTGAATATCCAAATAGATAGCCTCATCCAGGTCCCGGACCGCTAATTTGATCAGGCCGCCAGGCGGGGTAAACTTAAAGGCATTATCCACAATATTGACCAGGACCTGTCTAAACTTATTCGGATCTAGCTCTACCTGGGTGCCTCGAGGGATATCGTTAATCAGCTGAACGCCAGTATCCTGCATCCGCAGCTCAAACTGCCCCTGAATTTCCAGCCCCATCAGGTAAAGGTCTGTAGGAACCACAGCCAGGTCCAGTTGGTCACTGGAAATCCGGGCCCAGTCCAAGAGCTGGTTAATGGTTTCTAATAGGGCATCCGATTCCCTCATAATTTTTTTCGTATAGATACGCTGCTTAGGGTTCAGATCACCGGCGACTTCCCGGTCCAATAATTCCGCAAAGCCTTTGATAATATTTAAGGGTGTCCGCAACTCATGGCCGATTTCCGCCACATAATAGACCCACTCATTGGCCTTGGACTTATACATGTCCTGCCTCCATAATATCTGCCGCATGGGCTTTTATAATCTCTGTAATATCTTCATAATGGCCTTTTTCTTCCTCGTAAATGCGTTGTAAAATAGCTTTTTCTTCTGTTTTTTCGACCATGTTTAATAAAGTCTCATAATAAAAAACCGCCGCTTCTTCTTTGGCCAGGTAGGTGACCATAAAGGCCATAAGACCTTCAGAAAAATCGGGCGGCTCATATGAAGATACGCAGGCCAAGTCAGGCGCCAATTGACCCAGCAGGCCGGATAGATAGCTGGCATGATTCAACTCTTCCTGGGCATAATGAATAAACCGTACTTTTAAATCAAGCCGACTGATTTCCTGGGCCATACATACAAAAGCATCTGCTGATTCTAATTCATCTAGCAGGCCACGGCACAGAACTTGAATAAGCTCATTACTCATAAATCCTCCACTATCTCATTCTATCTCATTTTAGGACGTATATCTGATTTTAAATGTTGTTTTAAAAGAGGTAGGCGCCGAAGTTTAAAGATACGCACGGTTGAAGATACCAGTATAAAGGCTAGGGCAATACAGCCGCAAGCGACCAAGGAATCGGTTGCATAGCCCATAGATACAGAAATATTCCCGGCTATAAAATTTTCGATTGCCCGGTAAACACCAGCCCCCGGTACAATCGGCAAAACCCCTACAATGAGGTAGACCATGACCGGCACCTTGGTCAACCTGGCCATGACTTCTGCATAAATAGCTAAAACCACAGAGGCTGTAAAAAAGTCAAAGGCTTCTCCGGCAATCACATTTAAATCAAAGGCAAGCTTGCCAAGGGCCCCACCTAAGGCTGTCCAGAATAGCAAACGCCCCCGCAAATTATATAAAAGAGCAAACCCCAGACTGGCGAGAAAAGAATATAAATATATCACGATAACCAATTCCACCCTTCTGATACAGCCCAATAGCCTACCGTACTCCCAATAGCAATTGCACATCCAACCAACAGGCATTCAATACCTGCTACCATGCCGGCGAGGAGGTCTCGGGCAATGACATCACGGATAGCGGTTGTAAAAGCCACCCCAGGCACTAAAATCATCAGCGTTCCTGTGATAACCTTACCTAGCTCTAACCCTGGCATAAATAAAGAACAACCGGTAACAACCGTTGTGTGAATAAAGCTGGCCACAACGGTGACAAAAAAGCTATTGGCATGGAAGCGCTCCATCTGGATACAGAGGGCCTTGGCCAAAAGCACGGCGCTCATACCAACCAGGGCATCCAGTAAGGTCCCCCCAAAGAAGAGGGTAAAGGCAAAGCCTACCATCGCTGCTGCAAAAAGCTGCATGGGAAAGCCATAGATGGGCCGGTTCCGGATTTCCTTAATCTGCTTGTCAATATCAGCCAGGGGCGGTTTTTCTGCACATACCTGACGGACATAGTCATTGACCTCACAGACAATATCATAGTTGGTTGCCCGTGCATACACCCTTTTGCTTTTTGTGACCGTCGCCTGCTCAGGCGTTTCCATAGAAATAATAATGAGGTTCGGGATAGCAAAAACCTCCGTCGTTTCAATGCCATAGGCATTTAAAATTCGCTGCATCGATTCTTCCACCCGGTATATTTCCGCCCCATTGGTCAAGAGCAGGACCCCCAGCTTAATAGTAAGACCTAAAAGCTGGTGGTAGGCGATTTCAGGGTGAACTTTAGGCTGCCCTTCCGGCTGTACCAACTCAGTCATTATCTTCCCCTAGGTAGCTGGCCCGGATAATATCTTGGCGGGTAACAATGCCCAATAGCTCATCCTCTTCATTAACAATCGGTAGCCGGTTGATTTTTTTGCTAAGCATCAACTGGGCCAGCTCGGAGACATCGGCATACTCCGGCAGGGTAATTGGTTCGGAGGACATCAGCTCTTCCACCTTACTGGCCGTAAGCGCCTTGAGTTCGTCTTTTATTTCCCGCTGGTTAATGGGGAAAGCGCTATCTAAAAACATTAAATATAAGGGTTTTTGCAGCGGCCTTTGCTGCTTCACTAAATCCCCTTCTGTGATGACCCCAACTAAGCGGTGATGGCTATCAACAACCGGTGCCCCGCTAATATTATGCCGGATAAAAAGTTCTGCCACTTCCTTCAAATCCATATCCGGCGACACTGTAATGACCTCTTTGGTCATAATATCTTTTGCTAACATGGTGACAACCTCCTTACAAGTGAAGTATGTCAGCTGACAAGACAAGCTTAAAAGAAATGCTCAGTTTTTAAAAAACGTAAAAACTCTTCATTAGCCTGAGTTTTAAATTTCTTTTTATGGTAGACAATCCGGAACCGCCGTTTAAACTCGTCTTCTTTTAACTTCGTCATGGACAGGGTCCCTGCCTTTAACTCATTCTTAATTGCCCAGTGAGAGAGAATGGTAAAGCCATGGCCTATCTTGACGGCTGTCTTAAGGGCCGTCGTGCTGCCCAAGCGCATGATTACATTTAAATTATTGGCGGAAAAACCGGCTAATTTCAAATGATGCTCAATTTCTGCTCGGGTGCCAGACCCCTTCTCTCTAGAAATAAAGGGGTATTTATCTAATTCAAAGACTGAAATGCTATCCAGCTTTGCCCAAGGATGGTCTGGACTGGTTATGACGACTAATTCATCGTCCAGGAAGGGAATAGATTCTAAGTCTTTCCCGACCGGTGGTCCCTCAACCAAGCCTACATCGAGGGTGGTCCCGTGAATAGCCATTTCTATTTCATCTGAATTGGAAACATCTAAAGAAAGAGTGACTTTCGGATGTCTTTTTTTAAAATTGCCGAGAATATAGGGTGCAATGTACTCACCAATGGTATTGCTGGCTCCAATCCGCAAGCGACCGATGATACTGCTGTTTAATTCCTGCATATCTCTTTCCAGATTTTGCTGCATATTACTCATTTCTGTAGCAAATTTATAAAGTAATTCGCCACTTTCAGTGAGAATAATATTCCGGCTAACCCGATCAAATAACCGGGTACTGTAATGTTCCTCCAGCATTTGAATTTGAAAGCTTACAGCTGGTTGCGTTAAAAAGAGGGCTTTTGCAGCCTTAGAAAAACTTTTCTTTTCAACAACCATTAAAAAGACCCGAATACTATCATTTAACATGGTCCACCACCTCCTTATCCCCTAAATTTTTTTCAACATTTGCTTGTGCTAAATATTGGATTAGATGGCTACAAGCTTCTGATTCAAAGTGACTCTCATTCAGCAAAATATTGAACCTTCTTGGCATAGGCACTTCTTTAATCCGTACAATAGCAGCTAATCCTTCTTGAAGCAAATCTTGAACCGCCCATTTACTCATGACAGAAATGCCTAGACCACCGATAATAGCCGATTTAATGGCAGTAATATTCCCGATTTCCATAATGATATTCAGGGATTCAATATCAAATTCTGCATCAATTAAGGCCTGTTCAAAAATAAGCCGACTGCCGGATCCCGGTTCACGGATGATAAAGGGTTCTCCAGTCAATTCTTCCAACTGGACCTCTTCTTTTTCAGCCCAAGGGTGATTGCTAGGCACAACAAGCACCAATTCATCTTCCAGAATACTTTGGAACATCAATTCCTCATGTCTGACCTGACTTTCAACTAAGCCGACATCAAGGTATTTAGATAAAACGAGTTCTTCAACTTCTCGCGTATTATGAATTTCCAGCGTAATATCTACATCGTTATATTCTTTTTTAAAGGCACATATAATATTCGGCATGACGTATTCGCCAACGGTCCGGCTGGCCCCAATCATCAGGGTCCCTTTCACGTGACCTGTTAATTGCTGCATCTTCCGTTCCAATTGACTTTGCAGATCATTCATAGAAAGGGCATATTCTAATAGAAGTTCGCCGGCTTCAGTCAGTTTAACATGCCGGTTGACCCGGTCAAAAAGCATGGTTTGATAGTACTGCTCTAGTGTTTGTATTTGAAAGCTAATGGCCGGTTGAGTAAGATTCAGGGCTTTAGCGGCTTTAGAAAAGTTCTTCTTTTCAGCCACTGTAATAAATACCTTCAAACTATCACTTAACAAAAATTTTCCCCCTTTTAAAAATAATAATATGCAAAATAATCCGAAAGAGCTTCCTTCATGAGCCCTTCCGGCGGTGCAAAGATTGTCATGAGCTGACCTGTCAGCGGATGGTTAAATTGCAACTCCCAACTATGTAAAGCCTGCCCCTTGAACCCTAAGGCCTCTCCCCCATCCCCATATAGCCAGTCACCCAGGCAGGGGTGGCCAATGTGAGCCATATGAAGGCGGACCTGGTGGGTACGACCGGTCCACAGGCGAACTGCGGCTAAAGAATAGCCCTCACTACAAGCTAGGCAATCGATATCACTGATGGCTAAGCGTCCCTCTGGCTTGATCTCACGTTTAAAGGGGTGGCCTGTAATCCGACCAATCGGTGCCTGCACCCGGCGAAAAGCAAAGGGGAGGCAGCCCTGCACGATGGTTAAGTAGCGCCGTAAAAACCGGTGGGACTGAAAGCCCTCGGCTAATGTCACATGGGCCTGGTCAGTCTTGGCAACCAGTAAGGCCCCGGAGGTATCCCGGTCTAACCGATGGACAATCCCGGGCCGGTAATAATCGCTACCTGTCGATAGCCGGGTATGGGCGAGCAAGCCATGAACGAGCGTCAGCTCGCCGTTATTACCCCTTGGGTGGACCAAGAGCCCCGCCGGCTTATTGACAACAAGAAGCAGGTCATCTTCATATAATATATCTAAGTGCATATCAACCGGTGTCAGCTGGATGAGGGCTGGGGCCTCCACTTGCAGCCGATCACCATCTTGTAAGAGGTAGCCGGCCTTGGTCACAGCTTGACCGTTAACCAGGACCCGGCCTTCTTTGACAGCCTTTCGGATAGATGACCGACTCGTATCCAATTCAGCGGCTAGCCAAAGGTCTAATCGGGCCTCCTTACTGACCCTTACTTTTAGGTCATGAGGGCCTTGTATCTGATTCATCTTTTAGAATATACACCACCATTAATCCAACACCACAAGTCACGGCAATATCGGCTATATTAAAAATTGGGAAAAAATGGAAATCAAAGAAATCCGTTACCTGCCCCTTGACCAGGCGGTCAATTAAGTTGCCAAAGGCACCGGCTATGATTAAGGCTGTCGCGCCGTCCAGCAACCGGGAGGACTTGACTGCATGAAACTGGTACAAAACCAGGAGGGTCAACAAGGCAAGAGTAAGTACAATAAAGAGAAGCCGGTTACCTGCCAGGATACCAAAGGCTGCCCCCGGATTTTCAATATAGGTCAGTGACATAATGGACGGAATAACAGGAATGGATTCCCCCAGGGCCAAGTTCTGACGGATGACCCACTTGGTCACTTGATCTAGTCCTACCAGGGCCAGCACTGCTGCCCAAAATTTCATCTTCATAGGCCTATTCAAAGCTGTTGACCATAGACAGGAGTTGGGCAAGCCATTCGCTGATGCCCGGCAGGTTCATGGTAATGATATTCTTTAAAATCATACCTGCAATAGCTAGGACTAAGGCTAAGCCGATAGTACCGCCAAGGCCTCTGGCTAGGCCTATTAAGAAATTCATAAATAACAAGCGGAAGGGGTGGGCGATGTAACTGGCATATTCGGCTAGCCGGGCCTTATCCATTGCAGCAATGAGCTTGTCAAACTTTTCCTGGTTAGAGCCACTGTCATCGACCATGTTTTGAAGCTCATCCCTTGCCTCTTGATACCGAATATCCGGTGATTCTTCATCCTTTTTCTTGCCAAAAAAAACCACAACATTCCTCCCGATTAATTATTCAGCGCATGAATGGGCGCCGGAATCCGGCCACCGCGTGCTACAAACACATCCGAGCTATAGCTGCTCACGTCCATAATAGGTGCATAGCCTAAAAGGCCACCAAACTCTACCTGATCGCCAACGGTCTTACCCGGTACGGGTATCACCCGGACCGCTGTCGTTTTACGGTTAATCATCCCGATGGCTGCTTCATCAGCTATCATGGCAGCAATGGTTGAAGCAGGTGTATCGCCAGGAATAGCAACCATGTCAATGCCAACCGAGCAAACCGAGGTCATAGCCTCGAGCTTATCAAAAGATAAGGCCCCCTCTTCTGCTGCCCGGATCATCCCGGCATCTTCACTGACTGGAATAAAGGCACCTGACAGGCCCCCTACGTGAGAACTGGCCATGGCACCGCCCTTTTTAACCGCATCATTGAGCATGGCCAGGGCGGCTGTCGTCCCATGGGCCCCTACCCGTTCCAGGCCAATGGCTTCTAAAATATCCGCCACCGAATCACCAACTGCCGGCGTCGGCGCCAGGGACAGGTCAACTATCCCGAAAGGGACCCCAAGGCGGTCAGCAGCAACCCGCCCGACCATTTCGCCGCTACGGGTAATCTTATAGGCCATCCGTTTGATACGCTCAGCAATGGCATCAAAGCTTTCTTCTTCCCTGCCTTGAAGGGCTGCCAGGACAACGCCCGGCCCGCTGACCCCGACGCTCAAGACCGCAGCCCCTTCACCAATCCCGTGAAAGGCCCCGGCCATAAAGGGGTTATCTTCAACAGCGTTACAAAAGGCAACGAACTTGGCGCAGCCCAGGGCATCCCTGTCCTTGGTCCGCTCAGCTGTTTCCTTGATAATATCGCCCAAAAAGGCCACGGCGTCCATATTAATGCCGGCCTTGCTGGAGCCCACATTGACCGAAGAACAAACCAGGTCTGTCTCAGCCAGGGCTTCCGGAATACTGGCAATGAGCTCCCGTTCAGCATCCGTCATCCCCTTCTGGACTAGGGCGGAAAAGCCCCCTAAGAAATCCACCCCTACTGTCTTGGCGGCCCGGTCCAGGGCCTTGGCCAGGGCCACATAATCCCGTTTATCACAGGCTTCGCCAATAATAGATATAGGTGTAACCGCAACCCTTTTATTAATAATTGGAATCCCATACTCAGCAGAAATCGCTTCACCTGTTTCCACTAAATGTTCTGCATACCGGGTGATCTTGTCATAAATCCGGCGGGAAACATCGTCCACATTTCTTGAAATGCAGTCCCGCAAGGAAATACCCATGGTAATGGTACGGATATCCAGGTTCTCCTCAGAGACCATATGGATGGTTTCAAAAATTTCTGTTGGGGTTAGGCTCAGTTTCATTGGTAGCTCCCATCTATACCCGGTGCATAAAGTTAAAAATATCTTCGTGCTGGCAGGTAATTTGTGTTTTTGTTTCCTCAGCAATTTCTTGTAAGGCTTGGTTTAAATCAGCTAATTGGATGGTCGCTGAAGAGATATCGACGACCATAATCATAGAAAAAAAACCGTCAATGATGGTTTGACTGATATCCAGGATATTGACACTGTTTTTAGCTAACTCGGTCGATACCCGGCTGATAATTCCCTGGTGGTCTTTACCTACAACGGTAATAACCGCTTTTATGGTTTGCGTCTCCATGAATCCTCCTAAAGTTAGGACAAGTGTTTTTGCACAATATAGCGGATGATGTTAGACCGGCTAATGACCCCAACCAGTTTGCCATCAGCTTCAACCGGCACTTTTTTGATCTTCTTCTTGCCGAGGATTCTTGCCACATCATCAATGGCCTCATCCTCATTCACTGTAATAGCCTTGGTCGTAGCCAGCTCCATGACATTGATCTTAAGGAGGTCCTCCAGCTTTTGATCGAAGCTTTCAATATCATACCAAACGGTGATAAAGCTGGTCATATCAATAATACGAGGGTCCTGTTTAGCGATATACTTCATAATATCACCATCACTGATAAAGCCTACGATGGATTGGTTGTCATCAATAATAGGTAGGCCGCTGGTCTTCTTATCGACAAGCACCCGCAGAACATCAGCAATAGTATCTTTTTCGTTAACCGTATAAACATCCGTTTCCATAATATTACGAATCGGTTCTGACATTGGCTTTCTCCCCTTTATTCAAGTAAAGCATAATTTTTACTTATAATACCGCATGTCGCCTCATTTGTCCAGTCTTAGCCTTCTATACATATAATTTAAAATAAAAGGAACACTCGCCCGAAAGCGAGTGTTTGTTTTGGTATTGAAGCATTATTTTAATTGGTCCGCAATGTTCCCTGCTAGGTCTAATTCGCCAGTCTTCTTACCATCTTTGATGATGATCACTGCAGCATGTTTATCATCATTTAACTCAACATCGAATTTTGAAGCTAAGGTTTTTTTCCGGGTGTAGTCAGCTTCCATGGTCTTATAGTCTAAACCCGCTTCAGCCACAACCTTGTCTACGGCATTCACTTTTTCCAAGCTGTCATCGTAGTCCGGGGTCCAGAAGGAAAGTAAGAGCGGTTTTTCGGAATTCATGATGTTTTCTTGAATATCTTTTTGCTCTTCAATGAACCGTTCCGCAGCGGTAGCAGCAGTGGCTCCATCGCCGACAGCGGTAGCAATTTGCCGTAAATATTTGTCGCGAACGTCACCGACGGCATAGATCCCTTCTAAGTTGGTTTCCATCAGGTCGGTGGTTGGGATGTAGCCCCGGGAGCTGGTTTCAAGACCAGTCCCTTCCAGGAAGGCCGTTTGCGGCACCAAGCCGACAAAGAAGAATACCCCTTGGCAAGCCAGGTCACTGATTTCACCGGTTTTAACATTTTTCACCTTAACGCCTTCAACACTGTCTTCACCATAAATGGCATCTAAAACAGAGTTCCATATGAAGTTCATTTTGGGGTGCTTAAAGGCCCGTTCAGCAGCTTGCTTGTTGCAGTCTAAGATACCTTCTTCGTGTAAAACGATAACGGTGATCTTTTCAGCAAATTTAGCGATGAACATCCCTTCTTCAATGGCCTGGTCACCACTGCCGACAACAACAACGTGTTGGTCTTGGAAAAATTCAGCGTCACAGGTTGCACAGTAGGCAACGCCATCACCGGTGAATTCTTTTTCCCCGGGAATCCCTAAGACCCGGGCTTCGGTCCCGGTTGCAATAATAACCGCCGGCGCCGTATATTTGTGTTTACGGGTTGTGAGAACCTTCAAGTCATCGCTAAAGTCAACGGTTTTGACGGCTTCTTTCGTAATGGTGCAGCCGAATTTTTCAGCGTGGTCACGCATAATGCCGGTTAGCTCAGGACCGGTGGTATCTGGAAAACCAGGATAGTTAACGATTTCACGGGTGGTAAAGGCCCGACCGCCAACGCTACCTTTTTCAACAATCAAGGTGTTCATTTTTGCCCGGCCACCATAAATACCGGCTGCTAAACCAGCGGGGCCAGCACCTAAAATGATTAAATCATAATTCTTTTCTTCTAAGGGTTTTCTTGCCATTTAAGCCTTCCTCCAAATTCAAAAAGATATAAAAAATATATGGATTATATTAACACTACTATTATAGCAGATAATTTTCTGAATGCTAGCAATAAGCAAGCCTTGATAGTCTGTTTGCTTATTGGATAGATTTGTTTTTTTTATTGACCGGCACTGGCCAGGGGCACCACCCGGATATGGTCACAAATTTCCTGGGGCACTTCCAGCTGACCGGTGCCGATTTGGATGAGAGAGGCCACTGCCCGCTTTAAGACCACTACGGTCATTCCAACATGAGCGCCTATTTGCTCGAAAATCCCCTCATTATCAATGGCAACAATTTCCCCTAGGGTTCCTTCCTGTAATTCGGATAAGGTACAGGTCTTATTGGTTTTTAAGGTCATCTCGGTCACGCTCCTCCTCATATACTGATGTAGCTAGCCGGTAGAGCTCTGTTATCTTGTCCGCTTGGATGATTTCCTGTATAACCTGGACGGTAATGGGCTCACCAGGAGATATAATAGGCCGGCCTTCCCGATTGGTAATCGGTCGGGAAACGGTTTGACCACCCAGCTCCTGCATAACCACCTCAATGTCCCGCTCATGACGGTCACGGGAGGTTTTTTCCATCATCCGGTCAAAGAACTCGCCCAACTGAGCGTTAATCTTACTGGTCACCCGGTTGAAGTCGTTGAGCAAGTCATCGGTATTGGCATTTTTAACCCGGTCACTTATTTTCCCACCAAGGTCATTTAATTGCTCACCCAGGCGGTTAAGAATTTCTTCAGACCTTTGCCCGCTAGCCCCTTCCTTGCTGCCTTGGCCCAACTTGAGAGCTTCCTGGTATAGGGCCGGATCTACAGGAAAAAAGTCCACTTGGTCGGTATCGCCGGTCAAGATTAAGGCATCCGTACCCAGCCGGCAGTCATCCCGTATGGCAAGGGCTACCGGTTGACCGGCTGCTTGGCCCAGCCGGCCACCGGTGACCAAGAGTTCTACCAACTTGCCTTCTCCATCAATAGCGGCGTCGATGATGTTCGCCAGTAAAATTCCTTCTTCATTAATGATCGGCAAGCCAATGAGGTCATGGCCGGCCAAGGCCCCGTCTTCTGCAATGTCATCAACAACAATCACATCACCGGCATAGGCCTTTATCCCTGCCTGGGGAATAAAGCCCTGGTTGGATAAGGTCAGGCCCGCTAATAAAGGCTTTGCTTCATAGAATAGCCAGCGAGACCGATCATCTAAGAGGCGACCGGACCGAATATCAATGATATCTTTAGCCATTAGGGATAAAATACTATATTTTTCTGCAGGCATATTAGACCCCTCCTAGGATTCTTTTTTCCGGGCCGTCCTGGCTTCAACCACTTGGCAAATCCGAATGGATAGCTCATAGAGAACCAGCATCGGCAGGGCCAAGAGCAGTTGACTGACCACATCCGGTGGTGTGAGGATAGCAGCCAAAAAAAGGATGATAATCACTACATATCGCCGCCATTTTTTTAGAGACTGGGCCTTAACCAAACCCGCTTTGGCTAAAAGCCAGGCCAGCAAGGGCATCTCAAAAATCAGGCCAAAGGGTAATAAAAAGCGACCGACAAAATCTAAGTAGTAATTTGCTGTGATTTGTGGCTCAAAGTTGCCCCCAAATTGGTAGAGCAAAATACCGAGCGCCGGCTTCAATACCAATATATACCCAAAAGCCAGGCCGGCTAAAAACAAGAGGGTGCCCACCAGGCTGGCTGTTAGAACCAAAACCCGCTCATTTTTATAGAGGGCCGGCAGGATAAAGGAAAAGACCTGCCAAATAACAATAGGACTGGCCAAGACAAACCCTGCCAGGAGGCTCACTTTAAAGTAGGCGACAAAGCCTTCAGACACGCCAATAAAAATCAGCTTCTGGCCTTCCGCCTGAATAGGTGCTATCAACCAACCCATTAAGAGCTCCCGCCACAAGCCAAAGCAGAGTAAGCTGGTTAAGCCAACAGCTATGACGCTCACCAGAATCACCCGGCGCAAGGCTTTAAAATGCGCGGATAGTGGCAACTCCTTATCTGCCATTGGCGCTCTCCCTTCCTTTATTCGTCCTTATCTTTTTGCTTATCCTCCGGCTCCTTGATGAGGTCGCGGATAAAGTCATGGCTGGCCTCCTGGCCCCGACGGATAGCATCCATATCGCCCTTCATCTCATCGGCATCCAGGCCATCCGTGAGGTTATTTTTTAAGTCATCGGTAACGCCATTGATGGTTTGGCGGAACTCTCTGACCACCCGGCCAAATTGACGGGCCGTTTGTGGCGCCTTATCCGGCCCTAGAACCAGGACAGCTGCCAGCAAAATAAGGATTAACTCGCCAAAACCGATTGCCCCAGAGATCATTTGCTTTCGTCCTTATGGTCTGGGCCCTTGCTTTCTTCTGTTCCTTCATCCTTGCCATCTTGGGAGACTTCTTCCTTAAACTCCCGGACCGATTGCCCTAAGGACTTACCGACACCCGCTAGGCGGGACCCGCCAAAGACCACTAAGGCGACAACAATGACCAGAAGCAGTTCCATACTACTAATCATACCGGTTATCATTTTTTTCACCTCACCTAAAAGTAGCAGCCTGGCACACCAATCGAGGTGTGCCGCTGCCAAGTTATTTTATCATATCACGAGACCGCTTCTGCAACAAGATTATAAATTTCTCAGTATATCCAGCCGGTCTTCAACAGTTGTCAATTCACCCTTGTAGCTGGTTAGCTTTTCCCTTTCCTGGTTGACCACTTCAGCCGGGGCCTTGGTCACAAAGCCCTGGTTGTTCAATTTTCCTTCCAGGCGCTTTATTTCACCCTGGAGGCGTTTTTCTTCTTTTTCCATCCGGGCAATTTCTGTTTCCAGGTTCAGCAGTTCTTTGATGGGCAGTAAAATCTGGACAGAGCCGGTCACAGCACTGACAGCCTGCTCAGTCAAGTCATTATCTGCACCAACCTTGACCTCGGACGCAAAGGCTAAAAGCTGGAAGGCTTCCTGCTGGTCTTCGAATAAGTGCCGGAGGTCTGGGTTGGCAATAACCAGGTGGATGGGGGCCCGTTTACCGGTCGGTACATTCATATCATGGCGGAGGCCACGAACGGCCTTAACGGCATCCATCACCAGGGTCATGTCAGCTTCTGCCTGGTCATCAAGCCAGGTCTCGATTTGAGGCCAGTCGGCAATCATGATGCTTTCCCCCTCATGGGGCAGCTGCTGCCAGATTTCTTCTGTAATAAAGGGCATAATCGGGTGCAGGAGCAGGAGGGCGTCTCTTAAGA
Source organism: Peptococcus simiae (assembly GCF_046569735.1). Classification (GTDB taxonomy): domain Bacteria; phylum Bacillota; class Peptococcia; order Peptococcales; family Peptococcaceae; genus Peptococcus; species Peptococcus simiae_A. Next base: position 22,861 of record NZ_JBKICG010000021.1, on the reverse strand, counting down.
CAATTGCCGATGCCTGCTGGGCCTCCACTTGGGCTTCAGGGCCGTGTTTCCCATAGAGGCGGGGTTTGGCCAGTTCAATGTACCAGTCACAGTATTCATCCCAAATGAAGTCTGTAATCGCCCGGGTGGCTTCGCCCAGTTCATAATGGTCCAGGGATTCGGACACATGGGCGGCTACCTTGGCCAGGCGGGCGCCAATCCAACGGTCATACAGGTGACGGGGCTGGAAATCGCCCTTGAGGACCGACTGGTCTTCAGGCTGGTTCATCAGAACAAAGCGGGCCGCATTCCAAAGTTTATTGGTAAAATTCCGGGAGGCTTCGATTTTTTCCTGGCGGTAACGGGTGTCGTTACCTGGGGTCGTCCCGGTAACCAGGGTCATCCGCAAGGCATCCGCTCCATAGCGGTCAATTTCTTCCAGGGGGTCAATGCCATTGCCCAGGGACTTACTCATTTTCCGCCCCTGGTCATCTAAGACCAGACCATGAATGAGGACATCATCAAAGGGTTTCTGGCCAGTCAGTTCATAGGCATCGAAAATCATCCGGGCCACCCAGAAGAAGATGATGTCCCGACCGGTTACGAGAACGCTGGTCGGATAAAACATGTCCAAGTCTGCAGTCTTCTCAGGCCAGCCTAAGACTTCGAAGGGCCATAAACCGGAACTAAACCAGGTATCCAGGACGTCTTCATCTTGCTGGAGCCTTTTAGACCCGCAGATGGGGCAGGCGTCAGGATCATGGGCTTCACAAATAATGTGTCCACATTCCTGGCAGGTCCATACCGGAATCCGGTGGCCCCACCACAATTGACGGGAGATACACCAGTCCCGAATATTTTCCAGCCAGCTGGTATAAATCTTAGTGAACCGCTCCGGCACAAATTTAATGTCACCACTATAAGCCGCTTCCAGGGCCGGCTTCACCAGTTTTTCCATGGCTACGAACCACTGCTTACTGACCCGGGGTTCAATGGCTGTATGGCAGCGATAGCAGTGGCCGACAGCGTTATCGTAGTCTTCCACCTTATGCAGGTACTTGGTCCCTTCCAGGTCCTGGATGATTTTTTTCCGGCAGTCAAACCGGTCCAGCCCTGCATAGGCCCCGGCCTTGTCAGTCATATAGCCTTTTGCGTCGATGACTTCGCAGAAGGGCAGGTTATGCCGTTGGCCAACAGCAAAGTCGTTGACGTCATGGGAAGGGGTAATCTTTAGGGCCCCGGTCCCAAATTCTTTATCCACATAGTCATCGGCAATAATAGGAATGGCCCGGTCAGCCAGGGGGATCAGGACTTCCTGACCGATGAGCTGGCTAAAGCGGTCATCTTCGGGGTGAACGGCAATGGCTACGTCCCCAAAGATAGTCTCCGGCCGGGTCGTCGCAATGGTCACATGCTGGCTGCCGTCGGCTGTGTAATAATTCAAATAGTAGAGCTGGCCATGGTGGTCTTCGTGCTCCACTTCAATATCGGAAATCGTCGTTTCACAGTGGGGGCACCAGTTGACAATATAGTCCCCCTGGTAGATGAGTCCCTTATGGTAGAGGTCTGCAAAAGACTTGCGGACCGCATGGGTGCAGACATCATCCATGGTGAATCGTTCCATGCTCCAGTCGCAGGAGGAACCGAGCTTCCGGATTTGCTGGGTGATGGCCTCACCATATTCATTTTTCCACTGCCAGCAGCGGTCAATGAAGGCCTCCCGGCCGATTTCATCCTTACTCGACCCCTCTTCCCGGAGTAGGCTCTCTACCTTGGCCTGGGTCGCAATGCCGGCATGGTCTGTACCCGGCACCCAGAGGGTATTATCCCCCTTGAGCCGGTGGTAGCGGATTAAAATATCCTGCATGGTATTATCCATGGCATGGCCCATGTGCAGGCGGCCGGTAACATTCGGCGGCGGCATGACGATGGTAAAGGGGGTCCTTTCTTCATCGCGGCTTGGTTTAAAATAACCGGCTTTTTCCCAAATATCATACCATTTTTCTTCAATAGCTGACGGATCATACGCTTTAGCGAGTTCTTTTGCCATAAATATCCCCTTTCATGTAAAAAAAGACAGCCATCCTAAAAGGACGACTGTCTGCGTGGTACCACCTTTTTTCGATCCGAAGATCCTCTATGTCGATAACGAGACAAGCCGGAACTGTTCCCACAGTCCACCTCAAAAGCGACCTTCGAGCAGCTTTTCTTCCGGTACTTCCAGCATTTGTACCGGTCTCTGGTAAGTCAGTCCTGCCCTACTCCTCTTTTTCATCGGCATTGATTTTATTTTATAAAGTTTAACCGATTCCCGGTCATTGGTCAATAGCGCTTTAACTGGTTCCCAATCCGAGCATATAGGATACCTGCAACGGTCGTCACCAGGGCCCCCTTAACCAGGTTAAAGGGCAAAACGCAAAGGACAATGAGGCCCTTCAGGTCCACGATATGCCCATTGAGGGCTGCACCGGCCTGGATATAGACCTCCAAAGGAACTTGGAGTAACTTGGCGTACAGGGGCAGAAGCAGGAAGTAGTTCAACAAGCCTGCCGCCAGCATGAGGAGCAGGACCCCAACCACCGACCCAACGACCAAGCGTTTTTTCGAGGGCTGGCGCTGCATCAGCAAGACCGGCGGCAGGACCAAAACGCAACCTGTCAAGAAGTTGGCCAACTCACCAACGCCTGCGGTATAACTGCCTTTAATGAAAAAGATGATGAGGATTTTTAAAAGCTCAACACAAACAGCTGCCAGCGGTCCCATCATAAAGCCGGCAACCAGGACCGGCACTTCGCTAAAGTCCATCCGGTAAAAATCAGGTGCCAAAAAGGGCAAGGGAAATTCAAAATACATGAGCACACTTGCGATAGAGGCCATAAGGGCCATCCGCACCAAGTTTTTCGTTGTGAAAAGCCGTGTTTTTTTCATATTTATGCTCTCAAGTTTTTTTAGAACCGTTTGCGCTTGCTGGCCATGGAAAAGTCATACCACAAGGGGGCTGCAACACCGATGGATGAATAGGCCCCGGAAGCAATACCGATAATCATAGCCAAAACAAAGTAGCGGGTGGTATCCCCACCAAATAAGAAGACCGCAATTAAGGGCAAGAGGGTACTGATAGAGGTGACCAGTGACCGGCGCAAGGTGGCGCTGATGCTGTCATTGACCACATGGGCCAGGTCTTGTCTTTTAACCCGACCAAGATTTTCCCGGATCCGGTCAAAGATAACGATGGTATCGTTAATGGAATAACCGAAAATGGTCAAAATGGCCGCCACAAAGGTAATGTTCACTTCCCATTGGAAAAGGGAAAAGAGCCCGATGGTAATAAACACGTCGTGGAAGAGGGAAATAATCCCGGTAATGGCAAACCGCCATTCGAAGCGGACCGTGATATAGGCAATCATGAGCACCATGGCTATAAAGAGGGCAATGAGCCCCTTTTGCAGGATTTCCTGGCCAATGGTCGGCCCTACAGCTGTCGCCTGCAAGACTTCTGTTTTGCCGAGTTGGTCACTAATGGTTTTCACGTACTTATTTTGATCGTCTTGCTGCATGAACTGGGTCTTGATTTGGAAAGTCCCGTCTGCCAATTCTTGAATCTGATCGCCGCCATGGCCGGTCTTTTCTAAGGCTTGGCGGACATCGGCAATCTTAACCTGCTTATCGACACTGATGTGCAGGTTGGTCCCACCGGTGAAGTCAATCCCAAAGTTCATCCCTTGAATCAGGACCGATGCCAGGCTCGCAATCATTAAAATAATGGAGAGGGCATAAAATATTTTACGTTTTTCAACGAATGTGAAATAAAATGTTTTCATTATCTCCCCTCCTCCTTAGCGATGCGTTTAATGCCATAAAATTCAGGCCCCTTAACTACGCCACTGGAGATGAGGTGGTTTAAAATAAAACGCGTGAAAGTAATCGCTGTAAACAAGCTGATGACAATCCCGATGCAGAGCGTAATAGCAAAGCCACGAATTTCGCCAGTGCCTAGAACAATCAAGACCACACCGGCAATTAACGTTGTTACGTTTGAGTCAATAACGGTCCTAAAGGCTTTTTCAAAGCCAGCCTTCGTTGCCACCCGGACCGTTTTCCCTTGTCGCAACTCTTCCTTGATCCGCTCATAGATAAGCACGTTTGCATCGACTGCCATCCCCACAGATAAGAGGAAAGCAGCGATGACCTGTAAGGTAATCGTAGACCGAATCAGGATCAGGGTACCGGCAAGTAGGAGGGCATAAAGCACTAGGGATAAACAAGCGATAACCCCCGGCCGGACATAGAGGACCAGGATAAGTAGGGCTAATAAAATACTCCCAATAATTGCCGCCTTAATACTCTTTTGAATGGCGTCAGGCCCCAGTTGAGCCCCAACTGTATTTTGTTCAACGACTTCCAGTTTAACCGGCAGGGCCCCTGCATTTAAAAGCATGGCTAAGTTAGAAGCATCATTTAAACTTTCGAAGCCACCACTAATACTGGCTTCACCATTGGTAATCGGTTCTTGAATAAAAGGTGATGAGATTGGCTGACCATCGAGTTCAATCCGGATGACCCGTTGGGGATCTCTCCCGGTTGGGAACTTAGCTACCAGGTCAGAGGTGGCCTTAGCAAAGGCATCTGCCCCATCTTTTTTGAATTTCAGGCTGACGCCAAATTGGTCACCGGCCTGGATGGCCTTGTCATTGGTAATAGCCGACGCATTCTTTAGCTGGGACCCGTTTAAAACCACTTCACCGGTATCTGCCCGAACAAATTCCAACTTAGCAGTGGTCCCAATGAGTTCGATGGCTTTTTCTGTATCTGCAATCCCAGGTAGTTCAACGGCGATCCGGTTGGTTCCTTCTCGTCTAATTTCCGGTTCAGTAACCCCCAGACCGTTAACCCGGTTGGAAATAACCCCCATTGCATCCTGCATTTCTTCATCTGTGGTGCCTTTAGGTGCCTCCAACCGTATCTGGACGCCCCCTTGCAAGTCAAGCCCTAAGTTGGCATGACTCTTGTACACCGGTAACAGAACCACAATCGCTACTGCCAAAAGGACTACAACAGCAGCGACGATGGCTAAACCTCGCCGTTTCAAAAAAATCCCTCCCAAATTATATTATAGACAAAGGTCATTATAGACCTGAAAGCTTGAGTTGGCAAGCCTTTGCCCATCAGCTTTTATTGAAATGCTAAAAAGACGCTAAACCTCAGGTTTGGCGTCTTTTGTGGTAGACAGACTCATTTGATTATTTTTCTTCATCTACCTCGGCATCATCAGGCTTGTTGTCTTCGAAGGCTTCAAACTCTTCTGCATCAACAACAAGGGTATCTGCCTCATTTTTTTCTAAGACGGTGCTAATGGCTTGACGGGTTAATTCAACGGTCAACCCTTCAGCAATTTCAACATAGGCATATTCATCGGTCAGGGCACGAATGTAGCCGGTGATCCCACCAGCGGTGACAACATGGTCACCAACGGTTAAATTAGCCAGCATATCATTTCGCAGTTTCATCTGTTTCTTTTGCGGCCGCATGACGAAAAAGTACAAGAGCCCAAACATAGCGACCAGCCAAATCAGGGTGATGCTGCCCCCGGCAGCGTTTGTTGCAAAAATAGACATAGTCTCCTCCTAAACCTTTATTCCATCATTAAACACTATATTGATCAAAGAAGCGCGCCCGAAAAGCCTGGTAGCGGTCCTCTCGTAGGGCCTCTCTTAGATCCTCCATCAGTTGATTGAGATAATAAATATTATGTACAGACAGGAGCCGGATACCAAAGACTTCTTTTGCCTGGACGAGGTGACGAATATAGGCCCGGGAGTAGTGCTGGCAGGCGTAGCACGGGCAGCCTTCCTGTAAGGGGCTAAAGTCGTCTTCATTTTTCGCATTCCGGATATTTTCTCGACCAAAGGGGGTCCAGAAGGCCCCATGGCGGGCAATCCGGGTGGCTTGGACGCAGTCAAACATGTCGATCCCGTAGCCGACCCCTTCTACCAGGTTATCCGGGTTGCCAACCCCCATCAAGTAGCGGGGCTTGTCTTTCGGAAGTTCATCTGCTGTGCGATCGAGCATGTCGTACATGACTTCATTCGGCTCGCCAACTGAGAGGCCACCAATGGCATAGCCCGGCAGGTCCACTTCCAGGGTCCGACGGATACTTTCCAGGCGGAGGTCAGGGAACATCCCTCCCTGGACAATGCCAAATAAGGCTTGGGCCTCATTTTGATGGGCAGCTAGGCACCGCTTTAACCAACGGTGGGTCCTCTCCATGGACTGGCGGGCATAAGCTTCATCGGCATCGGCTGGGGTACACTCATCAAAGGCCATGATAATATCTGCCCCCAGGGCATTTTCAATGGCCATGACCGATTCCGGTGTAAAGAGGTGCTTGGATCCGTCCAGGTGAGACCGGAAAAGAACTCCTTCTTCCGTAATCTTACGGAGGGCCCCCAGGCTAAAGACCTGGAACCCACCACTATCGGTCAGGATGGGCCCCTGCCAATTCATAAACTGGTGCAGGCCCCCGGCTTTTTTTACCAGCTCGTGGCCGGGCCGGAGGTATAAGTGGTAGGTATTGGCCAGGATGATTTGACTCTTGGCTGCCTTGACTTCCTCAGGGGACAGGGTCTTGACCGTCGCCTGGGTTCCTACCGGCATAAAGGTTGGGGTTTGAATCACCCCATGGGGGGTATGCAGCCGGCCTAACCGCGCCTTGGAATCCGAGGCATCCTGTAACCGTTCAAATTCAAATGCCATGGGTCCTCCTATCGAATAAACATCGCATCGCCAAAAGAGAAAAACCGGTATCGCTCAGCCACCGCTTCTTCGTAGGCCTTTAAGATGGTCTCCCTGCCGGCTAGGGCAGAAACCAACATCAGGAGGGTGGACTTGGGCAGGTGAAAGTTGGTGATCAGGGCATCGGTTACTTGAAAGGTATACCCAGGATAAATAAAAATATTCGTCCACCCCTGCCCTGCCTTCACTTTTCCCGCTTCTACAGCACTTTCAACGGTACGGACACTGGTCGTTCCCAGGCAAATGATCCGCCGGCCCTCACTTTTGGCCCGGTTGAGTTGGTCAGCTGCCTCGTCGGTCACTTCATAAAACTCACTATGCATTTGGTGGGCCATGGCATCCTCTTCCTTAACCGGTTGAAAGGTGCCCAGGCCAACGTGCAAAAGGACCTCGCAGATGTCTACACCCTTGGCTTTAATCGCCGCTAAAAGGTCGCCGGTCATATGGAGGCCTGCCGTTGGGGCGGCCGCTGACCCGCTCTGCCGGGCATAAACCGTCTGGTAGCGGTTGGGTTCTTCCAGCTTTTCATGGATATAAGGTGGCAGGGGCATGGTGCCCAATTCCGCCAGGACTTCTTCAAAAATCCCCTCATAGTGGAAGACCACAAGCCGCCCGGCATCGGTCATGCCGACGATTTCCGCCTCTAGGCGGCCATCGCCAAAGCTAATCCGGGCCCCGGGTTTTAGCCGTTTGCCCGGCCGGACCAGGCATTCCCAGCAGTCCGGCCGGGCGGTAGACCGCTTTAGGAGGAGGACTTCTACCGCTGCCGTCCCCCCTACTTTTTGCCCGATGAGCCGGGCCGGGATGACCTTGGTGGTGTTTAAAACCAGGACATCACCAGCGCTTAACTCGTCTAGTATATCATAGAAATGATGGTGGGTCACCTTCCCCGTATCCTTATCCAGAACCATCAATCTCGATGCACTCCGCTGGTCTAAGGGGTGCTGGGCAATTAATTCTTCAGGTAGATCATAGTCAAAGTCTGACGTTTTTAACACAATCACTGCCACCTATCTTAATAAGCGCATTAGCAGGCTCACGACCACACTAATGACAAGGCAAGAAACAATTGGAAAGAAAAAGGTCCCATGGTCACCTTCAATGACCAGGTCCCCAGGTAAACGGGGAATCCCCCGTCCGCCTGCCTCGAAAAACCATATCAGGCCACCGAGGCAAACAAGAACCAGTCCCAGGCCGACGAGCATCTTACCCATCTGCCGGCCCCTTTTCCGTTGGAGGCATAGCCAGACCCAGATGCTTATAGGCCAGCGGGGTGGCCATCCGGCCCCGCGGGGTCCGGTTAATAAAGCCCTGTTGCAGGAGGAAGGGCTCACACATATCCTCCAGGGTCCCGCTATCCTCATTTAAGGTCGCCGCCAGGGTATCCAGGCCAACCGGTCCACCGCCATACTTGAGGATAATCGTTTCCAGGAATAAGCGGTCGACCTGGTCCAGGCCCAGCCGGTCAATTTGCAGGGTATCCAGGGTCGCCTTGGCCAGGTCCTCGGTGATCACCCCATCCGCCTGGACCTGAGCAAAGTCCCGGACCCGCCGCAGCAAGCGGTTGGCAATCCGGGGGGTTCCCCGGGCTCGCCGGGCCAGCTCGCCGGCCCCGGCTTTTGTAATGGGCACTTGTAAGAGGGCGGCACTCCGCTTGATAATCTCTTCTAAATCCCGGTGGCTGTAAAAATCCAGCCGCTCAATAACCCCAAACCGGTCCCTTAAGGGTGCCGCTAAAAGGCCCGCCCGGGTGGTGGCCCCAATTAAGGTAAAGGGGGCCAGGTCAACCCGTAGGGTCCGGGCCGCCGGTCCCTTGCCCATGATAATATCCAGGGCATAGTCTTCCATGGCCGGGTAGAGGACTTCCTCAACGCTCCGGTTAATCCGATGGATTTCATCAATAAAGAGGATATCCATGGGCTCCAGGTTGGTTAGGATGGCTGCCAGGTCTCCGGGCCGCTCAATGGCCGGACCGGAAGTCACCCGGAGCTGGACATGCATTTCATTGGCAATGATTTGGGCCAGAGTGGTCTTACCGAGGCCCGGGGGGCCATAAAAGAGGACGTGGTCCAGGGCCTCTCCCCGGTCTTTGGCAGCCTGGACATAGATATTCATATTCGCTTTGACCCGGTCTTGACCGATGTAGTCCCCAAAGGTCTTGGGCCGGATGGATATATGGTCTAGGTCATCGGGCAGCTCCTGGGGGGATATGATTCGTTCATCGCGCACGCCTGTCAACTCCTATGCTTACCGAGTAAGGTTAAGGCTTCTTTTAAAAGGGCCGATTCGTTCCCTTCTTCTTTGGATAAGAGGGGGCGGACTGCCTCTATTTCGACCATCTGGTAACCGAGGCCGAGAAGGGCATCTGTCACCAGGTCCAGGGCCGATGAAGGGGCCGCCACTTGGTCGGCCACCCATTCTTCAGGCAGGTCTGCCGAATCAAAGGCCCCCTCCAATTCTAAAAGGATCCGCCCGGCTGTCTTCTTGCCGCAGCCGGGGAGCTTCAAGAGGGCCTTCTCATCCTTAGCCAGGATGGCCCGGATAATATCGTCTGCCCCTGCAGCCGCCACCATGGCAACTGCACTTTTGGCTCCAATCCCTGTAACGGACCGCAGCCGGTGGAAGACATCCCTCTCCCTGCCGGTTTCAAAGGCGTAGAGCTCGATGGCATCCTCCCGCACATTGGTATAGGTGTAGACGGATAGGGCCTCGCCCACCTGGAAGCGGACTCGAGGATCGCAACCAAACTGGAGCTCATAGCCAACGCCGCCAACCATAAGGATTAAACTTTTTGCGTCTAGGGCAAAGACCTTCCCTGTTAGGTAGCCAATCATTTAAAGCCCTCCCCTCATATGCGCATGACAGATAGCAATCCCCAGAGCATCGGCGGCGTCATCCGGCTTGGGCATGTGGTCCAAACGCAGGACTTCCTTGACCATCCGCTGGACCTGCTTTTTTTCTGCCATTCCATAGCCAACCACCGCTCTTTTCACCTGCATGGGTGTATATTCGCCAATGGGGATTTGGTGCCTTTCGGCCTGTAAAAGAAGGATACCCCTAGCCTGGCCAACCGTAATGGCAGTGGTCGTATTCCGGCCAAAGAAAAGCTTTTCGATGGCGATTTCGTCAGGCTTAAAGCGGTTAATCACTTCGTCAATTTCATTATAGATGGTCAATAACCGCCGGCTCATCGCATCCTCAGCCGGCGTGGTGATGGTGCCGTAACAAACCCCGCTGACCCTTCCCCGGATATAGCGGATAACGCCATATCCGGTCGTGGCCGTTCCTGGGTCAAGTCCCAAAATAATCATGGCGCCTCCGTTCTAAAAATACATCATCCTATCTATTTTAGCATATTCATACAGGCTGCTCAAATATCCGCCCGCTTGGTTACCTTGTCAATCCGCTCCCCATGCTTATGGCTAATGGGGAGGATGGTGACCAGGAAGGTGTAGATTTCCAACCGCCCGATGATCATCAGGACGGCGTCGTAATACTTGAGGGGGCTGGCCAGGTCAGAAAAACAGGTATAGCCCCCTGGTTCAGAAAAGAAAGCGCCCCCATTCCCAATACAGGTGGCCGACATAGACAGGGCCTCCATGTGGGATACGTCAAAGAAGCTGTTAATCATGGTCCCCACCAGGAGGAAGGACACATAGAGGAAGAAGAAAATCCCGGCATTGGTGGCCACCCGGGTGGGCAGGGCCGTATCCCCGACCTTGATGCTGGTAACCACCCGGGGGTGGATGATCCGCTGGAGTTCATTCTGGGTCTGCTTCAACATGATAAGGATCCGCTCAACCTTCATCCCCCCACTGGTCGACCCGCTACAGCCGCCGATGACCATCAGGATTAGGAGGATGTACTGGGTGAAAAAAGGCCAGTGTAAAAAGTTATCGTTGGTGTAGCCGGTTGTAGTGATAACCGATACCACCGAGAAGAGGGCATAGCGAAAGGCCGTACCGGCACCATTAACATGGTAAAGGGCCAGGTAGACGAAGGATAAAAGGGTGGCGATGGCAATAATGCTTACATACAGGCGAAATTCCAAGCTTTTAAAGGCCAGCTTAATAGACCGCTTGGCAAAAATCCGGTAAATCAGGATAAAGTTCATCCCGCCAATAAACATAAAGACAATGGTCACCCATTCTGCCGCCGGGTTCTGGAGGCCGCCAAAGCTGGCATCCATGGTCGAGTAGCCGCCGGTGGCAATGGTGGTCATGGCATGGTTGATGGCATCAAACCAGCCCAGACCACATATTTTCAGGGCCAGGGCATTCAGGAGAGTCAGGCTGACATAGGCATACCAAAGGCGTTTGGCATTATCCGATATCCGCGGGCTTATTTTTTCCTTCATTTGGCCAAACTCAGCCTTAAAAAGCTGCATACCACTGACGCCCAAACTGGAAAGAATGGCTACAAAAAGGACGACAATCCCCATCCCACCCAGCCATTGGGTCATGGACCGCCACAAAAGCATGCTTTCGGGTAGGACTTCCACACTTGGTAAAACGTTGATGCCTGTAGCTGTAAAGCCGGAGGCGGCCTCTAAGAGGGCATCCCCGAGTTCCGGATAGTAGCCGCTCAAGGCAAAGGGCAGAGCCCCAAAAAAAGAGGCGGCAAACCAGGTGATGGTTACCAGCCAAAGGCCTTCTTTAATGCCTAGGTTCCCCCGCGCCTGCCTAAAGGCCAAGTACAGGGTTGCCCCGGAAATCAAGGTGATCATAGCACTAATGGTAAAGGCTGCTGTATCCATCTCAATCTCTTTATAAGATATGATGAGTGGAACGAGCATAGTGCCCCCAATTAAAAGGAGGATCCGCCCCAATGCTGCTAAGACAATCTTATAGTTCATCTCTTCCTCTATTATCTAAACAAGCGTTTCAACTTTTTCATGGATGTTTTTGCTACAAATATATTTAAATTATCCTCAAACAAAAGTACATCATTACCTGTGGGAATAATGACCTGGCCATCCCGCAAAATAGAAACCACAATGACCCCCTTGGGAAATTTGATATCTTTAATCGCCTGGTTGGCCAGGGGGTGGCTTTCGCGGTCAATAATCAACTCGATGATTTGGGCAAAGCCGGTATTGACTTCCGCCATGGAAATCAGGGTCCCCTTTTGAATGAACCGCATAATGGCCTCACTGGTGAGCAGCCTGGGGCTGACCGATACATCTATCCCAACCGATTGGATAAGGGGCAGGTAGTCGCTCCGCCTAATCTGGGCGATGGTTTTCTTGGCCCCCAACCGGGACCCCATCAGGCAGGTCAACACATTCAGCTTGTCGTCTTCTGTCGTACTGACGAGGATGTCCACTTCGTCTATGCCCTCTTCCTGCAAGAGGTCAATGTCACTGGCATCTCCATGGAGGATAATAGTCGTGTCCAGGAGGGCGGACAGGCGTTCACAGCGGGCATAATTCTTTTCAATAATGGTGACGCGAATATTGGTCGGCTCCAGGTTTTTGGCCAGGTAATAGCCGGTCCGACCCCCACCGAGGATCATAACCTGTTCAGCCGGCCGCCGGTTAATCCCTATAGATTTTTCTACCGCTTCCATATCCTCTGTCCGGGAAATCAGGGTGAGCCGGTCGCCAGCTAAAATAATATCATCCCCATTGGGGATAATCAGGTCTCCATCGCGAAGGATGGAGGTAATTAAAAAGCGGTTGGCCCCAGTGAGATTTTTGAGCATCACATTGACAATAGCTGCCTTCTCAGGCACTTCAATTTCTAAGAGCATGACCTGCCTGGCATCAAAAAAGTTGACGTTCAAGGCCTCCGGCACCTGAATATAGTTGGTAATGGCATTGGCCGTAACCTGCTCCGGGTTGATGAAAAAGTCGATGCCCAGGGATTTATTGGCCTTCAATAGGGCATCCTGGGCGTATTCAACATTTCGCACCCGGGCCACTGTACAGTCTGCCCCACGCTGCTTGGCAAACATACAAGCCAACATATTGACCTCATCGCTGTCGGTCACGGCAACCAGCAGGTTGGCTTCCTTTAAATTTAGGTTTTGCTGAAAGCGGGGGCTGGCACCATTGCCAACCAGGACTTGGACATCCAAGTTATCATTAACGGTCTCAGCCCGGTCCGGGTCTTGTTCAACAACAATAACATCATGCTCCTGGTCAGAAAGCATTTCAGCCAAACTGAAGCCAACCTTCCCGGCACCGATGATGATTGCTTGCATGGTTTGCACCTCCTATCTTTTAACAGTGTATCATTGATCACAAGAAATTCAAGAGAAAAGAGCCCCCGCCAATACGACTGGCACAGGGGGCTCTATCTGCTTATTCTAGGTCTTCTACATTTTCCGGCTCTACCAGTTCTTCAATTAAGGCATTCAGCTGGTCTAGGCCAATGCCTGATGCGGCTGAAAAAATCAGGGGCTTTTTGGGACTGCCCAGGGCCCGCATAATTTTGCTGGTATGGGCCTGCCATTTTCCCTTCGGAACCTTGTCTGCCTTGGTGGCCACGACAGCCACCGGCAGGTCCTGGTCTATCAGCCAGTTAAACATGGCGACGTCATCCTTAGAGGGTTCGTGGCGGAGGTCTACCACCTGGAGAACCAGGACCAGGGGGACCCGGTTGGCCAGGTACTTTTCGATAAAGGCCTGCCACTTTTCCTTCTCCGTCCGGCTCACTCTTGCATAGCCATAGCCCGGACAGTCCACCAGGTAGAAGGGGGCAAGGTCAGACTGGATGGCATAGTAGTTCAACTGCTGGGTCTTCCCCGGCTGGGCACTGGTCCGGGCCAGGTTTTTTCGCTTAATGAGCCGGTTAATGAGGGAAGACTTCCCAACATTGGACCTGCCCACTAGGGCAATTTCCGGAAAGCCGTCATCCGGGTACTGGCTTGGGCCTACAGCGCCGCGTAAAAAGCTGGCTTCTTTAATCTGCATACTTCCTCCTAAACGAGGGCTTGCCGAAAGACATCGTCAATGGTTTCGCACAAGTGGAAGGCCAGGTCCTTCCGGACGGATGCCGGGATATCGTCGATATCGTCCTTATTGTCCTTGGGCAGGCAAATGGTCCGGCAGCCGCTCCGGTGGGCAGCAATGACCTTGTCCCGGATGCCGCCAACAGCCAAGACCTTGCCCCGGAGGGTGATTTCCCCGGTCATGGCCACATCTTTCCTGGTCTTCCGGCCACTCAAGGCGGAAACCATGGCCGTGGTCATGGTTACCCCTGCAGATGGGCCATCCTTAGGCACCGCCCCTTGGGGAATATGGAGGTGGAGGTCCCTATCCACATGGAAGTTGGTCGGCAGGTCCATTTTTTCCTGGAGGCTCCGGACCACTGCCAGGGCCAGGTAGGCGCTTTCCTGCATGGTCTCGCCCATCCGGCCGGTGAATTTCACATGCCCCTTGCCGGGCATGGTCTGGCATTCAATTTGCAGGATTTCCCCGCCCAGGCTGGTCCAAGCCATCCCAACAGCCACACCTACATCGTCCTTTTCGTCGGTAATCAAGTGCTTAACCAGGGGCTTGCCGAGATAGGTTTCCAGGTTCCGCTTTTGGATCCGGACAATCCCTTCTACTTCTCCACTAACCACCTGACGGGCCACCTTCCGGCAGACGCTCCCAATCTTGCGCTCCAGCTCCCGGACACCGGCTTCTGCGGTGTATTCCCGGATCATCCGGAGCAGGGCACCATCAGAAAAGCTGACCTGGTCCTTATTTAAGCCCTGGTCGGTAATCTGCCGCTTAACTAAGTAGCGCTTGCCGATTTCCATTTTCTCTTCTTCAGTGTAGCTGGGCATCTCAATGATTTCCATCCGGTCCCGCAGGGGGCCGGGGATGGTTTGGGTGGTATTGGCAGTGGTAATAAAGAGGACTCGGGACAGGTCAAAGGGTAGGTCCAGGTAATGGTCCTTAAAGGTATTGTTCTGGGCCGGGTCTAAGGCTTCCAACAAGGCCGAAGCCGGGTCCCCCCGGAAGTCCCTGTTCAGCTTATCGATTTCATCTAACAGGAAGACCGGGTTAGCTGAACCGGCATCCTGCATCCCGGCCATGAGGCGACCGGGCAGGGCACCGACATAGGTCCGCCGGTGACCGCGGATTTCAGCCTCGTCCTGGACCCCACCGAGGGCCAGGCGGACGTATTCTCGGCCGGTGGCCCGGGCAATAGACTTGGCCAGGGAGGTCTTCCCAACCCCGGGTGGCCCCACCAGGCAGATGATGGACCCCTTGCTTTCGCCATGCAGGATCCGAACAGCCAGGAATTCTAAAATCCGGTCCTTGACCTTTTCCAGGCCATAGTGATCTTCATCCAATACCGCTTCAGCCTGCCGGATGTCATGGTTTTCCTCGCTATAGGTTCCCCAGGGCAGGTCTAGAACGAATTCCAGGTAGTTGACCAGGTTACCATAGTCGGGGGTCATGGTAGACAGGCGGGCCAAGCGGTCTAATTCCCGGTTGAGCTTGGTCTTGATGTCCTCACCGGCCTTGAGGTCCGCAATGGCCGACCGGTAGGCAGTGATATCCGCTTCCTTATCGGCGCTTTCGCCCAGTTCTTCATTGATGACCTTAATCTTTTCTCGTAAATAGTAGTCCTTTTGAGACTTATCCAGGGCTTTTTTGAGCTTGTTATTGATGTCCGCTTCCAGGGCAATAAGTTCATTTTCCTTGACCAGGTGGCGGACGATAATGGCCAAGCGGGTTTCCAACTTGGGCTCAGCTAAAATGGCATACCGGTCTTCCAAGTCGGAAAAAAGTATCGAGGCCAGGTAGTCTACCTGGGCTTCATAGCCGACTAAGTCGCCATAGTGGTTGAGCTGGTCCTGATTCACGGCTCCGGATAACTGGGTGAATTTGAGAACTTCTTCATTGAGCCGACGGGCATAGGCCTCAAGGGTATTATCCGCCAGGGCATTGTCAGGCAGCTCTGTATAGAAGGGCTTCCAGAGGGCCTCCAGGTGAGGGTCCTCCTGGTTTAATTGGACCAGTTCAACCCGCTCGATGACTTTAACCACAATCCGCATACCGGAAATAGCCCCGGCTGGTACGATTTCTTTGATTTCTGCCAGGGTTCCCACCGGATAGAGGTCATCATAGGTCGGTTTCTCTGTTTCCAACTCCCGCTGGGTCAAAAGAACCACCTGGCCCCCAACCCCTGCCTCTTGAATGACCTTTTTGGACATCATCCGCCCAATGTCCAAGGTCATGTCTGAGCCCGGAAATAAGACCACCTGTCTCAGCGGAAGGGCACCGGAAATCCGGACCGGATCCTTGGGGCGAGAAGCGTCATGGTATTCGTTCGGTGACTTGTTCAAGGTATCACTTCCTTTAAAAAATGCCTTGCAAGGAGTCGCTTGCAAGGCATGAGATCAGTTCTTGGCTGAAGTTAAAATGACTTGGGTATCCTTTTTCCCCCGGATGACGTCGGCATCGATCACGATGCGCTCGACATCTTCCCGGCTGGGGACCTCGTACATGACATCCATCATGACCGTTTCCAGGATAGCCCGTAAGCCACGTGCACCTGTTTTGCGTGCTAGGGCATCTTCTGCAATAGCATCCAGGGCATCATCAGTAAATTCCAGCTCCACATCATCTAAAGCCAGGAGCTTTTTATATTGCTTGATCAAAGCATTTTTAGGCTCAGTCAGGATCTGCTTGAGCGCTTCCTTGTCTAAATTATCCAAGGATACCAGGTAGGGCACTCTCCCGATAAATTCGGGAATAAGCCCGTATTTCAGCATATCTTCCGGTTGGACCTGGTGCAGAATATGGTCCTTATGCACGGTGCGGTCTTCTTCCGACTTGTCGGTATTAAAGCCCAAGGCCTTATGGCCAACCCGCCGTTCAATGATTTTATCGAGGCCGTCAAAGGCGCCCCCTAAGATAAAGAGGATGTTGCTGGTATCCAACTGGATGAACTCCTGGTGGGGGTGCTTCCGGCCACCCTGGGGTGGGATGTTGGCTACCGTTCCTTCGATAATCTTCAAGAGTGCCTGTTGCACCCCTTCGCCGGAGACATCTCTGGTGATGGAGACATTTTCCCCTTTCCGGGCGATTTTATCAATTTCATCGATGTAAATAATCCCGCGACCAGCCGCTTCCAAGTCAAAATCAGCGGCCTGGAGAATTTTAAGCAGGACATTCTCCACATCTTCCCCAACATAGCCGGCCTCCGTCAAAGAGGTAGCATCTGCGATGGCAAAGGGCACCTTTAAAATCCGGGCCAAGGTTTGAGCCAGCAGAGTCTTCCCGCTCCCGGTTGGCCCAATCAAGCAAATGTTGGTTTTTTGGAGTTCTACATCGCCTTCAGGGTCCAACTCATGATTAATGCGCTTGTAATGGTTGTAGACCGCCACAGACAAGGCCTTCTTGGCCTCATCTTGGCCAATGACATACTCATCTAAAACGGCCTTGATTTCACTGGGCTTTAAGGCTTCGATTAAACCAAGGGTTTCCAGGTCTTCCTGGTGTTCATTGCTGAGAATATCATTGCAAAGGTCAACACACTCATTACAGATAAATACCCCGGGGCCCGCTATTAATTTTTTGACCGCATCTTGCGGTTTGCCACAAAAAGAACAATGGAGTTCTTCCTGGCCGATATTATTGTTACTCAAAAAACGATCCCCCTAAAGGTGTTTAGTCGTGGTTTTCAATGACCTTATCAATCAATCCGTATGCCAAGGCGCTGCCAGCGCTCATAAAGTTATCACGTTCTGTATCGACTTCCACCTTTTCCAAGGGCTGACCGGTCATTTCAGCTAAGTTTTCATTGAGCTTTTGGCGAATCCGTAAAATTTGCTCAGCATGAATTTTAATGTCCGAGGCTTGGCCAGAGGCCCCGCCGGACGGCTGGTGGATCATGATTTCACTATTGGGTAAGGCGAACCGTTTGCCCTTCTTGCCGGCAGCGAGTAAAAAGGCCCCCATACTGGCTGCCATGCCGATGCAGATGGTCTGGACATCCGGCTTAATATAGCGCATGGTGTCAAAAATAGCCATACCGGCGGTAACAGAACCGCCCGGGCTATTAATGTAGAGATAGATATCTTTTTCCGGGTCATCTGCTTCTAAGAAGAGCAGCTGGGCGACTATAGCATTGGCGGAAGCATCATTGACTTCGCCGCCAAGGAAAATAATTCTATCTTTTAAAAGGCGAGAGTAGATATCATAAGACCGTTCACCTTGACCAGTCTGTTCGATGACATAGGGTACTAAAACACTCATGTTGTATTTCCTCCTTTGTTAAACAAAACAGGCTATCTACAACTAATTACCCGATTTTTGCATTATCTAAAAGGAAATCAATGGTTTTTTCTAAAACCATGTTCCGGGAAATGCTGTCCCCCTGGCCCTGCATGATAAAGGCCCGTTTGATATCTTCTTTTTTCATTTGATACATGTCTGCCAAACGGTCAAATTCTGCTTCGACTTCTTCTTCATCAACGGTGATATTTTCCGCTTCTGCAATGGCTTCCAGGACAATGGTTGCCTTAACAGATTCTTCAGCCCGTTTTTTGAATTCACCGCGTAAGCCTTCCATATCGCCGCCGGTCAATTGCAGGTATTGTTCTAACTCAATCCCCTGGTTGCGCATGCTGTAGGCCATTTCATTGATGTAGTTGTCAGTTTCTTTTTCCACCAAGGATTGGGGGGCAACGACGTCGGAGTCTTCAACGACCTTTTCGGTGATCTTATTTTTATATTGGTTTTGAGTGGACTCTTCCACTTGTTTGGTCAGTTCTTTGCGGATGTCTTCCTTGTATTCATCCAAGGTGTCGAATTCGCTGACGTCTTTCGCGAATTCATCATCCAGGTCAGCCAGGACCTTCCGTTTGATGTCTTTAACGGTTACGGTAAAGACCACTTCCTGGCCGGCTAAGTCTTCAGCATGGTATTCTTCCGGGAAGGTCAGGGGGATGTCTTTCGTTTCCCCAACTTTCATGCCTACCATCCCATCTTCAAAGCCCGGGATAAAGCTGTTGGACCCGATGACCAGGTCATAGTTTTCGGCGGTGCCGCCTTCAAAGGCTACGCCGTCTTTCTTCCCTTCAAAGTCCAGG
The DNA here is from genome assembly GCF_046569735.1 of Peptococcus simiae. Taxonomy (GTDB): domain Bacteria; phylum Bacillota; class Peptococcia; order Peptococcales; family Peptococcaceae; genus Peptococcus; species Peptococcus simiae_A. The sequence continues at coordinate 4,051 of NZ_JBKICG010000021.1, read as the reverse complement.
GTAACGCTGTCGCCTTGTTCAACACTGGCCCCTTCCGGCGCATCTTCCAGGAGGGCGGTCCGGTCTTGAGCGCGTTTTAGTTCAGCTTCGACCATCTCATCGCTGACTTCAGTATCCAGCTTTTCTAAGGCAATGCCCTTATAGTCCCCTAAGGCAACTTCTTGCTTGGTATCGACAACGACCTTAAAGATAAAGGGTTTATCCAGTTCAAGCTGTTCAACATCAAAGCTCGGTTCACCAATAGGTTTGATGGCATCGTTGTCTTTAATAGCTTCTAAGTAAGCCGGATAAACGACTTTTTCAGCAGCATCATAATAGAAGAAGTCTTTGCCATAGTGTTGTTCGATTAAAGCCTTGGGTGCTTTACCCTTGCGGAAACCAGGGATGGCAATTTTGTTCTTTTGCTCTTTATAGGCATCTTGCACAGCCTTATCAAAGACCTCTTGGTCTACTTCAATGGTCAATTCTTTCCGGACTTTATCAAGATCTTTAACTTCTAAATTCATAACTTTCCTCCTAAAATAGTTCCAGCTGCATACTTGCGACATCATGGTTGGTTATAAAAAAAACTGCAACCATTGGTCGCAGTTAATTAAGCGGAAAACGAGATTCGAACTCGCGACCCTCGCCTTGGCAAGGCGATGCTCTACCACTGAGCCATTTCCGCATGTGCGGGTGAAGGGACTTGAACCCCCACGTCGTGAAACGCCAGATCCTAAGTCTGGTGCGTCTGCCAATTCCGCCACACCCGCAATCTTCAATAGCCACACCAAAATTGTGGCCATTGACGGACTTTATAATACTACATGAGGCAAATGGTGTCAAGGGATTTGTTGTTTTTTCGTATAGAAGCCATTAGCTGTTTTTTATCGGGACCAGCCCTACTTCAGCCTACTTTTGGGGCCCTTCTTAGGCCTCCCTCCCTTCTCGCCCTTCAAGATTCTTCATCCTGGTCGGCGAAGGCCCTGATGGCTTGGTCGAGGTAAATGTCCCGGTCCAGCCGCATATCTTCTGCAGGAGCCGGAGGTGCAGCCGGCTGGTCCCTTAGCCTGTCCTGCTGGGCCTGACTTTCCAGGGCCATCTGGTCAAGGAGGTCTTTTAGCTTCTCCCCGGATCCGGCTTCTGGTTGGTCTTCCTCGGCCAGGTCATCGATAAAGGCGTAAACCATCGCTTGCAAAATCGTTTTTGGAATATCCATAGCCAACCTCCTTAGCGATGTTCACACAGGGTTACCTGATCATATAGCGACAAGGGCCTACAGGCCGATAAAGGAAAAGACCCCTGCCGTGGCTAAACTGACCAGAGCTGCGGCAATGCAAACCCCTAAAAAGATAGATGGAACGGCATCTCTGAGCCGCATATTTAAAATCGTCGCGACCAAGGCACCTGTCCAGGCCCCGGTCCCCGGCAAAGGAATGGCCACCAGGATGCAGAGACCGAGCCAGCGGTATTTTTTGACGGTTTGGCTTTTTAAGTGGGCCCGGGCTTCCAGTTGGTCAGCCAACTTAGCCAGCCGGGGGATCCCCTTCATCCAATTAAGGATATGCCGCATGAGGAGGAGGATAAAGGGCACAGGCACCATATTGCCAAGGATGCTGGTGGCCACCACCGGGATAGCCGCTAGGCCCAAAGAGGCCCCTAGGGGGATGGCTGCCCGCAATTCCAGCACAGGCAGCATGGCCGTAATAAAGACGGTTAGGTAACGACCTAGGTCAGATGATGCAAATTCAATCGGCATTGTCGCCTCCTTACAAAATCCCTCATCATCAAAATAAAAAGCGCCGAGTGGTGGACCACTCGGCGTCCTATTTTATTCACAGTTAAGCAATGGCATCCACCATGTCACTGCCTGCAACATCCTGATCAATACCCTTGACCCGCCATACAGAGGTGTAGTCAAAGTTCCAACCATTGCTCTCCATATAGCCGTAAACAACGCCAAAGGTCCCACAGCTTTCCAAGGTTACCGGGGCGCCGCTGGCATCTTCTCCCCAATAAAAAGCCACGTGGCCATCCCCTAGGATGATATCCCCGGGCTTAATGTCTTCCCAGCTGATTTGTTCCAGGTATTCGGTGTAGTTGGGCAGGGTATAGGTGGTAAAGGCCCAGCTTTCTTTTGGCAGAAAGCCGGCATCCATGAGGGCCGTATGCACAAAGCTGGAGCAGTCGCGGTAGCCATCGGTCATCCGTTGGGGTTGGCTATAGTGCCAGCCCAGCATTTTCTCGGCTTCTTTTTTCAGTTGCAGGCGGCCGCTGGATGGAGAAAAGTCCTTCCAGCTCATGACCGACCCCTTATAGTAACCGGTAGAGGCATCTACGGAATAGAGGGGGTTGGCTGCAATAAAGCTTTCATTAGAAGTAACCATGGGCTGCTGGAGAGTCGCATCATCCTTATCGGTGGGGATGGGCACAATAGCGACTTCATCAACCGTATTTTCCTTTTCCTTGTGGTTCAGGACAAGGCTTGTAGGGGCATCGGCCTGGCCTTCTTCTGCCACAGCTGCTGGGCTGGCGGCCTCTTGCCGGCCACTTTCTTCTGCTGCAGCTGGCTCGCTGGCAGCTTGGTCGGCCTGCTTCTCAGCCTTGGCTGCAGGTGCCGTTGTATCGGATTTAGAGGCGTCAGCCTTAGCGGCCTTTTTATCTGTTTTCTTATCCGCCTCTTTAGCGTCCTTTTTCTCGCCAGCCTTATCCGCCTTGCTGTCCTCTGCTGTCTTAGCGGCTTTCTTACCTTCCTTAGCCGCCTCTTTTTCCTTTTCTTCAGCGGCCTTGGCCTCTTCCTCGGCCAGGCGTTTTTCCAGGGCTTCGACCTCTTTTTCATCGACTTCTTCGCCCTTTTGGTTAACAAAAATATCCCGACCGTCTTTGACAATTTTATATATAACTGTATCTTTATAAACCAAGTAGGGCTCATCCTGGGCCTCAGCCGAAATCCCGGCCAGCGGGGATGCCAGTAAACCCGCGATGGTCATAGCGCCAATGATTTTTTTAGCGGTTCCTTTCATCAGTCAGCCTCCGTCAATCTATGATGTTATATATCCATATATTAAGCGTCATCTTCCATCTCTTACTATACCTGAACCAGCTGTATTATGCTAGACCTACAAGTAAGATTTTACTATTTCTCATAAAGTTTGCAGCCCGCCTCATCCGGTCAACAAGCCCCTTGACAAGTGGCGGTCAACAAAAAAGACTGCCTTCAGGCAGTCTTTTTTGTTCCAGATGCGCTATAAAGGACTCGAACCTTTGACACCCTGATTAAAAGTCAGATGCTCTACCACCTGAGCTAATAGCGCAAATAAAGTATAATTTTGCCGAAGCAAACTGGGGTAGCAGGATTCGAACCTACGAATGCGGGAGTCAAAGTCCCGTGCCTTACCGCTTGGCGATACCCCAACAAAGGGTGGATGATGGGAATCGAACCCACGAGTGCCGGAGCCACAATCCGGTGCGTTAACCACTTCGCCACATCCACCAAAATAAACACGCGCCTGGAGGGATTCGAACCCCCGACCCTCGGATTAGAAGTCCGATGCTCTATCCAGCTGAGCTACAGGCGCAAAAGCTGGTCGGAAGCGAACACCGTAGCTTTCAGAATCCCGAAGGCGGCCGTTTCCTGTGTCGCGAAGACTATTTTAGCATAGACACCCGTAAAGTACAAGCCCATTTTTTACATTTTCTAAAAAAATAGCGGGTGATGGGAATCGAACCCACGTAGCTGGCTTGGAAGGCCAGAACTCTACCATTGAGCTACACCCGCATCAATTATCGGGGCGGAGGGATTCGAACCCCCGACCCCATGGTCCCAAACCACGTACGCTACCAAACTGCGCTACGCCCCGACAACACGGATAATTATAGCAAATTGTTTATGGGGCGTCAAGAAAAGATATTCCTAGGCCCCCCCTTCCCTGCCCCATTCACAGGCCAAAAAGAATACTTCGGGGTGGCCTTGCGAAAGGCATTTGCACTTAAAGCCATCTAATTTGAGGTTTGACCTTTATTTTACAGCCAAAATACGGTATCTTATATTTGAATAAATACTTCATATTAT
>NZ_JBKICG010000020.1:0-41542 GCF_046569735.1 Peptococcus simiae | reverse complement strand
TAAATTAACGACACTGAAATAGGAAACCCTTGACAAGTTTAGGTAAAGATAGTAAAATTATTATTGCTTGTCGGGGCGTGGCTCAGCTTGGTAGAGTGCTGCATTGGGGTTGCAGAGGTCGCTGGTTCAAATCCAGTCGCTCCGATACATTAACAAAGCAGGTTTGCGGATTTTCCGTGAACCTGCTTTGTTGTGTTTTTTAGATTTCCCTAGCACTTTCCCTAGCACTTGCAGATAAAATGTTATTTAAAATGTTTTTTTGTTGGTCGATTAAATCTTTTGAGATGTCGATATAATAGTCGGCAGTGGTGGAAATGTCTTCGTGGCCCAACAGTTCTTTTACGATGCTGATGTCGAGGCCTTGTTCGACTAGTCGCGTGGCGAAGGTATGACGGAGGGTGTGATTCGTGATGTCTTCCGGTAGGTCTGCACGCTGAAGGATTATTTTAAGGTGTTTTAGGACGTTGGTTTGCATGAGGGGGGTTAGGTTTGAGGTTTGGAATAAAAAGGTGTTTTCTGGCCAGGGCTTACCTGCAAGCAGGTGCATCTCTTTAAGCTTAATTATTTGCCCTTGTAGGACCTTTTTCAGTGATGGGGAGAGGGGTAGGTATCTATCTTCCCAGTTCTTCGTTGTGGGGAGGTTGTAGACTGTGTAGGACCCTTTGCGAGGGAGGGTATGGGATACGTGAATAGCGTCGTGGGTTAGGTCTACATCTTGGACGCTTAGCGCTAAGGCTTCCCCAATTCTCAGGCCGGCACCTAGCATGGTCAGGTAGATAGGGGCGAAGGGGTCTGCGGGGGACAGGGCTGCCAGGAACTTTTCCTGTTCTTGGTGGGACAGGACGCGGGGGCGGGTCTTTTTTCTCTTAGGCAGTTTGCATTTATCTGCGGGATTGCTGGTTATGATGTCAAAATCTACTGCGGATTTTAACGCTTGGTTGATGATGGCGTTTATCTTTTTTATTGTGCTGGGGCTTAACTTTTTTGCCTGGTCATTATAATAAAGCTGTAATTGCATGACATCTAAGTTACCAAGGGTGGTGGTATCGAAGACGGGGAGGATGTAGTATTTTAGGTAGTCCATATAGGAGTCGTAGGTGGATGGCTTTACTTGTCCTTCTTTAAAGCGAATAAGCCAGCAATAGATCCACTCTGCTAGGGTCATCTCTTGCAATTCCACCCTTCTGGGCTTTCCGGATTTTGCAAGGGTCAGGAACATGGATTCTTCATAGGCTTCCATTTTTGCTTTAGCTCGCTTTTTTGTAGAGGCTGAAAAGGTTTTGCGGTGGCGGGCGCCATCTATCAGGTAGCGGCGTTGGGCGATAAAGCTGCCGGCCATCTTGCCGGATTTAGATTTAAAGAAACTGCCTTCTCCTAGGGGGATAAATTCATACATAAAAAGGCTCCTTTCTTTCTTGCTTGAGCACATATGTTCCCTTATGAGGTTAAAAAAAATAAGACTTATATATAAGCTCCACTGTCCAGGTGGGTATGCCGTAGTAGCTAGCGAGTTGGTCGCTTGTATAGTCGGCAAACTCGGGTGGAACTTGGTCAGGCAAGATAAGGGCAGCGGCAAAGATATCAGCTCTACGCTCGGCGTAATCATTCTTGCTGATGTAGGGGTCAATATATAGCTTATTTTGAGTTTTATCCATGAAATAGTGTCCTAGCTCATGGCATAGGATAAAGCGTGTTAAATAGGGATCCAGGCCCTTCTGGAGGACTATTGTATGGACGCGGTGAGTATGAACGTGGAGACCTGTGACGCCGCGGCTTAGGGCTGTAAACAGAATATGAATATCTTTGGCGATGCAAATGGATTCTGCATCGCCAAATTTGTTTTTCAGCTTTCTGGCAAGACTGATAGCTTGCTTAGCTGCGGCGTCGTACATAGGTCACCTACTTATGCTTGCTTGAGATTATTTGTCAAAGTTAACAGTAAAAGTAACTTTTTCACCAATAGTTGAGAAGTTTTCATCATGAGGGGCATCTGCAGTAAAAGTAACGGAATTGATTTCTTCAGCAGGGGAGTCCAAAATAAAATAAATCTGGCCATTTTTCTCAATGTTGCCGATGTAGTCTCCACCGACATCATCGCTCAATAATAAGTCAGCTTGTTTCTGTTCTTTTGTATTTGTCGTAATGGTCCCTTGATTAAGATAGATAGAATTAGTGTTTTCGGATTTGTTTTCAGATTTTAAAGCAAGGGTTATTGCTGTTACTTTATCTTTGCCGCCAAACATTTGTTTAAAATCAGGGCTTGGTTCAAGGGTCATTATTTGAGCATCTGTTAATTCGATGTCAAAAGGACCAGTGGTAATTTTATCGCCAATCCCCTTTTTTTGATGGACGATTTTGGACTTTCCAACTTCGGATTGTTCTGTTTGTCCTGTACGGTCTTTGCGATCTTTCGCTTGTGTTTCATGTTGCACGGATGAAGCCTGTTCAGTGTTTGCTGTAGATGCTTCGTTATCCGTACCATTGCCGCAACCCGTTAAACCGGTAGCCGCAATTGCTAAAAATAGTGCAATAATTTTTCTTCTCATAATAAAGCCTCCTTTTATAAACTTTGTTTTTTCAGATGACTGTATTTTAATGACAGCCCTCAGTTCCTCTGCTATACTTAGGGTAAATTAAAGCGAGGGGGTGGCAAGATGAAAACTGTTCACAATGCCTGTGTTAATTTTTCCAATTTTATAAGACCACGAGCGGTTTTGTTTTACCCCGTTATCGCTATAATACTCTTTTTTTGCCTTCATTATCTTGGCTACCTAGATATTCACTGGTACACATCAAAAAAAGAAGTTTTGTCGCTTGCCTCTATTTCTGGTGTCTTTGCGGGGTTTATGTTGACAGGCTTAGGCCTGCTTTTGACGCTCCCCGAAAACAAATTCACTGTCTATATCCATAAGTCTGGCCATCTGGCATGCGTTATCAAAGTACTATTTGTGGGATTCATTCTTTCAACGCTGTCAACAGTTCTAGGTGTATTTCACGCCTTGCCGTTGGTTCAGGTCATATTATTTGTTGCATCGTGTGCTGAAATGATTCTAGGTGCAAAAAACATCTTTTTAATAACGCGGTATGCAAATAAATCTTTATGACCTCATAGCCGAAACCAAGGCTTCCTTAATAGCCTTAATATTGTTTTGGTTTCTTAAGTATTCATCTTCCAGGTGAATACTTATTTTTTTGCGCAAATACTTCTTTATGCCGTCAATGATTAGCTGCTCCCCTTCGTCATTTTCTGTTACCAATTGAAATTTAGTGAAGTTTGATTCTAGTTCTGCAGGTGAGGAGCTCCCTTTTAACAGTTTTATCAGCTTTTCTGTAAGCTTTATAGATGATTTGACTTGAGCTGATAGTGACACCTTAATTGTTACCTTTCCATCTTGTGATAAAGAAAAGGCATCGCGAAAGTCTACTAAGTCCATTCCGATGGCGGAGGTATCTACAAACTCTAAGTTCACAGACAACACTTCTTTAATTCGATTTATATTTTCGTTAAATTCTTCATCAAGCATGGGGTAAACAGACACATTTACAACTGGCTGAAGGTCAGAGGGTGTCATCTGTTCGAGAAAATCACAAAAATTGCTTTTGAAGTTAGGGGCTTGGCTGTTGCTCAAGACAGTTGCCGTGTCATTGTGGCCATTCATGTAGAAATACGTAAATTTTTCAATAATAAGGTCTGAGCTGTCTATTTCAGTCTCATTCTCCTTCAGCCTCTGTAAAACGCCACTTGTCACATAATTGCTTCGCCCAATAATACCGAATAATTCTTTTTGAGACGTAGAGGACTGAAGGTCATAAAGCTCAACAAAAATATTATTATCGGTTTCGCTAGCGCCCAATCTAACAGAGTAATCCGTTTTACCTTTAGCTTTAGAGATGATGTTATCTATAATCACATGCATCGGATTCCCTAAGGCAGGAAAACTTTGTTCATAAAGGGTAATCTGTGGGTTTAGGTTAACAGAAATTGAATAAAACTCTACGGTTCTTCTTTTGGGCAATTCAGAAGTGGTTGCCATCATTTATCCCCCCTATATTTCTTCGGGGTGTATTTTTCTTTGGCACGTTGCTTGTTGATCTCGATGGCGGTGCGGATGCTTTGCATGAGGACTTCGCGATCTTGCTCATCAAGGGGTTCGCCGTGGAATGAGATGCCGATGTCCATCTGATTTTCCAGGTCTTTCATGAGGGCGTCTATTTCTTTTATGTCTTTGGTGCCGAGTTCATAATAAGGGCGGTGGCGGTCGTTGGTGCGGCCGAGGAGGTAGTCGGTGGATACGTCGAAGATTTCGGCGAGCTTAGTTGCAGATTTCAAGTCCGGTTCATTTCGGCCTTGCTCCCAGAAGCCATAGGCACTTGCAGTTATTCCCATCTTTCGAGCCATATCCGCTTGTGTCAGCCCTGCCTCTCTTCGAAGGCTTTTTAGGCGTTCTTTCATACCAGGCACATTATTCACCCCTTTCCATCATATTACAACACTACGTTGTGAATATAAAGAAACGAAAGCAAAAAACAACAAAAAATACAATTATCGGTTGACGAAACAACAAAATGTTGTTATTATGTATGTGTAAGTACAGATAATAGGTGAAAGGGGGCGAAAAGATGAATCATAGGCTGATACGGTTAAGAACTGAAGCGGGAAAAACACAAGCTGAGGTTGCCGGAGCCATTGGCGTTACTCAGCAAGCTTATCAAATGTACGAAGCTGAGGAACGGATGCCTTCTATACGAACGGCCGGAAAGATATCACGCTATTTTAACACGACAGTAGATGATATTTTTTTACCTCAAAAAACAACGAAATGTTGATTTTTGGGAGGGAGAAACAACTTTATGAATTGCTTTAGAGGTTTTTCCCTTAACCACATCATCTCACAAGAGGGAGGCAAAGGAAATGGACGATGGGTGCCAAAAAGGCGAGGATTGTTGTACGAAAAAGGCTTTGGAGTTGCGTATTACGTTAGCGTCTGATTTCGATATCGATATAGATGCTTGGTTGGAGCGAATTGAAAGCATAGAAAAAGAGCACAGCTGCAACTGTACTCTTTTGGAAATTATTCAGGATGAGCGGGAACGAACTCAACGAATTCAACATCTTTACCGGCCACCACAATAATTTCTTCACCAACAAATCTATAAACAATGTTGGGGTAGATAATAAGGTCTTTGAAGTCTTTTACTGTTTCAGAGGAACTAAGCGCCTTGCCTAAACGGACTTCACTAATGTTTTGAATTTTTCTTACGGTGCCGGAACGAAAATGAATAGTAGCTTGCATACATGCTCACCTCCTTTCCATTTTTATTATAGCAGAAGTAAGAAGTGAGTAATGCAAGAGGGAGGCAAAAGGAATGGACAAGCAGGGCAATAATTATTACCAATCTTGCCGATTGAATGCCGGTTTGACGCAGGCCCAGGCGGCGGAGGCAATGGACGTATCCGTATCTAGCTTAGCCAAGATTGAGACGGATACAAGATTACCATCTGATGAGCTGGTGGACCGGATGGCGGAGACTTACCGGGCCCCAATGCTGGCCTGGTGGCATCTTAAGAACCACTCTATTTTGGGCCATCATCTGCCGGATGTGGTCCCGCCACAGAGTGATTGCGATATGGCTTTACAATCAATCCTCATGGGGGATGATATTGGCCAGGCGAATGAAGTGGTCAAGTGCTTGTTAGCGGACGGGGTCATTGCTCCGGACGAGTATGAAGACCTGGTGAAGTACAACGCAATGATCAAGCGAGTGTCCGACCGGGCAACCAGCATCAATGTCTATATCGATGGACTAGAAAGGGAGGGCTTATGAGCTTATATGTAGTGCCGGATGAGACCGGCCAAGAAGCTGAATGCTCCGGAGGCCCTGATGGAAATGATAGATAAGGAGACGGAACGCTTGATTAAGATGGACGCCTGGGAATATGGCGACTGCAAGATTTGCAAGTGAGGTGAAGCGGATGAAAAAAAAAAGTGGGGATTTCTTAGCGGCTGATGTGCAATGGATTATCGTTGAGACAGACGAAGAGAACCCGACAACAATTGCTCGGATTGAAGAAGGGCCTGAGGGGGCTTTCTATCCGGAAGCTGGCTATCGGGTTCGCGTGAAGTTTAGAGATGAGGACTAATGTTCTGTGTCTTTTGGCGGGCAAGGGTCGTTGCCAAAACTATCTTTTGATCTAATTCGACCTTGTCGACTATGTGTAATTAATTCAGCTTTTTGATTTTTAGCAATATCCTTCGCATAATCGACGGCGGCTTTTTGTGTGTCGAAAAGTTTGGTAGCTCAGCGTTTCCGGCACCTTTGACTTGCCACTTATTGCCTTTAGGCGTTACATGTTGGTTTTTTCCCATAGACTCTCACCTCCTTTCAAGGTGAGTATAACAGAAAGGGAGATGACAAAATGAGTGAAGTATTACAAGAATTACAGGAAATTAAGGCCTTCCTGGCAGAATTAACAGAAGGGCCTAAGCAATATCCGGACTTCTTAACTTGTGAGGAAATGGCTGAGTATCTTGGCATGGGGATTCAATCAGCAAGAGAGCTTGGCAAGTCTCCAGGCTTCCCACGCATTCAATATGGAAGGCGAATTATGTATCCCCGGGATTTAGTCAAGCAAGAAATGGAGAAACGCAGCCGGGCTGAGTACCGGGAGAGGATGGCTAAGCTGAGAATTTAGGGAGGTGCGAAATATGAAGACCATGCCAATTAGAGTATTGGGCCGTATTTTAATGATCACCGCTTTTGTGATGTTTATGGCGGCGCTCATCAGGGTCGACCTGGGGCTTATCAGCCACGTTCAGGCGGGCATCCGGGTGACTGTCTGGCTGACGCTGACGGTCATCAGTGCATTTGTATCTGATGCGGTGGAAATTTAAGGAGGAAATAATGAGTAAAGAAATGGCCCAAGGAATTGTTGACGAGATTACAGAGCGGCTTATGCAGCCGGAGGCTTATAGGGGGATGGGTGAAGAGTTTGCCCTTATAACTACCGCAGTGGATGAGGAAGGCAATGAGGGTGTAAACACGAATGTGCGCTGTGGCCCTTTTTTCCTGATGAATGCAATCAAGTCTTTAACGATATGTTTGTATGAAGATACCCCGGATGCTGTGCTATATTTGCTGGACACACTTATCAAACAGGTGGAAACGCGGGAAGACGAAGAGGAGGTTTAAAAAAAATGAGTAAGGAAATAGCCAAAAAAGTTGCAAACGAAATCGCAGACTGGCTAGGGGAGCCGGGGATTTACGAGGGCATAGAGGAGTGCTTTATCCTGTTAACCGTTGGGACAGATGAGGACGGGGATATGGTTATAAGACACAATGTGAGTTGCGATACCAACTTCGCCATCAACGCCGTAACGTTCTTAATAGGGGTAATAAGTGACAACAATCCGGAAGCGATACCGTTTTTACTAGAGCACGTTACAAAAGATTTTTCCGATGAAAAAAGCGCCCATTGAGCGGCAACTCAAGGGCGCAGAAGAAAAATTATGCAGGTCTAGTATATCACATCTGGGAGGAAAGAAGTAATCATGAGCATAAAAATTAACTCTATCCAGCTTGAAAATGTTAAGCGGGTGAAAGCTGTACAGTTGGAACCCTCTGAAACTGGACTGACAATTATTGGTGGTAACAACCGGCAAGGGAAGACAAGCGTTTTAGATGCTATTGTCTGGGCCCTGGGTGGGAATCGCTACAAGCCAAGCGAACCACACAGGGAGGGGTCGGTAACGGATCCTTATATAAAAATTGCCCTGTCCAATGGCCTGCTGGTTGAGAGAACCGGCAAAAACGGTTCTCTTAAGGTGACTGATCCGGACGGTAATAAGGCCGGCCAACAGCTTTTAGACAGCTTCGTTGCAGAGTTGGCCTTGAATTTGCCTAAATTTATGTCTGCCAGCAATAAAGACAAGGCTGAAACACTGCTAAACATTATAGGTGTTGGCCCGCAGTTGCACGACTTGGATCGCAAGGAACAGGAGCTTTACAACAAGCGGCACAGCATTGGTCAAATTGCTGACCAGAAGAAAAAATGGGCTGCGGAGCAAGTTTACTATGAGGACGCTCCGGAAACCCTCGTCTCGGCGGGAGAACTCATCAAGCAACAGCAAGAAATCCTTTTGCGGAACCAGAAAAACAAGGAACTCCGTGACGAGAAGGTGGCCCTGGAGAACCAAGTTCAGCAGCTACAGCAAGAAACCGCCACCATTGCCCAGCAAATTAACGATTTACAAAAGAGGCATGAGGGCCTACTCGCTGAAACTGAAAGCAAGCTCCTTCAGTTGGAATCCGCAAGTAAAACAGTCGAACAATTACAGGATGAGAGCACCGCTGAACTTGAAGCCTCTATCCGGAATGTTGATGCCATCAACGTTAAGGTACGGGCTAATTTAGATAAGGTCCGCGCTGAAAATGAGGCAGAACAATATGGCAATCAGTACACTGACCTCACTGGAGAGATTGAAGCAGTACGCAAGGACCGGATGGCTCTGCTGGATGGCGCCAACCTGCCACTTGACGGCTTGTCTGTACAGGATGGCGAATTGACTTATAAGGGGGACAAGTGGGATGCCATGAGTGGGGCTGACCAGCTTATTGTGGCTACCGCCATTGTGCGCCAATTAACACCGGACTGTGGCTTTGTCCTGATGGACAAGCTCGAGCAGATGGACCGCCTCACCTTAGAACAATTCGGCAAATGGCTTGAGCAAGAGGGCCTGCAAGTTATTGCAACCCGGGTCTCTACAGGAGAAGAATGCACGATTGTTATTGAAGACGGCTACATTCTTGACCGGCAACAAGCAACCGCTCCTGCAGGCATGCCACCGGGTACAAGGATGCAACCCTCTACAGCTTGGAAGGCAGGTGAATTTTAATGTTTGAAATTACAACCGGCGTCATTAAGCGGGCTCAAAAGGTGGTCATTTACGGACCGGAAGGTATCGGCAAGACGACCCTGGCCAGTCAATTCCCCCACCCCATCTTCATCGATACCGAGGGCGGGTCAGCGCAACTGGATGTGGCCCGGCTCCCCCAACCGAGCAGCTGGCAAATGCTCCTTCAGGAAGTGGACTATATCCGCGAAAACCCCTTATGTGAAACCCTGGTTATCGATACTGCAGACTGGGCGGAAAAGCTTTGTATACAGCAAATCTGCGCCAAGCACCAGGTAGATGGTATTGAGGGCATTGGCTACGGAAAAGGATACACCTACCTGGAGGAAGAGTTTGGGCGGTTCTTAAACCGCTTAAGCGACCTCATTGAGCGTGGCATTAATGTTGTTATTACGGCCCACTCATTTATTCGCAAGTTTGAGCAGCCGGATGAGATGGGTGCTTATGATCGCTGGGAGCTTAAGCTACAGAAGAAGACGGCCCCACTCTTAAAGGAGTGGGCGGATATGCTCCTTTTTTGCAACTATGAAACAATCGTGGTCAATGTGGATAACCAAGGTGCTCGCAAGGGCAAGAATAAAGCCCAGGGTGGCAAGCGGGTTATGTATACCAGCCATACCCCCACCTGGGATGCTAAAAATAGGCATGGATTACCGCCCAAGCTGGATATGGACTATAGCCGGATTGAGCATATCTTTGCGGATACAAGTAGCCTGATGCAGGCGGCCCAAGAACCAGCAAATACCCCCAAAGGGGGAACGACGCCACCGCCTACAACCATACCGCCGCAAGGGCCAGCAGCTGTACCGGAAGCTACAGCTACCCCGCCTACTGACACCGGGCAGGCAGCACACCAGTCGCCGCCCCAGCAGCATGCGCCCGGGATAGAAATTACAGATCCTGAAATTGTTGCTGCTGCAGAAGCGCTATTCCCGCCGGAAATGGACATTAAGCATGAGGGACTACTAGACCTTATGCTTGCCAATAATGTCAGCGAAGATGAAATTCGCAAGGTGGTCAGTGCCAAAGGCTATTATCCAGCAGATACGTCCATCAATATGTATGATGACGGATTTATTGAAGCTGTGCTTATTCAAGCATGGCCGGCAGTATACCAGATGATTGAAGAGACCAGAAAGGCAGGAAAATAATGAGCTACAACAATAACTTAAACACCGGTGCAGACCTGGGCCAGGCATTAGACTGGGAAGGCTATATCGAAAAAGATGATTCTTTTATTTTGCTACCGGAAGGGATTTACACCTTCAAGGTCTTGAGCCTGGAACGGGGTTATTTTAACGGCAGCGAAAAAATGCCCCCCTGCCCCCGGGCTACCGTTCAAATCCAGGTGGTAGATCCTGCAAGCAAAACGCCTGTAGAACTCAATGAAAGCCTTTTGCTCAATACCAAGATGGAGTGGAAGCTATCTCAGTTCTTTTCTTCTATCGGTCAGAAAAAACCGGGTGAACGCATTCAGATGAACTGGTTAATTGTGCCGGGGGCAACCGGTAAGGCTGAAATCCACCAGCGTGAATACACCAATCAGAATGGCGAAAAAAGAACCACAAATGCGGTGAAAAACTTTTTACCGGCTATAGAGCCGACTCAGCAGGGGCCAGTCCAAGGGCAGGCAGCCCCGCCACAAGCTCAGGCCTACCAACAGCCGACCGGTCAAGACCAACAAGCTACAGGACCGGTGCAGCAGCAAATGACCAACTACACCCCGGGCAGTTTTTAAGCGGAGCAAGACTTAAAGGAAAGGAGGATGATTAGCATGGAGTTGCGGCCCTACCAGCAAGAGGCCCATGACGCCATCCTGGATAAGTGGGCAAGCGGTGACCGGCGGGTGCTTCTAGTACTACCGACCGGCACAGGGAAGACCATTGTTTTTTCTAAGGTGGTCGAATCCTGTGTTCGTGCCGGTCGGCGGGTGCTCATATTGGCCCACCGAGGGGAACTACTTAACCAGGCTGCTGACAAGATAAAGGCTTCCACAGGGCTTATGTGCTCTGTGGAAAAGGCTCAAGAAACCAGCCTGGATAGTTTTTACCGGGTTACGGTCGGATCAGTACAAACCCTTATGAGGGAAAGCCGGCTAAAGAAATTTGCACCAAACCACTTTGACACCATCATTATTGACGAGGCCCACCATGCAGTGTCTGACAGCTATCAGAGGATACTTGACTACTTCCCGGAAGCCCAGGTCCTGGGTGTCACAGCGACACCCGACCGGGGTGATATGCGTAACCTGGGCTCAGTATTTGACTCTTTAGCCTATGAATACAGCCTGCCAAAGGCCATTAAGGAGGGCTACCTGGTCCCTATTCAGGCCATGACCATTCCATTGCAGATTGACCTGTCTACAGTGCGCCAACAGGCCGGAGACTTCTCTGCCGGGGACGTGGGGAGCGCCCTGGACCCTTACTTGGAAGGCATTGCAGAGGAAATGGCTAAATATTGCATGGACCGCAAAACGGTGGTATTTCTCCCCCTTATTGCAACCAGTCAAAAATTTTGCAATCTACTGAAAAGCAAAGGCTTTGCTGCTGCTGAAGTGAATGGGGAGAGTGATGACCGGGAGCGGATTTTAACAGCCTTTGACCGGGGTGATTATAACGTCCTCTGCAATTCGATGCTGTTAACAGAGGGCTGGGATTGCCCTAGCGTTGATTGTGTGGTGGTCTTAAGACCAACTAAGGTACGAAGCTTATACAGCCAAATGGTAGGACGGGGGACCCGATTATATCCAGGTAAAGACCATTTGCTCCTCCTGGATTTTTTATGGCACACAGAAAACCACGAGCTGTGCCACCCTGCCCACTTAATAGCTTCTTCTCCGGAAGTGGCTGAAAAGATGACAGAAAATATTGCTGAAGCAGAAGCGCCTGTGGACCTTGAAGCCGCAGAAGAGACAGCTAGCCAGGATGTTGTCGCTGACCGGGAAGCTGCCTTGGCAGAAAAGCTAAAGGAAATGAAAAGGCGCAAGCGCAAGCTAGTAGATCCCATCCAGTTTGAAATGTCTATCCAGGCGGAGGACTTGGCCAACTACGTGCCGTCTTTCGGTTGGGAAGGCAAACCGCCTACGATGAAGCAACTCCAATCCCTGGAGAAGTTCGGGATATTCCCGGACGATGTGGACAGCGCCGGCAAGGCCAGTGTCCTGCTGGACCGGCTACATGCCCGGCGGGAGGCAGGCCTAGCTACACCCAAGCAGATAAGGCTATTGGAAAGTCGAGGCTTTCAGCATGTCGGCACTTGGACGATGGCAGATGCAACTAAGCTTATTGGCCAAATTGCCCAGGCCGGGTGGCGGGTGCCCAGGGACATCAACCCGGCAACCTACCAGCCGCAAGAAGGCTGGGTCAGGCAAGTCGTCAATGGTTAAGGGGTAGGCCATGAGAGAATACAGTACAGACCTATTAGACATACTGCCGCACGTCAATCCATCTTTACTGGATTACCAGGAGTGGGTTAGCGTGGGCATGGCCCTTAACTACGAAGGTTATAGTGCAGATGTATGGGATGAATGGTCTCGTAGAGACCCCTCCCGCTACCACAGTGGAGAGTGTCAAAGAAAATGGAGGACCTTTTACGGTGGAGGAAGCAGTCCGGTAACGGCGGCAACTGTAGTCAAGTTGGCCAAAGATCAGGGCTGGCATCCGACACCGGTAGATGATGGCCCCATTTTAGCCTTAGACTGGGATGCCTATGTCGGGGATAAAGATGACCTGAAAGTAGTAGATACCGCCTGGATTGAGGGTGAGGAGTTACAGGGGCCAAGTGCCTGGCATCCGGCTCAAGAGCTTATCCGGTATCTAGAAGCCCTATTTGATTCTACCGAAACGGTGGGCTATGTGACGGATTCTTGGGAAAAAGACGGTCGCTTTATGCCCACTAAGGGCGTTTGGTCCCGGACTGCCGGTGAATTGATAGAGGCCCTGGCCAGGTGTAATGATGACCTGGGCGCCGTGCTGGGGGATTACAAGCCACAAGTGGGGGCCTGGATTCGCTTTAACCCGCTGGATGGGAAGGGCTGTAAAAATGAAAATGTAACGGACTACCGCTTTGCCTTGGTCGAGTCTGACACGATGGACCTTGAAACACAGAATGCCATTATTAGAAAGCTGGAGCTCCCGGTCGCTTGTTTGGTTTATTCGGGCAAGAAGTCTTTGCACGCAATCGTCAGGATTGAGGCGGAAAATTACACCGAATACCGCAAGCGGGTGAACTATCTATATGACGTGTGCGAAAAAAACGGCCTAAAGATAGACACGCAAAACAGGAACCCCAGCCGGTTAAGTCGGATGCCGGGGGTCATTCGTGGAGACCGGAAGCAGTACTTAATTGACACCAACATCGGCCATAAGTCCTGGAAAGACTGGTACGAGTGGATTGAAAGTGTTAACGACAACTTGCCGGAGCCGGAAAACCTGGCAGACTTTTACCACAACCTGCCTGAATTGGCCCCACCGCTTATTGCCGGGGTCCTCAGACAGGGTCATAAGATGCTGCTGGCCGGGCCATCAAAGGCCGGCAAGTCCTTTGCCCTTATTGAGTTGTGCATCGCCATTGCAGAGGGGATCAAGTGGCTGGAGTGGCAGTGCGCCAAGGGGCGGGTGATGTATGTCAATCTGGAACTAGACAGGGCCTCATGCCTACACCGGTTCCGGGATGTATATGAGGCCATGGGGATAGCGCCAAGCCACTTGGAAGCCATAGATATATGGAACTTACGTGGGAAGTCTGTCCCTATGGACCAGCTGGCCCCTAAGCTAATCAGGCGGGCGCAGAAGAAGGACTATGCAGCGATTATCATTGACCCGATATATAAGATTATCACCGGGGATGAAAACTCCGCTGACCAAATGGCTCACTTTTGCAATCAGTTTGACAAGGTCTGCACAGAGCTGGGCAGTGCCGTCATTTACTGTCACCATCACAGCAAGGGCTACCAGGGGGGCAAGCGGTCAATGGATAGGGCCAGCGGGTCAGGGGTCTTTGCCCGTGACCCGGATGCCCTCCTGGACTTAACTGAGCTGGATGTTGAGGAGGCAACTGTTAAAGCCGTCTTTGGTGATAAGGTCCATGCGACCGCTTGGCGCATCGAGGGGACCCTTAGAGAGTTTGAACGTTTCGCCCCGGTGGACCTCTGGTTCACCTATCCGGTCCACCAAATAGACACGACGGGGGTGCTGAATGAGCTTTCGCCAGAGGGCGGCGGTGGGAGGCCCTCTCACGCCGGCAAGCCCGGGAAGAGTAAAGAGGATAGAAAGAGAGAACGCATAGAGGCCCTGGATACGGCCTATGAGGCCTTGAAATTACAGGATGTTGTCACAATAAAAGACCTGGCCGGCTATATGGGCGTATCAGATAAGACGGTGAAGAGAAGATTAAAAGAAAGCGAAAAGTATTCAATTGAATATGAAAAAGGTGAAGAGGGTTGTGTTAAAAAATTGTAGAATAGAACATATGACCCCTGGACAGACAGGACAAAGTTATTTTTGTCCAGGGTGGACAGTGGACAAAAATAACTTTGTCTAATATTTCCGCTTCTCATTTGAATAAAAAAAGTCTTTTTATTGAACAATTCAACACTCGTTTGAATAGTTGAAATGTGCTGTTATCCGTAATTGTCCAGGGTGGACAAAACGGCTACTACCCAGTAGTAACCGGGGCGGTTTGTCCTCGCGGCCACCGGGGAAAAGAGTCGTGCGTTAGCTTCCGCACGACGACTTTTTCCATCCGGGTGGCAAAGAAATTTTTTGAACAGATAAAAACCAAGTTTAGTAATTTAACGTATGAAAGTAGTGAGGGAAGTGTGTGAAAAAGTATGTAGAGGATGTTTGCAGTTCTTCCTACCGATGCATCCGCCAAGAACGACCCACCAGCAGAAGGAAATCCGCTGCTTAAAAAATAAGCCCATTGTTTATGAATCGCCGAAACTCAAGGCGGCCAGATCTAAGCTGATGGCTCACCTGGGAAAGTATGTGCCGGCAGAAAAATGGAACGGACCTATTCGGCTGCAGGTGAAGTGGTTATTCTCAGGAAAGGGACACGATGATGGGGAGTGGAAGATAACCAGGCCTGATACAGACAACCTGCAGAAGCTGTTGAAGGACTGTATGACGGACCTGGGCTTCTGGGAAGATGATGCTTTGGTTGTCTCTGAGATTGTGGAAAAGTTCTGGTCTAAGCAGCCTGGCATTTTTATCCGGGTGGAACGGCTGGAGTTGGTTGAAGGGGGATTTGCTTTATGAGTTGGACTTGTTTTGTGCATGCTGATAGCCCAAAAATGAGAAAGCTTTTTGAGGCGTTAAAACATGAATATGAAAAGTGTAATTTTTGGCCAATGTATGTTGATGAGCAGGAGTTAATGCATGTTTTACTGGAAGAGCGCAGAGAACTTCAGGAGGCTTATGATGAGTGGAGGGCTACAAAATACGCTTATGAAAGCGACGGCACAGGTACTCCGCTAAAGATAGATAAGGCTACCGATAAACGTAGACGTGAAATGCTTCGTGGCCATACGGCAAAAATTATGCTGGAGGCTATCCAGGTGATTGCTGTATTGGATAAGTGGGAGGAGCGCATATGAAGCCCAAAGGCACCAGGTGGACGCAGGAGGAAGATGTTTATTTGGTCGGCATGCTGGAGCGGGGCGGCCTTACTGTAGATGAGATTGCCGGCGACTTAAAGAGAGAGCCTTCGACGGTGTATTCGAGGGTGGCCACGTTAAAAAAGTTCTGGCGGTATGGCCATTTGCTTGACTTGTGGGATGCAGAAAGTTGAGGCGCCAATGGATGTGAAGATGTATCTTAAGCAGTATCAATTTGCAACAACGGAAGTGGAGGCCTGCTATGAGCAGATCGCCGCTCTGCGTGACGAGGCGACACGGATGAGCGCTGAGCTATCGGATATGCCAAAGGGGGGCAGCGGGCGAGATATTGATGATATTGTGGCGGAGATGGTCGACCTGCGGGCAGAGCTTATTGACCGCATCACACGAGCCAACAAGCTGCGGAAGGAAGTCTGTGATGTCATCTATAGCCTAGAGGACGATAGGCTGATATGGTTGCTACACTTGCGTTACGTTGATGGCTACAAGTGGGAGACCATTGCTCGGCGGATGGGCTACGATTTAAGGTATTTACACAAATTGCATGGAAGGGCACTAAAAGACATTAAAAGACACTATGGACATGTGTTATAGTGTATGTGTGAAAAGTTGGTCAGTTGTCTTACCTCCTTTCCTCCTTTTTAGCGCCCGCAAGGGCGCCTTTTTATTGTTAACCCCTTGATGTTATACGTAATATTATGTATAATGTTTATGAAAGGAGGGCGCCTTATGCCGATGAGCTCTAAGGAGATGATCCGGCTTTTGGAAAAGCATGGCTTCCAAGTAGTCCCAGGTGGGAAGGGAAGTCACCAGAAGTTGCGCCATCCTGACGGGCGGAGCACATTAGTGCCCGTTCACAGCAAGGAGTTGAAGAAGGGGCTTGAAAAAGCCATTCTGAAACAAGCGGGGCTGAAATAGCCCCTCCTTGCTTCCGATTTTAGAGAAAGGGGTTGGGCATATGTTTTTAGTCTATCCGGCTATCTTTTATGCTGCTGAAGAGGGGGGCTATATTGTCGAATTTCCTGACTTGGACGGCATTGTTACCCAAGGAGACAGTGAGGCGCAGGCTTTTGAAATGGCGGAGGATGCCCTAGGCACCTGGCTCTATGAGGCTTATATCGCTGGGGATGGCTATCCTAAGGCTTCAGCGGTAAAGGATGTTAAGCCTGAAGCATTGGAGGGCACTCTGCCTGTGGGTACCTTTGTTACCTTGGTAGGCCTAGATATTGATGCCTATGTGCGAAGCATGGATCATAAAACGGTCCAGCG
Organism: Peptococcus simiae; assembly: GCF_046569735.1. Classification (GTDB taxonomy): domain Bacteria; phylum Bacillota; class Peptococcia; order Peptococcales; family Peptococcaceae; genus Peptococcus; species Peptococcus simiae_A. The sequence goes on along the minus strand of NZ_JBKICG010000020.1, from coordinate 24,745 downwards.
TACGGTCTCCCTGCCAAGCTACCTCAATGAGATGGCAAAAAGCAGAAACATTAATTGCTCTCAGGTGCTGCAGGAGGCTTTGAAGCAAGAGTTGCAGTGTGTTTAATAAATCTATACTTTAAGACACCTACCCGGGTGTCTTTTTTGATGCAATGAAAGGTGGTGTCTTTGTTGGATAGAAGGTGTCGATTGAAAGCAGGGGCACGTGCCGGAATTAGAGCTGGTGGCGGTCGGCGTGAATGATCGACAGCGGCTCTTTGTGGATGAATACCTAAAGGACCTCAATGCGACGCAGGCGGCTATTCGGGCTGGGTATAGCGAAAAAACAGCCAGGAGTCAGGGCAACCGGCTGCTGACAAAAGTTGACATAAAAAGTGCTATAAAAAAGCGGCAAGAGGCCCTTCAGGATGAAAATATAGCGACCCTAAAGGACATTGCAGAGTTCCTCTCTCTGACCATGAAAGGAGAGATGGAGGAAGAAGTCGTCTTGACCCTTCGTAACCAAGATGGGTCGGACAGAGTTGTCAAGCGGATGAAGCAGGCGAGTGTTCGAGACCGAATTAAGGCGGCTGAGCAGCTGGCTAGACGACTTGAGGCGGCCGGTGTCGGTATAGAAGTTGAAGACCTGTCGGCCATTGAGGGGGATATTTATGGCGATTAAGCGCAGGAAAACCATCCCCTTCCAGTTTGGCGATAAGCATAAGGCCTATATCCGGGCTTGTAGGGACAGTACCTACAACATCGCTGAGGGGGCAGTCAGGGCGGGGAAGACGGTCGATAATGTCTTTGCCTTTGCCTACGCTTTAAAGCGGTCTGAGGACAAGCTCCACCTGGCAAGTGGGTCGACAATGGCAAACGCTAAGTTAAACGTTGGCGATGCCAACGGTTTTGGATTGGAGTACATTTTCCGGGGCCAATGCCGCTGGGGAAAGTACAAGGACAACGAAGCCCTCCTTATCAAGGGTCCGGACACCTCCAACCGGCTCCGCATCGTGGTCTTTGCCGGGGCAGCTAAGGCGGACAGTTACAAGAAAATCCGGGGGAACTCTTACGGGATGTGGATTGCCACTGAAATTAACCTCCATCATGCCAGCTTTATCCATGAAGCCTTTAACCGGACGGCGGCAGCCCACCGCCGGCAATTTTATTGGGACTTGAACCCGGACCATCCCAAGGCCCCCATTTACACAGATTACATAGACAAGTACCGAGACAAGGCCCTGGCCGGAGAGCTTGACGGCTACAATTATGAGCACTTCACCATCGATGACAATGTGACCATCAGCCGGGATAGGATTGCTGAAATAAAGGCCCAGTATGACCCGGATAGTGTTTGGTACCAGCGGGACATTCTGGGCCGCAGGATGATTGCTGAAGGCCTTATTTACCGCACTTTTGCCGATAAGCCGGAGCGGTGGCGGCTAAGTAAGGAGGAGGTCCCCGATTACTTGGAACGGATTACCATCGGGGTAGACGTTGGCGGCAATAAGTCTAAGCACGCCTTTGTGGCTACAGGGGTTGGCCTTGGCTTCAGGCGGGTGTACGCCCTGGCCTCCAGGCAGGTGAGCCCTGAGGGGACGCCGGAAGACTTTACGGCAGCCCTGGTAGACTTTTGCCACTTCGTGCAGACCCGTTATGGCCTGCCGCAGGAGGTCCGCTTTGAGTCGGCTGAGCAGGTACTGAAGCGGGGGGCGGAAAAGGCCCTCTTGGATGACCCGACGCTACATACCATTGCTGTCAAAAATAGCATAAAATCGCCCATCAATGACCGGATCAAGCTGACAGCCAGCTTGATGGCCCAGGGGCGATTTTTTTATACCGATGACGCCCGGTCCCTTGTTGAGGCCTTGACCACTTGTGTATGGGATAGCAAGTATCTGACGCAAAACGTCCGTCTGGATGACGGGACCAGTGATATTGATACTTTGGATGCCTTTGAATATAGCTTTGAAAGATTTGCCAAGGCCCTGCAGATGGCAGGCGAAAGGAGTGATTAAATGCTTTATGATGAAGTGGCCAAGCTTTACCGTGCCCCAGACCTGGAGGATATGGGGGACAATAATTGCCGGCTTTGGCAGGCCATGTACCGGGATGATTACCTGTATGCCTCTCCGGAAATCCACCATCTGAGCCTGCCGGCGGCCATTGCGACAGAGCTAGCCCGGGCAGCTATTATAGAATTTAAGAGTGAGGTAGCAGATGCCGGTGAAGAATTGGCGGCTGATTATGCGCTGGCCCTGGAGCGGTTGCCGGCCATTGTTGAGCAGGCCTGTGCCTTCGGCGGGGTCATGCTGAAGCCATACGTCAATAAGGGCGGGGTGCTGGTTGATTGTGTTGCGCCGGATCTCTTTGTGCCCCTTGGGGTTGCCGGGGATGGGACCATCAATCAGGTGGTCTTTATTGACCGGGCCAACGCCTTTGACGATAAAGGACGGCGGGTCTTTTACACCAGGCTGGAAGTGCACCAGTATGAAAGCAGCGACCGGTATACCATTAAAAATGAGGCCTTCCGGTCAGATAGCCGGGACTCTTTAGGAGACCCCTGCGCCCTAGCAGCTGTAGATGCCTGGGCAGGCATGGCGGAAGAACTGACCCTCTCCGGTGTGGCCAAGCCCTTGTACGCCTACCTGAAGTATCCTCAGGCGAATAACTTGGACCCTACAAGCCCCCTTGGGATGTCCTGCTTTTGCCGGGCAGTGGCCCTCATCCAGGATGCGGATGAGCAGTATAGCCGGATTATCTGGGAGTACACAGGCTCTGAATTGGCTATTGATGCGGATATCACCGCCCTTAAGGCCGGCAAGCAAATGCCGGCCCATGGGGACCGGCTCTTCCGCAACCTGGGGCTAGATGCCCAAGATGGCTTTTACAAGGTCTTTAGCCCGGCCATTCGGGATGAGTCTCTCTTCAAGGGGCTTAACCAAATTCTCCGCCGGATTGAATTCAACTGTGGCCTGTCTTATGGTCTCTTGAGTGATGTCAATGATATGGCTAAGACCGCTACCGAAATGAAGATTGCCAAACAGCGGTTTTACACGACGGTCAGCGCCTTGCAAGGATCCATTCGTGAGGCCCTGGAAGGGGTCATCTATGCCATGGCTATCTTGCGGGAAGAGACCCCGCCGGAAGAGGTCAGCTTTGACTTCGATGATTCCATCCTGATTGACAGTGGCGAGGAGCAACGGATTATGCTCTCAGAGGTGGCGGCAGGACTCCTGAAGCCCGAAGTCTACCTGATGCGGCGGTACGGGGTAACCGAAGACCAGGCCCGGGAAATGATGCCCCTGGCAGAGCCGGCCAATCATGAGTGGGATGGCGAAGAATAATGTTATCCCCGGAAGACATCGGCTATTGGCCGGCAGACATCCAGGCCCTCCTGCTGAACCTGGAGGAGGACATCATCCGCAGCATTGTTGAGCGCCTGGCGAAGGAAGAGATTCTTAAAGAGACGGACATTTACCGCTACTTAACCCTGGCCCCTTACGAAAAGGACTTGGCTGACCTAAACCGGCGGATTGCTGCTCAGTGCCAGAGGACAGCAGATGAGGTCGGTCGAGCCCTAGAAGAGGGGGCCATTAAAAGCTACCGGCATGATGAATGGCTCTATGCCCAAGCCGGGCAGGACCTTCCTTCCTGGGATGACAGCAGGCAGGTCCATAAGGTCCTTAAGGCGGTCCAAAGCCGGAAAAAGGAAGATGTTCTAAACATGTCCGGGACCATTGGCTTTATCACGACAGAGGGCTTTACGGACCTGGATCAGTACTACCGCAAACGGGTGAGTGATGGCATCTTTGCCACCCTTACCGGCAGCTATGACTACCAAACCATGAATAGGCGGATTATCCACGAGATGGCCGCCAGCGGCGTCCGGGTCTATGACTTTGAATCAGGGGCCACCCGGACCATTGACGGTCATGTGCGGACCCTCCTCCGGACCGGGCTTTCCCAAATTAGCCACGAGATCACCAGCTTAAACATGGATACCATGAGCGCCTGCTACGTGGAAGTCTCTGCCCACATAGGCGCCCGGCCCAGCCATGCTGACTGGCAGGGAGGCGTCTACTATTGGGCGGAGAAAGACAAGACCGGAGACGGCAACCAAGCCGGCCTACCGGACTTTATTGAGGTGACAGGGTACGGCAGCGGCCCCGGCCTTTGTGGCTGGAACTGCCGCCACTCCTTTTTCCCTTATTTCCCCGGCCTATCTGAACGGACCTATAGCAAAAAAGACCTGGAGAACATAGACCCCCCACCCTTTGAGTATGAGGGACGGACCTACACGGCCTATGAAGCCAGCCAAAGACAGCGTCAGCTGGAGCGGACCATGCGTAAAACCCGGCGGACCATTATCGGCTACCAGGCAGCCGGCGCCCCGGATGTTAAGGTCGCTGAACAGGTTATCCGCTTGCGCCGGCAAAGAGAGGCCTACAGGAGGTTTTCCCGGGCTGCCGACCTCCGGCCCAAGCTTGAGCGGACAACAGTTGGCGGGTATAATAGAAGTACAAGCAGCAAGGCTGTATGGAGCCATAGGCGGGCGCAGGAGCAGGCAGATCGTATTTATAAAAGTTCGAGCATGCATAGGCGCTTGGCACTGTATTTAAGAGATGAACCCATTCGCCAGCAAATTAAAACCAAGGCTGAATATCAAAAGATACGAGAAATTTATCAGCGTCGGCACATTATGGATGATCCTGAATATAAATCGGGAAAAAGCCCCTTTTTTAATGACTATGATGAGTTGCAAAAAATTATAAAAGATCGCAAAGGTACTGGCGAATTACTTTTTAATGAAAAAACAGGAAAATGGCTAAGTAAGGAGCTCATAGAGGATAATAGAATAAAAGCTTTATCTGGTTTGAGAGACGGAAGCCTTGGGAAAACAAATAAAGCAATCGTGCATTACAGTAAAAAGGGATACCATGCAGTGCCAACGCATAAGGATTTTAGAGACTTAAGAAGAAGGGGAGACAATGACTGAACAGGAGTTTTTTAAGCGAAATCGCGAATTAAATCTTGCCGATAGCGATATCTGGAAGATAGTTACAAAAAATGAAGAGGTTTTCCTTGGCCCTTTCAGTTGCTACACCTCTGCTGCAGATAACGACCCAAACCCCGCTGAAGTATGTCTATACGGAGAAAGCGGAGAGTGGGTTATTCCTCTTGCTGATATACTGTCGATTGAAAAGCACCATGAATAACTTCACAATCATCTACCGTATCCTAAAGACCCTTAACGCTTTTTATGATAAAGAGGCCGCTAACCTTGCCAAGGGTATAGCGGATAAAATCTTATAGCCAACCACCTGAAAGGGTGGTTTTTTCATGCCAAAATCAGCAAGGGGGTGAGGCGGATGGGACATAAGTCAATGTTTCTGAAGCTCTAGGAGGTGATCCATTATCTCCCACGCTGGGTGACGCGAAGCGACCTGGACAAGTCGTTAAAAGGTCTATTTTCTATGCCCAAAACGCTTATGGCAGAAAACTGTGACGGATATCGTCTTACAGGACGCTAACAAGGAGGTAACCAATGCCCGAAGATAAAAACACGCCTGCCGCAGAAGAGCAAGCAGACCAGGCGGCAGAAACAAAAACCGAAGTCCCCGAGGACCAGGCGCAGCAAGACGAAGAGAAGCGCTTTACCCAAGCTGAAGTAGATGCCATTGTGCAAAAGCGCCTTCAGCGAGAAAGGAGCAAGGAGAAAGACCAGCACGCAGACCAAGCTGAAGACGCAGAAACCAAACAGACGTTAGCAAGCTTGCAGGAAGATATGCGGGCCATGCAGGTGGAGAACTACGCCTTAAAGAAGGGCGTCGGCGAAAACCACATCAGCTATGTGGTCAAGCTGGCGAATACTGTAGAAGCAGACACTATCCAGGAAGCTGTTGACCAGGTGCTGAAAGACTTTCCCCATTTTACAGAAAAGCCGCCGGCAGATACCGGTATGAATGCCGTTCGGGCCAGCGTGAGCAAGAGTAAGCCTGAAAAGGCCAAGATGACCCGGGCGGAAATTGCAGCCATTAAGGACCCGGCAGCCCGCCGCAAGGCTATTGCAGAAAACATTGCCCTATATACTGATTAAAGGAGAGATATTATGGCAGCAGAAACAAACTTACAAAGCCGCAACGATTTTACAGCGGCGCAAGTATTAAACATTGACTTTGTAGAACAATTCGGCTTAAAGCTGAATAGCTTAGCAGACCTCTTAGGCTTGGAACGCAAAATGCCCATGGCCGCCGGTTCTGTTATTAAAACCTACAAGAGCACCGTCACCTTAGCCGGCGGTGAAGTGGCCCCGGGTGAGATTATCCCCCTATCTAAGGTTGAGAAAAAGCCGGACAAGAGCTATGAGCTGGCCTGGGACAAACGCCGGAAAGCGGTTCCTGCGGAACTCATTCAGGACGTGGGCTTTGACGCAGCCGTCCAGCAGACAGACGCCAAGTTTGTCCGTGAGATCCAGAAGGGCCTGCGGGACAAGCTCCTGGGCCAATTGAAAACCGGGACCGGCGCTGTGACGGCAACAGGCCTCCAGGCCACCATAGCCCAGGCTTGGGGCGGGGTAACCAAGGCCTTTGAAGAGGATGATGTCACCGTCATCGGCTTTGTATCCACAGATGATATCGCCGACTACCTAGGCACTGCCCAGGTGAGCACCCAGAGTGCCTTTGGGATGTCCTACCTGGAAAACTTCCTCAACTTCAAAGTCGTCTTCGCCCATCCGTCCATTCCCAAGGGGACCCTTTACGCCACAGCAGCCCAGAACCTAGTCCTGGCCTATGCCGCCATGAGTGGGCCCTTAGCTTCTACCTTTGACCTGACTACCGATGAAACAGGCCTCATCGGCATCACCCATGATGTGAACAAGCAGCGGCTGACCTGCGAAACAGTGGCCATGTACGGCATTGTCCTCTTTGCGGAAAACTTGAATGGGGTTGTCAAAGGGACCATTAAGGCTGCAGGCGTATAAGGAGGGGCCTATGCTGATCTATGTAACAAGTGACTTCAATGATTTTGAAAGAGGTGTACCGGTAGAAGCCGGTGCGCTTTTAGATTATGCAGACGAGAAGCGGGCCCTGGAAATTATCCAGGCCGGCTTTGCCCGGGAAATCACCATAGAAAAGGTGGAAAAGAAAAGCTCGGCAGCTAAAAAGAAAGATGATGACAAGTGATTACCCTTGCGGACTTCTTCGTTAAGTACCCGGAGCTTGATATCTCTGACGGGGAGTTTATCCAGTTTAAACGGGATGCCCTGGCTAGCCTAGATGCGGCTTGTTTTCACCGGCTACCGTCAGAAGATGACCCTTATTTTGGCCGTTTTCAAGCAACCCTGTGTGAATTGATTGCCCTACTTAAAAGGGCCGCAGATGAAAAAGCAGCGGCACCTGAGGTTGACGCAGAGACAATTGGCAGTTATTCCGTTAAGTACCACCGGTCGGACGAGTACAGCGCAGACCAGGTGAAAATCCAGGCGAGACAAATCATTAAAAGCCGCCTGGGCGATACAGGGCTGCTATACAGGGGGCGGCTATGATTCGGCCAGCCCTCTTGGTCCATACAGTGACCCGACAGCCTTATGTCGCCGATGATTTTATAGGAGACACCTGGGGGCCGGCTGAGGTTATCCGAGGGGTGAGGGTTGAACCGGCACAGCAAATACAGGTTTCCGGCCGGGCAGCCGGCGCCCCTGACCTGGCTTACAAGGCTCTATTATTTGCAGCACCTGATGCGGCGGACTGGCAGGCAAAAGATAAGGTCATCTTTAACGGAACAGAGATGACCGTGCAGGCAGTGAATGACTTCTATGCTTCCGGCGCAACCCCTCATCACGTGGAGGTCCAACTCATATGATTCGCTTTAATGTGACGATAGACTGTGATGACCTTGGTAAGGACTTGCTGCAAAAGCTTAGTTTGAATGGCGAGGCCCAACAGGTTCTTGATGCCCAAATCATGAAAGACTCCTCCCGAAAGGTCCCCTTGGATATGGGGGCCTTGCAGGGGTCCGTCCATGCCCACTCCAGCCCCGGCCGCATTGTTTGGCAGACGCCTTATGCAAAACGCTGGTACTATGAGCCGGCCCGGTTTGCAGGAGCCCCTGAACGGGGGAACCATTGGTTTGAAAGGGCCAAGGCTGAACGGTGCGAGGCCTGGGTTCAGGCAGTTGAAAGGATTTTGAAAGGATGACACATTTAGAAGTTTATCAGGGCATTAACCAGGCTCTAAAGACCCTGGACTTATATGCACCAACTAGGCTAGGTGGGCCGGATGTAGGGGCCCAGTCTATCGGCATCATCCCACTGCCGCGGCCTCCGGGACCCCGGTATAGGGATGGCGGTCGGATGGCGGGGCTGGCCTTTGACGTGCAATGCAAAAGCCCTTCACAGGCAGAAGCACTTGAGGCTTGTGAAAAAATTGCAGATGCCTTAGATAGCCAGCCTGGCCTTATTGGATGCAATACGCTGGAAATTTATGTAGAGCCCCACTTGGCTTATAGGACAGATCATGAATTTGTGTATAGCCTAATCTTTTACGCAGAATTTTTGAAAGGATGATTGATATGGCAAAGAATTTCCTACTTCAACATAACTTTGGCTTTGATATTAATAAAAAAGTAGACGCTGAAGATACCGGTAATGACTGGCTCAAGCTGGGTAGCGGGATCAAGGGCATGGAGATTGATAATAACGAGGAGTCGGAAGAGTTTTACTACTACGATGGGGGCGGCAATGCGGAGTCTGCTGTTACCGGTCAGCAAAAAAGCTTTGAGTTCGAGTGCGACAGAGACTACAATGACCCGGCCCAGAACTATATCTTCAACACCCTGGCCCACACCATTGGCCCTGAACGGGATGTTGCTATCCGGGTGACCTATCCGGATGGGACCAAGCTTATCGGTCCGGGGACGGTAACAGACATTAAAGAGCCCTCCGGTGAGGCCAATAAACGGGGGGAATGCGGCTTTACCTTGAAGTTTGCCGGTAAGCCGAAAATTACCGCTGGCAGCGCCGTGGGTGTATAAGGAGGGAATAAATAGACATGAAGACCCTTGAGATAAAAAAGAGTAGCCTTGAGTTTGAGATTGCCGGGACTTGTTACACCGTAGACTTAGCAGATGACAAAATAAAAGCCTACCTGGAGTTTCTGGAGGAGATTACTGCAGATGGTCAGGCCTTAGCCAACCGACAAGATGCTGCCGTTATGGAGGAAGGTCGGGATTTAATTATGAAGGCCTTTGACCTCTTCTTTGGCCAGGGCTGCGGTAAATCCCTTTATGACCTTTGTGGCCAATCTTCCTATGTAGCCTTAGACCTCTTGGCCCAAGTGGTCAGTGAGCTGACAGAGCACATCGGGGATACGGCATCTGCCCGGTTTAATAAATACTTAGGCAAATAGCTGTGTTTACGCTGACAGAACGACAGGCCGGCCCTGTTGTGACCGTCGCCTATAAGACCTATGACATCAGTATAGACACTTCCTTTGACACCATCTTAAGGTGTATGGAGGTCGCAGAAGATCCTTATTTTACCGCCTTGGACCGGCTCATTATGACCTACTATCTTTTAGTCCCTTCCTATGCTCAGTATGCCGGCGTTTTTGACTTAGAGGACATAGCGGCGGTCATTGCCTTGGCCTACCGGGCCATAGGCGGGGAGCAGGAGGGGGAGGCAGACGCAGAAGAAATCGTTCACTTTACTTATGATGCAGAGCGGATTTTTGCTTCATTTATGAAAGACTATGGTATCAACTTGGTAAAAGCCCAGGGGCAACTCTCCTGGGCTCATTTTATGGCCTTATTTAATGGCTTATCGGATGATACGCCGATTATGCGGGCCATCCACTATAGGACCTGTCCAGTGCCAAAAGGGCAAGACCAGGCTGAAGAGCGCAAGCGGATCTTGAAGTTAAAGCGACATTACGAACTGCCGGCCCAGCGTAAGGCAAGAGAGGCGGCTGCAGTAGAGGCCTTGTATGACTTGCGGGCGCTGGCTGAATAAAAAAGAAAGGAGGCATACATATGGCATCTGACGGGAGAGTGGTTATCGATTCCGTGCTTAACTCCGATGGGGTTAAGGCGGGGATAGCAGAAATAAAAAGCCAGCTGCAGAGTGTCAAACAAGCCGGCGGAAATATGAGCCGGGGGCTTGCCAATGCAGCGGCTGCAGGCCTTACGGTCTTAGGTACCGCAGCGACAGCCTTCGGGGCCTACAGCATCAAGGCGGGGATTGATTTTGAAAGCGCCTTTGCCGGGGTGGTAAAAACCGTGGATGCTACGGATGCAGAGTTGTCCACATTGCGAACAGGCATTATCAACATGAGTAAGGAGATGCCCCAGAGTGCCACTGAAATTGCGGCAGTTGCTGAAGCCGCCGGTCAGCTTGGCATCTCAACCCCCCACATTCTTGACTTTACCAAGACCATGGTCATGCTTGGCGAATCAACAAATATGTCCAGCGACCAGGCGGCTGTATCCCTAGCCCGGCTAGCTAATATTACCGGGATGAGTGAAGAAAACTACAGCCGACTGGGCTCATCGATTGTGGCCCTCGGGAATAACATGGCCACTACAGAGTCGGAGATTGTTGACATGAGCCTGCGCTTAGCCGGTACAGGTAAGCAGGTGGGCTTAACGGAAGCAGAAATCCTGGGCCTTTCAGCGGCCATGTCATCTGTGGGGATTAACGCTGAAGCCGGTGGGTCGGCCATGAGCCGGACCATGCAAAAGATTAACACCGCTGTGCTTTCCGGCAGTGACAAGGTCCAGGGCTTTGCCAAGGTAGCCGGGATGAGTGCAGAGGAGTTCACCGCAGCTTGGAAAGAACGCCCCGCTCAGGCAATTAATGCCTTTGTAAAGGGCCTGGATAAGGTCAAAAAAAGCGGCGGTGACGTATCTAGCACTCTGAAAGAGTTGGGTTTAAACTCCTTACAGGAAGTGGACACCCTTATGCGGCTTGCTGGGGCGTCCGAGGAGCTCACCAAGGCTTTGGATATATCTCAAAAGGCCTGGGAGGAAAACCAGGCCCTACAGAAAGAGTTCGGAGCTCGACTAAAAACCGTGCAGGCCCAACTGGATATCCTAAAGAACAAGTTTACGGCCCTGGCCATTGCTATGTTCGATAGCTTGCGCCCTGCCTTTATGGCCGGGATTAAGGCCCTTCAACTCTTGGTTGCGGCCATTGGTCACTTGCCGGCCCCCTTGTTGGCTGCTCTAACAGCCGTTATGGCCTTGGTGGGCTCTGTCCCCGCCCTGGTCACTGCTCTCAGAGCCCTAGGCCTGACAGCCATGACCAACGCCCAGGCCATGGTTGTCTTAAGGGGCGTCCTCATGGGGGTTGGCCAGGCTTTGCTGGGCTTTTTAGTATCCCCAATCGGGATAGCTGTAGTTGCCTTGGCCAGCCTGGCAAAGGGGGTATCCTTTCTGCACACCCACTGGCAAAACCTATCTGCTGTCTTGGCATCTGTGGGTAGGTATTTCCCAAGCATAGGGGCCGGTGTCCAGCAACTAACCGGTGTTTTTAGCGGCCTGGGGAATGTGGTTGCGGTATTAAAGGAAAAGTTTGCTAATATTTTGGGGCCAATTGGGCCTGCTTTTCAAGCTGCCTTACAAAGCGCAGGGGAGTTTGGAGCGGCCCTAAAAGCTCTGTTCGCTGGGATTATGTCGCCAGAAGCGATTAATGCTGATGCCCTTGTTGATGGGGTTGTACAAAGCTTTAATAAGCTGGTTCCCGCCCTGGGCAATTTACGAGGGACGCTCATCACAGCAGGGTCTCAGTTGATTGCTACCTTAGGTGAGGCCATCTCTAATGCGGGCCCACAGATAGCGGCGACGGCCAGCAACTTGATTACCCAGCTGACGACTGCCATTTCAACAGCGGCCCCTGCCCTATTGGGCGCTGCCACTACGATACTAACCGGTCTAGCCCAAGGGATTACAGCTGCAGCGCCGCAAATGACCAGCACTGCAATGACAATCATTAGCGGCCTGGGTCAAGGCTTGGCCACAGCGGCCCCCGCCCTTATTGGTGCTGCTACCACCTTAATTGTCGGCTTGCTCCAGGGGCTTACGACTGCAGCCCCCATGCTCATTACAGGAGCCACAACAGTTATCACGAGCCTAATCCAAGGGATAACTACAGCGATTCCCACCTTGGTGTCGGCAGCGACGACGATTATTCAGGCCCTGGTTAATGGACTGACCACCGCCTTGCCGATGCTCATCCCCTTGGCCATTAGTGCGATAACCACCCTGTTAGAGGCCTTAATCAGTGCCGCACCCCAGCTCATAGAAGCAGGGGTTCAGCTACTTACTGCCCTTATTGACGGTCTGGTCCAGGCCTTACCTCAGATCATTGATGCAGCCATTCAGTTGGTTCAAGCCCTGTTACAAGCCATCATTTCTAACGCCCCTCAGCTTTTAGCTGCTGGGGTTCAATTGATTACCGCCCTGATTAGCGGCGTCCTGTCTCTAACTGGGGCCTTAGTCGGTGCGGCAGGATCGCTTATTGCTGCGGCCCTGGGTACTATTTTGGGATTCTTAGGGCAGATGCTCTCTGCCGGGGTCCAGCTCATTGGCCAGCTGATTAGCGGGATTGCTTCCCGGGCCAGTCAGGTAGCTGCCAAGGTACGGTCTGCGGTCCAGGGGGCTGTTACAGCAGCAAAGAGCTTTGTCGGAAGGTTTTTGGGGATCGGTCGGGATATGATCCAAGGGCTAATTAATGGGATTATGAGCATGGCCAGTGCCGTAGCTGAAGCAGCTGCTAGTGTTGTTAAGGGCGCAATTACCGCTGCCATGTCCATGCTAAAGAGCCACTCGCCATCCAGGGTATTTATGGACCTCGGCCGTTGGACTGGCGAAGGCTTTATTATAGGTATTGATGGTCAGAAAAAGAAGGTCGCCAAGGCCGGGGGCAATATGGCGGGGGCCATGATTGACGCCACTGCTAAGGTCCTGGGCATTGCCAGCCCTTCCAAGGTGGGGCTAGGCATGGGGGCTAACGTTGGTCAAGCCATGGCAACAGGGATGGCTTCTGTTGAGCAAAAGGTTGCCGAGGATATCGCCCGTAGCACCGTGAAAATTACAGACAAGGTGTTGGCTCAGCAGGCGAAAAACAATAGGCGAATTGCCAATGAAGTAGCCCGCATCGGGAACCAGGTAAAAAAGATTACCGAGGATATCGGTAAGAAAACTATTTCAGCTCAAGAGAAGTACCATAAGGCCATGACGAAGTCCCGCGAAGACCTGGCTAAAGAAGAACAACGGATTACGGACGCCTACGAAAGGGAATTCCAGACCCGGGCAGACAAGTTAGCCGGCTGGGTAAAAACCTTTGATGAGGTGCCGAAGCGGGCGGAAGTCACTGGCACAGAGCTGTTAAAGAATTTAAAGGCCCAGAATGCTGCCTTTGAAGACTGGCAAAACGATATGGCCACCCTTACAGAGAGAGGCATCGAAGAGGGCCTCTTAAAGGAATTGCAAGAAGCCGGGCCAAAGGCCGCAGGCGAGATAAAGGCCTTGGTTTCAATGACCAAGGAGGCCTGGGCGACCTACCAAAAGGAATGGGTCAAAAAACAGGACCTAGCTAAGGTCCAGTCCTTCATTGACACTACGGATGCCCGCAAGAAAATGGCAACTGACCTGGCTGCGGCCCGGCAAAAGGCCCAAGAAGAGATGGATGGCCACACCATGGAATACATCAAGGCCCTTGATACAGTCCAGCGCGAGGCGGTCAAGAAATTAGCCGACTTATCGGCAAAAGGGGTGGACCTGGGCGCCGACTTTGTCAATGAAGTCATTAACGGCATCCGGACCCGGGTGCCTGAATTTGAAAAGACGACAGAGGGCCTAGCTGCAGCCATGAAGCGGTTAGACATTAACGACTTTAAGCCCCCCACTGCCGCAGCTTTGACGGCTTCTATTGAAGAAGCCAAGACCAAGGAGCCGGAATTCAAGACCATTGGCCAGCGGATGATGCAGGGCCTGGTCAAGGGTGTCCAAGATGGTAAGAGCAGCCTGGTAAACGCCATGACCCGGGCTGTCCAGGGGGCTATATCCGCAGCAAAAGATGAGCTAGGTATCGCCAGCCCCTCTAAGGTAATGCAAAGAGAGGTTGGCCGATGGATCCCTGCAGGCATGGCAGAGGGGATGCTGCAGGGCAGTAGTGGTGTAAGAGCGGCCGCTGAGCGAATGGCGGCGCAGGCCATGACAGGTCTTGGGCATTTGCCCGGCCCAGCTATACGGCCGGCCTTTTCCGGCGCTTATGGGGGCAGTGTGGATAAGAGCCGCCACTACAATAGCCAGGTGACGGTTGAAAACATCAATACCAGTGAGACCGCCAAGAGCATCGCTAAACTAGATGAAGAGATGGCTTGGCTGCAACGGCAAAGAGAAAGGGGGCTGGGTAGACGATGAGGCCAAGAAATGATGATGCTTATTTCATTTACAAGGGTCGGTCTTCACGAGAGTTTGGCTTACGAATTCTCAATGATATGTCCCTGCAGGTCCCTGAATATGACATAGAGTTCGTGGAAATCCCCGGTCGGGATGGAGACCTGGCCCTGGATAATAAACGGTATAAGTCAGTAGACCGGTCCTTCCGCTGCCACCTTATCCCGCCTAAGGGCCAAACCCTAGACCAGGCAGTAGTGGCCATCGCTGCCTGGCTATCTCTGCAGCCGGGCTACCACAAATTGCAGTGGTCCGGGGAGCCGGGGTACTTCTGGCAGGCCATTTACGTACAGGGCATCAATATCGTAGAGAGCCTTCGCCAATTCGGGGCCGTGGAACTGACCTTCCGTTGCCAGCCGGGAAAGTATTTAGCTATTGGAGAGCAGTGGGTGAACCTGCCGCCCGGTGAAAAAATCACCCTGCATAATCCTGGCAATCTACCGGCTTACCCCTTGTGGAAGGCCCCCGCGGAAAATGGTCAAGCGGAGCGGCGCATCTCCATTACCATTAACCGCACAGAGGGGATAACCTTCGTAGATGCCCAAGGGGACATTAGCTATGATGCTGGCAGCCATATCTTCAGCGGGAAGGCAGATGAGGTCATCTACCGACGCCTACCTTTTTTGCCGGCTGCAAGTGCCGTTGAGCTTACGGCCAGGGGAGGGCCTGTTTATATGCAGCCCAGATGGAGGGTTTTAGGATGATTCCACTTTTGTATGGTGAGGACTACTTTTACGACAACCCCGAGGCAGAGCATTTTATCACCTTCTTGGGGGAAGCAACCACTTGCCAGGTGAGCGAGAAACGCAACGACACCTTTACCATGGAAATGACCTACCCCTTGTCCGGGCAGGCCGCCCAGGAAATTATCCCCGGGCGTGTCATTGAAGCGCCGCCAGATGGGTATACGACCCGGCAACCCTTTCGGATTGTACGGACTAAGCGAACCATAAGCACAGGTCAACTGGAGGTTTACGCCGAGCACATCAGCTATGACCTCTTAGGCTGCCCCTTAAAACCCAAGGTTGACTTCACAGCCACCGGCGCTAGGGACGCCATGATTAAAATGGATAACGCCACCCTGGGGGCAAATGATTTTACCTTCCGCTCGTCAATTAACGGGACCAGGACCTTCCGTTGGCGGATAGGGGAGGTAAATAATGCCCGGGAGGCCTTAGCCGGCGTCAGGGGGAGTATCTTAGACCATTATCATGGCGAATACCTTTTTGATGGCTCTAGAATCAGTCTCTTGGCTAATAGGGGAAAGGATCGGGCTGTGGCCTTTATCTATGGCGTTAACCTACTGGATACTGAAATAGAGGTGGACTATAGCAACTATGCAACCAGCATCTACCCCTTTAGCGGCTCGGAAGATGGGGAAGGTGTTGTTACCCTGCCTGAATACTATATCGACTCTCCTCATTACACAGGGGGAATGCGGCAGATCATCAAGGTGGTCGATTTCAGCAGTGATGAAATCAGGTCAGTAGAGGCCCTGCGCAACAGGGCTAACCGGTATATCCGGGATAATAACGTTGGCCAGCCGGCCATCCGGGCCACAGTATCCGGAGCAGACCTAAAAAGGGTCTTGAACTTTTCATCAGCCGACAGCTTTCGCCTACAGCTATGTGACACAGTCCGGGTTATCATCCCTCACCAAGACATTGACCTTCAGGCGAAGATCACAGGCCTTACCTATGACGCCTTAAAGGAAGAAGTCATTAGCGTTGACCTCGGCGAGCCTGCCCCGACCTTGCGTCAAACCTTGCAAAGCTCAGTAGACGCTTTAAGCGACCGGGTAGGGACCCTGTCCGGGACCGCAGCAGGCCTGGTGGATAATACAATTAGCGCTAAGGTAAAGGATGAAGGTACCGGGAAGAATTACAGACTGATTCCGGTGATAAGAAATGGTGTATTAACCTGGGAAAAAGAAGAAATAAAATAAAGGAGGTCTTTACCTATGGCCTTAGATACTTTCCGCCGTATTGATATTATTCTAGATACGGCGAACGATAGAGTAGATTGGCAGACTCCGCTTAACGCTAACACCGGCGAATACAACAGTCGCAATCTGCGTGTTCAACTTACCAACGGTGGTGTTGTCGAACCGCAGAAGGCGGACCTATATTTTGGCTTCAGACATGTCGAGACCGGCAATAATGGCGTCTACCCTATGAAGCGGGTCGACGCAAATCAAGGGATTTACGAGGTGTATTACCCTAGTGAGATGCTAACTACAGCCGGGTCTGTCATATGTGCCATTAAAATTGTCGAGGATTCGAATGGTCGGCACATCAACAAGACGGCCAATTTCACGGTTGATGTTAAGAAATCCGCCATTGATGACAATATGGAAGTTGCTGAGAACAGCCTCAGAGTCTTCGACAAGATGTTACTCGATGTCCAGGTGAACGGACGCAAAATTATCGTGGTAGAAGATACCGTGAAAGAAATCTTGCGAGAGTATAAAGACCTACAGACTTGGCTGAAAAACAACGTTGTTAAGCAGTCTCAGATTGCGGAATTAACTAAGCAAAATAAGGAGATTGCTTTTAATGCCGGAAAGATCGACCATTTATCTAAAACTGCTCCTCTACTAGACATATTTAAAAATTTATACGTTATGGCTGAACGCATCGAATCTGATGAAGATGATAAGAGTATAAATTTAAACAAATATATCGGAACTAAAATTTCTCCGTCGACTCTGAATAATGAAAATAAGGCATGGAGTAAAAAAACTCTATTCAAAATTCAAGGATCTGGTATTTTATTAGGAATATCTTCTACTATGAACCATCGTATTGATGTTGAATATAGTGATGAATACAATTACGACCGAGGATTCGATTATACTGGGACGTGGTCTTATGACGGAAACAGAACAAAAACAAAAAGCATTTATCCAGACGAACGACATTATAATATAAATATAAAAGCCGATGGAAAAACAATAATGAAAGCATTGGGTGATAATAAAAATAACACGTCTCCTGAGATTCGTTTTCAAAGTTTATATGGCTTTAATGTTATATCATCGTATGCAAAGAACCAACAAAATTTGATATATGCAAATATGCATAGCTATCCCTTTCCGTCAAAAGGGAAAGTGTTCGTTACCGGTAATGCCGAAAAATATAAATTACCAAAAGAATATACCATTGGTATAGAGTTCGAAAAAGAACTCGTTGTCGATATAGACGTAAGCGTGTATCCCACTATTGATTTAACCTCGAACCCGTGGGTCGAAGATCTCTCTGGTTATAATCAAAAGAAGTATCATCGAACAACATATACAAAAGCCACTATGGTTCAAACCTATCGTATAGATGGTTTATACGCTATCATATTTCCCAAATGAATAATGGAGGGAGAGAAATGATTGAGGAAAAATTCAATGGTGCCATAATAACTGCGGACGGCGAAATATCAGACGATAATCATACCCCACCAGAACCAACTCCGGAAGAGGTCCTGGAAGCTAAGATAGCTGAGATCACTCGTAAGCTCGATACCCAATCTTCTATATTAATGCAGATTGGTATGGCTACCACGCCCCCTCCGGATATTCCAGACACCCCGGCCGACCCTAAAGACTTACCAATGTCCACAGGCCCTCAGCCGGATGCAGAAACGCTTAAAAACTTAATGGGCGGAATGACGCCGCCTGAAATTCCATGACAAAGCGCCTGGCATTTGCTATCAGGTGCTTTTTTGTTGCCCTGAAAGGAGGTGACAGTATGCGTTTTGCAGTTATGCTAGCTTTTGCCATTATGGACGGTCTTTTGAAGTGGACTGATATCACTGAAGCGTGGAAACCCGCCGTAAAATATTGCTTAGATGCTTACGGCGTAGGCGTCGATGGGAAACCGGTCATGAAAGAAGAAAAACCGGCTGAGTAACGGCAAGCTTGCAAGAGTCATAAGCAGGTGGTATACTAAGAGCAAGGAAAATATGTAACATGAAACACCAAAAACCCCACCAACTGCCATTGGTGGGGTTTTGACCTTAACGGGACTTCCATCGGCTGATGACTAGCAGCATGATCACCAGCAAGTTAAGGTCGAGCTGCAGGAAAATGTGTAACATGAAGATCACCTCCCCTCCGCCGATAAGCGGCTGGGGACGGAAGTCCTTGCAAAATAGTATACCATACCGCCTACCCAGGCGGTATTTTTTATGGAAAGAAGGTGCCCATGGATTTTGAAGCAGTCAGGCGGATTTGCACCTTAATCATTAGCTGTTGTAGTGGAGTTATCGCCGGGCTTTTTGGCGTGGCTTCAGCAGGCCTTATGCAGGTGCTTATCGCCTTAATGGTCATCGATTACGCCGGAGGCATAGCCGTAGCCGCCTATGGCGCCAGTCCCAAGTCGCCGGATGGCCGGCTTTGTTCAGCGGCCGGGTTAAAGGGCCTGGTCCGTAAGGGCGGGATTATCGCCGTTATCCTGGTGGCCCGGCTCCTGGACCTGGCCTTAGGCAAGCCCATCGTGACCGACGTATCGATCATGTTTTTTATTATCAACGAGAGCCTATCTATCTTGGAAAATGCGGGCCTTTTAGGTTTACCCATACCCAGAGCCCTAAAGAAGACACTAACGGCCTTAAATAAGGAAATGGATAAAAAAGGAGACTAACTATGGACATTACAGAAATCCTCATGGCAGCTACGGCCCTTATCCTGGCCCTTGCCGCCTTTACAATTAACCATACAGCCAAAACAGACGCCAAGCGGGCAGAGGCCCTTAAGTGGGTCGGTATTGCCGTTAATGCAGTAGAGCAGGTATCGGCTACCGCCACCGGCCGGCAGAAGAAGTCCCAGGTTAAAGCCTGGCTGGCCAAGCAAGGCCTCATCTACGACGAAGCCAAGCTGGACATGGCCATTGAAGCTGAAGTCAACAAGATGAAAAAGACCCTTGGAAAAAAGGAGTAAGGGCCATGGACCAAACAAGCTTTATTGCCGGCATTGCCCCGGGGGCGGTTCAAGGCTGGGAGCAGGAAGGCATCCTACCGTCTTTGTCCATCGCCCAGGCCATCCTTGAAAGCGGCTGGGGGACGAGCGTTTTGGCAGTCCAGGCGAATAACCTCTTTGGCATCAAGGCAAGCGATGACTGGCAGGGCAAGACCCTGACCGTCCCAACCAAGGAGTGGGTAAACGGCCGGTACATCACCATCCATGCCACCTTCCGGGCTTATGATAGCTGGGCCGACAGCGTGGCCGACCATGCCCGCTTTTTTACATCTACTGACTGGCGTAAAAATCTTTACGCCGCCGTCATCGGCGAGAGCGGCTATATCAAAGCCTGTCGGGCCATCCAGGTGGCGGGTTATGCCACCGCTCCGGATTATGCAACTAAGCTCATTAACTTAATCGAGCAATACGACTTAACGCGATATGATAAGCAAGGGAGTGAGACCATGACAAAAGGCGTGGGTAAAGGCAGTAATTACCAGTACATTACCCAGTACGACAGCCCTAACCACTGGGGCCAGCGGTCCAAGACAGAGGCCATTGTCATCCATTGGTGGGATGACCCGGCTAAGAAGCCGTCTTTTGACGGTGTGGTGTCCTGGCTTTGTGATGTTCGGTCGAGGGCGTCGGCTCATTATGTGGTGGAGGCCGGTAAGGTGGCTTGTATTGTAGACCCCCACCTAATGGCCTGGCATGTGGCTGAACCGACTTACGTAAACCAGACAACCATTGGCGTTGAGTGCAATCCCAGGGCCTGGGATAGCGACCACGAAACCGTCGCAGAATTAGTAGCCGACCTGTGGCATGAGTGGGGCAAGTTGCCCGTCAAGCGGCATAGGGATTATATGTCCACTCAGTGTCCCGGTAACTACGATTTAGACCGATTGATTGCCAGAGCCGAAGAAATCTATGCAGGCCAAGGCAAGACAAGAAAGGATGAAGTGGAATTGAGACCGGAAGTCGCAGAATGGATCACTAGCCTATATGACCAAGCCCACAAGGATACCCCCGCAGATTGGGGCAAAGACGCCTGGCAAGAGGCCACAGAAAAAGACATCGTAGACGGCCAGCGGCCCAATGCTATGATGACCCGCCTGGAATATGCCGCCAGTGAGCTGAGAAGACTAGAAAAGTAGGCATGAGATAAGCCCCTGCATGAGCGGGGGCTTATTTTTATTGGGCATAATTATAACTCGTTTAACGGACCAAGATGGGGCGAAAAAGCGAACCATAGGGCATAGGTCTATAGAAAATAATAAAAAAGATAGGGAAAACCATTGACATAGTGATATCACTATGATATTATATAAGTGTAGCAGGGAGCTACAATAAGCGGGCAAGAGCAGAAAGGAGAATAAGATGGAAGGTATGACGAATGAACAATTCCAAGCAGTCTTGAAAATGATTATCCAAATCATTGAAAGTAGCGAAAGCAAAGAAGAAGCTATTGAAAAAATAAAAGACCTACTGAAATAACAGTAGGTCAAACACAGAAAACACAGGCGGGCTTGCCACCGCCTTGTGTTTATTAAGTATATCAAACATGGCAAGAGAAAGGCAAGCGAATGTCTAAAAGAAAAGCAGTCTATAATCCTGAAGCTGATAAAAAATGGGCCAGGGCTAATAAGGACCATAAGCGGTACTTAAATTATCGTTCTACTGCTAGGACCTTCATCCGAGAGTTAGCAACGGAAGAAGACTTAGAGGAACTCGAAAACCTTATAACCCTCAGAAGACAGGTATTCCCAACGCAATTAGGTAAAGATAATAAGCCCGTTGAATAAAAATAAAGCCGCCTAAAATAGGCGGTTTTTCTATGAAAAAGGTTTTACATAGTGCAAGCACCATGCTATAATATAACCATGAGAGGAGGTGATGGCCTTGGATGAAAAGATAATAACCGCCCTTGTTGCTGTAACGGCGATAACAAACCTGGTAACATCAATTATCGACCTAATCAAAGCAACAAAAGGCGGCCAAGACAAAGGGGGCAAATAAGCCCCCACCCCTTCGGGGGTACCTTAAGTATATCATCCAAGGAAAAATAATGGAAATATTATTTTGGACCCTTATCTGTATCGCCAGTATTGCAGCACTCATTATCCGCATTTACTTATGGAAGAGGTGATTTTGTATGGCCGATAGAAAGGCTGTTTATAGCCCTAAAGCAGATAAAAAATGGGCGCAAAACAATAGGGAACATAGGAATTACCTATCCAGCAGAACTGCCGCCAGGTCCTTTATTCGCAAGCGGGCAACAGCAGAAGACCTAGCAGAGCTAAAAGACCTTATAGCCTTGCGTGAAAGCGTCTATCCACAAGAGCTGAGCAGGGACAACAAGCCTGTTAAATAAAATAAGCCTCCCTGTACTTATACTATACTGTAGCCCTTAAGCCATGTAAAACACTTCATGTTTTCCCTAGCACTTCCCTAGCACGTAACACGCATCATATGAAG
The DNA here is from genome assembly GCF_046569735.1 of Peptococcus simiae. GTDB lineage: Bacteria > Bacillota > Peptococcia > Peptococcales > Peptococcaceae > Peptococcus > Peptococcus simiae_A. Next base: position 2,880 of record NZ_JBKICG010000020.1, on the reverse strand, counting down.
CGATACAGGTACAAAAAGGCTTAATGGTGAATATTGAAGCAGCTACAAAAGGCTCTATAAAGCCATTTGTCTATCGTATAAAGTTACATGGAGATTATCGCCTCTAATTTGGGGTTGCAGAGGTCGCTGGTTCAAATCCAGTCGCTCCGATACGTTAACAAAGCAGGTTTGCGGATTTTCCGTGAACCTGCTTTGTTGTGTTTCTGGCGTTTGTACAGTTCAGTGTACAGTGGTTACGATAGGATGGCGGATATTTTTTCCAGTTGGGCATCGAGGAGGTCGGTGGAGATGTCGATGTAGTAGTCGGCGGTGGTGGAGATATCTTCATGGCCTAGGAGTTCTTTTACGATGCTAATATCTGTCCCTTGTTCGACTAGGCGGGTGGCGAAGGTATGGCGGAGGGTGTGATTGGTAATATCTTCGGGGAGGCCGGCTTTCTTCAGGAGTCGCTTAAGGTGCTTCAGGACGTTGGTTTGGCAGTAGGGGGTTAGGTTTGAGGTTTGGAAGATGAAGGTGTTATCTGTCCAGGACTTGCCCGTGATGAGGTAAAGTCCATATCATTGTGTAAAAGTAAAAAGGTCATATCAGTCCTTTTGCGGTACAATGTTTTTAACCCAAAAAAACATACCAAGAGGACTCATATGACCCAAGTACATTATCAGATGAGCTGAGTAAAAATATTCTGACGACCGTCTTTAATCAACTCATGGAACAGGAGCGGGATGAATATATTGGTGTTGGCAACTACGAGCGTAATCATGAACGCACAAGTCATCGTAATGGCTATTATGAACGGGAGTATACTACACGAATTGGTCATTTGACCCTCCGTGTGCCTAGAACACGAGATGGCCAGTTCTCAACGGATATTTTTGACCGCTATCAGCGTAATGAAAAAGCCCTCCTTACTTCTATCTTAGAAATGTATGTCCAAGGGGTTTCCACACTAAGGTAAGTAAGATTGTAGAGGAGCTATGTGGAAAGAAGATTTCTAAATCCTTTGTTTCTAACCTTACCAAAGAACTTGATGGAATGGTTCATGAATGGCAACATGCCCAGCTAACAGAAAAAGCCTAGCCCTACCTGATGGTAGATGTTCTTTATATTAAAGTACGAGAAAATGACCGGGTCCTGTCAAAGAGTTGTCATATTGCAGTTGGTATTAGCCAAGAAAGTGACCGTGAAGTCCTAGGTTTTCTCATACAAGAGAGTGAAAGTGAACAGACTTGGTCCCACTTTTTTGATGACTTATAAAGGAGCGAGGGCTTCACGGCATGACATGCCTTATTCAGATGCCCACAAAAGCCTGGTAAAAGCCATTGGAAAGTCTTTCACAGGTGTTTCTTAGCAACGGTGCCAAGTCCATTTTTTTACCTAACATCTTCCGATACCTTCCTAAAAAAGGCTCTCAAGCCTTTCGCGAGAAGGTAAAAGCAATCTTTCGTATTAGCTCGGTAGATGAAGCGAGAAGGTTAAAGACCAAGTCATTGCAGAATATGAGAATCAAGCAGGCTATAAGAAGGCTTGTGATATCTTGGATGAAAGATTTGAAGATGCATTTTAATATGCTGTAGTTGGTCAAACCCACCCAAGACTCCGTAGCACAAAGCTACTGGAGCGATTGAATGAAGAAATAAGGCGTCGGGAGAAAGTAGTCCGTATTTTCCCCAATACAGCCTCAGCGAATCGCTTAATCGGCGCACGAAAGCGACCAATGGCTTTCATCACCTAGAGCTTATATTAGTTTTTAGAGGTCGAATGTTGTACAGGCGTATTTTACACAAGATTATGGACTTGACTCCAGGGTCCGAGGCTCAAAAGAGGCCTATCATATATGTTTTAAACGAACGTTTTTAGAGCAAGAAATGCTTTTATACCCACAAATAGGTGATCGTGAGTCAGGGGAAATGGCTCTTAAGGGAGCCGGTTATTAATTTTACCCAGGCTATAGTAGATGATACCGTTAAGGCCAATGCTGACTTTCAGTACCGGGCAGGGCTAAGCCCTAAGATTATTCGCCGGGAGGCCGGGAACTGTTGCGACTGGTGTAAGGCGGTTGTAGGGGTCTATGAATATCCGGATGTGCCCCAGGATGTGTACAGGCGGCACAGGTATTGCAGGTGCACGGTAGATTATTTTCCGGGTGATGGCAAAAAGCAGGATGTTTGGTCTAAGAAATGGACTGATGTCAATAAAGATGCTAAGATACAGGAAAGAAAAGAGATTAAACAAACCCCGAATGCAGCATTAAATTTACAGACGCTAAAGAAGTTGGAAGAGAAAAACTGGACTCCAGCATTTAAAGCAAGGGCTATACGATTTTATAGGGAAACCAGTCAGGCTGGGGTTGAATTCTCAGACCATGCTGTAAGCAGGGCAATGGATAGAGCAGTAAACAAAAAAGGGTTTACTACGGAGGATATTATAAAATTAGCAAAATCCAAGCCATTGTATATACAAAATGAAGACGGAAGGCTTGTGCATTCTAATGGTATCATCCATTTACTAAGAAATCCTAAGACAGGTGATATAGTATCTGTTTCAGATAGAAAGATGCCCAGAAGGGATTGGGTGAAGATAGATGGGAAAACTAGAAACGATAATAAAAATGATGAAGTTGGCAATCAATGATATAGGAAAACCAGAACATGAGATATCTTCAAAAATAGAAGATTTCATTAATGATAATTTTTGGGAAATAGAAAAAGAGCACCCTTTAATTGCCAGGTATTTAAACGATGATGTTGTTGATATCTGTGAACAAACAGAACCTGGACTTGAGGGTACGAATTTCAGAAAAGAAATTGAAGAGGCTTACAACGAAATTTTGCGCATGATGTCATAAAGCACACCTAACGTTTGTTAGATGTGCTTTTTTAT
>NZ_JBKICG010000019.1:0-41776 GCF_046569735.1 Peptococcus simiae | reverse complement strand
ATACTTTGATAAAGAAACTATTAGCCCTTGGGCTAGCCTTTGCCCTCTTGGCACAAACCCTTGTGCCAAGCCTGGCCTGGGCCGGTAATGAGAATCCACCTACAAAAGCGGTGAATCAGCTCATTACCCTAGGAAAACTGGATACAAAAAACTATCCCAAGCTGGACAATAAGACCATACTAGAGATTCAAAGACAGGCGAGAGATCAAAGAAAGGCCCCGCACAGGCAGCAGGGCGCCGGTATGTTGGGGGCCGAGAGCCCCTACCTACCCGGTCAGAACCCGACTGATGCGGATAAGGCTGCAGCCTACGGTAATGTCCATGTTAACTTTGCCACTGAAGGCTTAACGGACAAGGGCGTGATGCAGCCCTTCCAGTGGAAAGAAATTTTTGGTCAAGATTCCAACGGCAAGCCCAGCAAGGCTAAGATCATCTTTCTACAAAAAGATGCAACGACTAATGCTGAAATCAACCGTTTTATCCTGGAAATTGACCAAGCCGGTAAGCATACCTGGACCGACCAGTATGGCAAGCCTGCCAAGCTCCCCCTCTACTCGACGGCACTTGAGCCTTACCGGTATGAGGTGGCCTTGGACTACCAGACCTCTGATAAGATTACCTTTTTAACCATGGAAATCGGGAAGAGCGACAGTAAAGCCACTTTTAAAAAAGATAGTGACGGTAAAATCGTTGCGGATATCCCCTTAAGCATCACCTTGGGGCAAGTGGCGTCGACGAAATTTACCAGCGAGTGGAGAACGAGCGTTGAAGAAGCTGATCGCCCGCCGGTAGAAGGTTTGTTTGATCATGATGCAAGTAATGGGGATATTGCTGATGAAACGGGTTTCTTTAAATTCCCGAAGAACGATACTGGTAAAACCATTCTAAGAAACGATGAAAAACCAATTGATGAATACAATGGCTTTGACGAGTTCTACGGGAATGACCTAAGGACCGTCCCCATCGTTAAAGTCGTAGAAGGATTTGACCTTGATACCGATTCAGCCACCTACACCCTAGACGAAGCGAGTAAAACCATCACATCACTTGATGGTAAAAAGTTCAAATACGACTTCGCCTACGATGTCATCAATGGCGGTAAGCTGACCATGACCGAAGTTATCCCGGTGACCTTCGATGCCAACGGCGGCACCTTTGGCCCGGGTGCCGAGCAGAAGGTCATTCAAGAGGTTGAGTATGGTCAGGATGCAAGCTCTGTTGAATCACCAACGCCTACAGAAGGAAAGACCTTTATTGGCTGGGGGGATAGACCGGACGCTACAAATCCTGTTGATCAAGAAACAGCCTTTAAAGGCATCACCGGTGCCAAAACCTTTTATGCCATCTATACGGAAGACGTTATTGAGCAACCGGGGAAAGATAAGCCGGGCAATGTCCCCGATGGTCACGTCAAGATAACTGTTCAGCTAACGGACAAGGCAGAGGTCAAAAATGACCAAGGCGACCTCTTAACGGGCGAGGACTATAACAAAGCCATTACCCGGATTTTTTGGGTAAACCCGGACAAACAAGTTACCCTTCCGGTAGCCAAGCCAGCGGGAAAAACAGTTCCGGTTTCAGAAAGCAACCCGACTGAATATCGCTGGGATTTCAAAAATTGGACATCAGATGAAAAACCGTCTAGAGCCTGGACCACTGATATTGACCAAGGTATTAAAGGACAATTTGAGGCAGCGGAGACACTTATTACTGCCAACTATGACCAAGTCATTATCGATAATGGCGACTTAGTCGCTGGAGAGATAACGGTTCCGGAATCCTTTAAGACAACAGATGACGCTTGGATGAATAACTTTGTCCCAAAGGCAGATGACTTAAAAAGTCTGGTTCAATTAAAGGGTACTGATGGGCAGGTTGGTCAGTTACCAAGTGATGCTACCTTTGAATTTGTTCTAGGCAAAAATAGTTCCGGTCAACCATACGGAAGCCTTGATGAGGAACTCTACGACAAGTTAAAGGAAAAAGCCAATCCAAAGGACGAGCCGACCCGCAGAGAGACCGTTCAGGCAGAAGTAACCTTTAAAAACGGTCAAGTTAAAGAAGTAGCTATCCCTATTCAGGTGGTTAAAAACATCTATGAAGCCAAGACCTTAACAGAAAAGCCCTACTATGTACCTGATGGCTACGTCAAAGTTACCGTGAATCCGACGACAAAAGCAACGGACCCGCAAAAGACCTACTTCTATGTCAACCCGAAGGCCAAGGTTATTATCCCCGAGGGAGACCCCACAGGTAAGGACGATAACGTCTTCCTCAAATGGACCCAAAAGGCCGACGGGTCGACGAATGAACCGACGGATATTACCATTGCCGGGGATGTTCGCAATCAATTTAAGGTTGCCACAACGATAACGGCGCAATACGTTGTTGACGTTATCCCTCAAAAAGGAGACAAGAAGCCCGGTAACGTACCGGATACCTTTGTCGAAGTGACCTTTTTACAAGGCGACCATGGGACCATTGCGAATACGGAAGTCAGCAAGTATTGGGTCAACCCCAAGAAGGAAGTGACCTTGACGGCGCCGGCAGTAGCGGCGAAAGCTGACTACAAGCATACCGGCTGGGACAAGGCCCTTACCCAAACCTTTAGGGCAAAGACCGATATTACCGCTCAGTACAAGCAAAAAGTATTGACGACAGACCCGGATGACAAGGACTACGTCAAAGTCGACTTTAACGCCGGCAATGATGGCAGTATTGCGACGGATCAAACTAAAGAGTACTGGGTGCTCAAAGATGTCGAAGTCACCTTAGCACCGCCGACCGTCACGCCGAAGACCGGTAAAAAAATCGACACCGAAAGCCCCTGGTCCCCGGTAGTACAAACAATTTACACGCAAAATACCACTCATACTGCCCAATATGCCTATGACGGCGCCGACGTCGTCCCCCAAGAGGGGACCGACAAGCCGGACGTGCCGGCAAACTTTGTGAAAGTTATTGTCCAATTGACGGATAAGGCCAAGGTAACTGACCCTCAAGGTGACCCCTTGACCGGCGATGACTATACTAAGGCCATTAGCAAGACCTTCTGGGTCAATCCGACAGAGGCCGTAACCATTCCAGTGGCCAAGCCGACGGGCAAGGACGTCGCAAGAGATACGGCCAATCCTATTGCCTTTAGCTGGAAATTCACAGGTTGGCAATCTGACGAAAGCCCGGCTCGGGAATGGAAAAAGGATATTGACCAAGGCTTTACAGGGAAGTTTACTGAAAAAGAAACGACCGTTACGGCGCAATACGTTAAAGATCAGGCAGATAACGGCGATCTCGAAGCAGAGCCTTTAAAAGTAGCGGAGTCCTTTAAAGACGGAGAAGGAAACTTTGTGAATGATTTCATTCCCAGTCAAACCGATTTAGAGGAGAAGCTAAAATTAAAGGGCGGCAATCCCATCCCCAATGATGGCACAGTAGAATTTGTCCTCGGTACAAAGTCTGACGGTTCTAAATACACGAGCTTCGACGAAGAACTCTACGATAAGCTGCAGGAAAAAGCCAATCCAAATGACGAGCCGACTCGCAGAGAAACCGTTCAAGTAAAAGTGACCTTTAAAAACGGACAAGAACAAACCGTCGATATTCCCATCGTCGTTTACAAAAACATTTACCAGGCCAAGACCCTAACGGAAAGGCCGCACTACGTGCCGGATAGCTATAAAAAGGTGACCCTAGATCCGACAACAAAGGCGAAGGATCCGCAAAAGACATACTACTATGTCAATCCGAATGCCTATATCACCATTCCGGGAGCCAATCCGACAGGCGTTGGGGACAATAAATTCACTAAGTGGACCGTGAACCGCGGCGTGACCCAATATAAGGGTACGAAGGTAGACGCCAACGGCAGCTATGACTTAAGCAAGCGATATAAATTTGCTGGGGAAACAACCATTGAGGCAAATTACGTCACTGATGTTATTCCGCAAACGGGGAAGGATAAGCCGACAGACGTACCGGAAACCTTTGTGAAAGTCACCCTTGTGCCGACCGATAAGGGAACCTTAGAAGGACCCCATGTCTTCTGGGTCAATCGGGACAAGGCGGTGACCATCCCTCTTGGACAGCTGACGCCCAAAAAGGGCTGGACCCTTGAGCAGTGGACCATCGGCGAACCGAGAGAAAACCGGAAGGTCATTGATTTAACTAAGGCACATACCTTTACTGAGGCGGAAACAGTCATCACCGCCCGGTACAGCTATGCCCCCCAGGCCATTAAAGACCTGGAACCGAAAAAAGTGCCGGTCCATACTCCCGAAGGTAAGACACCAAGTCCGGAAGACTATAAGACAAAAATCACTCCGCCGGATGGAAAAACCATCGCATCGGTTAAAATTGTCAAAGATCCGGATGTAACAAAGCCCGGCGACTCTACCGCTAAGGTCATCATTACCTACACCGATGGGTCCAGCATTGGCAGCCAAGATAAGCCGGTGGATATTCAAGTTAAAGTCCACGAAAAAGTCATCCCCGCTAAACCGAATGGCGATAAACCGGAAGAAGCACTGAATAACTATGTGAAAGTGATATTCCAAGCCGGTACAGGCGGTTCTTTAGACGGCACCTTGACCTACTATGTTAGCCCGGAAGTGCCGGTGGATATGACCGAGCAGGCCAAAGCCATTACAAAAACACCGGCTGTCGGTTACCTGGCTCAGTCCGGTGAAAGTGAAAACTGGACCAATGCAGAGAATAAGACCCTGCAAGGGACCTTTACCGACGAAGAAAGCATCTTCATCTATAACTTTGTGCCAAACAAGGATATTATCGAAAAGACGCCGGAGACGCCGGATCAGCCGGCAGGCTATGTGACGGTGACCTTTAGGGCCGGGGACAAGGGCCAGCTGGCAGGACCGGTTGACCAAGCCGGTCAAGAGACGGCTGTTGGTGAACGAGTCTTTTACGTCAATCCCAAGGCCGGCATTAAGCTGAAGGTCTTAGAAGAGGGCGAGCAAGCCGGCGAAAAAGAATTAGCTGTACCCACTCCCCTGGCCAAGGACAATTATGGCTTTGACAAGTGGGTGGAAGACTTGGATTTAACCAATCCGATTACCGGCAACCGAGAGTATGTGGCTCACTTCAAGCTGGGTCAGGTTACCCTCACTTACGCAGCCGGTGAAGGCAGCGGGACGCCGCCGGATCAAGTGACTGCTAAGCATGGGGCCACCGTTCAATTGGCCAATGCTCCGAGGCTGAGTAAAGTTAATTCGGTCTTTGCCGGCTGGAAGCTGGACGGTGAGGACAAGCTTTACCAGGCCGGTGAATCCATCGTCCTGGACCGGGACCGGACGGCCACGGCCCAATGGACCCTGGACAAGGATGTCATCCCCCAAGAGGGGACTGATAAGCCGGAGAACGTACCGGATAACTTTGTATCGGTCACCTTTGTGCCGACCGATAAGGGTACCTTAGAAGGCCCCCGTGTTTTCTGGGTGAATCCGGATAAGGCAGTGACGATTCCGGTGCAGACGCCGGTGGGTACCCAGCACTATACCTTTAAAGAATGGAAACTTGGTGCGGAGGCCTACCAGCCGCTGACGCCAAAACAGTTCAAGGAAGATACCACCGTTACCGCAACCTATGTGGAAGCGGCGGACATTATCCCCTATGCCCCGGATGAACCTATAACCAAGCCGGAGGGCTATGTTCGGGTGAGCTTTGCCGCTCAACCGGGTCTCAGCCTAGAAAATGTCCAGCACTACTATGTGAAGAAGGGTGCCGGGGTTACCCTGGGCCATGCCGACCTCGTTAAGCCGGGGGTTCAAGCCAGTACCGGTTATGTCTTTAAGGATTGGGATACAGCGGATACGACCCCTGTCGATCAGGATATGATCGTTACCGCCTTGGCTCAAGCCCTGCCGGATGTCCAGGAAAAAACCGAGGACCAACCCGATAAGCCGGACCCGGCCTATGTGACCGTTACCTTTACGGAAGATAATAGCGGGAGCGGCCAGGTGACCGATAAGGTCTACTATGTCAACCCGGACAAGTATGTCCGGCTGATGCCGCCAACAGGAGCAGACATTCAACCGAGTGTCGGCTATGTATTCGGGGCCTGGAGTCAGGATGCCCGACAGGCGACCAATTACAGCAAGGATACCATTATCACCGCCTCCTTTAATAAAATTGGCGATGTCATCCCCAAGAAGGACGGCACCCAAAAGCCTGACGGCTATGTGACCGTCAGCTTTAAGATTACCGGTGGAGGCGGGGAGATTAAGGCCGGCGAGATGACGGCCTACTATGTGAACCCGGCTGCTACAGTCAGCCTAGAGGCGCCGGCGGTATCGGCCGCTACCGGCCATGCCTTTGATACCTGGACACCGAACCCGGCTGCGGCCCGCCAATATGCAGAAGATACGACCATTATAGGGACCTTTGCCGGCTACCCGGATATTGTACCCGGCAAAGATGAGAGCGGCCAGCCCAATGTTAAGCCGGAGGCCTATGTGACGGTGACCTTTGTGACCGGCAGCCTGGGCCAATTGGAAGGGGAGACGGTTTATTATGTCAACCCGGATGCCGGCAAGGTCCTAGGCGACCTGACCAAGCCGACCATAAAGGCCAAGAGCGGGGTCAAGGCCAATGGCTGGAACCGGAAGGATTCTCTGGCCATCGTGGAGGACCTGATTGTCGTGGCCGAGTATGACTTTATCCAGGAAAAACCCCAGCCTGGTGGTGGGTCCGGCGGCAGCTCAGGCTGGATTATCCCCTCACCGAAACCGGATAAGCCGACGGTGAAGCCTTCTGAATCAGACTTGAACAAGGCCGACCACTACCAGTACCTGATCGGCTATCCGGATGGGACCTTTGCCCCCAACCGGGGCATGACCCGGGCGGAAGTGGCCACCATGTTCACCCGGCTCCTAAAGGACCGGCCCATTAAATGGAAGAAGTATGACGCCGGCTTTAGTGATGTCAAGCAGGGCGACTGGTACGCCAATACCGTTGGTTATGCGGTCCAAAAGGGGATTGTAGCCGGCTACCCGGATGGGAGCTTCCGGCCCAACAAGCCCATTACCCGGGCTGAGTTTTCGGCCATTGCCGCCCGCTTTGCAGCCCTGACCGATGAAAAGGACATTACCTTCATTGACCTGGCTGCTGACCACTGGGGCTACAAGGCCATCCGCCTGGCCGCCAGCCATGGCTGGATTTCCGGCTATCCGGATGATACCTTCCGGCCGGAACAGGCCATCACCCGGGCAGAAGTGACCTCCATCACCAACCGGATGCTCAACCGGCATGGAGACCTGGCCTGGATCGACAGCCATTCGGACCTCATCATCCACTTTGCAGATGTGGCCCGGACCGACTGGTACTATGAACCCATCATGGAAGCCACCATGGGCCATGACTTTACCCGGGATCCTGATGGCAAACATGAACACTGGACCGGGATCAACTGGAAGAGCTTTATTTAAGGATGGCCCAAGCGGTGAAGGATTTTCCTTCACTGCGATTAAGTGGTCATCTAAGAAGCGCCCGCCTGCGAGACTGCAGGCGGGCGCTTTTTTGTGCTGTGGGGGAAAGCGTTCGCTTAGCCTAGCTGCCAAGTGGTCCAGCAGCGCAGAGATGGATATCCCGGCCTTTAATGAAATATTGGCTAAGCCTAAAGGGAATAGCGATGACCTGGATGATGGTTTTGCGCGGCTTGCGGCGGACTTATCGGATTCTAATGCGGATTTGGGGTAAAACCGCCTTTGACGAACTGCGGATTTGTAGTAAAATGACTATAAATGAACTGCGGATTTGGTAAAGGTGGGACATCTGTGTATAAAAGAAAGATCTACGACCAGCTCCTGGATTGGAAAAAGACCAGTGCCGGGCAGACGGCCCTCCTGATTGAAGGGGCCAGGCGGGTAGGCAAGTCGACCATTGTCGAGGCCTTTGGAAAAAAGGAATATAGGTCCTATATACTCATTGATTTTGCCTTTGCGCCAAAGAGTGTCCAGGCCTTATTTGAAGATATGAGTGACTTGGATTATTTCTTTCTCCAACTCCAATTACAGTATGGCGTGGACCTGCACGAAAGGAATTCTTTAATTATCTTTGATGAGGTGCAGTTTAACCCCCTGGCCCGGCAGAGCATTAAGCGGCTGGTGGCTGATGGCCGGTATGACTATATTGAAACAGGGTCCTTGATTTCGATTAAGAAAAATATTGCCCATATTTTAGTGCCCAGTGAAGAAAGGAAAATTGAGATGTTTCCCATGGATTTTGAAGAATTCCTATGGGCGACCGGTGATGAGACCACAATGCCTTTGCTGGAAAAGGCATTTCGGGCAAGGATATCCCTGGGCGAGGCACAAAATAGGCAGCTGATGAGGAAGTTTAGGCTGTATATGCTTGTGGGTGGCATGCCGCAAGCTGTTCAAGCCTATATGACAAGCAATAATTTCAGGCTGGTTGACCAGGTTAAAAGGGATATGGTTCATTTATATGAAGAGGACTTTTATAAAATAGACCCCAGTGGAAAAATATCCATGCTTTATGATGCAGTGCCGGCTGAATTAGCCAAGCATTCGACCAGGTACCAGGTTTCCAGTGTCCTTGAAAATGGCCGGGCATCAGAGATATTGGAAGAAATAGCAGAATTGCAGGCGTCAAAAACAGTCCTCCTGGCCTATCAGTCGACAGACCCTCATATCGGCTTGGCCGGACATATCCATTTGGACCGGTTTAAAATTTATTTGGCCGATACCGGCCTAATGGTGACCCTCATGTTTAAGGACCGGCAGTTCACAGAGAATACCGTCTACCGGAAATTGTTGAATGACAAGCTGCCGGCGAACTTGGGTTTTCTCTATGAAAATGTGGTGGCCCAAAGTCTGGCAGCCAAGGGACACCACTTGTTTTATCACAGCTACTATGATCAGGTGCAAAAACGGTCTTTCGAGCTGGATTTTTTGTTGACCTGTGGGGAAAAAATATGCCCGGTTGAGGTCAAGTCTTCTAACTACAGGAAGCATCGCTCATTAGATGCTTTTTCAAGTAAGTATGCCGGCCGAATAGCTAACCGGTATGTCATCCACACGAAGGATTTAAAAAGAGTCGGAGGTATTGATTACCTCCCCTTTTACATGGCTCAGTTTTTATAGAGGGGAACTTTTCTTGCTTTATTGGGGTGCTTTTTCGCTTAGCCTGGCTAGGTCTGGCAGAAGGACTAGGCCTTTAATGAACGGTCGGCTAGGGGTACGCTCAAGCCCTACGAGGGGATAGTTATGACCTGGATGATGGTTTTGATCCGCTTGAAGAGGACTTACCGGATTCTAATGCGGATTTGAGACGGGCTTGTCGCTCAGTAAAAAAGAGCTATGCCTAAGGGCTGCGTGATGCAGGCCTGGGCATGGCTCTTTTGCTATTTGTCTGTGCTTTAAGCGAATGTCTGCCGGCGGGCTTTTTCTTCCTGTAATTTTTCTGCCATTAAGGCGGCCAGGGCTTGGACGTCCTGGTCGGCCAGGGCTTCTATATAGGCCCCGCGGTCTTCCTTGGAGATGATGACCGGGGCGGGGAGGTCCCGCATGGATAAAAATAAGAGGAGGAGGCGGCCTGTTCGCCCGTTGCCATCGCTAAAGGGGTGGATTCGTTCAAAGTGAATATGGCTGTCGGCTAAGATATGGAGAATGTCCGCTTCAGAATGGGCAGTGGCCAGTCGGTGGTTGGTATTGTCAACCCATTGTTGGACCAGGTAGGGGACTTGGCCGGGTGGGGCCGTTTGGAAAGTGGCGCCGATGATGGCGTTGTCAGTTGACTTGAAATGGCCGCTATCTGCCTGGAGTCGGTCAGTTAAGGCGGCGTGTAGGGACAGGATAAGGGAAAGGGAGAGGGGGGGCTGGTCATCTAAGGCATCAAGCAGAAGCCGGAAGGCTTGTTTGTGGTTATCTATTTCGTAAAATTCTCGGATACTTTTGTGGCTGCCGGGCAGACTGCTTTCCAAGATAATAACAACCGTTTCCGGCAGGGAAATGGTATTCCCCTCCAGGGCCGTTGAGTGGTGGGCCAAACGGACGAGGATATCGCTAAGGTATTTTTGGCTATACATGGACGCCCCTCCTTCTTTTGTTGGCCTTATTATAGCACATTCTGACCCTAAGCCTTTAGGCGGTTTTCCCTTAAGGCTACATTGCTGGGGCGGGTTTGGCTGGATGAAAAAGAGCCCGATAGGGCTCTAGCTTTCTGTAAGTGGAGGCGGGTAAGGCCTTGGCCCCTTTACTTGCCGCTGAGGACTTCGGTCAGGATGGCGCAGCCCTGGCTGAGCTCTGCCTCGCTGATGGACAGGGGCGGGAGGAGGCGGAGTTTGTCTTTGGCGGTGAGGACCATGAGCCCCTTGTCCAGGCAGGCGGTCAGGACCTCGGCGGGTTTTTGGTGTTTGAGGGTGAGGCCGACCATGAGGCCCAGGCGGTCGATTTTTTCGATGCCCGGGCAGGGGGCCAGGCGGTCTTCGATTAGCTGGCCCTTGGCTTCGACAGCGGCCAGGAAGGCCGGCTGGGCGACCCGGTCGACCATGACCTTGGCGCCGGCGCAGGCGATGGGGTTGCCGCCAAAGGTGGACCCATGGCTGCCGGTGGAAAAGTGGTCCTTGAGGGCGGCGGTGGTCAGGCAGGCCCCGATGGGGAGGCCGCCGCCCAGGCCCTTGGCCAGGGTGATGATGTCCGGCTGGATGTCGTAATGCTGGTAGGCGAAGAGCTTGCCGGTCCGGCCGATGCCGGTTTGGACTTCATCGACAATGAGGAGAAGGTCCTTATCCCGACAGAGGGCGGCCAGGCCCTGGAGGTAGGCCCGGTCCAGGATGTGGACGCCCCCCTCCCCCTGGACGCACTCGACCATGACGGCGCAGGTGGCGGGGGTGATGGCGGCCTCCAGGGCGGCAAGGTCATCCGGGGCGACGTAGCTAAAGCCCGGCAGGATGGGCATGAAGGCTTCATGCATAGAAGGCTGGCCGGTGGCGGACAGGGCGGCCATGGTCCGGCCATGGAAGCTATCGGTCAGGCTGATGATATCGGCCCGGCCGGGCCCATGGCGGTCAAAGCTCACCTTCCGGGCCAGCTTGATGGCGCATTCATTGGCCTCGGCCCCGCTATTGGCGAAGAAGACGGCGTCGAAGTCGCTTTGTGCGGTCAGGCTTTGGGCCAGGATTGTGGCCGGCAGGGTGTAGTAGAGGTTAGAGCTATGCTGGAGCCGGCCGGCCTGGTCGCTGACAGCCTGGACCCATTCGGGGTCGCAAAAGCCCAGGGCATTGACGCCGATGCCGCTGGTAAAGTCGATGTAGGTCTTGCCGTCCAGGTCGGTGGCGGTGGCGCCCCGGCCCTGGACCAGGACGGCGTCATAGGGAGCGTAGACAGGGAGCATATGGGCATGGTAGCTTGCTTTCAGGGTTTTGGTATCCATAGGGGACCTCCTAAATAACCATGGTACCGATCCCGTCATCGCTCAAGAGTTCTAAGAGGATGGCGTGGGGGAGGGTACCGTCTAAAATATGGGCTTGCTGGACGCCGCCGGCCAGGGCGTCCAGGCAACAGTTGATCTTGGGGATCATGCCGCCCTGGATAATGCCGGCGTCAATGAGGGCAGGGACGTCTTTTTGGGGGAGGACGCTCAAGAGGCTGGCCGGGTCGGACCGGTCCTTGAGGACGCCCAGGACGTCTGTCATTAGGATGAGTTTTTGGGCGCCACAGCCGGCGGCGATGGCTGCGGCGGCATGGTCGGCGTTGACATTGTAGACGTCGCCGGCCGGGCTGCCGGCAATGGAGGCCACGACCATCATGTAGCCGGCGTCCAGACCGTCATGGAGGATCCGGCAGTTGACGGATTCAATATCGCCGACATAGCCCAGGTCCACCGGCCCCCGGTGCTTTTGGGCCTGGAGGAGGCGGCCGTCTAAGCCGCAAATGCCCAGGGCCTGGCCACCGGCGGCACCGACGGCCCGGACCAGGGTCTTGTTGACGCCGCCGGCCAGGACTTCCTGGGCCACCTGCATGGTGGTGGCATCGGTGACCCGGAGGCCATCCTGCCAGGAGGACTGGTGGCCGATGGCCTCCAGGGCCCGGTTGATAAAGGGACCGCCGCCATGGACCAGGACCAGGCGCATGCCCATGAGCTGCAAGAGGAGGAGGTCACTCATAACCGACTGCATGAGGGCGGTATTGACCATGGCCCCGCCGCCGTACTTGATGACGATGGTTTTTCCGGCAAAGTCCTGGATATAGGGGATGGCTTGGACCAGGACTTCGGCCCGGGTTTGGGGGTCCAGGTGGCCGGCGCTAGACTTCATAGGCGGCATTGATATCCACGTACTTTTCGGTCAGGTCACAGCCGTAGGCCTCTGCCCGGCCATCCCCTAGGTCGAGGTTAATGACGATTGTGATAGCTGGTTGCTCAAAGAGGGGGCTGACTTCCCGGCGGCTCAGGCCGGTGGCCCGGCCCCCTTGGCAGACGGTGGCTGACCCGGCAGGGGTCTCCAGGCGGATGTCAATCCGGTCCGGCCGGATGGGGGCGCCGCTGTAGCCACAGGCGGCGATGATCCGGCCCCAGTTGGCGTCGCCGCCGTAGATGGCGGTTTTGACCAGGGGGGAGGTGATGACGGCCTTGGCGACGGTCTTGGCGTCGGCTTCGGTCGGGGCGCCATGGACTTGGCAGATGATGAGCCGGGAGGCCCCTTCGCCATCGGCGGCGATGGCCTTGGCCAGGTGGATGCAGAGGGCCTCCAGGGCGTCGGCAAAGGCCTGGTAGCTGTCATCTCCTTGGCTGACTTCCAGGGCGCCGGCCAGGCCGGAGGCCATAATGGCTACGGTATCATTGGTAGAGGTATCGCCATCGACGCTGACCATGTTAAAGCTGCGGTCGACAGCGGCCTGGAGGGCCTTTTTCAGGAGGGCCGGGCTGATGGCGGCATCGGTAGTGATGAGGGCGTGCATGGTCCCCATATTGGGGTGGATCATCCCGCTGCCCTTGGCGATGGCCCCCAGGGTGATGGTGTGGCCCGCCCGGCTGTAGCTAAGGGCGGCCGCCTTGGGCTGGGTATCGGTGGTCATAATGGCCCTGGCACAGGCCGCACCGCCGGCCTTGGACAGGGCAGCGGCCAGGTCCGGGATGGCGGCGGCCACCGGGGCCGGATCCAGGGGTTCGCCAATGATCCCGGTCGAGGCCGGGAGGACCTCTTCAGGGGGGCAGGCCAGGGCCTGGCCGACAGCGGCGCAGATGCCCTCAGCCACCTGGTAGGCGTCCGGGGTGCAGCAGTTGGCATTGCCACTGTTATCAATAAAGGCCCGGGCTTGGCCTGAGGCCGCATGGGCCCGGCAGAGGGTGACGGTATCCGATTCCACCAGGTTTTTGGTAAAGGCAGCGGCGGCGCTGGCGGTTTTTTCGCAAACAATCAGGGCCAGGTCCGGGCTGCCGTCGGCCTTGATGCCGGCCGATCCGGCTGCAGCGGTAAAGCCCAGGGGACTGGTGATGGTCCCTGCTTCTATCCAGTGGTGCATGGTATCCCTCCTAAAAGGCCGGTGGCAGGTGTAAGAGGCCGGTGGTTTCCGGCAGGTCGAAGATGATGTTCATATTCTGGATGGCCTGGCCGGCAGCCCCCTTGACCATGTTGTCAATGGCGGAGACGGTGATGACCGTATTGGTGTGGGGGTCAAAGTGGACCGAGACATCACAGAGGTTGGAATAACGGACCGAGGCAATATTGGCCACAGCCCCTTCGGGCAGGACCCGGACGAAGGGCTCATCGGCGTAAAATTGCCGGTAGAGGTCGTGGAGGGCCTGGGCGGTCCGGGAATTGGCCAGGGTCATGTAGCAGGTGGCCAGGATGCCCCGGTTGACCGGGATCAGGTGGGGGACAAAGGTCACCTCGGTGATGTGACCGGCCAGCTTGGTCAAGGTTTGCTCCATTTCCGGGGTATGGCGGTGGCTGGCAATCTTATAGGGGTGGCAGCCTTCATTGATGACCGGGAAGTGGGTGCTCTCGGTCAACTGGCGGCCGGCGCCGGTGATCCCGCTCTTGCAGTCGCAGGTGATGGGGTAGTCGACCAGCCAGTGGTTGACCACCAAGGGGGCGACGGCCATAGGGACGGCGGTGGTGTAGCAGCCTGGGTTGGCCACCAGTCGGGCCCCCTTGATGGATGCGCGGAAAAATTCCGGCATCCCATAGACCGCTTCGGCCTGGAGGGCCGGGTCTTCCCAACGGTGGCCGTACCATTTTTCATAGGCGGCCTCGCTTTCCAGGCGGAAGTCGGCGCCCAGGTCGATAAATTTTTTACCGGCGGCCAGGGCCTTTGTGGCCAGGGGTTGGGAAAGGCCCGCCGGCAGGGCGGCAAAGACCACATCGGACTTGTCGATGACCTCATCCTCGTCGGTACAAACCACATCGGTAAACTGCTCATAGGCCGGGTAGACCTCGGCCAGGCGCTTGCCCTCGTAGCTGACAGAGCTGGCCCCTGCAATGGTGACTTCCGGGTGGTCCAAGAGCAAGCGGGCCAACTCGGCGCCTGCATAGCCGGTTGCTCCAATAATTCCTGCTTTAATCATAAAAAGTCCTCCTTATTTGGCCCGCCTGCCGGGCTTTCTGTCAATAGGTATTGGGTATATTATACGGGGAAAATGAATAAAGTCAAGCGAAAAATGAATAAATATACAATTTGTATACAAAACAGCCCCCGGCTCATGGGTATCTGCCTCGGACCGGCGGTCTATCGGCCTGGAAAGGAGGGCTAGCCTAGTAACGTTGGCTAACAAATACTTGTAAGAAAAGAGAAGATTTGCTATCCTACTTATAGAAAAGAGCTAGCGGAAGGTTAAAAGAGAAGCGCTCGGCAGCTGTCCCGGGGCCTGTGCGCCTCACAGGCCGGTCTTTAAAATAGGGCAATGGTCGAGCCGCTGGAAGAAGACAGGGGAAGCATTTTGGCGCCCTTTGAGGCGTATAGGGAGGAAGGATACCATGCGTAAATTTGACTTAATTATCTTTGACTGGGCAGGGACCACTGTGGACTATGGTTGCTATGCCCCTGTTTTGGCCCTGGAAGAGGCCTTTAAGAAGCACGGCCTGACCCCGACCCAGGAAGAGCTCCGCAAGCCCATGGGCATGGGCAAGTGGGACCATGTCAAGACCATGCTGGCCTACCCCCGCCTGAACCAGGCCTGGGAGGAAGCCAAGGGAAGCAAGGTCGATGACAGGGCTGTCGATGCCATCTATGCCAGCTTCAATGAAAAGATTTTAGAAGAACTGGGCAAAAAAGAATTCAGCCGGCCCAAGCCCTATGTGGTTGAGACGGTGGAAAAATTAAGGGCCGCCGGCTATAAAATCGGCGGGACCAGCGGCTATACCAAAGAAATGATGGACCTCATCATTCCCGGCGCCAAAGACCAGGGCTATACCGTTGACTGGGCCCTGACCTCGGAAGATGTGGGCGGCCTAGGCCGGCCCTACCCCTACATGATCTTCAAGCTCATGGCCCACTTTAAAATTGAAGGGGTTAGCCGGGTCTTGAAGGTTGGCGATACGGTAGCGGACATCAAGGAAGCCAAGAATGCCGGCGTAAGAGCGGCAGGGATTATAGAAGGCAGCTCTGTAGTCGCTATGCGGGAAGCAGACTTCAACCAGCTCAATGCCGCCGACCAGGTCGCCTTAAAGGCTAAGGCGGAAAAGGAATTTAAAGAAGCCGGCGCAGACCTGGTCTTCCAAAACTTTGCCGACCTCTACAACTATTTAAAATAAGACGAGGGCCCCGCTTAAGGGCATGGAGACAGCTAGAGCCCTGTTTAACTACCCCCTTACTGGATTCTATGAATGTTCCCATTTTTTATAGGACAGTAAAGGGGTCTTCTATTTTTTGAAAGGGTAGATAGTCTACTGGCTAGCAGTCACCAGAAGACATTTTAATTAGATAAAGCGATAAAGGGTTGCAATCCCCCTGGGGCCATGCTATTATGTTAACGAGGTAAAGCACTGAATGGTGTTTGTAAAAATATATCCAAGGGGGATACTAAAAATGAAGAAAAAAAGTATTTTAGCAATGATTATGGTGGCAGCCTTTGCCCTGACAGCTTGTGGCGGCGGTGGGGATACATCGGCCCCATCCAGTGAGGGATCAGCACCGGCAGCTTCCGGCAGCGAGACCTTAATTGTAGGCTTTGACCAAAGTTTCCCGCCCATGGGCTTCAAAGATGACAAGGGTGAATTTACCGGCTTTGACATCGAACTGGCCAAGCTGGCTGCTGAAAAAATGGGCTATGACATCTCTTTACAACCCATCGACTGGGATTCTAAAGATGCTGAATTAGATACCGGCAATATCAATTGCATTTGGAACGGCTTCACCATGACCGGCCGGGAGGGCAAGTACACCTTCAGCAAACCCTACATGCAAAACCGCCAGGTTTTAGTGGTAAAAAAAGACTCTGACATTAAAACCCTGGCTGACTTAAAGGGCAAGACCATCGAACTACAACAGGGGTCTACCGCTGAAAATGCCCTCAATGACAATGGGGACTTCAAAGATTCCTTGGGTACAGTGACCATGGTCCCGGAAAATATGACCGCCTTAACCGACCTGGAACAAGGGGCCTGTGACGCAGTCCTGATGGATGAAGTCGTTGCCCGGTATAATATCGCCCAGGGCCGGGCATTCAAAGTCCTTGATGAGGCCATGAGTGAAGAAGAATACGCCGTCGGTTTCAAACTCGGCGATGAAGACCTGGCTAAGAAAGTCGATGCAGCCCTTGAAGAACTGGCCAAAGAAGGCAAGCTCAAAGAGCTCTCTGAAAAATACTTCAAGGAAGACATTACCCTGCTCGGCAAGTAAGTGCCAAAAACTCTAACAGGTGGTGGATACCTTAACGGATGGATATGCTGATTGAATTATCTCAGGGGTTTCGCAATACACTGGCTATATTCTTTATAACCCTAGTGTTGGCGATGCCCCTGGGTTTTGTCGTTATGCTGCTGAAGAAGTCGCCCTTTAAACCCATCAGTTTATTGACGACCTTCTATATCTCGGTCATGCGGGGCACGCCCCTCATGCTTCAATTGATGTTTGTTTACTTTGGGCCCTACTACTTATTTGGCCTTTCATCACCGGACCGGTTCCGAGCAGCCATTGTGGCCTTTGTCTTTAACTATGCCGCCTACTTTGCGGAAATCTACCGGGGCGGTTTTGAGGCCATTCCCCGGGGCCAGCTGGAGGCAGCGGAGGTGCTGGGCCTCAGTAAGGCCCAGACCTTCTTTAAAATTCAGCTGCCCCAGGTTATGAAGACGGTCATGCCCTCTATTACCAATGAAGTCATCACCCTGGTCAAGGATACTTCCCTGGCCATGGTCATCTCCGTCAGCGAGACCTTTATTATCGCCAAGGCCATGGCGGCCCGTGAAGCCTCCATGAGCCCTTATCTGGCGGTAGCGGTCTTCTACTATGCGATGAACTACCTGGTGGCCTTTATTATGGACCGGATCGAAAAAGGACTGAACTACTATAGGTAAGCCAATGAAACTATTATCCATGAAACACATCAAAAAATCCTTCGGGGACCGTACCGTCTTAAAGGACATTTCCCTGGACGTCGCCGAAGGGGAAGTGGTGGCCATTATCGGCCCTTCAGGGAGCGGTAAGTCTACCCTGATCCGCCTGGCCACCAACCTGGAAGAGCTCCAGGGAGGCGAAGTCCACTATGGTGACCTCACCCTCTATACGGAAAAAGACGGCTATGCCCCTACGGCAGAAAGACAGAAGATCAACCGCCTCTACGGGATGGTCTTCCAGCACTTTAACCTCTTTCCCCACCTGTCGGTTTTGGCCAACCTGACCCTGGCCCCCAGGGATGTGCTTAAAGTGAGCAAGGAAGAGGCCGTCCGTACCGCTGAAGGGCTCCTGGCCCGGATGGGCCTGGCCGACAAGGCCCACAGCTATCCCTTCGAACTCTCCGGCGGCCAGCAGCAACGGGTCTCAATCGCCCGGGCCCTGGCCATGAAGCCCCAGATTATCTTCTTTGACGAGCCAACCTCTGCCCTGGACCCGGAACTAACCCAGGAAGTCCTGGCCGTCATCCAGGAGCTGGCTGAAGAGAACATGGCCATGGTCATCGTCACCCACGAAATGGCCTTCGCCCGCCATGTGGCCGACCGGGTCATCTTTATGGCCGACGGCCTGATCGTCGAAGAGGGCCCACCGGAAGAGGTCCTGGACCGGCCAAAAAATCCGCGGACCCAAGCTTTTTTGAATAAAAATTAAATGTATAACGAATCGACCCAGGCATACTCTGCGATGCCTGGGTCGATTCGTTAAATTAAGTTAAATAGCTGGCATTAATGTAAAAATGAGCCTTTCTAATTCTTTCTAAATCTTTCGGAGTGAATTTTTCTTGCTGACTGTATATATCGGCGTTTTCAGATAGCCATTGTTGAACTTGACCCTGGTCCAGTAGTTCTTGCTGCTCATCACTTGTATACAGGGTGTGCCGGCTAATCAAATCTTTAACTTGTTGGTCAGAAAAATTGGCGTCCATTTCTGCTTTGAAGAAGGCCTTGATATCTCCGATAAGTGTTTCAGAAGGATTTTTGTAGTTTTTAATATATGGATCACGTACTTTCATAAAAGCTTTTATTTTGTCTTTGTTTTTTTCTGCCCAGCTACTATTTGCAAGGTAGACCATGGGCAGGTGTAGGCCTAAGTCTTGACCATTAATAAGGGGGACCCATTCTTCATCAAAAGCCTTATATATATAGGGGGACCAAAGAAGTAAGTAGTCTCCTTTCCCGGATTGAAAGGCTTTAATGGCTTCCTCCGGTTCCATAGATGTGATGTTAATATCCTGTTCTGTTAAGTTGACTTTGTCAAGGTAATGGTGTAAGAGAACCGAGGAAGTACTGGCTGTCGTTAATATGAAAGTCTTGTCTTTGATCAAGTCCGGACTGCCTGGTATTCCATTTGTATTTTGAGATAAAATAGGGTCTTCTGGTCTAGCAAAGAGAACATTGGCCGCACTTTCGTCTGAGGCAAGGCCTACCAGTTCAGCCTGTCCTGTATTTAAAACCAATAAAGCCGGGAATACACCTAAAGATGCGATTTGCCAGTCAGCTTTTTGTAACTGGGCGTAGATATCTGTGCCTGTTTCATAATAGCTGGGCTTTAATTTGAACTCAGCAGCGAGATCTTCTTTTGTTTGAGAGGCCTGGTATTCAGGCCAAGCATCTAATTGGACAAGTGAATGCACTGAGAGGGGTTCGGCAGTCACATTGCGACCATGATTAGAAATACCTAGTGACTCCTCAGAACAAGCGGAAAGACAACCGAGTGCTAAAATACATATGATAGCAAGCATGGATTTAAAATAAGCTCTCATACGGCACCCTCCTTTCTAGTCAGCTAGGATTTGACCGGCATCGCTAGAATTGTTTTCAATATTATTATGGCTATAACTTTTCCCCTTCAATAAATCAAATGTTTTCTTACCTGTCAACCGGAAGATGACCATGCAGGCTGCGTAAATAACGAAAGAAATACCGCCTACAATGAGTATGGTATTAAAGGTAGCCATTGAAGGGTTAGCCGTATAACCAATAATCGTAGGTACAAAAATGTAAGTGGGGAGCATGAAGACGTTCATTGCACCCATTTCAGTTGGTGCTGTGGTGCGTAAGTTAGGGTCTACAATACGGATGAGAGCAATACCTGTTGGGCAAGTCCCCGTTAAACAACCCCAAAGACCTAGTGTTCGTTCAAAGTCGCAGTCGCCGCCTAGACGTTGGCCTAGGAAAATAGCAACGATGAGGGTGAAGAGGCCTACGATTGCGCACATAATCAGCATCGGGATGATCCATTTGCCAATAATAGCAATTTGAATAGACATAAAAGCAGCGCAAATAAGGAAGTCGGTAGCCCAGCCAGTAATACGGGTTTGTAGGGCGCTGTCATGGTATTGAAGGAGGTTTAACTTACCCATAATAAAGCGAACAACATAAGCGAAAATCATACCATTTAAGAAGGTCATAGAGGCGAAAGTATCGCCGATTGTGCCGGGAATCAGGGCTTGTAATGCTTTACCCATATAAACAGCACCGATGAAGCATAAGCCTACCAAACCCATGTGAAAAGCTAAAACATCAATGCTGCCACTGTATGTGGTAATTCTTCCGTATTTTTCTTCTTGGTGTGCCTTTGGAAATAGACCACCGGTGATATGCTCTGATATTTTTTCTGAGTACTTGGCTAAGCCACGCTTTAGCCCCCATTTTGCCATGGGAACGCCAAGGCCGAATGCAAATAAGAAACCGATTGCTGCATAGGTAACCCCGACTTGCACCGCATCAGGCCAGCCATTAGCTTCAATCATGCCACCGAAAACAGCGGATTGTCCTGGTCCCTGGCAGAAAGCGAAAGGAATCATCAAACCATATAAGGGATTCATGTCAAAACTTTTCCCGACCAAGAGGATAATGAAGAAACCCATTAGGGGGGTAATGACATACATCATATCCCAGATAAAGCCCATACCCATGGAGCCTTTGAAGATCTGTTTGGCAACAGCCCCAGCCCCACCTTCACCTTCCGGCGCACCGGTTAAGCCAATAGAAATAAAGGAGATGGTAAATAAAAAACCTACAGCTTGGGTTAACATACCTGAGGAGGCCTGGGGTAAGAGGTTTGCGTTCATTAAGCCAAAGCCTATGAGGCCCCCGATAACGCTGGCGGGCATTAAAATATTACCAAGCGGTTTTATTTTAGCACGGCAGAACATGCCGACGAGAATCATTACGCCTACCCAACTGATTGACATCATCATTTCCATAATAATTTCCTCCAAAATAATTAATGCAGATGTGCTTTGTTAAACGGTAGTAGGTTGGGGTGATTTCGTTTTTGTAAGGTGTCCTAAATTATAGATAAACTCGTCGTTGACAATAGTGGCCATCACTTGAATATCTTTTATTTCTAAAGGGTCAACATGTAAAGGGTTATGGTCTAAGATGACAAAATCTGCCAGTTTCCCTTTAGCGATAGAGCCCTTCGCATCATCTTCAAAATACTGATAGGCAGCATCAAGGGTATAACTCTTTAAAGCGGATAAAACATCTACCCCCTGATGGAGGCCGACAGGTTGGCCTTCAAAGCTTTGACGGTTCACTGCAGCCCAGATACTTAGAAGTGGATTTTGAGGTGTGATAGGTGTATCGCAATGAGTGCTAAAGCGTAGGTCCAGTTGCTTGGCCCAGCCGGCAGGGTCAATATTGGCACCGCGGTTCGGGCCTAGAAAGCGTTCCATATGTCGTTTGCCCCAATAATAGGTATGCAAAGAGAAAAAGGAAGGGGTCGCATGTAAGGCCTTCATACGCACCAGCTGGTCATAACGGGCTGTTTGTGCATGAATAACAATGGGACGGTCATCTATGCGAGGGTAGGTTTTTTGTGCTAAAGTTAAGGCATCCAGGAACATATCCAGGGTTAAATCACCGTTGCAGTGGCAGACCGCCTGCTGGCCGGCCCGGTAAATATCTAAAACAGTTTGATTTAAGGCATCTTGGCTGTAAGATGGATACCCGCACCAATTATGGTCTCCTTG
This sequence comes from Peptococcus simiae, assembly GCF_046569735.1. Lineage (GTDB taxonomy): Bacteria > Bacillota > Peptococcia > Peptococcales > Peptococcaceae > Peptococcus > Peptococcus simiae_A. Next base: position 20,212 of record NZ_JBKICG010000019.1, on the reverse strand, counting down.
ATATGGCGTATAGTAGGGTTCGCTCATATAGGCCGTATAGGCTTGGATTGATCCGTCTTGAACAATTTTGATCCCTTGGAGGGTGATGTAGTCACTGGGTCTCTCTACTAAAGCAGCTTCCTCTAAAATTTCTGAAAAGGGACATACGGTGACCCGTACTTTTAATAAATCCCGGCGGTCAGCTTCATAGTAGGCCTTCAGAGTACCAATTTTATTGATGCCCCCATCATTGGCAGTGGTGACACCCTGAGCAGCGTAGATTTCAGAAGCCTTTTCAAGAGATTTGATGCAGGCCTCACCTTCGCCAGAGAGGTCAAAAATCCCACCTATAGGTAGTAAGTACATGGCATGCTCATCCAAGTGACCAGTGGGCTCGCCGGTTTCTGGGTCTCGGATAATTTTCCCGCCCAGCGGGTCTGGGGTATCCCGATTGATCTGAGCGACCTCAAGCATTTTTGAGTTGGCATAGCCGACATGGCCTGAAATATGTGCAACTACTATAGGAATATCTGTTGAAACCTGGTCAAGGTCATGGCGGGTAAGGTGACGTTTTTCACTGATTAAGCTGTCATCATAGCCCCAGCCAATCAGGACCTTGCAAGTTGGGCTGGCTTGGGCCTTTGCTTTCAAGGCAGCAAGGACATCTGTGATTGAGGACAAATTTCCAATAGGCGGACAAGCAAGTTGGACGGCATTTAAGGCAGTACCTCCAACAACGCTAAAGTGGCTATGGGAATCATAAAAGCCGGGCATGAGGGTAAAACCTTTTAGGTCGATGATTTGGGTATCGGGCCCTTGATACCGGGTCATCTCATTTTCGCTACCAATGGCGGCAATGCGGCCATTCTTTACGGCGATTGCTTGTGCAGTTGGTAAACGGTCTTCCATTGTGAGAATCGTACCATTTTTATAAATTGTGCTGGCATAGTCCATGGGTGTACTTCCTTTCAACAGAGAACGATGCAGCACCGGCCGGTGGGAACGGATGAGGTTCCTTTATTTATAAATAATATTAATTCATTCGATTTCGCTTGTGAAATACGTTTGTCGGCGAATTGATATAGCTTTAAGGGAATAAGGAGTTGAAAAGTCATGGAATTGTTGCAGTACTATTATTTTAATAAAATGGCTGAGTTTGAAAACTTATCTCGGGCTGCGGAAGCGCTTTATGTCTCTCAACCCTCCTTAAGCAAAATGCTTTCTCGGATTGAAAATGAGGTAGGCTTCCCTCTGTTTGACCGTCATGGAAAAAGTTTACAGTTGAATGAATTTGGGAAAGCATTTTTAAGTCATTCTCAACAGATTGTTAACCATTCCGAGGCTATCCAAGAGGCTTTGAACCAAGTTGCTCATGCTGCTAATCGCAGGTTACGGATGGCCTCTTCAAATACCAGTCTACTCAACCGATGGTTATATGATTTTATAAAAAAAGCCCCGGATTTAGGTCTAAGGCATACGATTCTTAATGATAATCAAGCTGTGATGCAATTATTAAGCGGGGAAATTGATTATGCCATCACATTAGGTCAACTGGTACACCCAGAGCTTACTTCTCAACTCTTATGGACGGATTGCTATCAGGTGGTTGCCAATGACCATAGTTGCTATGCTCATTTGGAGGAAGCTTATTTTAGTGCCTTTAAAGAAGCGAACTTCTTTGCTCTGCCACAAAAACCAGACTTTCCTCGGTATATAGATCAATTAGCCAAGCAGGCTGGCTTTGTGCCGCGCATTATTTTTGAAAGTGAAATAGAGCTTATTCTAGAAATACTACCTTCTCTAGATGCGCTAATCGTTTGTTTAGAACAGTCAGATACCTTTTATTCTCGTTTGGAAGGCATTTGCGCCATTCGTTTATTAGACCCCTTTGCCGCCTGTGATGTTTTTATCAATTGGCATAAGGATAAGCAACATAACGATGCTGGGAAAATGCTCTTATCCTATATCACAGAAGATTTACCGAATTTATTTCTTAAGGAGAGTCAATTAGGTAAACAAAGGCATAGACATCCCCGCTATGCTGAATAATAAGTCACAGTATGGATAAGAATACTTTAAAAACATGACCTGCTCCAGAGGGGGTTATACTGAGAAGATCTTGGCAAAATAGCAGCTGCATTAAGGCGACCTTGCTCTTAGCATGTCGTCTAAAGTTTTGAAGAAGGGGAAGGCTGTAGTCTTAAAGGGTCCTTATTCATCAGCTTTTTGTGTCGGTTTTCTAGGGGCTGTGCTATGATAGGTGGAAAGGAGGATGAGGCTAAATATATGTGGCAGATTTTGATTGAAACCATTTTGGGTAGCTTAACGGGCTTTGTGACCAATGATATTGCTGTGCGGCAATTATTCCGTCCCGGTGGCATTATTGAAAAAGAGCGGGATGGCTTTATTCATATGATTACGGAGGTTCTGGAAAAGGATATCTTTAGCCAGGAGGTCATGGCTGACCTGGCGGCTAAGCCGGAGACCATTGCGGTCTTCCAGGCCTTGGCGGCTCATTTGCGGCGGGAGGTCCTGCCGGTGGTCCTGGCAGATGAGCGGCTGGATGATGGGGATGAGGGGCAGATTTTGCGAACTTTGACCCTCTGCCGGTTGGAAAGGGCCAGTTGGGCGCCGGTCCGGTTGGTGCCGGGCTTTATCGGCAGGCGGATTGCTGCGGTCAATGAAGGGGCGGAGGGGTATGCAGGGGTGGTCCATCGGTTCCTAACCCGGTTGGGCCGGGAGACGCCGGATGCCCTTATTTTGGCTGCCCTTTTGCCGGCAAATGACCTGGCGGAAAAGTGGGACCGGGACCATATGACCCAGTTTTTAAGTGGCCACCGCCGGCTCATTACTGAGGAGCTTCAACGGCTACTCCTGGCCTTTTGTGAGACGACCACCTGGCAGGAAAAATCCCTGGCGGCCCTGGTTGGTCGGCGGCCTGAGGAGGGGGCCAGGTACCTAGCGGAAAAAGTGGTCCATATTTTTAACGATATGCAGGATAAGGCCAGGGAGGTCACCGAACCGGCAGACCGGGATGGGGTCATGGTGGCTTTAGATGGCTTTTTACAGGGACGGTTGGAAAACATTTGGGATAGCGTAGTCCCGGACCTTTGGCCGGCGGGGATGGACATCCTCCAGCATGAGCGGCCGGCCCTGGAGAAGGCCCTCTTGTCGGCCGTATCTGAAACGCTGGGAGATAGCAGCCTCAAAGGACCGGTCCTCCGGGCCATGAAGAGCTATTTTGCCGGCAGCAAGGGGAATAATTGGCTGACCCACCTCTTCATTGAATGGCAAAAAGAGGATAAGCAGGCTTCCTTAAAGGAGAATTTAATCGACCAGGTCATGGACCGGGTCAGTCTGAGTAAGCCTTCTAAGGAGGAAGACTTTAGACGGGATATCGAGGAAGAGCCGCTCTCGTCCTTCCTGTCCTCGGTTATTGAAGAAAAGTTGGCCGGGCTCCTGGCCCAGACGCCGACCCAGCTGGTCCAGGAGACCCTGGGCCTGGACCGGCTGGTCTACTGGCTCTATGAGGCCCTCTACTATATGGTCGATAAGACTGAGATGCCGGCGAAACTGGCTGGCTTTGAATCCGCCTGGCGACAGAAGCCCCTGGCGGAGACGGTGCTGACTGCGGACCGGACGGCCCGGCTGAGCCGGCTATCGACGGACTATCTGTTGGAAAAGGACTGGTCGCCGGTATTGGGCCGGCTGGAGGGCCTGTCACCCCAGCCCCTGATCATGAAGGGGGCCGACCGGTTCCTACACCTGCCCCTAACAGAGATGTGGGCGGTCCTGGACCGGGAAACGACCATGAGTAAGCGGCTGGAAGCCAGCCTGACGGGTCGGATTAGCGCTAATGTTTTCGGGGGCATGGCCGCCCACCTGGGGGGGCTGGCCAGGGACCAGCTGAACCAGCTGTCGCATAATGATATGCGGCAACTGGCCCTGGACCTGCTCGGCCGGGAAATGCGGCCCCTGTCGGCCATTGGTGGGGTTGTCGGCGGGGCGGTGGGCCTGGCCTCCGGGTCGGCGATGACCTTGGCCGGCCTCCAGGCCCCTTCCTTTGAGGAGAGTGAGTTGCTCTTTTCCGCCGCCTTTGCCGGCCGTTGTGCCATGTACGGGGCAGTTGGCTATGGGACCAATGTCCTGGCGGTCCAGGGGCTCTTTAAGCCCTATAGCAAGACCCTGGGCTGGCAGGGGCTCCTGCCGAAAAACCAGCACCGGTTTGCTGAAAAGATGCACGAATTGACCCAGCAATATGTCATCAATGAGGAAATCTGGGCCGGGGTCCAGGAGGGCCTGGCCATCCAGGCCCAAAGGCCGGCCTGGGACCACTTTGCCCCCCTGATGACGGAGATGCGGCTGGGCGGCGCTTCTTTTTTCAGTGAGGCCCTGGATCGAGTGGCCGGCCGCTATACCCTAGCCCAGGGGCTGACCCAGCTGACCACTGCAGACCTGGACTTCCTGGTCAGTGCCGGCTTTCACCACCGGCCGGAAGGGTCTGTGGCTGCCAAGCTGGTTGCCAGCCTGCCGGCTGCGGGCTTGAAGGCCTTGGAGGCCGGTCAGGACTGGGCGGCCTTTTCTGAAGGTTCTCTCCTTGATCTTCTGGAAAATACCGCCCGGGGGGTGACGGGAAAATTACTGGCCCAAAGGCCGGAAGCCATAGCCTTCCAGCTGGACCAGTGGGCCGGCAACCTCCAGCTACCTGCTGAAGGCCATGGCCTCTACAGCCGCCTGGCTGAGGGGATGATGCTGGCCTATGACCGACTGCCCGACCAGGTGAAGCCCCATACCGGGCGCCTGGCCAAAAGGCTGTCCAAGCGGATCCGCCGTCACCTGCCCATGTCTGTGGACTTCCTCTTTTCCCTGATGAATGGGGAGGGGCTGATCCGGGACATCATCAAAAAGTTCTTATCCAAACAATTTCCGACCTACCTGGCTGACCGGCGGGACTACTACCAGGCTGAGCTGACCGGCCTCCTGGAAAAGACCCTGGCCGGCCGGACGCCCTATGCCCTGGGGATCCAATTTAATGATCCTCAAACCGTTGGCCAATTGGCTATCCTCTGGCCGACGGTCAAAAGGGCCATAGAGGGTACGGACCTTCGCCGCTGGCTAGTCAACCACCGTTACTTCTTCCCGGACCCGGGGGTCCTGGTGGACCGGCTCCCGGTCATCCTGGCCAAGTGGGGCCAGGCCGACTCGCCGGTGCTCAGCTGGGTATCCAAGCGCCTGGACCGGGTCTACGCCAATGCCGATCCTGCGAAAAAAGAGGCCCTGCTGGGCCTGGTCCGCCGCTTTCTGGCCAGTGCCCCGGTCCAGGTCCTCTGTGACCTGTCCATCCGGGATATCCTGGCTCCTCAGGTTTGGGCCAATTACCGGGATACCCTGGTGGCCCTCCTGACCGACCCCAGCGACCGGGGCTTGGACAAGGCCATCCGAGGCCGGGTCGAGGGCCTGTTCGCCAAGGCCTGGGACCAGCTGGTGCCTCTTTTTGCCTCTTATGGCCAGCTGCTCATTGCTGTGCTGCAACTGCCCCGGGTGGCCCAACGGGAAATCCTCCAGTTGAGCCCGGCCCGGTTGGAAACCATGGTAAGGGCCATTGCCAACCCCTACTTCCGTCATGTTGAACGGATGGGGGCCCTGGGGGCGGTGGTGGCTGTGCCGGCTACCCTGCTTGCCCAAGCCCTACAATAAAGAGAAAGGAAGACCGGATGAAATTATTCCATCTAGCTGATTTACACATCGGGAAAAAAGTCAACGGCTTTGACCTGCTGGAAGACCAGGCGGTGGTCTTGGACCAGGTCCTGGACCAGGTCCGTCTGGAGAAGCCGGATGCCTTACTTTTAGCCGGTGACCTCTATGACCGGCGCAACCCCAACCCGGAGGCCGTCCACCTATTTGACCGTTTTCTGGCCCGGGTGGTCCTAGAAGAAGGGGTGCCCACCCTGGCCATTGGTGGCAACCACGACAGCGGTGACCGGCTGAACTTTGCCAGCGGCATCCTGGCCCATGCCGGCCTCTACCTGGCCGGCCAGCTGACCCTGCCGGTGCCGGTGGTCCGCCTGACCGATGCCTACGGGCCGGTCGATTTTCACCTCCTGCCCTATGCCGATGGCCCCCTCCTGGTCCACCTGGATGAGGCCTATGCCGGCTTGGCCTACCCGGACGCCATGGCGGACCTCCTGGCCCGCCTACCCATGGACCCGGCTGCCCGCCAGGTCCTCATTGCCCATGGGATGGTTGCCTATGCCGGCGGCGAACTGGCCGAGAGCGATTCTGAACGCGACTTGACCGTTGGTGGCACCGAGTACTGGACCTCCGATGCCCTAGGGGCCTTTGACTATGTGGCCCTGGGCCACCTCCACCGGCCCCAGACCGCCGGGGCCCCCCATATCCGCTATGCCGGGTCCCTCCTGCCCTACTCCTTTTCAGAGGAAAACCATGCCAAGAGCATCAGCGTCATAGACCTGGACGAAAGCGGTTATGCCGGCACCCGGCTCCTGCCGATACAGCCCCAGCATGCCATGCATACAGTCCGGGGCCAGCTGGCGGATATCCTGGCCGGCCTGCCCCAAGGGGTGGCCGGCGATGACTACCTCCGCATTGTCCTAACCGACCGGGGGGATGTCCTGGATGCCATGGCCCGGCTACGGAAGGTCTACCCCAATGTCATGACCCTGGAGCGAGAAATCCGGCCCCAGACCGGCGGGCCGACCGCCATCAGTTACAGCCGGGCCAAGGGGCTGAACCCGGTCGACTACGCCACTATTTTTTATGAAGAGATGACCGGCGAGCCGACTGATGAGGCCACCCGGGCCATCTTTGCCGACACCTGGCAGCAGGCGAGAGAGGAGGGGCTATGAGACCGCTCAAGTTAGAAATATCGGCCTTTGGCCCTTACGCCGGCCAAAGCCTTTTGGATTTCTCCGCCCTGGGCCAGGAAAAGCTCTTCCTGGTGACCGGGCCCACCGGGGCCGGAAAGTCCACGATTTTTGACGCCATGTCCTATGCCCTTTACGGGGAAACCGGCGAGGGGGACAGCAAGGGGGAAAGGCTGGTCAGTGACTTTAATAAGGACCCGGCCCAGCTGACCTATGTCCGCTTTACCTTCCTCCTAAACCAGCGCCAGTACCGGATTTACCGCCAGCCAGCCCAACAGGTCCTCAAGCGGCGGGGGGATGGCTTTCGCGACCAGGGCCAGGTGGTCCTCTTCGAAGCCCTTGACGATCCCGACTTTGCCCCCCTGACCAAGGTGGACGAGGTCAACCGGGCCGTCATTGACCGGATTGGCCTTAATGCGGACCAGTTTCGCAAGATTGTCATGTTGCCCCAGGGGGAATTCCAGCAGTTCCTCCTGGCCGAAACCAAGGAAAAGACCCCGCTCCTGCGCCACCTTTTTGGCACGGATATTTACCGGCGGATGCGGGACCTCCTGGCCGAATCGGCCCGGCAACTGGGCCAGGAGGCCCGCACGATAGAAATGAAACTAGAGGAAAAGTGGCTCCAAGTGCCGGCGGCCTTTGGTTGGCCTCTGTCTGAGGGGCCTGACGAAGCCGCCCTGGATCGGTACATCCGGCAGGATCATGACCGGCTGGCCAGCCTGGACCTGGCCCTGGACCGGTTGGACCGGTGCAAGCAGGACCTGGGCCGGACCCGCCAGGCCGTTGATGCCGCTGGCCAGCTGGAAAAGCAGGTCCGGGAGACGGCGGCCCTTCTCCGCCCCCTGACCCAAGGGGTAGCGGAAGACCAAGCCCTGGCTGACCGGATCCGATTGGCAGAAGCCGCCCAGCCCCTGGTTCAGGAAGAGAAGGCCGTCCAGGACCTGGCAGACCGCTGTCAGGCAGCAGAAAAGGCCGCCGACCAGGCCAAGACAGACCTGGCCCGGGCGGAAAAAGCCCAGACCGGCCTCCAGGCCGAAGCGGCCCGCCTCGCCAATCAGAAGGAGGAGATGGCCGCCTGCCGGGAGGCCCTCCCCCTTTTGCGCCAGGGGGTCCAGCTCTTTGCCCGTTGGCAGGTAGCGACCAAGGGACTCAAGGACCGGCAGGCGGCCCTAACCGTCGCTGAAGGCCGGGAGAAGGCCTGCCAGGCAAGGGTCCGGACCCTGACCGACCGGACCAAGGCCCTCCAGGAAGAGGGTAAGGCCCTGGCCCAGGTTGAGACCCAGCAGGTCAGCCTCCGGGCGGCCTGTGACCAATTGGAAAATAAAAAGACCCTCCTGGGCCAGGCCTGGAAAGTCCTGGCTGCCTATGACCGGGGCCTAGACCAGGTCAAGGAAGAAGAGGACCTGGCCAACCAGGCCCTGGTAGCAGAAAAGGCGGCCTATGCCGCCTGGCAAGCCGCCTACCAGCGTCGTCAGGCCCAGAGTGCCGCCTATCTGGCCCGGGACCTGGCAGAAGGCCAGCCCTGCCCTGTTTGCGGGGCCAACCACCACCCGGCCCCGGCGGTCTTCAGGGGCCAGGGCCTTGATGATGACCAGCTGGCCCGGTTGGAAAAGGCCTGGCAGGACCGGGCGCAAGCGGCCCGGACCCGGGCCGGTGACCTGGCCGCCAGCCGGTCCAGCCAGACAGACCGGGCCCGGCGGCTCCGGGAAGACTATTCCGACCTGGCTCCGGCCTTTTGTCAGGCTGAGGCGCCGGATGCCGCCAGTACCCGCCAGCTTATGGCAGAGGTTGAAGAGGCCGGTAAGGCCCTGAAGGCAGATCTTCAGGAAAAGACCAGCCAGGCCCAGGTCTTAGCCGTCAAATGCGAGCGGTTGGCGGCAGTGGAAGAGGAAACCAGGGCCTTGGCTGACCAATTGGCCCTGGCAGAAGAGGACCTGACCCAGGCCGCTGCCGACCGGCAGGCCAAGGCCCTGGACCTGGCTGCCGGCCAGGCCGGTATCCAGGAAATAGCCGACCAGCTCCCCTTTGCCATAGAAGAGGGGGCCGGCAAGGAAGACCAGCTCAAGGCCGATGAAGCGAAACTACAAGCCTACGATGCGGCTTGCGACCAGATGGAGGCCCGGCGTCAGGCCGGGGCCAACCGGCTGTTGGCCGCCCAAACCAGCCAGCGGGAGCGGCTCCAGACCTTAACCGAGGCCCAGGCCGCCTACCTGGCCGCCCGGGACCGGTGGATCCAGGCCCGGGAGGCGGTCTTTGACCAGGTTGCCGGCTACCAGCAAGCCAAGGCAGACTTGCCCATGCTCGATCAATGGCGGGCCAGCCTCAATGATAACCGGGCCCGGCGGGCCTACCTAAAGGCTGAATTGACCCGGCTGACGGCCCTCTACCGCCAGCACCCGGGTAAGGGCCAAGGCCAGGCCTTGGAAGCTGCTGAGGCAGCCCTCCAGGCCAGCCTGGTGGACCATATCGACCTCCGGGCCACCCTCCGCAACCGACTCGACCAGTTGACCCGGGTCCAGACGGCCATGGCCGACCTCCGCCAGACCGGGGGTAGCCTCTTGGAAAAATACGGCCAGGTCAACCGGCTCCAGCGGATTGTCTCCGGTGATAATGAGGCCCGGATGGACCTGGAAACCTTTGTCCTGACCCAATACTTTGACCAGGTCCTGGACCGGGCCAATGGCCGGCTGGCTAAGATGACCGAGGGCCGGTACAGCCTCATCCGCCATAAGGCTGTGGCCGACAAGCGGAAAAACGCCGGCCTGGACCTGGATGTAGCTGATACCTATACCGGCCGGGCCCGGGCCGTCGGCACCCTATCCGGCGGGGAGCGGTTTAAGGCCTCCCTGGCCCTGGCCCTGGGCCTGGCCGATGTGGTTAGCGAAGAAAGCGGCGGCCATGCCATGGAAGCCATCTTCATTGATGAAGGCTTTGGTACCCTGGATGAAGACGCCCTGGACAAGACCATTGATGCCCTCTTTGAACTCCAAAGCGGGGGCCGGCTGGTCGGGGTTATCTCCCACGTGGCAGAACTCCGAGACCGGATCCCGGCCAAGCTGGTGGTCACTGCCGATGAAGCCGGGAGCCGGGCCCGTTTTGAGGTGCCCAAGTGAACCGGCTCGAGGCTACTATCGGGCCGGAAGATGCCGGCCGCCGGCTGGGGGACTATATGCGGCGGCCCCTGGGCTGTTCCAAGCGGCTCATCCGCCGGTTGAAAACCGACCCCCGGGGGATTATGGTCAATGGCAGCCGGGTCACCGTCCGCTACCAGTTGGTCCTGGGGGACCGGGTGTCGGTGGCCCAGGGCCCGGCCCGGCCGGTGACCATGCCCATCGAGGACCGGCCCCTAGCTGTCATCTATGAAGATGACCTGGTCCTGGTGGTGGATAAGCCCGCCGATACCCCCATGTATCCCCGCTTTAAGGGAGACCTTGGGGCCCTGTCCGGCCCTGTCCTGGCCCACCTGCAAGCAGCAGGCGGGGCCCCGGGCTTTTTCCCCCTCTACCGGCTGGACCGGGACACCACCGGCCTGGTTCTTTTGGCTAAGTCTGCCTGGGCTGCGGCCCGGCTGGCCCAGAAGCCGCCGGAAAAGATTTATGCCTTGGAGGCCTTTGGCTGCCTGCCCGCTGCAGGCAGCTATAACCTGCCCCTGGCCAAGGGGGTGGGGGGCCTGGGTCGGATTTGGCCTGTTGCCAAAGCTGGCCGGGAGGCCTGTACCTACTACCGGCGGGTATTCACTTCAGCCGATGGCCTGGCCAGTGGGGCCCTGGTCTACCTGGCCACCGGCCGTCGCCACCAGATCCGGGCCCACTTTGCCCAGGCCGGCCACCCCCTCTTGGGGGATACGGCCTACGGGGGTCCGGCCCTGGGCCACGACCGGCCGACCCTCCATGTGCCCTACCTCAGTTTCACTCACCCTGCTGATGGTCGGCCGCTGACCTGTTTTCAGCCCCTACCGGCAACCTGGTCACCGGCCTGGCCTGCCACATATAGAAAGGAGGATCCCTATGCCCATTACCTTACCGAAAGCCTGTGCAGACATCCTGAAAAAACTGAATGATGCCGGCTATGAAGCCTATATTGTAGGGGGGTGTGTACGGGATGCCCTCTTAGGCAAGACCCCGGGAGACTGGGATATTTGCACCTCGGCCCAGCCGGAAGAAATGCTGACCGTCTTTCGGGGCTACCGGGTCATTCCTACCGGGATTAAGCATGGAACCCTGACCGTCCTCATCCGGGGTACCCCCTTTGAAGTGACCAGCTACCGAATCGATGGCGAATATAAGGACCACCGGCGGCCCGAAGCGGTGGCCTACACCCGGGACCTGGCCGAGGACCTGGCCCGGCGGGATTTTACCGTCAATGCCATGGCCTGGCACCCCCAAGAGGGGCTCATTGACCTCTATGGCGGCCGGGCTGACCTGGACCGCCGACTCATGCGGGCCGTCGGTGACCCCCTGGTCCGCTTTGAAGAAGACGGCCTTCGGCTCATGCGGCTGGTCCGTTTTGCGACCGTTCTGTCCTTTGACTATGAACCGGCCACCGCCGCTGCAGCCAAGGCCTCGGCCCATCTCTTAAAGTATATCTCCAAGGAAAGGGTCCAGGTGGAGCTGAATAAGATCCTCACCGCTCCCTATGTGGCCAAGGGCCTCCTGGACCTACGGGACTTCGGCCTCCTGGGCGAAGTGGTCCCCTACCTATGCCCGGCCGTCGGCTTTGACCAAAAGACCAGCCGCCACTTCCTGGATGTTTATGAGCACACCGTCTTGGCCACCGGCCTCATCCAACCGGACTTAACCCTCCGGCTGACCATGTTTCTCCATGACATCGGCAAACCCTTTACCTGGACCTTGGGCGAGGGGGGAGAGGATGCCTTTCCGGCCCATGAGGTCCTGGGGGCTGACCTGGCCAACCAGAGCCTCCGCCGGCTCAAGTACGACAATGCCACCCGGCGGGAAGTGGTCAAGCTCATTGCCCACCACAATGACGTCCTCTTGCCCAACCGCCGGCTCCTCCGCCGCCGGCTCCGAGACCTTGGCGGAGAGAGCCTCAAGCGGCTCATCGCCGTCAAGGTGGCAGATATCCAGGCTCACGATGTGAAAGGGGACCGGAGCCGGGTCGATGCCCTCTTCCGGGAAATTACCGACCTGGTGGATGATATCCTGGCCAGCGGCGAGCCCTACCGGATCCAAGACCTGGCCCTGGGCGGCCAGGACCTGCTGGACCTGGGCATCCGGGGCAGGGCCATTGGCGAGACCCTGGACCGGCTCCTGACCCTGGTCGTCGAGGACCCCAGTCAAAATACCCGGGAGGCCCTCCTGGGTCACTTATCTTATCTATAAAAAAGATATTTCACCTATCCAAAAAGGCCCGTATCTGTTAGAATAGGTCTTATTGATGACCAGGAGGATGCCTATGGAAAAGACTCGCTTACAAAAATGGATGGCCGCTTGTGGTGTTGCCTCTAGGCGACATTCGGAAGCCATTATTGCCCAAGGGCGGGTTACCGTAAATGGCCAAGTGGTGAGAGAGCAGGGCCTGCAGATTGACCCGGACAAGGACCGGGTCGCTGTTGATGGCCGGGTCCTTGAGGCGCCGACCAGCTATGCCTACTACCTCTACGATAAGCCGGAAGGGCTCATCACCACCGCCCATGACCCCCAAGGCCGCCCGACCATCTTCGATGCCCTCCCTGAGCTGCGGCAGCAGGTGGTCCCCGTTGGCCGGCTGGACCGGGATACCTCCGGCCTCCTGATCCTCACCAATGACGGTGAACTCACCTACCGCCTGACCCACCCTTCCTACCGCGTCAACAAGCGGTATGAAGTGACGGTCAAGGGCTTTATTTCAGACAGGGCCCTGCGCCAACTGGCCAAGGGGATCGACCTGGAAGACGGCCGAACGGCCCCTGCCGAGGTCCAGGTCCTCCACCGGAGCCAGCGTAAGAGCAAGGTAGCCCTCACCATCCATGAAGGGCGGAAGCGGCAGGTCCGCCGGATGTGCCGGGCCGTTGGCTTCCCGGTCCTGGCCCTGCGCCGGACAGCAGTCGCCGGGCTCGGCCTGTCTAAAATCGCCGAAGGTGAAGTGCGTCCGTTAACGGCCCAAGAAGTCCAGCAGCTTTATGCAGCTGTCAACATGTCGCTTACTGCAAGGTCGAAAAGGAGAAAATAATGGCTTTTTTAACAGATGTAGCAACCCTATCCCTCACTTGTTTTAACCGGAATGAAATTGAAGATATGATGCAATGGCATGTCCTGCAAGGGGGCAACTTTATTGATACAGCCAAGGGCACCTATGCCCACCTGCATGACCCCGCCCGCCGGCTCCACTTCTTCCACTACCTGGAAGATGACGGCCAAGAGGTGACTGCCGAGCAAAAGGACGTGCCCTGGCGCTTAGACCTCCACGCCGACACTGGTCAAGCAGGCAATGTCCAAGTCACCATCACAGAAGAGATCAAAAAAGACATGGTGGCCAGCCAGGACGCCCGTTTTAACAACCTGACCCCGGTCCTCCTGCCGGTTGCAGACCGGGAAGACCCGGTCACCATTTTAGTGGATTTAATTAATAAAAATATGATCCCGGCCGCTGACCAGGTCATTGACCTGAACTTAAATGTCAGCGTCCTGGACATGCAGTTTTTCGCCAACCGGGCAGACTGGGTCAGCCAGGCCGGCCTGAACCCTGACCAGGCCAAGGAGGCCCCGGATATGTTTCCCTTGGGCATTGCCGTCAACCGGATGATGCAGGAAAAGGATACCGAAAATATGGACGACCAGGCCGTCGCCCTCATGCGCTATGCCGCTGAAGACCTAGCCATCAACCCCATCGGGCTCATGAACTTAAACGGCACCGTTGAAAGCGTTGAGCAAGTTCACTTGGGTAACGGCCTCTACAATTACCTCCTGGCCCTGAAAACCGACTTGGGGGTCTTTAGGGCCGTCGTACCGGAACGGTTTATCCAAGTGGAAGAAGTCTCCGAAGGCAATTACATCACCCTCATCGGCTTCTTCTCCGGGATCTACATCGGGGAGCCGGCCCCAAAAGAAGATAAGGAAAAGGTTGTCCCCCTCCACCCGGTCCATTAATCAGTCAATAGAAGATAAGCAAGCCTCGCAGGCGGTCACTGCCTGCGAGGCTTTTTCTGTTTGCCTTTACCCTCTTCCAGGTCTGCCCGGCCCCTTAGCTGGTGGATGAGCCGGTAGAGGGCGGCGGTATAGCCCTGGCTGCCCCGGCCCTGGCCGGTATGGAGGCAGGTCGGGCAGACATAGCCGGTCTGCAGAAGGGGGCCCAGCTGGCCGGGTCAGGGATGGGAACTTCCGGGCTGGGAATGGCGCTGGCCTTGCGGGCCGACCGGTAAAACAACCATGACCGGTCAGCTCCAGCTAGGCCAATTCATTCAATAAAAAAATCCAATAGCCCAGAATAAGTAAAAGCGAAAAAACATCTTGCGTATATATATATATATATAATGGCTGTGATAACCTTTGCCCAAGTAAGCCTTTTACAAGGAAAAAAGAGAGGAGCATCAGCTATGAAGGGAAAGAGGAAGAAGAACCGGTCCCTATGTTTTTTCATTATTTTTTCACTGCTGCTAAGCCTATACCCCATCCAGGCCCTTGCAGCCCCGGGTGATGTGGCAATCAACGAAAGCAATTTCCCGGACCCGGTCTTTAGGGAACAGTATGTACGAGCCTTTGATACCGATGACGATGGCATCCTGACCCAGGCAGAATGTGATGCGGTAGATACGCTAATCATAGATGGTGTCATGCCCGGCACCGGTGTCAAGGACCTGAAGGGCTGGGAAGTATTTAAAAATTTAAAACAAATTGAGATTGCAGCTGAAGTGAACAACCAGGTGCCCACCAAAAATGTCAACCTTGGACTCTTCGAAAAACTAGAACACCTAACCCTTCAGGAGAACCGGCTGACCAGCCTGGACCTGTCCAAGAACCCTAACCTGCTCCACCTCAGTTACCGGCAGCATGACCTCAAAAGTCTGGATTTCTCAAAAAATCCAAAGCTTGAGCATTTGGAAATTGTAGTCGGCCCACTCGAGGAACTCAACCTGACCCAGAATCCGGACTTGTGGTATTTAAACTGTAGTGGGAATCAGCTAAGGGACCTGGACCTGTCCCACAACCCCAATCTGTGGCAGTTATTGTGTTATGACAACCAGCTCACCTCATTAAATCTCCCGGATAACATAAGTCTAGACTTATTTAATGGGTCTAATCAAAACTACCCAATAAAGGTCAATAGGGCGACCCGGACCTTTGACCTGGAGGCCCTGCCGGAGGGCTTTGATCTGGCTCGAACGGCTAATTGGCAGGGCGGCAGTGTTAGCGGGACGACCCTTACCGTAGATGAGGGCGCAACCAGGGTCAGTTATGACTATACTGTCCAAGAGGGAAAAAGCCACAAGTTAGAGGTCACCCTCAATATTCACTGGCTAGAGACCATCCCCTATATCCCGGCAGATAGCAATAACCCCACGAGCCGGTCAGATGCGAATATTCCTACAAAAGATTCAGCCAACCAGGACATTCTCTTAGATGATTACAATATCATCGCCTTTAAGGTAGATGAATCCTTTAAGGACAAGGCCGACCTGGCCCTGGCCGGTACAGAAGGTAAGCTTATCTCTGTCCTGGTGCCAAAGGGCGACAAGGGGAAGGACCTTCCTAAACCGACCCCCAAACCGGCAGGCAATGTTAAGTTTAACGGCTGGAAAGAGGCCCTTCCGGCTGATGATCTTGCTATAAGTGACGGGGCCGTCTATACGGCACAGTTTATTAAAAATGGAGAAAGACTCACCGACCCCACGGCCAGCCTGCCTGAAGGCGTCTACAAGCTAAGCCTGCAAAAGGGCGAGGGCATTAAGGCAGACCCGGCAGAAGATGGCAAGTACGGCACCTATGCCATCTTTGCAGGTACGAGCATCCAGGAAGCCAATGCCGCTGCGACAGCTGCCGGTGAAGCAGCCCCAATCCAAGTGCCCAGCTTAACGGCGGCGGACAACTACAAGGCGCCAAAGTGGTATGGAGCTGCTGGCTCAGATGGCATCATGGATATTACAGGCCAGGCAATCAGCGCAGATACGGTCTACACCGCTAAGGCAGAAAAGGCCCTCATCGCCGACAAGGTCCAAACAGGCGAGATCATCGCCAAGGATTTTGGCGTCTTCGTTGGCACAGATGTCCAGGCCGAAAAGTTCTGGAAGCAAGGCTGTCAAGTGAAAGCAGGCTTGGATCCTAGAAAAACAGCTGAACTCCAGGGCTACCTTGACGGGGCCAAGCAATTTGAGGACCTTTCCGGCAGAGCCACCACAGCTGAAGTCTTAGATCCGACACCAGGTCAAATAAAAATTACCTTCTCCGATGATTCAAGCCTCACTGTAGACCAACAACAACTCTATGTTTGGAAGACAAAAACGGAAAATAATAGCGGCAACGCAGATAAGCCGAAGCCTGAAGGCAGCATTCAAGTTCGCTTTATTGCAGGCGATGGTATTGAAAGCCTAGCACCGGCAGGTAAAACCATGACCGTTCAAAGCGGCCTGACCCTAGAAGATGGAGACTTCCCGCAGGCCACCGCTAAATCAGGCTACAAGAACCCAACCTGGTCACCCGGCGACCGTAGGGTAACGGCAGCAAACAAGGATTTTACGGCAACAGCTGAAGTAGACAGCCCGGCCCCGACCAAGCCGACCGTCACCGATGGCAAAGCCGAAAACGACCCCGGTAAAGACAGCACCACCGTCACCGGCAAGACCAGCCCGAATACAGAAGTCACCGTCACAGACGACCAAGGTAGTAAGATTGGTGAAGGTACTTCCGACGGAAATGGCGACTTTACCATTGAAATCCAGCCTAAGAAAGACGAAGGCAGCAAAATCACCGTCACCCCTAAAGACGGCGACCCCACGACGGTAACCGTTGAAAAAGGCAAGCCGGCCCCGACCAAGCCGACCGTCACCGATGGCAAAGCCGAAAACGACCCCGGTAAAGACAGCACCACCGTCACCGGCAAGACCAGTCCGAATACAGAAGTCACCGTCACAGACGAAAATGACAATGAAATCGGTACAGGTACTTCCGACGGAAATGGTGACTTTACCATTGAAATCCAACCTAAGAAAGACGAAGGCACAGCAATCACCATTACCCCTAAAGACGGAAAACCCGTAGAGATCACCGTTGAAAAGAAAAAGCCGTCACCGGGCAGCTCAGGTGGTGGCGCCACCATCACCACCCCCGGTAGCTCTTCCAAACCGGACGACAATAAGGTCAGTCAAAAAGAAACCCATAGCCATGACATCTACTTCTACGGCTACGAAGACAAGACCGTCCGTCCCCAAGGGAAGATCACCCGGGCTGAAGCAGCCACCATGGTCGCCCGGCTCAAAGGCCTGGACATGTCCGACAAGTCCAAGCCGGCCTTTGCAGATGTAGACAGCAGCTGGTACAATTCAGCCATTAACGCCGTCGTCAAAGCCGGGCTTATGAGCGGCTACCCGGACGGTAGCTTTAAAGCCAACGGGCAAATCACCAGGGCAGAATTCACCCAACTGATTAAGGGCCTTGACCAGGCCAACCAGGCCAGCGTCCCCTTTAGCGACATTCAAGGGCACTGGGGCCTTAGCGCCATTGAGCAAGCCTACGCCAACAAGCGGATCACCGGCTACCCGGACGGTAGCTTTAAACCGGACAATCCCATTAGCCGGGCCGAAGCCGTCACCATCCTCAACAGCCTCTTCGATAGACAAGTTAGCCCGGCCGGTCTAAAAGACCTCCGTGGAGACATCGTCGCCTTTAAAGACCTGGATGCCGGCCACTGGGCCTACTACGAAATCATTGGCGCCTCCAATTCTTACGAATATTACCGTGCAGAAGATGGGACCCTTGTTTGGACCAAGCTTTTAAAGACCTGGCAGGACTGCCTGGAAAATAAGAAGTAAGGCATGGGCTAGTATTAAAGCAGTCAAGGGTCAAGTCTTATCCTAGAGAGACCCAAATAGCAAAGCCCCAGCTCAAAATGAGCTGGGGCTTTGCTATGGCTTTTATTCGCCTGTAGGGCATGGAGGTCAGGGAAGTCAGGGAAGGTTTGCTGGATATATGGCCTGGGACCTTTATTGACAGGAAGAGGCGGTCTTGAATGATTGTGCCCCTTCCGGCCCAGTCCTTTTACCCTTATTTAAAGGTATTCAGCCAGGAGCGGGCCCCATTTTTAATTAAAATAAAATGGTTGGTACTGGCAGCGATAAGGTCGGCATAGGCCCAGTGGCCCCTGGACAGGTCTTTGAAGCTGGCCACTTGCCCCGGGTGCTTGGCGATATAGTCCTTATCCGGTTCAATACTATAAATTTGGTTAAAAATGGTCACTACCTCGGCCCGGCTGATGGACTGGTTGGGGCGGAAGGTCTGGTCTGGATAGCCCTTTATCCGGCCTTTTGTGTAGCCGGCTTCGATGGCCTCCCAGTAGGGACTGTCCTTGATATCCGTAAAGGGGGCCGGTCCTTCCAGGACGGTCTTGCCGGGAACATGGGCAATCAACTGGGCCAGCTCACCCCGGCTAATCGGATCGTCGGGCCGGATGGCTGCCCGGGGCTGGTCTGCTAAGTAGCCGGCCTTAAAGGCCGCATTAATGGCGGTATTATACCAGGCATTTGCTGCTGTATCGGCAAAGGGGGTCCGGTCTTTTGCCCCGGTAGGCAGCTTTTCTAGGCGCACCAGGAGGGCAATGGCCTCGGCCCGGGTCATCTGCCCATCGGGCCGGATGCTACCGTCCGGGTAACCGAAGAAATAGGCCTTCTGCCGTTCGAAGCTGATTTCAGCCCCGCCGCTGCCGGCTGAACCGGCCCCTGAAGCTGTCGCATCCTTCTCCCACACCGCTTGAATGACCAGGTCATCGGTCAGGGGGATTTCATCGCCGGGCTGCTTGACCGCCCCTAGGACTGACCAATGGGCAAAGTGCATCCCGGCCGGTGGGGTAAAGCTGGCGGTCGGGAGGACGTAGGTCGCCTCACTTGTTTCGACCGGGGCCATGCTGCCTCCTCCGCCATTAGCATCAAAGGAAATGGTATGGCTTTTTGGCAGGCCTGCAGCGATCAGGTACTGGGGCAGGCTGATGGGCTCACTGACCTCTAGGACCGCTGTTGGGTCGGCATCGCTATACCGCTTGGAAGGGGCATCCTGGTGCCAATCCACCAGCTTGGCTGTATCGTAGGGAAGGGCCTTGCTAGCGGCAAAGGCCTTCATCTCTTGGATGCTCGGCAGGGTCGGGGCCTCGTTTCCCTGGTCGATAAGGATATCGGCTCCGGCTTGGCCGGTGGTATTAAAGGCGATGAGGGAGTCGGTAATAGTGACCCTTGAGGGAGTGGCGGGAATCGTTGTTGGCCTAGCCCCACCACCAAAAGTAATGGGGTAGAAGGGAATATCCGCAGGTTCTGCAATATAAATGCCCCCACCCTGCCAATCACTGTGGTTATTGGCTATGACTGAGGCATCGACGGTCAAGGACCCGTTAAAGATACAAATGCCGGCCCCCATGCCGTATTGGCCCTGGGCCTTATTGCCGGATATCTCGGCATTTTTGATATCGACCGCTCCCCCAACAGATGAAATCGCTGTGCCATAGACCACTTCCTCAAAAGGCAACCAGCCGGGCCTTGGCTCATAGTGGGAGGTGACGGCATTATTGATGATTTTGCCGCCGGTCATGGTAAAGCTTGTATCCGCCCCTAGGAGAGTGACCATGCCGTTAAAGCCGCCGCCACTTCCTAGGGCAGAGTTCTCAACCAGGTTATCTTTAATCTCGCCGCCGGTCATAGTACAGGTCCCGCCACTGGAAATGAGGACGATGGTACCGAAACTACTGGTATGGTTGGCCCGGCGGTTGCTAATGGTGACCCCCTCATGGATGAAGAGCGCACCGCCCAGGGCCTGAAAGAGGGGTTGGGGGGTCATACCCGTGTAGGCCCCATCAATGGTCAGCCTGTCGCTCCCGTCTTCTTTCCCCAGCCGGAGGGCAGCACCGGGACCAATCCGGATGGTGTAGACCTGGGTCAGGGTATGGCCGTTACCGATTAGGGTCACCTGCCCGCGACTAATCCGGTGGCGGTCATAGCGGTACTGGTCCTTTAAATTAATGTCTTCTTTTAGCTCAATGGTGTAGTCGTTGGCAGAGCCGGCTGCAATGGCATCCAGGGCCTGTTGAAATTCAGCACCGGTCGAGACGTTGAAGTGGGTTATTTCCTGGGCATAGGATACCTTGCAGAAAGAGAAGAGGATAATAAGTAAGCAAATAAAGGAGGCGGACAAGTTCTTGATAGGGGTCATGGGTCT
>NZ_JBKICG010000018.1:0-42666 GCF_046569735.1 Peptococcus simiae | reverse complement strand
TGCTGCCTGTACAGGGGTAGCACTGGCCAAGAGGGCTACTGCTAATACAGCTGCTGTTGCTTTTTTAGTTAAGCTTCCTTTCATGGGTAATCCTCCTTTGCTTGGTTAGCGATTATTCGTTAGATATATAATACCACGCACACTAGATATAGTCAACTAACAATGTATATTACTACATGTAGTACAAAGGGATTATTTGAGGCTAGGGATAGCGGCATAGAAAAAGAGCCGGGCAAATGCTCGGCTCTTGGTGTTTCTTAGATGGATACGGTTTTATTCAGGTCTGTTGCAATCCATACTTCTCTGTCTTGGTTATCCAGGACGTAGTTGTGCCATACGGCGGATTCTGTTACGGCTGGGTCTCTAGTGTCGGAGAAGGTCCGGGTTGGTAGACCGTTGGTGTTGGGTTGGGTGTCTCTACCGGTGATTTGTTCCAGTTCTTTAATGAAGTCTAGGCGGTGGAGACGGGTCCCTGTTCTGTCTGTGCTGTAGTCGTAGCCGGGTAGGCCGGTGAGGCCGCAGGCTTTGAGCATCCGCCCGATTTGGTTACGGGTGGCTACAAAGCGGAACTGGGCGTTCTCTGTGCCGAACTGGACGTAGTCTTTGGTTTCCTCTAGGGGTGGGGTTGGCAGGAGTTCGTATTGTTTGAGGGCGCCAATGCCGACCATGAAGCGGACGGGGTTACTCGCCCAGGCGTTATTTAAGGTAAGGGTGTTGCTGGCGTAGTCTCTCCCCTGCATGAGTTCTTGCCTTTTTTCGGCGGTAATGGACCGGGCGATAAAGGCGGCTGCTTCTTCGGTAGAGAGGAAGTTTTTATCTGTGGTTGCGTAGGGTCCCCAGGTCCCATCTGTGTATCCGGCAGACAGGACGTGGTGGATCTTAGAGACGGGTTGTGGGTTATTGAAGCTAACGGTTACGTCTCCGGTAACGGGGTCGTGGGACTTGCTTTCTGCTGTGGCCTGGTTGACGTAGGGTTTGTCTGCTCCGTCGTTGGCGTGGAGGACTTTGAACTGGATAATAGCAGCTTTTCCGGGCTGGATGTCGCCTACCGGGATGGTGAGGGTATCTAACATGGAGCTGCCATTGGGTTTGTAGCTAAAGTCTGTCCCCCAGGCTTTAGGGACGCCATTAATGGTGAGGCTGTCCCGGTAGAAGGTCAGGCGAGAGGTATCTAGGACGTCTGTTACCTTAATATCTTTCCAGACCTTATCTGTATCGTTGGTTAGCTTAATGGTGTAGGTGTTTCTAGCGCCGTCTCTGGTGGAGAGATCTATACGCTCGGTTTCAGCAGTCTTTTCGAGGGTGGGTTGGTCGTCCGGTCTGTCCGGCTTACCCGGTACACCACTCCCTCCCTCTTCCGGTACTAATACCGGGGGGACTTTGACTTTATCGTCGGTGGCGCCGCCTGTACCGTTTTCACCGGTGGCGTTGGCGGTGTTAATTAAGGTGACAGCGTTTTGCTTACGGAGCTTGTCCAGCTCGCTTTCGCTGGCCCCTTTCTTGTAGCTGACTTCCTTGGCAGTCCCTTTCTTGACTTGGACGGTATAGGTGACCTTTACGCTTTCACCGGGGGCAATATCCCCAATGGGCTGGGTCACTGTGCTACCACCGACCATGGCTAGGCCTTCTCCGTCTGTTTTCCCTTGCAGGGTGGGCTGGCCAATGAGCTGGACTTCAGAAGGTAGGGTATCTACCAGGGTAACATTTTTCCAGGTGGCATTCTTGGACCGGTTACCTACTTCTACGGTGTAGGTGAGGTATTCAAGGTCTCCGACTTTATCCTGGTCGTGGGTCTTGAGTACATAGGGGCCGGCCTTGCCTTCAGGTACGACTACCGGGGTAGAGGGTAGGTTCCGGTCAGGTTCACCGGGGGTTTTCAGGACGGCCACGTTAACAATGGTCTTCCCTTCTGCTGCTTCTTTGACTTTAACGTCAAATTTGTAGACAGCTTTTTCACCGGGCTTGAGGGCCTCGGGCTTTAGGGTTAGGGTATTGGTCTTGCTGTCGAAGGAGCCGTCGTTGGAACCCTTGCCGTTCTTTTCTAAGTGACCAACATATTCCAGTTCTTCCGGGATAGGGTCTGTAATGGTTACGTTTTCCCAGTCGGCGGTAGCACTGGAGCTGTTGGCTACTTCGATTTCGTAAGAGAGGGTGTCTCCTACCTTGGCTTGGCTCTTATTAACAGACTTGGCCCCTACTCTGCCGTCAGCCTTGCCCTTTTCTACTACAGTAGGCCGGTTGACCTCTGCTTCCTTGGGGTTGGCATTGTCGGCAGTACCGGTTGCCTTGTTGTAGATGGTCTTACCTTGGGCGGTGTCTTTGACTACGGTGCGTAAAACGATTTCCGCTTTTTCACCTGGCAAGAGGCTGCCTACCAAGACTTCAATAACGCCTGTTTTCATGTTATACACGTACTTGGCACTTACGCCAGGTTCGCTTTTACCTTGAGCGTCTGTCTTAGCAATGGTGGCGATACCGCCCCATTCAAGGCCTTGGGGGATAGGGTCTGTGACCTTTACGTTGTTGGCTGCTACTTCTGCGTTAGCGTCATTGGCAACGGTAATGGTGTAGTCTAAATTATCTCCTACCTTGGCTTCGGTTTTGTCAGCTGTTTTCTGGATAGAGAGGTTAGCCTTGCCTTCGTCAATTTTAGAGACCTTAGAGCCGCTTGAAACTCGCTCGGCATTGGTCCCTTCTGCGGAGGCAATATTTTCTACTTCCTTGCCATACCCGGTCTTATTAACAGTGACCTTAAAGACCACCTTTTTGGTCTGGTCGATCTTCACGTCACCAAGGTTGACAGTAAGGAGCCGGGCTTCTTCATCATAGGAGAAGTCGCTATGGCCCTTGCCATCTACAGTGACAGAGCCTGCAAAGTCTAAGGCCGGGTCAATGGGGTCTGTTACAACAACGCCCTTGGCGTCATTTTTAGACTTGCCATCCGTCTTAACCTTAACGGTATAGGTCAGGGTATCTCCTACCTTAGCTTCTTTCTTATTGACCTCTTTAGAGATATCGAGATAGGCTTTACCATCTTTTACCTTGGTAATAGCGGTATCGTCTTTGCTCTTCTTGGGGTCAGTATTGGTCCCCTTCCCAGTAGCCACGTTTTTAAGCTCCATATCGAAGGCATCTTTAGTGACCTGAGCATCAAAGGTGATGGTCTTGGATTTTTCAACCTCAATATCACCTACAGGGACTTTTAATTCTCGGCTATCGGCATTATATTCAATGTCACCAAAGAACTTGCCGTCTACCTGAAGGGTCCCCGGCTTAAACTCTAATCCCATGGGGATGGTGTCAGTGACAACCACGTTTTTAGCCCGGGTTTTAGACGTTTTATCCGCATCCACCTTGATGGTGTATTTAATGGTATCGCCTACTTCAGCTTCCTTCTTATCTACGACCTTATCCATGTTCAGGTAGGCCTTGCCTTCTTGAACGACAAAGCCCTTATCGCCGGTTTCAATCCCCGGCGGGATAGAGTCGTTCCGCTTTGGAAGTGGCTTATTGGGGTCGTTTTTCGGGTCTTTATCGTCAGTCCCCAGCTTAGGATCTAACTGGTTCGCACTCTTTAAGTCAACAATATTGTCCCCGGTTAAAACCGCAATGTTTTTGACTTCCTTGTTAAAGGCATCTTTATCGATTTTAGCCTTAAACTGGATGGTTTTACCTTCCCCGGCTTTTACATCACCGAGGGAAATTTCAAGCTGTTTTTGACCGGTTTTGACGGCCTCAGCAAGAACGAAGTTCCCTTTTTCGCTAACCATGTAGTCAGTCATTTCATAGTCATGGCTCTTACCATTAACTGTGACAGACCCGTCTACAAAGGTCATGAATTTAGGAATCGGGTCATAGATTTTGGCGTTTTCAATGGGGCTGGTAGCTTTTTTGTCGTTCTGCACCTTAATGGTGTAGGTGACTTCATCACCGGGGAAGAAGGCTTTGCCATCTTTACCCTCAGCCTCAGAGGTCTTGCTCACGCTAGGTACTGGAGTACCCTTTTCGTATACATAGGTGAGAACTTTAACGTAACCAACATAGTTAAAGCCAACAATGTCTTTAGGAGATTTTACTTCCTTGCCATCACTGACCTTTTTCTTTCGGATGACGTTGCCCTCAGTATCTACGTACTTTTCAATGATGACATTGTACTTGCCGCCATTGTAGTCGAAGCCGTGCCATTTCCCCCGTTCCTTCTTGTGGTTAATGGTCGCTTCAAGAGCATCTGCATAGTACCAGTCATCTTCTTTGATGTCCGTATAGGGGTTTTTAACACCCAACTCCCGGAGTTTTTCTGTGGTCATTTGGCGGTCTAAAACCCTGTTAATGATAGACATGGTTTCAGTCCGGGTAATATAGTTATTCGGCTTAAAGGTCCCATCCGGATAACCGCTTACCCACTTATTGGCAGCTGCAAGAGCAACGGCACTGGAATACCATTGACCGGTAGAAACGTCTGCAAAAGCACCATCATCTTTTTTACCACCGAACTTTTCAGGGTTAAAGCGAGTGGCCAAGCCTGCTAATTCAGCCCGGGTAATGGGTTCGTCCGGTCGGAATTTACCCTCAGACCCGGCGATAATGCCACTCTTGTACATCTGCTTAACCGGCTCGATATACCAAGCATTTTCAGGCACATCTTTGAAGGTATCTTTCGACCAAGTGTTAACCTCTTTCGGGTAATCCCCGTCATACAGGCGGTGGAATACTGCTGCCGCCTCAGCACGAGAGATGAACCGTAGGGGTCTGACCGTTTTGTCAGGATATCCGACAATGTAGGGGATATCCTTGGTTAAGTAGACGTTGGTAATTTCTTTTTCATAGGTTTTGAAGGTGTAGCCGGGAATTTTCTCTTCTCGAACGTCCCGGTCGTTGTCATCATTGTAGGTCTTGGTTTCGGCCAGCTTTTTACCGCCGGAACCGTTTACAAAGTTTTCGGTTACTCGCACCATCTTAGTCTTATTGGTGTCGTCTGCCTTAGCCGCTTCTTTCTTGGTCTCCGCTGCACCAGCGGCAGGAGAAAGAATACTGGTTAAACAAAACGAGGCCAACAAGCCGGCTGCAAGAAACCGTTTAAGTTTTTTCTTTGGCATCTCGAGATCCCCCTTTAATAGGAAATATTTGAACGTTCAATTCAATCTAAAATAGACAGTATTTGCCGCTCTGTTTTACTTAATTTCCAGCTAAAGGGTCTACGGGCCGCTTGTTTTCAATGTAACCACCTCCTCTTAGTAGGAAGCAAAACCCGTTACATATGGATATTTATATGGTTTACTCTCAACAAATTGATATATTTTGGGGGACTCACCTCTTTTTATCAGTTATTTATATACCTACTACATTCTACCATATTTAAATTTTAACATCAACAACTTCTTATTATTTCTTATACAGAAAAACCCCTGCAAATGGACTGACCATCTACAAGGGATTTTCTGTGCAGTGGCGATAGAAGAACTTGTCTCTAATATCCCAACTGCCTTATTAAGCTAAAGGGGAGGCTAAACTACCGATACCTATCGCTGAGTCTCTCCACAGCTAAAGCCAGAAGTTTTGCAAGGTATTCGATAATATTTGCTCTCAATATCATTATACAACATTTGATACTTATTGTCAACTTATTTATGAGCGCACCCAGAAGTCCTGAGCCCGCTTGCGGTTATTTTACTCAAAATTTTCCTCTTGACTTTTTCATACGAACCTGTAATTCAGTCCGCCAGATGATATAATGTACCAAAAGGAGTGATTTTACTTACCACTCCTCATAGCTAAAGCAAGGGGAAATAGTCAGAAAAAACCTGAAGGGAGGCAAGAGCATGAATACAGAAATTATTGACTTATTTTGTGGAGCTGGAGGATTAACCCATGGACTAGAGCAGGCTGGACTTAATGTCATATTGGGTATAGACAATGAAGAGACATGCCGATTTGCATATGAAGCTAATAATAGTTCTATTTTTTTAAATTCCGATATCACTGAAATTTCCGCTTCTGAAGTAGACCGCTACTTTAGTGATAAGGCGATAAGGATTTTAGTTGGGTGTGCACCTTGCCAGCCTTTTTCCAACTACAGCAATAGGTACAGAAAAGATGGGCACAAAGATAATAAATGGAGTCTCCTTTCCTATTTTGAAAGACTAGTGACACAGATTCAGCCCGAAATAGTTTCCTTAGAGAATGTTCCTAGCTTGAGAAATGAGGAGATTTTTAAAAATTTTATTAAAAGCTTAGCAAAGATGGGATATCATACCACTTGGAAGATAGTCAATTGTTTAGATTACGGCATTCCACAAACCCGAAGTAGGCTAGTTCTTTTAGCCTCTAAGTTGGGCCCCATCAAATTACTACCTCCCACGCACACACCCGAAAATTATTGCACTGTCAAAACAGCAATAGGACACCTGCCCCCTCTAAAAGATGGTGAAGTAGATAAAATAGACCCCTTGCATCAATCTTGCAAATTATCGCCTATTAATAAAAAGCGAATACGCCAATCATTGCCAGGCGGTACATGGCGTGATTGGGACGAAGCTTTACAATTAAAATGCCATAAGAAATCTACAGGAAAAACCTTCCCTTCTGTTTATGGACGCATGGAATGGGACAAGCCCTCCCCTACTATTACAACTCAGTTTTTTGGTTATGGAAACGGGCGATTTGGTCATCCTGAGCAAAATAGAGCATTGTCATTACGAGAAGGGGCTATTATTCAATCTTTCCCTGACGATTATAAGTTTATTGATCCTAATCGTCCTCTCTCCAAAAGGCAAATAGCAACACAAATTGGAAATGCTGTTCCTGTTATTCTAGGAGAGGTAATCGGGAAAAGCATACTGCAACATTTAAATAGGGGGAACGACGATGGAGCTTTCCGAAGAGAAAATTGAGTTATCACGTAAACAAATAAATTTAAGGAAACAAGACGTCAAATACGATACGAGAGATTATGTAATTAAGTATCTTATTGAACAATTTAATGAAGGTGAGTTTTTTATACCCATAGAATACCAGCGACAGTTTATATGGAAGCAAAAAGACAAATGCAAATTTATTGAATCGATTTTAATGGGATTACCAATTCCTTTTATGTTCTTCTCTGACTCTGATGATGGCAGAATAGAAATTGTTGACGGCGCTCAAAGAACTCAAACTCTTGTTGAATTCGCCAATAATGATTTAGAATTAAACGGGCTAACTGTCCTTGATAAATCAAATGGCTTTAAGTTCAAGGATCTCGACATCAGCATACAAAGAAGGTTTTTAAACACAAACATTAGAGTTGTTTACTTGGATTCCGGAACAACCACTTCTGTTCGCCAAGAAATATTCAATAGAATTAATACAAGCGGCCTATCTGCAAAAAGTTCAGAAATCCGCCGTGGATCTTCTGACGGGAAATTCTCTAACTTCTTGTCTAACTGCACAAATAATGAATTGTTTAATAAACTAGCCCCTAGGACAGCTGAAACAGAAAAGCGGTATGAAGGTTTAGAATTA
This sequence comes from Peptococcus simiae, assembly GCF_046569735.1. Lineage (GTDB taxonomy): Bacteria > Bacillota > Peptococcia > Peptococcales > Peptococcaceae > Peptococcus > Peptococcus simiae_A. The sequence goes on along the minus strand of NZ_JBKICG010000018.1, from coordinate 35,166 downwards.
GCTACTAGATTCTTTGCTTATTCAGATAATTATGAAGAGGGGTTAACCGACTACAACGGAAATGTATCAGAGTATATGGATAAATATGTAAAATCAAAAGACAAGGAGTGGGAAAATCCGGAAGTTTATGAGGAGCAGCACCTTAAATATCTTAACCGCTTTACAGATATGCTTTTCTTTGCGCAAAACTTCTTAGGGGATCAGGGTTTTAGAAAAACACCTACTTCCAAGTCTACTCCGCGAGCCCGCTTTGAGGCATTATCAATAGGTATTTATCTTGCTATAAAAAGCAAACCCGACCTAAACCCACAAACCAAGGATTGGTTAAACAATCCTGACTTTTTAAAACTAATTAAGTCCGATGCGGCAAATAATAAATCCAAATTATTCGCCAGAATTAATTATGTCAAAGAACAGCTTTTAAAGGATTATCTATGAATTTTTTGGACAAGTATAACGAAAGAAAATCCGAATTAACTATTTTCCTAAATATCATGAAGACCCTCTATGAAAAGGAGATGTGTAGAACAAACGGAAAAACAGAGTTCGATATTTTTTTTGGTTCATCCTCAACTGAAGAAATTTCTTATACTCAGCTAAGTAATATTTTAAAATCAAATGCCTGTCTAATGATTTATAACCTGATTGAGTTTACCGTGGTTCAACTTTTTACAGAAATATACGATCTAATCCAGCAGAATCAATTGGGATATAAAGCTGTTAATGATAGTATAAAAAAAATCTGGATAAAAACGCAACTAAAGTCAGCTAAAGATCCTAGTATAAAATTAAGCACCTTAAATAATAAAACAGAACAAATTATATCATATGTTCTAAAAAATACGACTATTACTCTAAACACTAAGGATACTCTGAATGTAGGCAATATGGATTTAACTGTGATAAGCGAAATTTTTGAAGAACATAATATTAAGTTCAGCTTATCACCAGAAATTCACCGCCCAGATAAATTCTCTACAATCAAGTTACACCGGAATAATCTTGCTCACGGATCCTCTTTGTTTTCTGAGGAACTAGCAGACAGCACTATCAATGATATAGAAAAAGACTACCACTTAACAGTTAAAATTTTAGATTCTCTAATTCTACAAGTATCTAACTATATTAACAATGAAAGCTTTAAAATCAACTAATTATACCCAAAAAGGGGCTGTGTCAGAATGAGTAAAATCATTCGACACAGCTCCTTGCTTATATACAAACTTAGTCCTAATTAATTTATAAAGCCCTCATTAGATATATATTATAAGCTTGCATGGATATATCCATAAACAAAGTCCCTCCTCATTTTTTGAGCTGGGGCTTTGTTTGTTAGAGGGGCTATTTTGCAGCCCCTTTCTATTTATACTATTTTATACCACTGCTACAGCCTTTCCTGTTTCCCTATTTTCTCTATTTTTCCAAAGGCCAAAGCCTTCTTTTCTGGGCTGCTTAGAAAGGTCTGCAAACACCTTTTCATACTTGACGTCTGGCGGAAAAGTAGCTGGTGCAGCATATCCCTTGCTGACCAAGATGCCATTTAGCATACCTGCCTGAACATCCGCTTTACCCATTTGGTTGCCAATAGGGGAATTGATCCATACATACCTAAGCAGCCTTCCATAGCGGTCAGTGTCGGACACATCCCTTTCCAAGAATACCTCCTGCCCCTCTTTTAAGATGGATTTGACGTAATCCGAGGCCTCTCGTCCGTAATATTCCTGTTTGCCATAGACTTCCGGTGTATCTACACCGATAAGCCTAACCTTGTATTCAGATCCTTTTATTTCAACTAAGAGGGTATCGCCGTCTACAACCTTAACGACACTGGCTTTCGTCAGTTGGTCTACATATTCTCCGGTGGCTTTTGGTCGCTCACCAATGATATTCATAGACTTGGCTGTGTCTACTGCCTTTTGTACTGTTCTTACACTAGGGTGGTCTATTTGGTTCAAAATATCTGTATTAGCACTAATATAGCCTGCCGGCAAGAGAATGAGGCACAAAAGAACGCCTGCAAATTTACTTGTTTTACGCATACAAAGGGGCAGAAGCTATTAACTCCTGCCCTGCCTCCTTTCTTATATTGCTTGGATAACATAGCGCATTCATCTTAAAAGGACTGGTTAAGCTTATTTAACGTCCTTAAAGATATTCACAACACGGTCTTTATCATGCCATACAATGGTGTTTTGCCAGTCCCTATCGCCTTGGCTGGCACCAAAAAGGGCGGCTACCCGGCTAACCGGGAAATAAATATGTCCATCAATATTATCCGGTCTGGGAATATCTATTTGCAGGGCATATCGTTCTCCTTTTTCGTTATACAGTCTGTACCGACCGGTATCAATATTAATGACGAGTTTACCGGGGGAGAGGGCATTGGCTCCGGTATCGTTATTGACGAAGGTGGCAGTCCGGGTCCGGTCATCATAGGAAACCTCCATACCTAGCGTATAGGCTACGAATCGCATAGGGAGCATGGTCCGACCTTCCTTGATATAGGCTTTACCGGTCATGCCAACAGTACGCTGGTGGTCGCCTTTAATGTAGCGGTAGTAAGGGGCGTCAATGATAAACTGGGCGTATTCTTTGGTATGGGCCTGGCCAGCCTGAGGGGCTTCTTTTTCGGAAGGCTCTTTTTGCAGTGTCTCGATATTTTTCTCTAACTCTACAATCTTGTCGTTGTCGTTATGGCCATCTCCTGCAAAGGCTACCGGTGAAAATGCACTGGTTATTCCAAATGAGGTTAACATAACAGCTGCCGCAACTCGTTTTACTCTGTCTGAAATAATTTTGTCTGACATGATATTGCTCCTTTCTTATTCATGCGCCTCATTTACAGTGAAGGACATGGGGTTGGAGTAGGCAGTTGGATCATCTTTCATGACAGCCTTATAGTCAAAGCGGTGACCTGGTTGGGCTGAATACCTTTCACTGGTCATTTCACCGGCGCTATCAACCTTGTATAACTTGATGTTTTCAAAATCATCAGTGGTGTTTTCCTGTCTACCCTTAGCCACCAAACGCCCTTGATTGTCATGAACCTTAACTTTCACAATAGCACCAAGAGGTGCTTTTACAGAAGCGAACTTCATATTCCGAACAGGTCTGTCAGCTTCAACAACAATGACTTTCGTTGCCTTATATTCCGGCTTAATCACCCTACTATTGCCAAACTTATCTTCCAAGGTAATCCTAAAATTCTCGAAACCTTCTCGCTCCAACCCTTCAATGAACAATTCTTTCTCGAGCTTAGGATTAAATTCACGGACTTGTTCACCATTTGAATCGGCATACTTTACGAGTATGGTCCCATTTTCTTCCGTAAAGTCGGCTAATTTGAGGTTGACCCAGAACCTCCATTTACTATCTTCTGCCTCAGCTTTAACCTCAATAGCTTTTGCATTAGGAGCTACTGTATCTAGGCTTACCAGGTCTGAATCCGCAAACGCCAAATACTTGGCTGCCTGTCTCTCTTGGGAGCGGATAACTAATTTTTTGCCGTCCTGAAGCTTAGCTTTGGGGATGGTAAATTCTCTGAGCAAGGGCTCTTCTTCGCCGGGTTGCATATCTCCGTCTAAAACAATTGAACCAGCCACCGGAGTGAAGTTATCACCATCTACATAGCCAAGGGTATACTTAGATCCTGCCTTATAAGGGGATGGCACTTTAAACTCCAGTTTAGCATTACCCTCGGGGTCATTTTTTACTTGCTCAAACTCTGTAACCTTGCGGCTTTTTTTGTTTGTCTCCTTATCTACCTTGCTAGAACTGCCGGAGTAGACAACCCCCTCGTAGATATACTTAACAACCCGGGCCTGACCAATGTATTTCACACCGGTAAAGTCCTTATGGCCTCTCCCGACCTTATCTTCACTCCGGACATCTTCAGCAATGGCATTGCCATCCTCATCTACATACTTTTCTACGACCACATTCACATCATCCGAACTGTACTCTTTACCTTTCCAGTCCCTAGGATTAGGGCTGTGATCTACAGTGGCCTCAAGCATATCTGCAAAGAACCAGTCGCTTTTATTGAGGTCTGTATAGGGATTATCTGCATAGTACTTGTCTGCCTGCTCTTCTGTTAACTGTCTACCGGTCACCCGGTTAATAACAGAGACCGTCTCCGCCCGGGTAATATGGTTTTCAGGCTTAAAACTGCCATCAGGATAACCGCTCACCCATTTATTAGCAGCTGCAAGAGCAATATCATTGGCATACCATTTGTCCTTATATACATCTGAAAAACTAAAGCTCTTGTTGGTAACCTTGTCATTGCTATCGTTAAACTGCTTTGGATTAAAGCGGTTGGCTAGGGCGGTTAACTCAGCCCTTGTAATGGGGTCATTGGGCCTAAATTTACCGTCTTCTCCGCCTGCAATACCGCTCTCATACATTTGCTTTAAGGGCTTAATATACCAAGCGTCCTCGCTCACATCTGAGAACATCCCCGGTTGCCACTCTCTTGTTGCTTTAGGAAAGTGTCCATCATATAGCCTATAAAAGATAGCCGTAGCCTCAGCTCGGGTCATGTATCTAAAAGGCCTGACCGTCTTGTCCGGGTAGCCTACAAGGTAGGTTAAATTCTTGTTGAGGTATAGGTTCGTGACGTCTTGCTCATAGGTCTTGAATTCGTAACCGTCAATATCCTTGGCCTTGTATTCGGCATCCGGCTTTTCCTTGTAGGTATCCGGCTCGGCCAACTGTTTACCACTCACTCCGTTAACATAGCTCTCTACAACCTTAATCGTCTTCTCCGGATCCTCTTTGTCGTTAGCTGCCATAGCAGCAGAGGGCAAGATGCTTGTCAGCCCAAAGGAGGCAATGAGAACGGATGCAGCAACTCGTTTAATTTTGTTTGACATAGTGAAGCTCCTTCCTTTGTTTTGTGCAATTTTTATATATTTATCTCAACACCAAGATGAAACTAATCCTCCATCAAGCAAACTATAGCCCTTTCATCATTGCTACGATTGGAGCAGGTAGAAAGGATAATGGTCTGCTTGTTTTCGTAAAGGTCTGCTTCAACCTGAATAGATGACCTATTCCTAAGCATTTCGATGTAATTCGCATAATCGTCATCCGATACATTCCGGTAGACTGCATTAACATCAGCCCTATTATTGGTGTCCAGCATAAAGGCTGAGAAAACCTTATACCGGCGTTTAATGCCACCCTCAGCCTTATAGAACTCAAAGACCGGGTGGTCATGGACATAGTTCGATTCATCTAGGTACTTATGCAAGAGAGAAAACTTGACCGGATTAGCATAACTTTGGTTGTGGCCATAAAGGATAATGTTGTTTCCTGCATAGATCTTAGACCGGTGGTCTGCAAAGATCGTTCCATACTCCGTTGCAGCCCCATCAAAGCGCTTGTATAGATAGGTTTTATTATCCTCAGCCTGAACGACAGGGTAGTTAATAATTGTCCCCGGCAGCCTTATCCAGCCTACTGTGTCCGGATTGCGCTCCTTTAGGGCTGCAAAGTCAATATCCAAGAGGGAGTCCTCTGCTTGTTGAGTCACTTCCTTGCCCAGCCCCTTGTCAAAGTTCATATCCTGCCTGTTTTGCAAATGAGCATACCCGGCAAAAGATAGGGCAACCACAGCCAGTAAAAGACATAGCATTGAAACCCACTTAAAAACGGAGGCCACGGCAAATATTCCTTTTAGCGTACTTTTGGTAGATGGTGTAGGAAAGGCCGCTTAGAGCAATAAGGATGGCGCTAATAACGCCGAAGACCTTAGCCTTGTCTGTAAGGCCCGTTTGCGGCACATTTTCTCCGCTGCTAAAGAGACCGCCACTGCTACCGCTTGTTGGCGTACCAGTGTTACCAGTCTGTCCGACCACCTCTTGTTGGTCGCTTTTAGTGGCTTCTGTAGCTGTAGTGGTTTCCCCGGAAACGTTGAAGTCGGGATCAATGCTCACTTGGTATTTTTTATCATCCTTGGCATAGCCTTGGGCCGGTTTCGTTTCTTGGTAGGTATAGGTTCCGGACTGGTCAGGAGAGAAGTACACCCGACCCTTGTCATCCGTAACACCTTTAAACACTTCTTTATTGTCCTTATCCCACACGGTGATTTCGGCGCCCTTAATAACAAAGCCTTCCTTGTCAGTCCGAGTGAGAACGATAGTCCCCTCTTTGATGCCTTGGCTGGCTTGACCTTCCTTTGTTTCGGAGGCTTCTCGTTTTTCCTTGAGGTCTGCCTTATTTTCCTTGCTATCTTTATTGTCGGTTACGCTCGCTGCCTTGTGTTCCTCAGCCGTTTCCTTCGCAGCATCTCCGTTTGAAATTTTTTCGTATTCGTCCGGCACGCCTTCAGTCATGCCATTTAAAAGCTCCCGATAGGCCACAAGGGTGGCATATTTCTGTTCCCCGGCGAGTTTTTTAACGGTGTCCTTATGAGCTTCTAGGTCAGTCCTAGACCCACCAGTAATCTCTTCTTCAATCACCTTAGCTGCCTCTTTCAGACTTTCCTTTTCAGGAGGACTGAACTGACTTTCCTTAGCAAGCGTGTAGTAATCAAGGGTTTTATTGAGCTTATCTTTGAGTTCGCTTGTACTCACTAGATTGGCTTTAACCTCTTCCTTGCGAGCCTCCTTGCCTTGTTCTTGGTCTGTAGCGGCTCTATCTGCATGGTGTTCTGTAAGCTCGCTACTTGTTTTCTCCAGACTTGCTGTCGCATCCGCCGCTTGAGCAGGTAGGCTTAAAATCGGCGCTAGGCCCAGCATAAGGGCAAGTACAGCGGCAGGGATCTTCTTTCTTGTAGACATGACAAATGCCCCCTTCCTTATTCTTGGATAAGTCTGTCTAACATGAACGCCCTATCTTGCCGGCGCTTATAAGCATATTTACTAACTGCCGCACAGAAAATAGCGAGTGCGACAACTTTTTTCTTGGTCATAGCCACTGAACAACTCCCCCTCTCTAAAAGACTTCTTTAGGCTTTACTTCCCGGATTTATCTAAAAAGGCTAGGACTGCTGAAGAAGCCTTGGAAAGCTGCAAGAGCCTATGTCGCAAATCCGGTATGTCTACGTGTTCCAAGTTATCCCACGGGATATCTACAAGGCAGTCATACTGATCACAGACGTCATTCAAAAACACGCCCAAGTCCATATAAAAATCTTCTTGACGAGAAACGTTAAAGTTTTTCACCTCGTTATAGCTGGCACCTAGGATATCTGTATAATCAAACCAATTTTTCATTAAAAATCCTCCTTTATCCAATCTCGAAAATCTCGATTTCCTTAACCTCTTCGGACTGCATAAGCAGCTTTTCTGCTGCAAGAGACATATCCCCTACAACCTCGATATTATCCGCCTGACCTGCACTTTCAACCAGAAAGCGGCCGGCTGTTTCCCGGTCTGTCTCCAGCTGGATATCCCCAATGAAATCGACATCAATGCCCACAACGACCTTGCCCGGGTGAGCCGACCAATCGTAGTCAAAAAGCGGAGCAAAGGAAAGCGGCTCTTCAACCAGTCGGACTTGACCGGACACGGTTAGGGCGTATTTGACCATCCGCTCGACATATTCTTCGGCAAAAGTGCCTTCGATATTTTTGTCTATAGCCTCGTCAAACTCGTTGGCGAGAGCTTTAAAGATATCCAGCTCAAGCCGAGCATAACCGCCGACACGCAGGGTTAAGGTAACTTGTTTATTATCCATGCTTCCTCCTCCAGCCCTTAAAAGGGGAGCTCGTCCGGATCGTAATCGATCTCTGTTCCGGCGGTAGCTTGGTCACTGCCAGCCCCCCGGTTTTCTTTCGACCGGCTGTCTAAGAACTTGATATTTTGTGCTAGAACCTCCGCCTTGAGCCGTTTAATGCCCTTCTTATCCTCGTAGCTATCTAGGTGCAGTTCGCCCTCGACAGCGACCATACTGCCCTTTCTCATGTACTCGGCTAGGTTTTCAGCCAATTTTTTCCAAGCCACAATGGGGATAAAGTCCACATCCGGTTGACCTTGGGCTGCAAACCGGCGGTCTACAGCAAGCGGCACATTAACAACAGCGTGCCCACTTTGGGTGTAACGCAGGTCCGGGTCCTTGGTGAGGCGTCCGATTAAGATAATTTTATTCATGGGTGTTGCTCCTTTCGCTATGTAGCGCACTAAAGTATTTGTATTTATCTCAGGGGACTGGATTAACCTATTCCTCGAGGATGTCATAATCCTCCGGTGTATGGTCCTCAAAATAAACGTTTGACAAGGTTTTTCCAGTCCGCTCATTTAGCCCTCGCTTAGGCTTAGGCACACAGGCCTCATAGTTTTCGTCTAGGTAGTCTACAAAGCCTGAATTGAAGAAGGTGCTGCCGTTCTGATAGCACTTCTCAAAGGGTGCCTCGGCAACCTCACGAGTGTAGCGGTTAATGGCCCTCACAAGCTGGTCATAGCCGTATTTGAGCAGGGCCTGTTTTTTGGTGTCGCTAACACGCCCCTTTCCCCGTTTGAGCGGATAAAGTTGCCACAGGCGTTCAAAGTTTTCTTGAGCCTCCTGCTTTCTAGCAGCGACCTCTGTTTCTTGCTTACGCTCCTCGCCATCCTCAACGGACTTGTTTTTAGACGCACCTATCCCGTCTACTTGCTCTTGGTCTGGATGGTTTAAGGCAGAGGGACTGGAAGACAAAGCAGTGGTCTGGTCAGAATGGTTGTCATGTGCATCCGGTTCACAGTGTGCATCTTGCACACGTGAACAAAGGGTTTGTTGTACTTGTGTGGTACTAGTGTGGTACTTGTGTGGTAATGGTTGGTGCAAATTGCCCCAATGGACCAGTCGGACTTGACCGGACACGGTTAGGGCGTATTTGACCATCCGCTCGACATATTCTTCGGCAAAAGTGCCTTCGATATTTTTGTCTATAGCCTCGTCAAACTCGTTGGCGAGAGCTTTAAAGATATCCAGCTCAAGCCGAGCATAACCGCCGACACGCAGGGTTAAGGTAACTTGTTTATTATCCATGCTTCCTCCTCCAGCCCTTAAAAGGGGAGCTCGTCCGGATCGTAATCGATCTCTGTTCCGGCGGTAGCTTGGTCACTGCCAGCCCCCCGGTTTTCTTTCGACCGGCTGTCTAAGAACTTGATATTTTGTGCTAGAACCTCCGCCTTGAGCCGTTTAATGCCCTTCTTATCCTCGTAGCTATCTAGGTGCAGTTCGCCCTCGACAGCGACCATACTGCCCTTTCTCATGTACTCGGCTAGGTTTTCAGCCAATTTTTTCCAAGCCACAATGGGGATAAAGTCCACATCCGGTTGACCTTGGGCTGCAAACCGGCGGTCTACAGCAAGCGGCACATTAACAACAGCGTGCCCACTTTGGGTGTAACGCAGGTCCGGGTCCTTGGTGAGGCGTCCGATTAAGATAATTTTATTCATGGGTGTTGCTCCTTTCGCTATGTAGCGCACTAAAGTATTTGTATTTATCTCAGGGGACTGGATTAACCTATTCCTCGAGGATGTCATAATCCTCCGGTGTATGGTCCTCAAAATAAACGTTTGACAAGGTTTTTCCAGTCCGCTCATTTAGCCCTCGCTTAGGCTTAGGCACACAGGCCTCATAGTTTTCGTCTAGGTAGTCTACAAAGCCTGAATTGAAGAAGGTGCTGCCGTTCTGATAGCACTTCTCAAAGGGTGCCTCGGCAACCTCACGAGTGTAGCGGTTAATGGCCCTCACAAGCTGGTCATAGCCGTATTTGAGCAGGGCCTGTTTTTTGGTGTCGCTAACACGCCCCTTTCCCCGTTTGAGCGGATAAAGTTGCCACAGGCGTTCAAAGTTTTCTTGAGCCTCCTGCTTTCTAGCAGCGACCTCTGTTTCTTGCTTACGCTCCTCGCCATCCTCAACGGACTTGTTTTTAGACGCACCTATCCCGTCTACTTGCTCTTGGTCTGGATGGTTTAAGGCAGAGGGACTGGAAGACAAAGCAGTGGTCTGGTCAGAATGGTTGTCATGTGCATCCGGTTCACAGTGTGCATCTTGCACACGTGAACAAAGGGTTTGTTGTACTTGTGTGGTACTAGTGTGGTACTTGTGTGGTAATGGTTGGTGCAAATTGCCCCAATGGGATTGGTGCAAGCTGCCCTCCTCCATTGGTGCAGATTGCCCTAATGCACTGGTGCATTGTTCGTCAGGGTGTGCAAAATCCTCTTCCATTGGTGCAGATTGCCCCAATGCACTGGTGTACTCTGTTTCATAGTAGGCAAAGTCATCTTCCATTTGTGCAGATTGCCCTGATGGGTTGGAAGCCTCTTCCTCTCGTGCTTTTTCTAAGGCCTCGGCTTCTTTAATGGCACATTGCCTCTCGTATTCATCATACAGAGCGTCTAACTTTTCATCATTGACGGTGTACCAATTGGTCCTGTCCCTTGGATCCTTGTTGTAATTCCCTACAATGAGCAGGTCCATTTTTCTTAACTTGGCAAAGGTTCTTTTGACCGTATCTACGCTGTAGCAGGCAAAACAATGTTCATGCCAAGCCTGAATAGAGTTGTAGGTCCAATATTTACCATCTCTATAATTTCTGCCCCTCTTGCGGTTCTCATTGACCCAATATTGTACTTTTTGTACAAATGCAGCTTCTCTAGGGCCAATTATTTTGGCAAGGGTGTAGTTGATGATAAGTGGCGGCTCATCAAATAAAAACCGGGCCATGACAATTCACTTCCTTTCTGCATATATATTTATGCTAATCTTTCTGATAGCTTGTCTACTTTTTCTTTATTGATTTCGTACCATGTTTCAACGGGACGGCCGGGAATGTAATGCCTGTGCTTAGTTAATAAGCCCTTTTTTACGAGCTTCTCAACCTCTTTTTTTAACTTCTTAAAGTCAAAGTCAAGAAAATCAATATTTTTCTGATGCCATTTTCTTAGGGATTTGCAGGTAGACAATTGACCGGGAAAACTCTGATCTTCCGTGTCCCACTTGAATTGAGTTAAGACAATTGCCTCCCCCACTCCTATATTGCCTGCCCTTACTTGATGAAAAAAGAAGGCGGTTTCGTCAAAGAAAATATTATCCATGGTATGTATCCCTTTTCTATGTCCTACCGGAAATCTTTCCCGGTGACTTCGCTAATAATCCGCTTGAGATAGCTATTCTCATCTCGGCTGACAGATCTCACACTATCGTTTTCATAGGCGAAGATAATCATCCGCCCAGCAAGGGTCCCTAAAAGCAGGGTACTGCCAATTAAATTAATATTGGCCTTTTTAGCCGGCTCAGCAGCGACTAGGGCAACAAACTTGTCTTTCACGTCACCATGCTGGAGCCGGATCATCTTACACTTGCCCTCCGGTGAACCGGTTAGGTAGTCAGCGGCTTCTTCTAAACTGCTATACCGCCACGAGCCGTACTCGCCGAACTCGTTAATCCTGAATCCGAAAAGATAATCTCTATATTCCATGCAATACCTCACTTTCTTGCTTGAAAGCGGCGTTTTCTAAACAGCGTCCGCTTAGCTTCTTCAAAACCCAATACGCCTACAGTAGCCAGAATAAGCCACATGGCCATCCTTCCTAGTCCACCTAAAAGGGTCAGGCTACCGCTATCCACCCGGAGGGCAGAATAGATAAACATAAGGGCTGAAACATAGAATAAGGCACGCAGGGCAAGCATCTGAGGACTTGCTACCATATCTGGCTTTTTGCTCTTTTCAGGCCCGCTTTTATCTGCTAAACTATCTCCGGGTATTCGAGCTAATATCCTTTGCTTTGCTCCACGCTGGCGGCTACCGGCGTGGGGCTTTTTTATTTGATTAGTCATCTGCCGGCCCTCCTCTTGGTTGTTAGAGGCCGTCTCCGCTTTTTCATAATGTCACGGCGCTTAGCAGCAAGAGAGTCTAAGTAGATAATGTCGTTTCTCTTAACAGCCATGGCCTTATTTTCAAAGCACCGCCAAATGAGAAGTCTGCCATAGATGGGCAATCCGGCAAACCAGCTGCCAATTTCGTTATAGGCTCTGCCTTTGGATTTACCGATCGAATCGAACCATCCAATATACAACCCAGCCAATTCGTCATTTTTGAGTTGCATGGTTTTGATATTCCCGTACTTAGAATCCATCAGGAAGGGAACAATCTCGTGGGTCTCTTCAAACTCCATGGCTTGGGTAGTCCCATCTTCATAGACTGCATAAGCAATGTATTCCTGTGCTTGTTTATCTGCTGACAATAGAAACACTCCTTTATTTTTCTTTCCGGTCTAGCCACATCCGTAAGTCACTTGACCGGACCATTACTTGACCATTAGGCCCCTCATTCTTTATGACAGGTAGCCCATCCTTAACCCAGCGGTCAAAGGTGGACTTAGAGCAACCAACGTATTGCTCAATATCTCTACGCTGGATATACTCGGGCCAGCCTTTATGGACTAGCTGATCAAGTTTAGCTTCAATGTATTCATCTATGAGTGGCTTCATTTCCTCAAACAAAGATTCCTTTAGTAGGTCTGCAAAAGAACTACTAGCCACTCCCGGGGATTCGGTATTCCCCCTGTTTCTTAAAGCCTGCATGGCTCCTCCTTCCTCTTTGGATCAGTCCCTCTATGCTACCGTGTTAGACATAAAGCGAATACCATCTAAAAAGGCTCTTAACTGTTCTTTTTGTTTTTTGTCTAACTCGTGCAAATAGGCGAGAACCTTATCTTTTTCTTCCAGCTCTTCCTTTTGTAGAATTACTTTTACATCTGCCATTGAAATCGCTCCTTTTGTCATTTGTAATAACATTATAGTCCATTTAATTATTATTATCAACATTTTTGTTATTCCGAATAACTTTCTCTTGATTATTTTCATTCTTCCTCTTATACTTAAATAAAGGAGGGAAAAATGTGAATAAAAGAATTAAGGAGCTGCGAAAGTCGCTTGGATTGTCCGGAGAAAAATTTGGAGAAAAGCTAGGTGTTACTAGAACAGCAATTTCACTTCTAGAAACCGGCAAAAACAATCTCACCGAGCAGATGATCAAGGCCATCTGTAGAACCTACCACGTTAATGAGGACTGGTTACGTACAGGCGAAGGCGATATGTTTGCTTCCACCTCCGAACTTTCCCTTGATGAGCTTGCCGGCGATGCCGATCCGCTGGAACTGGATATCCTGAAAGCTTATTTCTCTTTAGATAAAGACCTCCGACAGCAAGCGTTAGAACACTTCAAAGAAGAACTCAAAAAGTAGGTAAGATGACCTACTTTTTTCTTTTTGCCGTGAATAAAAGGCCCTGCAAAAAAGAGATAAGGTAATCTTGCTCTTTCCTCGAAGCTATATTAAGAAATTCATCCACCAGCTCATGTATTTGGGCTTTTTTTGTTTTTTGCATAAAATAGCTCCTTTAATTTTGTTTACCTGATGTAAACACCCTACCTAAAAAAAATATTCTCTACGGATGTATTAAAATATACGGCTATCCGTCTTTTTATCTCGTCTCTCGGAACTCGCTCATTATTTTCATACATAGAGATAGCAGACTTTGTAACACCAATTGCTTTAGCTACCTCTTCCTGAGTCCTGTCTCCTCTTAATGCAACGAGAATCCCTCCAAGGTTATCTGACATGCGAGTGACTCCTTTCCCTCTTTGTTTACTTCATGTGTACAATAAGATAATACATCATTGTACACCTCTTGTCAACAGTGATGCTTGATTAAGTACACGTTTTGTGTATAATGGAGGAAAAGGAGGTGCCTTATGGCAAATTTTGGAGAAAGGCTCAAGGAATTAAGAATAGATTCTGAATTAACACAGCAAGAAATAGCCGACACTCTTAACCTCTCGAAAAGCACGATTAGCATGTATGAAAACGGGAAGCGTTTACCAGAGTATGAGACCCTAGAAGCTATTGCCGATTTTTTTAATGTGGATATGGATTACTTAACAGGTAAGTCAGATTACGAGAATATCCATGCAGAGATGATGAAGTTAAAAGAAAAAGACGGAGATATGAAGGGGCTTTCTTCTTTTTCGTCTGCAAACGGGTTGACCTTGGAGACCTCTGATATGAACGAAATTCGACATCGGATAAAGCAAAGGCGAGAAGAATTAGGACTTTCATATCAAAACCTAGCCGAGAAAACCGGGTTGAGCAAGTCAACGTTACAGCGCTATGAAACCGCATCTATCAAGAACTTGCCACTCGATAAACTAGAAGCGTTAGCTAAAGCCTTGTCCGTCTCCCCCGCATATCTTATGGGCTGGCAAGAAAATGACAACATAGTTAGCGAAGATATAGACCTCTCCTCATATGACAATATTTTACCAATCAAGACAAAAAAAATCCCCCTATTAGGGGAAATCGCCTGTGGTGTGCCTATTTACGCTGATGAAGACCGAGAGAGTTATGTCGAGGTTGGCACGGATATACGAGCTGACTTTGCTTTACGAGCTAAAGGAGACTCCATGATAGGTGCTTATATCCGGGATGGGGATATTGTTTTTATTCGCCGGCAACCGACTGTAGAAGAAGGCGAGATTGCGGCTGTCATTATAGATGACGAAGCCACGTTAAAAAGGGTTTATTTCCACAAGGAGATTGATGCTGTCGAGCTTCGGGCTGACAATATTGCATATAAATCCTTAATTTACTCAGGTCCGGAGCTTGAACAATTACATATCTTGGGCAAGGCGATTGCCTTTCAAAGTGATGTCATATAAAAAGTTACATTATTTTTCCTAAAAAGATTGAAATTCTGCCATAAATGGTATATTATTTATGTACTAATCCATCCTTGGCAGTAACCCCCTCACAATCAGAGGAGCGGCGAACCCAAGGATTTTTTTATTTTTAAGGAGATATATCTATGAAACGTGTAGCGATCCTTGTTGATGGCGGATTTTACAGGCGTCAGATAGTCCGCTTAGAGGGCGAACTGCCAGCCGCTAAAAGTGCAGATAGACTAGTTCAATATTGCAAGCGACACCTGCATGAGCATGAAACAACGAATGACTTGTATCGCATCTTTTATTATGATTGTCCACCCTCGGCAAAAAAAGTTTATCATCCCTTCCTAAAAAAACAAATTGACCTAGGCAAAAGTGATTTGTTTGAATGGACAAATATATTCCTAAACAGTTTAAGGAAGAAGCGGAAGGTCGCTTTGCGGCTAGGGGAGCTCTCTGAAGAGCAGGCCCGATACATGCTATCTTATGACGCTCTTAAGAAAGTTTGCAATGAACGGTTAACGCTTAATGACCTTACAGAAAATGATTTTTACTTGGACATATCTCAAAAAGGCGTTGACATGAAAATAGGGATCGATATAGCCTCCCTCTCTTATAAAAAGCAGGTTGATCAAATTGTTCTTATTTCAGGTGATTCCGACTTTGTGCCAGCTGCAAAGCTCGCCCGTCGTGAAGGCATAGATTTTATTTTAGACCCAATGTGGGCGCCCATAAAAGATAACCTAAACGAACACATTGATGGGCTGCGCACAAAAACACCCAGAAAAAATATTCGTTAGGCAAGGCGATTACCTTAAAAAGATTGATTAATTCCAAAAACAAGGTATAGTTCGTCACAAGTAAAACCACCTTGGTTTTGTAGGGGGCGTATCCTATACGCCCCCGATTTTTTATACCCTCATCTGCAAAGCATAAAAGCAGATAAAAACACACACTTCTTTACAACGTGTTTAACTTGCTGGTAACTTTCACACGAAACTACTTGTCAGAGGAAAAAGGAGAAAAAAATGAAAAAGAAAATAATTGCGGCTGTTGCTACTGGGGCCCTGCTCTTTTCAGCCCTCCCTGCTCACGCCGCTAATGTTGTTGTTAAAGATAAGCCCCTTTACCTATCCCAGCCGGCTTTTATTGAAAGTGGACGCACATTCGTGCCAATGAGGGCGATTTTTGAAGCCCTAGGAGCCACAGTTAACTGGGACGGAACCACTCGGACAGTTACCGGTATCTTGAATGGCAAGGTTGTTACCCTAAATAATCCAAAAATTGTAAACGGGCGCACCATGGTGCCACTAAGGTATATTTCAGAGACCCTAGGTAGCCATGTAGACTGGCAGCAAGCGACCCAAACAGCCTACGTAGATAGCCAAGTACCACAGACCTATTCTCGTGTCGTATATAGCCCACATTCTCTTCAGGACCCCGGCCAATGGACCCTAACCCTACTGGGGCAATCAAATAATACAGCCCTCTTGGTTGCTAAAAATGCTCCCTTTGACCAGCCCTTCCCAAGAACTAGCTATTCTGCTATTTTGCTCACTTGGGATGGCCAATACTGGCGTGGAGATTATGGCAGTCGCTGCTGGATTAGCTACCAATTTAACAATCTAGCAGGGGCAGGGAACAAAGCAACCTTTAATCTCATGATGAACCAATATCCGGAACTAGTTGGAAAACAGGTTCAGTTTAATGCCGTCCCAGACCTTGGGCCGGGTAGAGACCGACTTGTTACTATTACAGATTCAGCCTTAACTATTAAGCAAGATATGAACATGACACCTAATGCTGGATCCGGCGCAGAACTACCCTTAGAAAGAGATAATCAGCCGAATCCGGCAATAGGCATAACCGTCCCACAGGCCTGAGTGCTAGGAGGCATATCGAATGGCTAAACCGATACCTTATACAACCACAAAGGGTGAAAAGAGATATAAAATAAGCCTTTACGCTGGACTGGACAACCAAGGTAGGCAGGTGACGCTCAAAAAGCAAGGTTTCAAAACAACTCGTGAGGCAAACCTATGGGCTGCTAGGACACTTACTGAAATCGAAGAAAATGGCCTACCCGATCAAATATCCGAAAACCGCACTGTAGAAGAAGCCTTTAATATTTGGTTCAATCAATACAAGATGACTGTCCAAGAGGTTAGTTACGCAAGGGTCGAAAAGCTATATAGAAACCATATCTTACCCTTAGTAGGGCATAAAAAGATAAGTGAGCTAAAAAAAGAAGATATACAAGAACTTATTTTCTACCTCTTTTCAGTTCAGCCTAAAACCTATAGGAAAAATTATAACTACTTTACAAAGATGTTAAAGGAAAGTGGCTATCCTATAAGTGAAAGCTATTTTTTCCCCGTATCTATTAAATCTAAAGGGCAGAAGAAAATCTTCACCCGAGAAGAATTAAATACAGTCTTGGAAGCACTAAAGGACAATCCCAACGAAAGAGCCTACCCCTTCCTCCGCCTGATTGCCTATACAGGTCTGAGAAAGGCAGAGGCCGCAGCTTTAGAAAAGAAAAACGTAAACGTCAAGGACGGATATATTGTTATAGATCAAGCTTTTTCTAGGGATGCTAATAATAAAATAATCATGGGCGCAGGTAAAAACGAATCTTCAAAAAGAACCATCCCGGTAGATAAAGAAACGCTAGACGCCATCCTCGCCCTAAATTATGACAGCCCACTCGTCTTTGGAGAGTTTGATTTCACGAACAAACCCCGAAAATGGCTGCGAGAAGCCTGTGCTAAAACGAGTGTAGAGCCCATAAGTATTCACGGTCTTAGGCACACACATTGCAGCCTCCTCTTTGAAGCAGGCGCCAGCGTAAAAGAAGTACAAACCCGGCTCGGTCACTCTACACCACAAATGACCTTAAACGTCTATACACATATCACACAACAGACCGCCAAGAAAACAGCTTTAAAATTTGTTAATTACATGGATGGGAATTGAAGGTGAACTACTCGGCTATTGAATAGCCGAGGATTAGGCGGTGAGATTCTTAAAGTGGACAATACTCTGGAAAAGTTATAAATTTCAAGTCGGTTTACCTAAATTGCGCCGTAAAGCCCTTGGTTTTAACTATAGGGATGTAGGGCGTATGCAGAATGACCACGCTGTGCGAGTCGTAAATACACGGTGCGTCTTTTGAGGCGTTACCGGGGAAGTATCTTGCAGCGGCAATAGGCTCGTAAAGCTCTTAACAAAAATGCTAGGCCTAGGTGACCACTCGAGGAAGCCGCCTAGGACAAGCTGCGGCAAATACCGAACCTTTAAGAACCCCCTTGCTTTAGCTATGGGGAGTGGTCAGCGCCTCTATATCGACCAAACTCTAGCTGTCTAGTGCTATAGCATTAGGCAGCAATCTTCATTTGAGTAGCAGTTTTTAACCGTTTTTTTGTTAAGACAAAACTAGCAAAATACGGCCTAAAAAGTCGGTAGAAAAGTCGGTAGATAATATGACAAAAACTGCTTTCAAATGATGATACGAAAAAGAAAAAACCGCTCAACAGAGCGGTTTTTGATTACTCGTGATTATACATAACGAGTTATTATCGAGGTGACAGGATTCGAACCTGCGGCATCTACGTCCCGAACGTAGCACTCTACCAAGCTGAGCTACACCTCGAATGTCAACAAAAACTATTTTAGCAGATATAAATAAAAAGTCAAGACGTTTATAATTCTGTAAAAAATTCTTTCTAGGGGTGTCAAACATTTGTGACACAAGCCATCTGGTAAAATGTTTTAAGCTTCTTTCATAAAATAGGTCTGCACCATTTCATTTAGCGTTTTAAAGTTCAAGATTCTTCTTGCTATGTTATTGGTTCTGCTACTATATCTCTGAAATGCTCTATACATTTCTTCTTCACTGCTAAACCTTCTTTTGCTGTAAAACAGGTCATTATCCATCTTATGGCTTCTTTCTACTAGTCCATTTTGCCAAGGCGAATAGGGTCTTGTCCGTATATGGTCTATCTCTAGAGCTTCTAGGGTCTTTTCGAAGATGGACTTCTTTTCTTCTCGATCGTTGCAGAATTCTCTCCCATTATCTGTCTGGACTGTCTTTATCTTGAAGCCGAGGTCTTTCTCCAGGTTTTTTACCATCTCGGATGGTTCGTAGCTGCTCTTTTCTTTTACCAGCTTTAGCACTCTTTTTCTGCTGGATAGGTCTATTGCTGTTATTTGATAATATCGGTTGTATTTGCTCTGGAAACCGATGCATTCCAGGGGCACATATCTTGAGCTTGTTGCCTGCTTGTATCATATCTTCGGGCTGCTTTTGCATTATTGTTATGTTTTATGGCATATTCGACTGCTTTCTGGCGAAATCTCATTTCTTTGTTATACTTTTTTCATAGGAAACCTCTTTCTGGTATTTTGTTTTGTCTGTGAATCCATTTTACCAGAGGGCTTTCTATTTTTTGTTTTTTGTCACATATGTATTATCAGCTAATATTCCTATTTCAGATGCTCTTTTAAAAAGTTTAAGCCGTCTGCCAGCATCCCATCTGTCACAATATGGCCGACGCCCTCATAGATTTCGTGTTTAAAGACACCCTCTTCGCTATTATGGACCTGCAAATAATCAGCTAGTCGAAGGTTGCCTGCAAGGGGAATGGTTTGGTCCTCTGCCCCATTGGTCAAGAAAAGGGGGCGGTTAACCAGCTTATCCGCTGCCTGCAGGGGCTTGTATTGACTGGGCTGATAGGTTACTTCGCCTAGGGGGGACCGGCCGGCCTTGATGGCTTCAGGGGTTGTCCGGTAGTTCATGGCCAGGTTTTCCTCAATGAAGGACCAGTCGCTAGCGCCATTATAGCCAATCCCACAGCTGATGTAGGGGTATTGGGTCATGAGGGCTAGGCTGATAAAGGCCCCCATGGAGTGGCCCATAACGGCCAAGCGGTTAGGGTCAGCTGCAAAGGTTTCCAGCAGTTCTTCATATATGACTGGAAACTCTGCCACTTCCTGGTCAATGACCTGCCAAAAATAGCGCAAAATATTCTCCGGGGTGTCTTCGACATGGCCACGCTTACCATGCATGGGACCGTCAAAAATAAAGACCTGGTAGCCAAAGGCAGCCAGAACACCGGCCCGAAAACGTTGCCGGTCAGCATTAGACTGCCAGCCATGGTAGAAAATGAGGGTGGGGTAAGGTTTCCGGCAGGCCTCTGCTTTAAAGCGATAGCCGGGAATGCCGGCAATTTCTATGCTTTCAGTCTGGACATGGGGGCTAAGGGGAAAAGACATATCATCACCTCAAATGCGAAAAGCTGTCTTGGCGCAAGGCTTCAAATAAGGCAATCCCAACGGATGTCGCGATGTTTAGGCAGCGGGCTTCTGGGATATCCAGCATAGGGATGCGCCATTCGTGTGCTTTAAGGGCTTCATGAATCTCAGGGGTGACCCCTGTATCCTCTCGGCCGAAAAATAAATAATCGCCATCCTGAAAAAGGGCTTCCGTATAGGCCGTCTTCCCCTTGCTGGATAAGAGATGGACAGTGCCGGGCCCCTTACGCTGGATAAAGTCATCAAAGTTCTCATATTCATAAATATCCAATATATCCCAATAGGTCAAGCCGGCCCGTCTCAGGTTTTTCTCCGTGATGGTAAAGGCGTAGGGTTTGATGAGGTGCAAGGCTGTACCGGTAACGGCACAGGTCCGGGCAATATTACCGGTGTTTTGCGGGATTCTCGGTTCAAATAAGACAATATTATACACGTTCCAACTCTTTTCTTTGACTGTTGACTGGTTTCAAGCTATGCTTATTGTAACATAATCCCTAGGGCTGCGTACAAGAGAAAGGGTGATCCTATGCATCCCGAACTAAAAAAACTCATAGATACACATGATAATATTGTTTTCTTCGGCGGGGCCGGTGTCTCGACAGAAAGCGGTATTCCTGATTTTAGAAGCCCAGATGGCCTCTACAGCCGAAAAGACTTTAAGTATTCTCCGGAGACCATGCTCTCCCACTCTTTTTACGAAAGGCACACAGAGGAATTTTTTGACTTTTACCGGTCTTTTTCCCTAGCCCCTAACAATGGACCCAGCTGCGCCCATAAAAAGCTGGCTGAATTAGAAGCCCAGGGCAAACTCAAGGCCGTTATCACTCAAAATATTGATGGCCTCCACCAAATGGCGGGCAGTAAACGGGTTTTTGAATTGCACGGGTCTGTCTTGCGAAACTACTGCACCCAGTGTGGCACTTTCTATGACCTGGATTTTATCGCCGGCACTTCCGGTATCCCCCACTGTCCTAAAGATAATGCGGTAATTAAACCGGATGTCGTCCTCTATGAAGAGTCCCTGGATTCGACGACCTTAATTGAATCGGTCCGGGCCATTGAAACGGCAGATATGATGATTGTTGCCGGGACCTCCCTTGTGGTTTACCCGGCTGCCGGCCTCTTGGACTACTTCAAGGGGGATACCCTAGTCTTGATTAATAAAGAAGCCACGCCCCGAGACGGCAAGGCTGACCTGGTCATCCATGCAGGCATTGGTGAAACCCTCTGCGGCGACTAGATGGACAAGCAAAAGTCCCAAAACTGGTGAGCATCCAGTTTTGGGACTTTTACTATTTAGACTTGTGAATGAGAAGTCAGCAGGCGGTAGAGCATGTCAAAGATATCTGCCCGACTGGCGACCGGGGTAATGATACCACTGGTGCGGCCGCTGCTTAGGAGGCCTTCTGATACAGCAACCTGTTCGGCTGAATCCCAGGTATAGGTCTTGGCCGGAACTTGCTTCAGGCGCAAGACAATGGTTGCCAACTCCCGCTTGCTGACTGGGTTGGCCCCCTTAAAGCTACCGTCAGGATAGCCAATCATATAGCCCTGCTGCCGGCAGAGCTGGACACTCTCCTGGGCCCAGTCGGACACATCAGGGCTGGGGCTCAGATCGCTTGGCTTATGCCAGTTTTTACCGGCAATGCGGACAATAATCGCGGCCAACTCTTCTCTGGTCAAGGGGGCCGCACTGGCAAAATCAGCCCCGCCCCGACCGACAATAATCCCATCCTTCCGGAGAAAGTCCAGTTGCCGGCCGATCATATAGGGAAAGCGAATATCCTTAATGGCCTGGGATTTTTCCGGGCTCCACTTATAGCCATAGTGCCTCAGTTGGTCATCTGTTATCAGGAACAAGTGGCTTTTAAAATGATCCGGCACCCTAGCCTCTCCCGGATCGTTGTTGGTCACATCAACATTGAGCCAGTCTTGGATAGACTCTATAAAGACACTATTCCAGGTATGGGGAATCCCATTCAGTTCACCATTTACCTTGACGCAGGGAAGCCCTAACTGGTCACAGATGAGCATAAAGGCGCCGGCATAGCCTTCACAAACAGCCTTGCCGTCAACCAGGGCCCCCTTAGCTGACCAGGAGGACAGGTCTTCAATCTCTTTGCCGGCGAGGAAGTCTTGGTAGACAGCCTCATCGTAGGCAATGTGCTGGATTAAGTAATTATTAACAAATTCCAGCTGGAGGACCGGTCCCGGCATGGCTAAGGCTTCTGAACGGATTTTTTGAATGCGGTCGAAAACAGCCTGGCGAGTTTCACCTTCATTGGGGTTGAGCATGACGTGGACGTAATACTCTTCAGGCTTTTCCTTGTAATAGTAGTACTTTAGGCTATGCTTGTAGCCGTCAAAGGCCGCATAGGTCATGCCTAGGTCGTTAAGAGACCGGTCCAAGTCTTTGGCCGGGAGCTCTAACTTAACGATATTATGTTGCAAAAGGGTGTAGACGGCTTCTTCTGTGGAAGAATAAGTCGCCCAAGCCGGATAAGGAAGCATAAAAAAACCGATGAGGAGAAAAATAGGTAAACAAGACCATCTCAATTTCATATCATCACGCCCTTGCACTTGAGCTATTTTTGAATGTAAAAAAGCCAGCAAAAATCCAATGATTTCTGCCGGCTTGATGATCAATTAATGACCGGATGGGCAATTTCCGCCACAGCCGCTGGCGCTGGAGCAACTGGAACAATCGCTTTCATTACCGTTTAAGGCGTTGGTAATGACCATATTAACAGATTCCAAAATCTGGTTTAACTCTTGGTTCGCAGACAGATATTCATTAATGATATCGTTGTCGTTCATTTGTTTTTCCAGTTCTTGAAGACGCTGTTTGGTCTCTTCCGGCAAATCTTCGTAATTTAAGCCCTTACCAATGGCATCGGTTTGAATGCCTTGGTATTCTTCAACAATTTCACGGGCATCCATATTAATCATGATACGGAGTTCGGTTTCTTTTACCCGACGAAGTTCCGGGCTTTCAGAAATGGCATCCGCTAATTCTTTGGCTTTATCTAAAATACTCAATGTTATACCTCCGCTTACTTGACTGCTTTTCCTTTGAGGACCCAGGTTTGGGCACTCTCTACTTGAATGTCGGCTAGGGTACCGATGGCTTCTTCATTGCCGGCAAATAAGACAATCTTCCCAGTATCGGTTTTACCACTAAGCACGCAATCGTTACTTTTACTTACCCCGTCTACCAAAACTTTAACCGTTTTCCCGAGATAGGCTTGATTTTTCTTCAAGGACCATTTGGCGAGCAGGTCATTGAGACGGGCCAGCCGGTCCTTCTTTTCTTCCAGAGGAATTTGGTCGGTCATCTTTTCTGCCGGGGTCCCGGCCCTGGGAGAGTAGGCAAAGGCAAAGGCATTGTCAAAGCCAACCCTTTCGACTAAATCCAGGGTTTCCTGGAAGTCCTCTTCCGTTTCACCTGGAAAGCCTACGATGATATCCGTTGTCAGCGCTGCTTCAGGCATGGCCTTACGAATGGCTTCAACCAAGGTCAGGTAATGGTCCTTCGTATACCGGCGATTCATCCGCTGGAGAATCCGGCTGCTGCCAGCCTGGACCGGCAGGTGGATATAATGACAGATATGCCGGCTATCGGCGATGACATCAATCAATTCCTGGCTCAAGTCCTTCGGGTGGGAGGTCATAAAGCGGATTCGCTCTAGGCCTTCAATTTGGTCAGCAGCCCGTAGAAGGCCGGGAAAATGGGCCTCCGGATCATCCAAGTCATTCCCATAGGAGTTAACATTCTGCCCTAAAAAGGTCACTTCTTTCACGCCATCTGCTACTAGGGACCGGACTTCATTTAAAATATCCACCATATCCCGGCTCCGTTCTCGGCCGCGGACATAGGGAACAATGCAGTAGGTGCAGTAATTATTACAGCCATAGGTGATATTGACAAAGGCCTTGAAGGGGAATTCCCGCATAGTGGGCAAGGCTTCTTCAATCAAAAGCTCATCAGTCGGAATATCGCAAATGGTTTCATTACTTTCCCGAATCCGGTCAATGTATTCAGCAATCCGGTGAAAATTATGGGTTCCGATAATGAGCTTGACGTGGGGACAGGCCTTGCGAATTTTAGGAACAATATCTTCCTGCTGGACCATACAGCCACACACAGCCACTACCTTATTCGGGTCGGCTTCAATTTGCCCCCGGAGTTCACCTAAGAGGCTTAAGACCTTATGCTCCGCCTTCTCCCGGATACAGCAGGTATTGATAATAATGATATCGGCCTCATCCCGTTGGTCTGTCGGGGTATAGCCTTGGCCGGCTAAAAGGCCCGCCATAATTTCAGAGTCATGCTCATTCATTTGGCAGCCATAAGTTTGAAAGTAAAAAGATCCCTTGCTCATTATTGACCGGCCTCAGCAACGGCCTTAAAGGCTTGATCGGCTGCTTTCAGCGTGGCTTCGATGTCGCTATCCTGGTGGGCTGTCGAGATAAACCAGCATTCAAACTGGGAGGGCGGTAAGTGGATGCCTTCTGCTAAAAGGCTTTCAAAGAAAATCCGGTAGGCTTCTGTTGAGGAAGTTTGAGCATCTGCATAGGAATGCACCGGTTGGTCCGTAAAAAAAACGGTGAGCAGAGACCCCAGGTGGTTAATGGTGACGGGCACACCGTGTTTTTGAGCGGCTTCTTCCAGGCCCTCTTTTAATTGCTTACCCTTCTCTTCCAGCTGGGCATAGGGGTCTCTTTTTTGCAATTCACACAGGGTGGTGTAGCCGGCTGTCATGGCCAGGGGGTTCCCGGACAGGGTTCCAGCCTGGTAGACCTCCCCAAAGGGGGCCAAGTGGTCCATGATTTCGGCCTTACCGCCAAAGGCCCCAACCGGCAGGCCGCCACCGATAATTTTACCCAGGCAGGTCAGGTCGGGTAAAATATTAAACCGCTTTTGGGCCCCGCCTAAAGAGGCTCTAAAGCCGGAAATGACTTCGTCAAAAATAAGGAGGGTCCCATTGGCTTCGGTTAAGGTGCGCAGGTCTTCTAAAAAGCCCTGGTCAGGCAAAATAAGGCCCATATTCCCGGGAATGGGCTCGATGATAACGGCAGCGATTTGGTCCTTATAGGCCTCAAAGAGCTTTCTAAAACTATTAATATCATTATAGGCGGCCGTCAGGGTCTCTTTGGCGATGTTTTCGGGTACACCCGGGCTAGAGGGCACACCAAAGGTCATGGCCCCAGACCCGGCTTGAATTAAGAGGTGGTCAGCATGGCCATGGTAGCAGCCCCCGCACTTAACAATCTTTTCCCGGCCGGTATAACCCCGGGCCAGGCGTAAGGCGCTCATAGTTGCCTCGGTCCCGGAAGAAACCATCCGGACCTTCTCAATGGAGGGTATGAGTTCGATGATTTTGGCTGCCATGACGGTTTCGATTTCAGTCGGCATGCCAAAGGTGGTCCCATTTTGAACGGCAGATAAAACAGCCTCTTGAACGGCCTGATCGTTGTGACCAAAAATAAGGGGACCCCAGGAGCAAATATAATCGATTAGTTCGTTGCCGTCAATATCGGTCACATGGGCCCCTTGGCCACTTTTAATAAAGACCGGATGGTTACCAACTGCTTTAAAGGCACGGACAGGGCTATTGACCCCACCGGGGATGACCTTTTTTGCCTCTTCATAGGCGGCTTGTGATTTTTTGAAACTGAGACTCATTCTTGTCCCTCCTTGAGCCAAGTGGCTACATCAATTGCATGATAGGTGATGATAATATCGGCTCCGGCCCGTTTAAAGGCCTTCATCATCTCCAGAACAACCTGTTTCTCATCGATCCAGCCCTCTTGGGCGGCTGCTTTAACCATGGTATACTCACCGCTCACATTATAAGTGACAATCGGCTGTAAAAAGTTTTCAGCTGCCTGGTTGACTAGGTCCAGGTAAGCCAAGGCCGGCTTGATAATGATAAAGTCTGTTCCCTCATCTACATCGAGGGCGATTTCCTGTAAGGCCTGGCGGGTGCCTGAAGCCGGGTCCATCTGGTAGCTCTTGCGGTCGCCAAATTGAGGGGCCGAGTCCGCAGCATCCCTAAAGGGACCGTAAAAGGCTGAGGCAAACTTGGCACAGTGGGCCATAATGGATACATGCTCGAAACCGGCTTCGTCCAGGGCCTGGCGAATGACCCCGACCCGGCCATCCATCATATCTGAAGGAGACAGGATATCTGCCCCGGCCCGGGCATGACTGACGGCGGTTTTAGCCAGTAAATCAAGGGTAACATCATTTTGCACTTGACCTTCGGAGCTAATCAGCCCACAGTGGCCATGGCTGGTATATTCACACAGGCAGACATCTGTGCTGATAATGAGGTCCGGATAGGCTACCCGGATTTTCCGAATAGCCTGCTGGACAATCCCGTCTTCAGCATAGGCCTGGGTCCCTTGAGGGTCTTTTTCAGCCGGCAGGCCAAAAAGCATAATGGCTTCGACGCCGGCCTTGACGCAGCGGTCAACCTCGCTAAGGACATGGTCCAGGGGGAACTGGTAAACGCCGGGCATAGAGCTTACTTCCTGGGGTTGGTCGGCCAGTTCGGTCACGAAAATCGGATAAATCATATCTTCAGGGTGAATGTACACATTTTGTACCATACGACGAATGGCCGGGGTCCGACGCAAACGCCGCATGCGATGAGTCAATTTCATGGAGCTTACTCCTTTTTATAAAGTCTTTAAGGCGTTTACAACACCATCTATCGTATACACTTCTGCCTCCACATCAGGCTTCAGGTCATATTTGGCCAAGGTACTGGTCGTGATCGGCCCAATAGAGACTAATTTAAGATTTTCAAGCAGGTCTAAGCGGTTGCCAAGGAGTTTCATAAAGTTGTGGACCGTTGAGGAGCTGGTAAAGGTGACGGCGCTCAGGTCCCGGGCTTCCAGGAGGCCAATAAGACCACCTTCAGGTAAATCCGCCTCGACAGTTTCATAGGTCACCACGTCATGGACGGTAGCGCCCATTTTTTCCAGCTCATCGATAAGGACTTGCCGGCCCAGGCTGGACCGGGGAATCAGCACTTCATCTCCGCTGGCAATCCGGCCTTGTAAGGCTTCAGCAATAGCTTCAGCCCGGAAGACTTCCGGCACCACTTCTACCCGTAAGCCCTTGTCCAGGAGGACCTGGGCGGTCTTGGTCCCAATGGCGCAGAGTTTGGCATCGGCCAAGGCCCGGACGTCTTTGCCGTTGGCCATCAAGGCCTCTAGGAAGCAGCGGACGCCATTGGTGGAGGTGAAAATAATCCACTGGTAGCGGGCCAGGTCTTCTATGGCTGCCAACAGAGGCGCCTCATCCTTGGGCTTTTGAACATGAATCATCGGGGCTTCAACGGCCTCGCCGCCCAGGGCTTCAATTTGTTCAGATAAGGCACTTGCCTGCTCTCTGGCTCGAGTCACTAGAATCCGTTGTCCAAAGAGGGGCTTTTGCTCAAACCAGGCCAGGGTGTCCCGCATCTTCACCACTTCGCCAATGATAATGATGGCCGGAGAAGTAAAGCCAGCTTTTTCAACGATATCGACAATGGTATCTAGGGTACCGGTAACGGTCGCCTGTTCCGGTCTGGTCCCCCAGCGAATCAAGGCCACTGGGGTTTCCGGCACCTTGCCGTACCGCATCAGCTGCTGGACAATCCCCTGGAGACGACCGACCCCCATGAGGAAAATCAAAGTGCCCGGGTCTTCCCCTAGACGCTGCCAATTGATTTGGCTGTCATCCTTGGTAGGATCTTCATGGCCGGTGATGACCGTAAAGGTAGAGGTCAAATGGCGGTGGGTAACCGGAATCCCTGCATAGGCCGGGACAGCAATAGCAGAAGTAATCCCCGGTACTACTTCAAAGGGATAACCGGCCCGGTAAAGGGCCTCCCCCTCCTCTCCGCCTCGCCCGAAAACAAAAGGGTCCCCACCCTTCAAGCGGGTGACGACTTGATGCTTGCCGGCTAGGTCTACCAGGAGAGCATTGATTTCTTCCTGTTTTAAGGTGTGGTGGTCTGGGGTTTTCCCGCAATAAATCATTTCACAGCCCGGCTTGGCAA
Organism: Peptococcus simiae; assembly: GCF_046569735.1. Lineage (GTDB taxonomy): Bacteria > Bacillota > Peptococcia > Peptococcales > Peptococcaceae > Peptococcus > Peptococcus simiae_A. The sequence continues at coordinate 7,140 of NZ_JBKICG010000018.1, read as the reverse complement.
AGCTCAGTAAGCGGGGGTTTGCCAGGCGGTCATAAACGATGACATCCGCCTCTTGGATGGCTTTTAGGCCCTTCAGGGTCAATAAGCCGACATCACCGGGGCCGGCACCAACTAGGTATACAATTCCTTTATTCATAACCACTCCTATCCTTTGCGAATATCATTCAAAATGGCTTGTCCAGACCCGGCTAGCATCTCTTCAGCCAAGGCCCGCCCTAGGGCTTCCGCCTCATTCACTGTGCCCTGTCTTTCCTTGATGATGGCCTCAGACCCATCGACCCGGCCTAAAAAGCCCCGTAGGGTCATGGTCTTCCCTTCGATACTGGCCAAGGCCCCTATAGGCACTTGGCAGCCCCCTTCGAGACGCCGCATAAAGGCCCGTTCTGCTGCAGAACAGGTTTGGGCCTCCTTGTCATTAATTTGGGCCAGCATATCCAGCATCAGGTCATCGTCCAAGCGGGACTCAACAACGACAATCCCCTGGCCGACAGCCGGGATGAAGTGGCCAAGGGGCAGGTAGGCTGAAATATGGTCTTCCATGGCCATCCGGTGTAGGCCGGCGCCAGCGAGTATCGCGGCGTCAAAGGGCCCCTCTTCGAACTTCCGAACCCGGGTTTGAACGTTACCGCGCAGGTCTCTCACGTCCAGGTCCGGGCGTTTGGCCAAAAGCTGGGCCTTCCGTCTCAAACTGCTGGTCCCAACAATGGCTTTGGCCGGCAGGTCCTCTATGGACTTAACATTATTTTTAGCCAAGAGAGCATCTCTTGGGTCTTCTCTTTTTAGCATAGCGGTCAGGCCTAGCCCATCCGGTAAGATAGAAGGCATATCCTTTAGGCTATGGACGGCAAAGTCAATGGCCCCGGAGTGCATGGCCTCTTCTAAATCACGGGTAAAAAGCCCCTTGTCCCCAATGGCCGATAGGGCCTGGTCTAAGATCCGGTCCCCCTTGGTGGACATTTCCACCACTTCAAATTCAGTTTCCGGAAAATGAGCCTGCAAGGCTTCAATGACGTGATGAGTTTGCCATAAGGCCAACTGACTGGACCGGGTCCCTACCCGGCATTTATTTTTAGCTATCATACGCTTCCCCCTACGATTTTAAATCCCAAAGGTCATTAATGGCTTGAATATAACAATCTATTTCATTAATCCGCCGACCGGCCAACCGTTTCATATTGGTCATCGGTGTGTGCAGCCATTGGTTGACGATGCCATTGGCCATTTGCTCAATAATCTTTATTTCACGGTCACTCGGGTGGTCAATCCGGTTGAGGGCCTTACGAATTTCTTTTTCTTTGATTTCTTCCAACTGGTCCCGCATCCGGACAATGGTCGGAATAACCCAAAGGGTGTCCAACCAAAAGAGGAAGTCTTCTAGCTCCTCTTGTACGATATCCCGGGCAGCTATGGCCTCCTTGGCCCGGTAAGCCTTATTGCGGTTGACGGCCGTTTGTAGGTCATCAATATCATACAGGGTGACCGCCGGCAAATCACCGACTGCCGGGTCAATGTCCCGGGGCACAGCAATATCAATAACCAAGAGGGGGTCCTGCCGCCTCTGAATATGAGGGGCCAGGTCCTTGGCCTCGATGAAGTATTTTGGTGATGCCGTCGAACTGATGATCAGGTCGGCTGTCGGCAAGAAGCTCTGCAGGTGGTCTAAGCGGACCGCCTGGCCGCCAATCTCTTCAGCCAGCCATTGGGCTCGTTCAAAAGTCCTGTTGGCCACCATGATGCTTGAAATCCCATTGCTGACCAAGTGCCGGGAGGTCAGCTCACTGGTTTCACCGGCACCAAGAACCAGGACCTTTTTCCCCTCCAAGGCCCCAAAAAAGGCCTTAGCCATTTCGACCGCTGCACTGGAGATGCTCACCGCCTGCCGGTCCACCTGGGTTTCTGTCCGGACCCGCTTGCCAACGGTCAGGGCATTCATAAAGAGCGTATTGATAATACTATCGGAAAGATGTTCCTGGAGAGCGATATCATAGGCATCTTGGACCTGTCCCTGGATCTGGCACTCACCAAGGACAAGGGAATCCAAGCCGGCAGACACCGTAAAGAGGTGCTTAACGGCCTCCTCGTCTTGGAATATGTAAATGTATTGGCGAAGCTCCTCTATGCTAAAGCCACTTCTCTGAGCCACCAGGTCCATAATATCCTGGATGGCTTGGTCGATATTATCTGTATTACAATAAATTTCCGTCCTATTACAAGTGGATAAAATGGCGCATCCACTCAAGGACGGAATATCACGCACGACCGGGCTATGCTTGATGATTTGGGGACGCGACAAAGAAACCCGTTCCCTCACTTCTACCGGCGCACTTTTATGATTTAAGCCTATTACAATAATAGACATTCTATCACCCTTCTATACACATCTTCCTTTGACCCTGCCTCCATCGCTTTGATTAAATCGGCAAGGGATAGCTGCCTTAAGAGCTTTTCACGCTCTGTCTGGCCCTGAACCTCCTCTTTTACCCTATCGCGCACAGCGCACCAGATATCCAGAGCCTCTAAAAAGCTGTCGTCAATCTGATCATTTAAGTAGGCTTTTAGGGCCCGGGAATAGCCGGGGTTTTTACCGTTGGTGGCGATGGAAATCAGCAGGTCCTCTTTTTGGAGGAGGGCCGGCACAATAAAACTGCTTTCCAACCGACTATCCGCCACATTAACAGGAATGTGCCGGTCCCGACAGGCAGCGGCAATCTCTTCGTTCAGCCCTCGATCATTGGTTGCTACAAAGACAAGGTCCCGGTTGGCCAGGTCATCCATCACAAAGGGCCGCTTGATGCAGTGTAACTGCTCATGCTGGATGCCTGCCAGGTCCGATAAAAAATCCGGTGCAACAACTGTGACCTGGGCCCCGGTTTCCAGGAGGGTCTGCACCTTCCTTAAGGCCACCCTTCCTCCACCAACAATCAAACAGTTGGCAGCGGCCAAGTCACAGTGGATAACATAGTTAAAGGACATTAGTAGGCCCTTTCATAAATAAAGTCAGCCCCGTCCCGCATCAGGCCCACGATAGGCTTGGCTTCCAGTTGGCTTAAGACTTTTTTAGCCTCGGAGATATGGTTTAGGATAATGGCTTCTGTCTCCTTAAAGGCATTTTCTCTTTTAATCAAGTGAACGATGAAGTTAATATCGGCTTCGCCGTTCGGGAAGCGCTGGTCAATAAGGTTTTTCACCTGGTCTTTTTCAGGGAAGTCTTTATTTAAAAGCAAAATGGTGGGCAGGTTAATAAGGCCTGTTTCCAAGTCCTTGCCCGTCGGTTTGCCCACTTCAGCATCGCTATTTAAGAGGTCAAGGAGGTCATCTTTCATTTGAAAGGCCATGCCCAGGTGGTAGCCGTATTGGTAGAAGGCCTCCTCGTCCTTCTTGCCGGCATGGGCCATCACAGCACCCATCTGGCAGCAGATGGCAATGAGGAGGGCCGTCTTCCGTTCTATCCGGTAATTATAGTCAGAAATGCTTTGCTCAACATCAAACATGGAATTCAATTGGGCAATTTCGCCCTTGCACATTTCAACAGCCGTATCAGCAATTAAATCTAAAATCCGGTCAAAGTCCGGCACATCGAAAATATGTCTAAGGGCCTTGATCAGGATATAATCACCAACATGAGCTGCCACATCATTGGTATAGCTGGCATGAATCGTTTGACGTCCCCGCCTTAAATAGGCATTGTCATTAATATCATCATGGATAAGGGATGACATATGTATTAACTCTAGCATCGCAGCTACTTTGATTATGTTGCCGTCAAAACGATTGTAATACTCTGAAGACATAAGCACAAAAGCCGGCCGCAGGCGTTTACCACCGGCAGCTAAGTTACCTCTAGCCTGGACACTGATAAATTCCGGATCAGTTGATAAGAACGTCATAAGATAGTCTTCTACTTTCCGAAGTCTATTTTTCAAAAATTTATGTTGAAGGATATTCTTCATATCGTCTGTTCGGCCTCCAGTGCAGGTATAGAAAATTGAACAAGCGGTATCTTTTGGTACTCCTCTTGCAGGCGAATGAGTTCTTGAGTGGCTTGATAAAGAGATGGGGTTTGCCTGACCGCCGACAAAAAAAGCTCCCAGTTGCCATGAACCAAGCCCTGGACCAAATCTTTAATATGGTCTTGGACAAGCTGAGGGGTCCTACCAAAATCATCCAGGTAATCAGCAGCGATGGCTATTTCATAATTTAGTAATGCTTCTGGATAGGTCAGCATTCGGATGGCTTTTGGGACCCTTTCCAAACTCATCTTCGTTAGCTCAGTATAGAAGGGAAGTAGGCGTTCCAACCAGCCCCTAAGCAAGTCAAATTCCCCTTCTGCAATCATTCTTTGCGCAAACCGGCTGCTCAATAAATCGCCGGTTAAAATAGCCATTTCAAGCTTAGTACTACTTTCTGAATAGGCCAACTCCATAGTTAGAATGTGCGACTTTACAGCTAAAAAGACCAATGAATTATTTGCAACAAATCGTAAGGCCCGGTCTGGGCTTTTGGCTTCGGGAAATAGGAGTTTGGGTATCTGTAAGGCACTCATGACCTCAAAGCAGGTGAATTCCTCTGGAAATTCAGCAAAGATAGACTTTCCCGTTACAATAAATTCCCTTTGTAATGATTTGATAATAGGCGTGTTCATTTTTGTCAGCATGACTACCCCTCCTTTTCCACTATTGATTAATTGTAACACAGCAGGGTAGAAAAATAAATTATATACCTGTCCTTTGCAAAATAAAGACCGTCCTGGCCCACCGTTCAAGGGCAGCCATTTCTTGAACCGCTTCCATTGCCGACTGGCCCCAGGTAATGGCCCCATGGCTGGCCAGCAGCAAGGCATTGGCCGACAGGCTGGCCTTAGCAACAGCCCTGGCCAGGTCTGCGCTGCCCGGGGTTATCTTTTCGATATACCCCAACTGGGGAAAGCGTAATTCAGCATCAAACAGGAAGCGTTCATGCCTAGCCAGGTCTTGGGAGGCCAAGGCGGTCACAAAATCCGGGTGGGCATGACAGATGGCTAAAACCTCAGGTTTGGCCATATAAATAGCCCGATGAAAGGCCCATTCCCGGCTGGGACCCGGGCCTTCAAGGATTTCCCCATTCGCATCCAAATAACAGAGGTCCTTACCTTGCAGAAGGGCCTTTGCCCGGCCTGTAGGGGTAATCATTAAGCCCTGGTCAGTACGCTTGCTCAAGTTACCATCTGTGGCCGTGACCAGACCGGTCTCTGCCAAAAGATGGCAGGCCCGGATTAAGTCATCTTCAGCTGCCCAGTTAACCATGGCTTGCCTCTGGCTTCCAAAAGCCGTGTTCCGTAATAATTCCCCCTGTAATCAACTGATAGGGAGTGACATCAAAGGCCGGGTTATAGTAGGTCACGCCATCTACCTGCATGTCTTCTTTAAACCAGAGCTGGGTAAGTTCTTCCGGATCCCGCTCTTCAATGGGAATCATGCTGCCACTTGCCAAGGATAGGTCAATGGTGCTGGTCGGGGTGCAGACATAAAAGGGAATGCCATGGGCCTGGGCCAAAACGGCCAAGCCATAAGTGCCAATTTTATTGGCTACATCGCCGTTGGCAGTGATCCGGTCTGCACCGACAAAGATGCCCTTAATAGGCTCTGTCTTCATGCAGATTCCGGCCATGCTATCGGTAATCAGCCGGACCGGTACCTGGCTCTTGGCCAATTCAAAGGCGGTTAACCGCATCCCCTGCAGGACCGGTCTTGTTTCGCAGGCAATCACAGAGACAGCCTTTCCCTCTTCCTTAGCCCTGTAAATGGGGGCCAAGGCTGTGCCTTTGACCCCTCCTGTGGCCAGGACCCCCGCATTACAATGGGTCATAACCAGGTCACCGTCTTCCAGAAGGCTGGCCCCGGTCCGGCCGATGGCCTCTTCAGCTAGCTTAATGGCGCTTTTTAGAAGGCTTGCACAAAATTCAATATCATTGATGATTTTATCGACTGGCGCCCCAGCTAACCGCTGGAAAGCAGACATGACCACATCGACATCCCGGGATAAGTTAACCGCTGTTGGCCGGGCACTTTTAAGATAGGTTGCTGCCCCCCGCATTTGCCCCCAGAAAAATAGGCGGTCATCCGTGCGGATGGTGTGGGCATATAAGACCAAACCGTAGGCAGCGACCAAGCCAATGGCCGGTGCCCCCCTCACTTCAAGATTTTTAATAGCCAGGTAAACATCATCAATGGTCTTGAGGTCCTTTAAAAGCAGGTCCATGGGCAGCCGCCTTTGATCAATGATGGTAATGGTATTGCTTTCACGGTTATAGTCGATCACAGCTGGTAATCCAGCACCGCTATTCATGCTACCCCTCCAGGTCTTTAATCGTTTCAATAATAAGGTTCGAGAATTTTTCTTCGACAGCCTTGCCGGCCCGCAGGACATCCTCTTCCGTCAACCGGTCGGGCAGGATACCGGCTGCCATATTGGCAATACAGGAAATACCAACGACTTGCATTTGCAGGGCATTGGCTGCTGTCACCTCATGGACGGTAGACATGCCCACTGCGTCCCCGCCCAAGATGCGAAAGGCCCGGATTTCTGCCGGCGTTTCATAGCTCGGCCCGGAAGTCGCAACGTAAACCCCTTCCTGGAGGGGCATGTCCAGGCGAGCGGCGGCTTGCCGGACTTTATCACGCAGCGCCGGTGCATAGGCATAGGTCATATCCGGAAAACGGAGTTCCCCTTCAGCAACCGGCCCAATGAGGGCGTTGTTGCCGGTGAAGTTGATGTGGTCGGTAATCAACATGAGGTCACCGACGGAAAAGCGCTCGTTGATGCCACCGGCGGCATTGGACACAATCAGGGTCTTAATGCCCAGCTGCTGCATCAGACGAATCGGGTAAACCACATCAGTTAGGTCATAGCCCTCATAGTAATGTAACCGGCCCTGCATGGCCAGGATGCTTTGCCCGGCCAATTGACCGCAGATGAGCTGGCCACGATGACCGGGGGCTGTAGAGGCCTTAAAGCCGGGAATATCTGAATAAGGGATAGCGCGGGCCTGGTCAATCCGGTCAGCGATACTATTTAAACCGGACCCTAGGATGAGGCCAAGGGTCGGCTTTTGGTCAGCGATGGCTTGTAAAATTTGCGGGACGGGCTTTTCCATGGTCTTTT
>NZ_JBKICG010000017.1:0-42711 GCF_046569735.1 Peptococcus simiae | reverse complement strand
TGTGAGTGAGCGTCCGAGCAATTTTGTCTAAGTGAGAAGGGCAGAAAACGGCCGCATGAGGAGCAAGGGGTGCAGGGCCTATCTTATTCCAATACTCCTGGAGAGCCGATAGCCCTATCTTCATCCCTCCGGTCTACTGCTCTAATGCCCGTACACTGACAGGCGGTCGGTGGCGGTTACATAGACAAATACCCCAGGACTTTTGTCCTGGGGTATTTGTATTTCTAGCCGAGATTTTGCCTCATTCACCCTCTATCGGCAGAGGCTGAGGAGGTCAGAGAGACGGTCAATCATGTAATCCGGTTGGGCTAGGGCCAGGGTTTCCTTGCCACAGGCGGCGAAGGCGACACCACAGGTGGCTACGCCGGCTTTCTGGGCGGCGGTGATGTCATGGGCGGAGTCGCCGACCATGAGGGCCTGGTCCGGGCGGGCAGCGAATCGCTCTAAGGCGATTTGGACCGGCTTGGGGTCCGGCTTGTGCCGGTCGGTATCTTCCGGGCCGACAAAGACATCTAGGTAGGGCGAAAGACCCAATTGGTCCAGGCTCTTGTAGGCATTGACCCGTTTTTTGGAGGTCACGACGGCAATGCCGGCGCCGCGGGCCTTGAGGGCGGCTAAGGTCTTATCTGCTTCCGGCACCATGAGGATATCATCCTGGCCTCGGCGGTCGGACTCAGCCCGGTAGGTCTTTAGTAAATCGTCTGCGGCTGCCGGTCGCATGGCCCGGATGGCTGTTTCCAGGGGGATACCGAAGGTGGCTGTGATCTCGGGGGTGCTGATGGATTCAGCTAGGACTTCTTGAAAGGCGTATTTAAAACAGTCAATAACGTGTTTATTACTGTCGATGAGGGTGCCATCCAGGTCAAATAAGAAATAATCAAATGCCATAGCTTCTCCTTTATGGGTCAATAATTGCAGGTCTTAGATAAATCCGTTACAATGAATTATACCAAAGGAGGCACGCGTATGGGAACAAGTTCGGAAATATACATAAGAGATGCTGAACGGGCTGATATGGATTTTATCTATCAGCTGATTTATGAACTGGCCGTTCATGAAAAACGGCCGGAGGATTTTACAGCCAGCAAGGCACACTTGGCTGGCCTGCTTTTCGACCGTCAAGTGGCCAAGGTCCGCCTGGCCTTTTTGGCTGACCAACCGTTGGCCTATATGCTTTATTACCCGGTCGTATCGACCTTTAGTGGCCATCTCAATTACTATGTAGAGGACCTCTTTGTCTTACCTGAAGGCCGAGGCCTCGGGATTGGGAAGAAAATGCTCATGTCGCTCAAGGGTGAGCCCGGCATTGAGGGGCTCAAGTGGACCTGCCTGATGGATAATGATGAGGGCTTGGCCTTCCACCATGCCATCGGCGGCCAGCAGGGGATTGCCTGCTACCCCTTCTATATGGATTGGTCTGACGATGACCTGGCTGCTGACTGACCCCGTTACTGTCTTGAAGGGGGTGGGCAGCAAGCGGGCGAGTCAGTTCGGCATTTTAGGGATTCGGACCCTATTTGACCTGGTCCAACACTACCCCTTCCGCTATGACGACTACACAGAAGTCAAGCCTGTTGGGACTTGGATTGATGGCGAAACGGTGGCTTATGCCGGCCGGGTGGTATCTGTTGAAAATGCCAGGACCCGGACAGGAAAGTCCCTTGTGAAGGCCCTCTTGGAAGGGCCCCAAGGCGAGGTGGTGGCCACCTGGTTTGGCCGCTGGCAGCTGGACCGCCAGCTTAGCCATGGTCGGCCGCTTTTCTGCGTTGGCCGGGTCAATGCCCGCTTTAGCCGGGAAATCGTCGTGACCCGGCATGCCTTTCTGAAGGATTTGGCTGAGGCTGACCAATACCGCCGCATTGAGCCGGTGTATGCGACCACTGAAGGGCTATCGGGTAAGTTAATCCAGGATGCTGTCAGCCAGGTCCTGGCCGGCCTGCCCTTGATGAAGGATATCTGGCCCCAGGGCACAAGCTTATGCCCTATTCCTAAGGCCTGGCAGCTGGTCCATCAACCGCCGAACCGGGAGGCCCTGGATGAGGCCTTGAAGGCTCTGAAAACCCTGGAATTTATGCTCTTAATCCTCTGGGCCCGGGAACGGGGCGGTGACCGTCAGCGGGGAATTGCCCACCCGGTGGCCGATGACCTGACCAGGGGCTACCTGGCAGCCCTTCCCTATGACTTGACGGTCGACCAAAAAAAGGCGGTAGAGGCTATTTGGGCCGATATGGCCTCGCCCTACCAGATGCACCGGCTGCTCCAGGGTGATGTCGGATCCGGGAAAACGACTGTGGCTATCTTGGCCCTTTTACGGGCCGTTGCCGGCGGTCACCAGGGGGCCCTGATGGCACCTACGGAAATTTTGGCCACCCAGCATGAGTTGACCATGAAGGAAGATCTGGCCCGGTACGACATTCGGGTAGAGACCCTAACCGGGAGCCTGTCGCCCAAGGTTCGCCAAGAGCGTCTGGCGGACCTGGCCGCCGGAGACATTGACCTGGTCATCGGGACCCACGCCCTTTTTGAACCGGATGTGGTCTTTAAAGACCTCAGTTGTGTGGTCATTGATGAGCAGCACCGGTTTGGCGTCCGGCAACGGCAGCTTTTGACTGAAAAAGGGCTCCACCCGGACCTTTTGGTCATGACAGCTACGCCAATTCCCCGGTCTTTAGCCCTAACGGTCTATGGAGACTTGGACTTGACCCTGATTCGGTCGATGCCGCCCGGCCGCCAGCCAATCAAAACTTATGTTATGGGGAGCCATAAAAGGGAAAATCTTTACGGTTTCCTGCGAACCCATATGGCAGCCGGCGAGCGGGTCTATATGGTTTGCCCCCTGGTCGAAGAGAGCGAAAAACTGGACTTGCAAAATGCTGAAAGCCTTTATAGCCAACTGGCTGGGACTGTCTTTCCAGACTTTTCCATAGGCCTTCTCCATGGCCGGATGAAGGCCGCCGACAAGGCCGCGGTTATGGCCGATTTTGCAGCCGGTCAGCTGCAAATGGTGGTATCCACCACCGTTATTGAAGTGGGGGTTAATGTGCCTGAAGCGACCATCATGGTGATTGAAAATGCCGACCGCTTTGGCCTGGCTCAATTGCACCAGTTGCGGGGCCGGGTGGGCCGGGGCAGCAGCCAGAGTTACTGCTTTTTGGTTAGTGATAACCGGAGCCCTGAAGCCCGGGCCCGGCTGGAATTGATGAGCCGGACGTCAGATGGCTTTGAGATTGCTGAAGCCGACCTGGCCCAGCGGGGACCCGGGGAGCTCCTGGGCCTGCGGCAAAGCGGCCAGGGGGTCTTCCGCTTGGCTGACCCAGTCCGAGACCAGGCCCTGGTCCTAGCTGCCCGGGACCTGGCCAAAGCAGTCCAGGTCCGGGATGAGGTACCCCCCCTGCTCACAGCCTACATGAACGATATGCGCCGGCGGATGATGTCCTAGGAGGAAGTATGAGAATCGTAGCAGGTAAACACCGGGGCCTTGGCTTGCAGGCTCCCAAAGGCTTGGAAACCCGGCCTACCGCTGACCGGGTCAGGGAGGCTATTTTTAGCAGTATTCAGTTCCGCCTACCCGGCGCCCGCATCCTGGATGCCTTCGCCGGTACCGGGGCCATGGGCTTGGAAGCCCTGTCCAGAGGGGCAGAATCCGTCGTCTTTTGTGAGCAGAGTAAGGCCGCCCGGGCTATTTTACAAAAAAATATCGACCGGGCCGGCGAAGGAGGCCGGGCCCAAGTGGTTGCCGGTGATGTCCTGGCCCAGCTCAAGTCCGGCCGGATCAAAGGCCCCTTCGATTTAATCTTCCTCGACCCGCCCTACCGGGCCAACCTATATGAACCGGTGCTGGATATCATCAATCATGGACATTTTTTAGCAAAAGACGGCCTAATTGTTGCAGAAAGCGCAAAAAAGGCTTTATTTTCCCTTAACGATAGGGTATTCTTAATATATAAGCAGAAATCGTACGGAGATACACAGATTACCTATCTCATACAGAACAAATAACTCAGGAGGTATCGCCCATGGAAATTTTGGACCTCATTGATCAGCTGGAGGACATGGTCAAAAACGCTAAGCAGCCCATCTTAAATAAAGAACAAGTCATTTTAGAGCAAGAGGACTTGTTCGCCGTCATTGATGGTCTACGGACGAATATGCCCACAGCGATTCAAGACGCCCAATGGGTCAAACGCGATGAGGAGCGCATTATTGCCGCTGCCCAAGAGGAGCAGGATCGCATTATAGCGGAAGCCAAAGACCGGGCGCGTGCCTTGGTCGAACAGCATGAAATCACCCAAATGGCCACCAGCGAAGGGGAAGCCATTGTCAACGATGCCCGCCAGCAGGCTCATGACATTTATGAAGGGGCCTTTAACTATGCCCACGACATCATGAGCAAGCTGGAAAACCAGCTCACCGTCTACTACGAGGTCATCCAAGAAGGGCGCAGCGATATACAAAAATCCCTGGATGCTATGAAAGCCCAAGACTTTGAAATTCATTATCGGCCGGATGACCTGGACGATAACAAATAAAAATAAATAGCCAATCCCCTAATCCCTGGTTAACGATTAGGGGATTGTTTTTTAGTCGGACATCTTGTCCGACTTTTTTTGTAAATTTTAACATGACAGGCAGCTGTTCTCATTTTTAAATAAGGGTAAGTCGCCTTTTTTGGCTAAGTAGGGGCCTCCTTTTCTCAAACGCTTCTTAAAGATTGATTATTTAAACTTTTTATTGACGGTTGACGAAATAAGGATATAATAATATAATTACATCAAATTAGTTAGATTAACCTAACTAAAAAGTTTTATTAAGGTTGGTTAACGAAACTATTTAGTTGTTTGTCGTTTCACATGGATCTTTTCCGAACTAGAAAGGAAGAACACCTTGAAAAAGAAAAAAATCTGTGCCGGCGTCTTGGCTGCCAGCCTGCTAGCCAGCTCCTTCCCCGTTACTGCTTTAGCTCACCCGGCTCAAGCAGCTGACCAGGCTGTAGTCCAAATGAAGTATGGCGATATTAAGGGCCATAAGCATGAAAAACTTCTCCAGCGTTGGATTGAAGAGGGGAAGGTGAAGGGGGATGACCAGGGAAAAGTTAATCCTGATCAAACCATCACCCGGGCAGAATTGGCCAGCTTTATTAACCGGGTCAACGGATATACAGAAACAGCAGATATTAGCCATTTTAAAGATGTGAACCCTACGGAATGGTATGCCACAGAAATTGCCCGGGCCGTGAAAGCCGGCTACCTGGTTGGCATGGGCCCGGATACCTTTAGCCCTAATGGCCCTGTTACGACAGAACAGGCCGTTGCCGTAGCCTTGCGCCTGTCGAAACTGCCCAACCAATCCCTCAAAGATGTACAAGTGCCTGAAGACATCAAGGCTTCTCCTTGGGCGAAAGAGGCCATTCGCCAGGCCATAGCTAATGGGATTTTTACTTTAACAGAAGTGCAGGCAGGCTTGGTCCAGCCTGAAAAGCGGGCCAACAATATTCTTATTTTAGACCGGGCTCTGAACAAAAACATTGCTTTAAGCGCACCCGGCACCTATACCCTAGGCACCGTTAACAATGTGGATATCCAAACCACCGGTATTACCCTAAAAGATGGGGAAATTAAAGGTACCTTGACCGTCACCGCGAAAAAAGAGGCTGGCCAAGAGGCACCTGTTTCCTTGCAGTTGAATAAGGTGAAATTAGCGCATAAGGTTGTTGCGCCCTCTAGCGTGGAAGTTACCCAGGATGGGACCCGCCTGACCACCCAAGAGCCGGCCGATAAAGCTAAGGAAGACAATAAAAAAAGCAAGGGCACGGTTACCATAGGTGGCTCTTCCGGCCATAGTTCCGGTTCGTCTAAACCGAAAGAAGAAACGAACAAGCCAAAGAAGACCCAGGCTGAAACTTACAATGAGTTACCCCGGATTATGGACTGGCTCCTCAACCGACCGGTCACCAGCGGTGACTTAGAAAAGGCCTTTAAAGAATTCCCTAAAGGGGCCAAAATTATTGACCCGGTCAGCCACCAGTTTACCCAGGCCGGCACCCAGACGGTAACCGCAACCATTGAGTTTGCCGATAAGAGTACGAAAAAACAGGACATTATCCTCAATGTTAAGGAAAAACTGGATGACTACAGCGGCTTAACAGTCAAACCCATTGCTGAAATTAAGGCCCTGGATAATGACCGGGGCTATGTGGATGGGGTTTACGAAGGCTTTGCCCTCGGCTACCAGAAGAACCTTTATGTGAAAGTCACCGTTCAGGGGGGTAAAATCGTCGCCGTCGATAAGGCCGGGGACGGCCAAATTGATGACGGTGGCACCTATGAGCAACGGGGCTTTACCAATGTCATCAAGACCATTATTGACAAGCAGGATCCCCAGAGCGTTGCTGCCCAGCTCAATGCCAAGATTGACTTAACCAAGGCCATGTATGCCCATGCAGCTGAGCAGGGACATACAGATGAGGCCTACAAGGAAGCTATGAAACACTTTTTCGGTACAGAAGAAGGGGCACCTCGTGGCATGCAGCGGATTTACCAAAGTCATATTGTAGCCTATGATGCCATTGGTGCCGGCGTTAGGGATAGACTTAAAGAAGCCAAGTATGACCGGATTGACGTCGCCTCCGGTGCGACCTGGACCGGGCATGGGACGGCCAATGCCATTATTGACGCCTTAAACAAGGCCAACCCTAAAAATGACGTTCTAGGCATGGATATCAAGGGTGCTCATGTGCAGTTTGACCGCCATGCCGGTAAGGACAAGGCCTCCGGTTATAATGCCGGTGACCCTCTGAACTTTAAGGACTTCTCTATTGTCCTGAAAAAACGGGGCGGCAAAACAGAAACCATCCAAGGGGCTGACTTTGCTCAAAAGGGCATCCGGGTTGAACGGAAAAATGACGGCAAAGAAGTCACTGATGGGATGGCCCTAACTGAAGAAAATGTGGGTAACTCCCTCGGCCGGGGTCTGCAGTTAAACCTTGTCCATGTGCCTTCCGGGGTTAAGAAAGAACTTTTAGTCCTGATTAGTGAAACCCAAAAGCTCAAGCAAAAGGAGTTCCAATATCGAATTGTCGGTACCGACCAGTGGGAAAATCTCTATACGCCAAAAGAGGGATTTGATGCCTTTAAGTTTGTGATGCCGGTGCCCAAGTCCAAGTTTGATAAAATCGTCGGCAAAAAAATCGAAGTCCGGGTGATTTTGACCGATAAAAATGGCCAAGACTACATCCTCCAAGGGACCCCGGATAAGGCCTTTGAAGTGCCAGATACCTCACAAAAGGCTGTAGGGATTGTGTATGGCAAGGAGGCTTTACAAACCGATAAGCGGAAAAACTTTGACTACTATGACACCTACACCTACATGTTTAAGGCCATTTCCGATAATGCCGGTGAAGTCGGCAAGATGTCTGCAGAACAGGAAGCCTTAAAGGCAGAAATTGATAAGGTAGACGCTTGGTTTGCCGGTGAAAAATTCTCTGGTCCCTTTGATAAGGATAAACGCGACCCCTTGAAAAAAGCCCTAGACCAGGCTAAAAAAGTTTTGGCCGATGACCACTCCGGCCTGGCAGAACTCCAGGCTGAAAAAGAGGCACTGGCTGAAGCAGCAGAGGTCTTTAAACGAAAGATGCTCGGCGCTGCACTGGATGTCATTGACATGTGGCAGGAAGAACTGGACGATGAAGAAAACCAAGACCAGGACTTTAAAAAAGAAATAAAAGTCGTCCAGCAAAAAGTGAAAGAGGCTCAAGAAGCAACTACTTTCAATCCCATGGCCTTGCAGCTGGCTTTTTACAATAGCGATAAGTTGTTAGCTCGGTCCAACATGAAGAAAGACCTCCCTCATGCTGAAGAAGTTTTAGCCACCCACCCCAGTCATAAACGGCTGAAAGCAGCTATTGATGCAGCTAAGGCAGCCCTATCTGATTCCAGAAAAACCCGAGAAGAATTACAGGCTGCTTCCGTTGAATTGAGTGCTGCTACCGTCGAAGCAGAAGCTGAACCGGAAGAAGAGGTTAAAAAGCCAAACGGCAACTACCCGGCCATTGCCCCTACAGATATTTTGAATGGCGGGGAAACGGTTGTTGCCCTGCCGGCTGAACTTGAAGACCGGACACTTGTCGGGTCGGAAGTCAAGATGGGCGAAAAGGTTCTTAACCCGGACCAATATACCCTGGACTTTGCCAAACGAACCTTGACCCTGAAAAACCTCACTGAAACCGACGCCGGTCAATATACCCTGTCCATCCAAAGTAAGGAATATGAAGACCTAAACCTGCCCTTTACACTAAAGGTCGGGAAGAAAATCAACTATACCGTTAAGGGCATGGCCCATGTAAAGAGACAAAAAGATTGGAAAGGGGCATTGAGCTACTATATGATTGCGACAGTGACCTTTAATGATCAGCATGAAGTGGTCTCTTATGAGCTAGCGCCGGCGGAAGCTGTTCCTGGTGTTGATGAGAAAAATAAAAATGGGAATGCTACCCTGGATCAACTAAAAGAATATGAGGGTCAAATAAAGCAGGCAACCGGTAAGGTAGAATATGATGTGATATTTACCAAAAATCAGGAATATTGGGATCGGATGATTTATGGTGTAGCCCCGGATCCGGACATGGAGGAGTTGGGTGCGACGCCACTGGCAGAGATTATCAAGGCTAAAAATATCAAAACCAAGGCAGACTTTGAAAATATGAAGACCCAGTATGAAGGTGGTGAGCGGACCGATAATAATATCGACACCTCATCCGGAGCTACTATTACCTGTCATGGTGCTAAAGAGGCCATCTTAGATGCCTTTAAGAACTTTGAAGCCCAGTTTTAAGTAAGTGACTTGCTAAAGTTTAATCATTGAAAACAGATGCCGTAACACCTGCCTTACGGCATCTGTTTCTCCTTGTGTTTGAAGTAAAAACAGAAAAGAGGTCCTGAATGAAAAACAAAAAACTTTGTGCCGGTGTTTTGGCAGCCAGTTTAATGGTTAGCTCTATGCCATTCGCCCCTTTAATCCCACCGGTCCAAGCAGCCAGTGAAGCAATTGGTCAAGGTGTTTACAAGGATGTTAAGGGCCATAAACATGAAGCCCTCTTACAGCGGTGGATTCAAGAAGGTAAAGTCAAGGGCGATGACCAGGGACAAGTGAACCCTGACCAGCCCATCACCCGGGCAGAATTAGCCGCCTTTGTCAATCGGGTCAAGGGCTTTACGAAGATCGCAGATATCAGCCGGTTTACAGATGTAAAAGCGGATGACTGGTATGCCACGGAAGTGGCCCGGGCCGTCCAGGCCGGCTACCTGGTTGGAATGGGGCCGGATACCTTTGGCCCCAATGGCCAGGTGACTGCCGAGCAGGCCATTGCCGTTGCTTTAAGGCTGTCTCCCTTGCCCAAGCAATCCACTGAAAAGGTTCAAGTGCCTGAAACGCTTAAGGTCTCCCCCTGGGCCCAAGAGGCGGTGAAGCAGGCCATCGCCAATGGGATTTTTAGCCCGGCGGATTTAACGGAAAGCCTAACCTTGTCCAGTAAACGAGCAGATAATATCCTCTGGCTGGACCGGAGCCTCAATAAAAACCCGGCCTTAAGCGTTCCCGGGACCTACAGCCTGGGTGAGGTTAACGATGTCGATGTTCAAGTGCCGGGTGTGATCCTAAAAAATACGACCATTAGCGGCCAGCTCACGGTTTCCGCCAAGGCCGAAAAAGGCAATGATACCGTCACCCTTGACCAGGTTACACTGGTCAAGCCGGTGGTCGCCCCCAAGGATATTAAGGTTATTCAAGATGGAAAAACAATAGCAACAAAGGCACCGGATAAAAAACCTGACCAATCCGAGAATAAAAAAACCGGGACGGTAACCATTGGCGGCTCCGGCCATTCAGGTGGTTCAGTGAAGCCTGCCCAGCCTAAAAAGCCGGAAAGTAAGCCCGCCAGCCCAGAAGAGCGGAAGGGGTTAACTGAAAGCCTGAAAACGGCCAAAGGCGTCCTGGACAGCAAGCATGTGTCCCAGGAAGTCAAGACCCCCTTACAAACTGTCTACACAGCTGCCAAAGAAACAGCAGATAACCAAAAAGCCGATAAAGCCGCTGTAGATGCAGCTAAGAAGAAAGTAGACCAGGCCCTAGAAACGGCTAGAAATATTTACAAAGAGAAATTAATTCAATTAGCCGACCAGCTGGATGCTATTCGTCCACAGATTAAACCAGACAGCCAGAGTAGCGAAGTTTCCGATTTGATTTCTGAAATTGGCGAACGTAGCGGTCAATTGCGTAGATACGCCAATACAGATCGGTTCGACGCCGCCCAACTGGCCCTGGGCTTATCTCAAGGGCAAACAACCTATGACCGTGCCCAAGCACTTCTGAAAAAGCAAGCAGAAGAGGCACCCAAGCCGGCTACCAAAGAAGAGCGGAAGGGGTTAAATGAGAGCCTGAAAAAGGCCAAAGGCGTCCTGGACAGTAAACATGTGTCCCAGGAAGTCAAGACCCCCTTACAAACTGTCTATACAGCTGCCAAAGAAACAGCAGATAACCAAAAAGCAGATAAAGCCGCTGTAGATGCCGCCAAGAAAAAAGTAGACCAGGCCCTAGAAACGGCTAGAAATATTTACAAAGAGAAATTAATTCAATTAGCCGACCAGCTGGATGCTATTCGTCCACAGATTAAACCAGATAGTCAGAGCAACGAAATTACAGATTTAATTTCTGAAGTGGGCGAACGTAGTGAAAAATTACGTAAGTATGCCAATACAGCCTGGTTTGATGCAGCCCAACTAGCCATGGGTCTGGCCCAAGGCCAAACGACCTATGAAAAAGCCCAGGCCATGGTCAAGAAGCAAGGGGAAACTGCCTCTACACCGGCTACTAAAGAAGAGCGGAAGGGGTTAAACGAAAGCCTGAAAAAGGCCAAAGGCATCCTGGACAGCCAACAGGTATCCCAGGAAGTCAAGACCCCCTTACAAACCGTCTACACAGCTGCCAAAGAAACAGCAGATAACCAAAAAGCCGATAAAGCCGCTGTAGATGCCGCCAAAGAAAAAGTAGATCAGGCCCTGGAAACCGCTCGGGAAAGCTACAAAGGCAAGGTTCTCCAACTGGCCAATGACCTGGATACCATCGTCAGTAAAATCACCCCAGACGATCAGAGCAATGAAGTTACCGATCTGATTTCCGAGATAAATGGCCGGAGTGCCCTGCTCCGTAAATTGGCCAATAATAAAAACCTGGACGCCGCCCAACTGGCCATGGGCCTCGCCCAAGGGCAAACGACCTACAAAAAGGCCCAAGCCTATGTTGAAAAGCACGCTGCTACACCGGCCACCAAAGAAGAGCGGAAGGGGTTAAACGAAAGCCTGAAAAAGGCCAAAGGCATCCTGGACAGCCAACAGGTATCCCAGGAAGTCAAGACCCCCTTACAAACCGTCTACACAGCTGCCAAAGAAACAGCAGATAACCAAAAAGCCGATAAAGCCGCTGTAGATGCCGCCAAAGAAAAAGTAGATCAGGCCCTGGAAACCGCTCGGGAAAGCTACAAAGGCAAGGTTCTCCAACTGGCCAATGACCTGGATACCATCGTCAGTAAAATCACCCCAGACGATCAGAGCAATGAAGTTACCGATCTGATTTCCGAGATAAATGGCCGGAGTGCCCTGCTCCGTAAATTGGCCAATAATAAAAACCTGGACGCCGCCCAACTGGCCATGGGCCTCGCCCAAGGGCAAACGACCTACAAAAAGGCCCAAGCCTATGTTGAAAAACACGCTGCTACACCGGCTAGCCCAGAAGAGCGAAAGGGGTTAAAGGAAAGCCTAGCCACTGCTAAAGAGTGGATTGAT
Organism: Peptococcus simiae; assembly: GCF_046569735.1. GTDB lineage: Bacteria > Bacillota > Peptococcia > Peptococcales > Peptococcaceae > Peptococcus > Peptococcus simiae_A. Next base: position 30,877 of record NZ_JBKICG010000017.1, on the reverse strand, counting down.
AGCAACAAGCTTTCCGAAGATGTTGTCACCCCGCTAAAAGAGGCGTATACAAGTGCCAAGGGAACAGTAGATGATCTTAAGGCTGATAAGGCTACAGTAGATGCTGCAAAAGAAAGTCTCGACCAAGCCATGGAAGCAGCTAAGGCTAGCTACAGAGAGAAACTCAAGGCCTATGCCGGTAAAATGGACGCCCTCCTGGCTAAAATTCCTAATGATCCCTTTAACGGTGAAGCGACCGCTCACCGTGAAAAAGTAGAAGGGCGTCGAGATCTTCTCTTGAAGTACAGCAAGAATAAAGCGATGGGCGCTCCAGGTTTAGCAACCTTCCTAGAACAAGCTAAACCGATCTACGAAGCGGCCGAAGCCTATGTCAAAAGCTTAGCTCCACAAGAAAAAGCAGATAAGACAGCCCTTAAAGCCAGCCTGACCAAGGCTAAAAAATGGTTAGATGCCAATAATACCGCTAAGGGTGGCGTCACCATCCAATATGATGAAAAAGCCTTAACCCCCTTACAGGATGCCTACACTGCGTCTCAAAAGGTTGCAGATGATGAAGGGGCTAATGCTGCAAGCATTAGCAGGGCAAAAGACCAAATAGACCAGGCCATGGTAACCTTCCGTGAATATTACCAAGGGAAGATGAGAAGCCTGTCCGTCCAGCTGGAGGACCTGGCCGCAAAGATCCCTGAGGAAAATGTTAGTGAAGCGGCTGAAAGCCAGCGGGCCACCTTAAACAGTCAAAAAGACATCATGCACAAAATGATGAAAGACCCAAGTGCAGAGGGTGATGTCCTGGCCCTCTACCTGGCCCAGGCCCAAGACGCCTATAAAAAAGGGGAAGCCTTTGTCAAATCATTGGCTGCTCCTACCGAGGCAGATGAATTTGAAGAGCTGCCCAGGGCCCTGGATTGGCCACTGGGTAAGGCCTTAACGGCCCAAGATATTGCCGGTTGCTTCGATAGCTTAGATGATGCTGAAATCATCAAGCCGCAGAGCCATACCTTTACAGAAGTTGGTCAACAGACGATTTCAGTCACCATTCGATTTTCAGACAACAGCGAGAAAGAGGTAGACCTGCTTGTTGATGTGAAGACGCAGGTTGATGATTTTAGCGACTTGCGGATTAAACCCATTGCAGAAATAAAAGCCTTAGATGCGAACCAAAGCTATGCGAATGGCCAATGGCAGGGGTCTGCTAAGGGCTACCAAAAGATGATTGATGTAACCGTCACCGTAGCTGACGGTAAAATCAAAAATGTTGAAAAAACCATTAAAGGCGTAAAAATTGATGATGGTGGTGAATTTGAACAGAAGGGCTTTGATGGGGTTATCAGTTCCATTATTGCCAACCAGGACCCGCAAAGTGTAGCCGCCCAACTGAATATGAAGCTCGATTTGGTCCAAGGGGTCTATAATTACGCCGGTAAGCAGCAGTACACAGACGAAGCTTACCGGGAAGCCATGAACCACTTCTTTAATGATCCCTCTATAGCACCAAGAGGCCTCAGCCGGGTGCCGGGGATTATCACGGCCTATGATGCAATAGGAAAGGCTATTTTGCCTAAGCTGGAAGCAGCTCATTATGACCGGGTTAAGCTGGCGAGTTTTGATACGACCACGAGTGCCACCTGGACGGCTCGGGGGACGGCCAATGCCATTGTAGATGCCCTGCAGAAGGCCAATGGCGAAAATGATGTCCGCGGCATTAAGGTGACCGGTGACCGGGTCGTCTTTAACGACAAGGCCTCTAAGTATATTGCTGGTGGCTATGTGCAAGGGGACCCCTTTGACTTTTCTGATTACCAGGTTACTGTAGAAAAACAGGACGGTGGTTCAGAGGTCATTCAAGGAGCTGATTTCGCTGCTAATGGCATTAAGGTCTTAAGAACAGACACTAACCTGCCGATTAAAGACGGTATGCCTTTGACGGAAGCAAATGTCGGCCATGATGTCATGGGGGGACTGGAAGTAACCTTCTTACATGAGGCTTCCGGCGCCAAGGCCTATATTAAATTGAACATTGCTCGAAATGAGAAGCTGGTCTTATCCAGTCTGGACTACCGCGTACAGGGTGAGGAAGACTGGAAGCCCCTCTTCCGGCCAACCCCTGAGCAGACGGATAATTTTAGGTTTACCATTCCGGTGCCCAAGGCAGATTTGGACGCCCTTGTGGGGAAAAAGATTGAACTGCGGGCCAACTATACCGATAAAAAACAGAAAACCTACTTTATTGAAGCAACTGGCGACCGGGCCGTTACCGTTCCTCAAGAAAGGAAGGATTATGCTGGGCAGATGAATTTTAACTTTAGAAATCTACCCTTTGATAAACAGGGCCGGTATGTCAATATCCCTTATGCTGACTACTACTTGAATTTTGTTGAAGGAGAGGCCCAGCTTTAAGCGGGTTATCTGTTGGAAAAGGATTGACTATAAGCCTTTCAGTTAAAAAGAGGTCTACAGACCCGGCGCCTGTCGGGCCTGTAGATCCTTTTGCAGTTTTTTAAAGCTTGGATAACTGCGACTAAAGCAAGGTGGAGCAGGTATCCGGGAGATGCCCACGGGAGGTTACATGGAACTACTTATTTCTCTGATTTTTGCAGCGGGCCTGGCCCGGCTGGGCGGTAAGCATATGCAGATGCTGAACTGGCCCCTCTATGGGGCCGGGGCGGTCTTTGCCTTTACGGCCTGCCTGGCCTACCTTTTGACCCTCCAGGATAAGGTCTTAAAAACCGGGGCCGGGGTCGGGCATATCCTGGCGGTGTGCGATAACGGCACCCTGGGCACGGCCTTTTTCATCGTGGTCATGTTTGGGGCCGTCCTGCCCCGGCACTGGGACCTGCGAAAAAATATCATGCGGACCCGGGGCGAACTGTCCATCCTAGGGGGGATTGTCCTACTGCCCCACCTCTTTCACTATGTCATTGATACCCTACTGCACCTGGATCGGTTTAAGGCCATGGAGGGCATGGCCTTTTGGACCTTTACCATGATGGTCCTTTTGGGCCTTTATGCTGGGGTCATTTTTATCCCCCTGTGGGTGACGTCCTTTCCAAGGGTGCGGAAAAAGCTGAAGGGGAAGCGGTGGAAGAATATTCAAAGGCATGCCTATCTCTTTTATGCCTTTGTTTACCTGCATGTCATGCTGGCCTATGCTCTCCATCCGGAAAATACCTATATTTTTGCCAGCTGCCTGTATACGCTTTTGTTTGTAGCCTACCTAATATTACGCTTTCAAAAGCGGGCCAGGGAGGCGATAGGGATTGTAGTGGTTGCTTTAAAGACGAAGGGAGGTATCCATGATCGGTCCTAGAAAAAAAGCTTTATTGACCTGCCTGGCGATTGGCATTTCCTGTGGGTCTATCCTGGCCCATGGGGAGATTGTCCAGGCAGAGCCCTCCCGTCTTTCTGCAGATGTGGAAAATCGTGAACCGGGCCCCTACAAGGATGGGGACTATAGCGGAACGGCGGAAGGCTATAACGGAGACATGACCGTCAAGGTGAAAGTTGTCAACGGTTGGATTGGCCAGGCGGAAATTGCTGAAACCGGTGATGACCAGGAATACCTGGCCAAGATTGAACCCCTCATTGCCAAGGTGCTGGAAGACCAGTCGACCAAGGTAGATACCATTAGTGGGGCTACCTTTAGCTCCTGCGGCTTCTTGGATGCGACCGATGCAGCCCTGGCCAAGGCGAAAAAGTAAAGGAGGCGGTGGAATGAATAAGAGCTTTATCAGTATCATCCTCACTCTGTCCATGCTCACCAGCCTGACGACCGGCTATGCCATGGGGTCTGCCGGTGGCGCTGATGAGTCAGAGACGACGCAAAGCCGGGTCCGACCTGACCGCTCAAAAGAAGAAGCCCCTAAAGGCTTAGTCAACCGGGCTAAGATGGGAAACCTCAAGGATGGGACCTATACCGGGAGAGCCGAAGGCTATTCCGGCTTGGTGACGGTCGAGGTGACTGTTAAGGATAATAAAATCGTTGATTTAAAAGTGTTAAGTCATACGGAAACGCCGGGCTACTATGAAAAGGGGGCTGGGGTTATCCAGGCCATCTTGGCCAAGGGGTCCCTTGAGGTGGACACCATCAGTGGAGCCACCCTGACCAGCCGGGCCATCATAGAAGCAGCTACCGATGCCCTTTCTAAGGCCGGTGGTGCACCGGCGAAAAAAACGGCTTCGGCGGCCCGAGGCGGTCATCGCCAGGGCGGCGCTGCGGCGCCGACACCTGCCAGCGGTAAGACCTTTGACAGCTTAAAGGATGGAACCTATGTTGGCTATGGCCAGGGCTATGCCGGGAGTATTGGCGTGGAAGTGGTCATTAGCGGTGGGGTCATCAGCTCGGCCCGGATGGTGTCCGGCAATGAAGACCCGCCCTATATCAATAATGCTCTAGCCATCTTAGACCGAGTCGTCGGGCAAAAGGGCACAGCCGGCATTGATGCCGTTTCCGGGGCCACTTTTTCTTCCAATGGCCTCTTAAATGCCGTCAATGACGCCCTGGCCCAGGCCAGTGGCGGCCCTTCATCCAGTCAATCAGCCGCTGGGGCAGGTAAAAATCCCGCCGCTGACCGGTTAAAGGAAGAAAACCAGCGCTTAAAAGACCAGTTGGCCACCCTGCAGAAGGAAAAGCTGGGCGGCTTGGTGCCGGCCCAACTGAAAGACGGCACTTATGAGGGGTCAGCCAAGGGTTACAACCTGAAGACCACTGTCCAAGCGCTGGTCAAGGATGGCAAGTTGGTCCAGGTCAAGTTGGTTGACAGTGATGATGACAAGGAATACCTGGCTATGGCCCTGCCCCTCCTGGACCAGATGGTTAAAAAAGGGGGGACTGCTGGGGTGGATACCATTTCGGGGGCGACCTTTTCCTCCTTTGGTCTCATTAACGCCACCAACATGGCCCTGGCCCAGGCCGGTCAAACTGGTGATACCAGCGGGGCCATGGCCCAGGCCAAGAAAGAATTTGAACTAACCCTTAAAAAATTAAAGGAAGAAAATGAACGCCTGAAACAGGCCGACCTGTCCGGTGAGGGTGAGCCCCCGGCCACCAATTGGAAGGACGGGACCTTTACCGGGACCGCCCAAGGCTATAAGAGTGCTGTGACTGTTGAAGCCAGTGTTAGCGGTCAAAAGTTAACCGGCTTGCGGGTCACTGACCATAATGAGGACAGGGAATACTTTGACCAGGCAGAAGCGGTTGTGGACGCCATTTTAAGTAAGGGGTCTACGACCGGTGTCGACACCGTTTCCGGGGCTACTTTTTCATCCAAGGCCATCCTCAAGGCCACCGTCCGGGCCCTACGCCAGTCTGCCGGCCTAGCTGCCGGCAGTGAAGACCCGGGGGTCAGCCCGGCCTTGGAAGAAGAAAATAAGCGGCTCAAGGAAGAGGTCGAGGCCCTGAATAAGCAGCTGGAAGACTCGCTGGGAGATGGCCAGCTCCACGATGGTACCTTTATCGGCAGCGCCAAAGGTTACAGCGATGGCGGTAATAATGAACTCAAGTTGTCTATTACCGTAAAGGACAAAAAAATCGTGGAGATCACAGTCTTAGATAGGAACGGTGAGACCGAGCCCTACTATTCAGATGCCTGGGACCATGTGGTACCCCAGATTATAAGCAAGCAGACCATTAAGGGGGTCGATACCTTCTCCGGAGCGACCATTACCTCTAATGCCATCAAAAACGCTGTCCGTCAGGCCATGAAGGCCTCCTTTGCCGGCAGCGGTGGGGACAGCGGGGCCCTGATTGAGGCCTTAAAGAAAAAACACGCTGAAGAAATCAAGGCCCTAAAGGCCAAAATCCACGAGCTAGAAGCCGGGCAGGGCAGCGGGGGGGCTAAACCGGGTCTGGACATCAGCAAGATTCCGGACGGGACCTACCATGGCAAGGGCTATGGCTACCATGGATCCACCGGCCCGGGAAGTATGGCGGAAGAAGAGCCCGAGAAGTTTGCGGCCTTAAATGGAGATCGGACGGCCATTGAAGTGGACGTTACCATTTCGAGTGGCCGGCTGGAAAAAATCGCCATTACCAAAAATAAGGAAAGCCGGGATTACCGCCGCCGTCCCTTTAAAGACATCCGGGCGGCCATGATTGACCAGCAAAAGGTGGATGTCGATACCGTTACGGGTGCCACCTACACCTCCAAGGGCTTAATTGAGGCGGTTAAAAATGCCCTGGAAGGGGCCGGGACCGGCGGTCATGACCCTGGTGACCACCCGGCCGATGGTGAAGGCAGCCCAGATGGCCAAGTGGCTGACCTGCAGGCCCAATTGGCTGCCAAGGAAGCAGAAACAGTTGCCTTAAAAAACCAACTGGCCACCATGCGGACTTGGTGGAAAAAGTTCTTTGCCGGTTGGCAGCAAGTCCAAGCGGAGGCAGAAACCTTTTTCGGCAGTGGAGAAGGAAAGACCATGGCTAGGGAAGACTGGCAGGTTGTGGTAAATCCTATAAACGACCTCATGGTCAGCCCGGAGACCGAGCATTTCAAATCGCCAGAGGAAGATAAATCATAAGACAGGCTATCAAATGAATAAGGCCCCGGTGGTCGGATAAGAAAGACCGACCACCGGGGCCTTATTATGACCTTTTCCGGGATAAGCTGATAAGTGAAAAAAATCTCAAATATACAGTGAGAGGCTGGTATTTGATTCTATAGGATGGTAAAATAAGGAAAGTTATTCTAAGCTTTTTGAAAGCAGGAAAGGTGTGAAGACATGGCTTATCAATGGGAAGTAGTTAAGTCGTACGAAGAGATTATTTTTGAACGGTCCGGTAAAATAGCTAAAATAACCATCAACCGGCCTGAGGTCCATAATGCTTTTACCCCCTTGACAGTACAAGAAATGATTGATGCTTTGACCATCTGCCGGGATGATGCAGGTATTGGCCTAGTGATTTTAACCGGTGCCGGTGACAAGGCCTTTTGTTCCGGGGGCGACCAGAAGGTCCGTGGCCATGGGGGTTATGTTGGCCAAGATGGGATTGCCCGGTTAAATGTTTTAGACTTGCAGCGGCTCATTCGGATTTTACCCAAGCCGGTGGTGGCCATGGTTAAGGGCTGGTCTATAGGGGGTGGTAATATCCTTCAACTGGTTTGTGATATTACGATTGCTGCGGATAATGCCCGCTTTGGCCAGACCGGCCCTAAAGTGGGGTCTTTTGATGCCGGCTACGGATCCGGCTACTTGGCCCGGGTGATTGGCCATAAACGGGCTAAAGAAGTCTGGTTCATGTGTCGTCAATACACAGCTGAAGAAGCCTATGCCATGGGCTGGGTGAATACTGTGGCCCCCTTGGCTGAAGTGGAAGAAGTGACCCTCGCCTGGTGCGAGCGTATCCTCATGATGTCCCCAACAGCCTTACGCTTTATTAAGGCCTCTATGAATGCAGATACAGATGGCTTAGCCGGCTTGCAGCAGCTGGGTGGTGATTGCACGATGCTTTATTATACTACCGATGAGGGCAAAGAGGGAAAGAATGCTTTCTTGGAAAAAAGAGATCCGAATTTCGACGACTTTCCCAAGTTTCCTTAAGGAGGCCCCATGCCCGATGAAAATTGGATAAAAAAGCGTGCCTTGCTTTCACCGCATACGCTGGCCCTGGACTTTGAAGGTCAGCAATGGACCTTTGCAGACCTCTATAAGGAGGCTCACAGGCTAGGTGTCGTTTTAGATGACCGTTTGTATTCGGTCAGTGATAAAAAATCCAGACGAGTAGCCGTTTTAGCGGATAACTCGGCAGACTTCTATATCCTCATTGCTGCCTTAATGGATGGGGGGATAGAGATGGTCCTCTTAAATACCCGGCTTTCCCTGCCAGAATTGGCCTACCAAGTGGTAGATGCTAAACCGGTCCTCGTGCTTTATGCAGAAGAATACAAGGCCCAGGCGGAGGCCTTGCTTGCAGAAGCTGGGGGCGACTTGCAAGTTGCCTCTTTAAGGGTCCTTTTGCAGGCAAGTCGGACCTTGCCTGTCATTCCGGGAAGACAGATGCCTTGGCGAGGGGACCGGGTGATGAGTGTTTTATATACATCTGGCACAACCGGTCGCCCTAAAGGAGTCTTGCAGACTTATAATAACCACTTGTGGTCGGCCTTGGCCGGGGGTTTAAATGCTGGTTTGGTGCCGGGGGATGGCTGGGTTTGCGTGACCCCGCTCTTTCATGTGAGCGGTTTGTCGATTTTAGTGCGGAGCTTGGTGTATGGCTGCCCGGTTTATTTGTTCCCACGGTTTGATGCAGCTGCGGTTAACCGGTCTTTATGTGCTGGGCGGGGGACGATTATTTCCGTGGTGGCTTATACCCTGAAGGCCCTGCTCGATGATTTAGGGGATAGGCGGTATCCGCCTTCTTTCCGCTATATGCTCTTAGGCGGCGGTTTTTTTGACGAAGGGCTCCTGTCCCAGTGTGCCGACCTAGGGATTGCAGTGATCCGGTCCTTTGGGATGACGGAAACCTGTTCACAAATTGTTGCCACCGGCCTGGCGGATACAGCGATTAAACCAGCCTCGTCGGGTCAGGCCCTTTTCCCGAACCGACTCCGTATTGATGATGGCAGCTATCCACCGGGAACGGTTGGTGAAATACAAATCCAATCGCCGGCCCTATGCCGAGGTTACTTAAATAATGAAGCCGCCTACCGTCGGGCCTTTACAAGTGACGGTTGGTATAAGACCGGGGATATCGGTTGTTTAGATGAAGAAGGCTATCTTTATGTGAAAAGTCGGTTGACAGACTTGATTATTTCCGGTGGGGAAAATATCTATCCGGCAGAGGTTGAACAATGCCTGGCCCGCCATCCTGATATTCGCGAGTGTGCCGTGATTGGGCGAGAAGATGCTCGCTGGGGTCAGGTGCCGGAAGCCTACCTGGTAGCGGCGAACCCTCAAAGACCCTTGCCATCACCTGCAGCCCTACAGGCGTATTGCCGGCAGTATTTGGCCGCTTATAAGGTGCCAAAGCACTTTGTTTTTTTAGCAGACCTTCCAAAAACATCCATCGGAAAAGTCCAAAAGCAGCGGTTGAGAGAGGGCCGTCATGGCCCGGTCGTTCAAGAAGGGGGCCGGTAGGTATGGGTATTTTAGATAGCCTTGGCGTGACTTTTGTAGAAAAGAGCCGCTCTTTGACGATTCAAGAATGGATCGTAACCGAGCCTATGACACAAATTCATGGCATCTTGCATGGAGGCCTATCAGCAGCTATAGCAGAACAGGGGGCTTCCATGGGGGCCACCCTGTCCTTGCCGGCTGGTAGGCAGGCCGTCGGTTTATCCATGACGGTTCAGCATTTACGACCTGTTTCCTTAGGGAGCCGGTGCCGGTGCTATGCTCGTCCGGTGCAAGCGGGTGGAAAAATTCAAGTGTGGCAGGTGGAGAACCGCTTGGTTGAAGATGACACCCTTTTTAGCATGGCTACTGTGACTATTTATTGTAAGCAGGTGAGAGATGAAAGGTATTCAATTTAAACGACTGGGCCTTGCAGCCCTTATTTGCTTGGGGATAGTCCTTGTACCTACACCGGAAGGGGTAACGCCCGAGGGCTGGCGGGCCTTTGCCTTGTTTGTAGGCTTTGTCCTGGCTTGTTTATTTTCAGCAGGCGGTATAGGTGAATTGGCTCTCATTTTAATTGGGGGCCTTCTGGTGACTGGGGCCATGCCTCTCGAGACCCTTCTAACCGGCTTCGCCAATCCGGCTGTTTGGCTGGTCCTCTTTGCTTTTTTTGCGGCCATCGGTTTTAGAAACACCTCTCTGGGCTATCGGCTGGCTTATCTCTTAATTGGACGCTTTGGTCACCATCCTATAGGCTTGGTTTACGCCATCAGTGCCTGTGATTTTATTATTGCCCCCTTTGTGCCCAATACCAATGCTCGGGGGGCTGGCATCTTGTATCCAGTAACGAAGGCCTTGGCCGAAGCCATGGGGTCATCACCTGAGAAGGGGACCGAGAAGAAAATAGGGGCCTTTCTTTTTATGGCCAGTTTTCAGTTGAATTTGATTATCGGGGCGCTCTTCTTAACGGCTATGTCCACCAACCCTCTGGCGACAGAAATGTTGGGCAAAAGTTTTGATATCTCCATTACTTGGACGGACTGGTTTGTTTATGCAGCTGTACCGATTCTTTTAACCCTTCTGCTTGTACCCTGGCTCATCTACTTCCTAAACCGCCCGCAAATGACTCGGGAAGAAAGACGGATTGCCCCGGATTTTGCCCGGACGGAGTTGGCCAAAATGGGGCGGATAAGCCGGAAAGAAGGGATCATGACAGTTATCTTTTTGGCCATGATCATCCTTTGGGCTGTTGGTAATAAGATCAATCTTCATGCGACTATCGTGGCCTTAATGGGGGTTGTGGCCTTGCTGTTGACGGAAATTATTTCGTATCAAGATGTTGTCCAGGAGCAAAAGGCCTGGGATATTTTATTGTGGTTGGCCCCCCTGATTGCAATCACCGCTTATTTAAATGAAAGTGGTGTCATTGATTGGATGGTGGGCCTTGTCCAAAGGCCCTTGGCCGGTCAGTCGCCCCTCTTCGTTTACATCGTCCTGGTCCTGGCCTACTACTATGTCCATTACTTACTCAGCAGTTTATTTGTCCACCTGCAGGCCTTCTTCTTACCCTTTGTAGGTATCTTGGTTGCTATGGGCTTTGATGCGATAGTGGTAGGGATGGTTTTCGCTTTATTGACCTGTGTTTCACCGGGGACGACCCATTACGGCACAGGTACGGCTTCTATTTATTATGCCGCTGGCTACATGAGTCAAAAGGAATGGTGGAAAACAGGCTTCCTTGTTTCTGTCGTTGAAATTATTTTCATCGCCGGATTGGGCTATGGCTGGATTAGTTTAATGGCTTCTTAATTGACCTTAACGATAAGAGAAGAAAACCAGGGCGGCTCCGATAATGGTTCGGATCCGCCCTGGTTTTCATTTTACTAAATGGGTTGACTTGTAGGGAAGGGGGCATAAAAAAACCTTCTAAAACAAGACGTTTTAGAAGGGTAGGGTCAGTTAAGCATTAGATTCAGTGGCTTGGTTCGCAGCTTTAGCGCGTTGAACTTTACCAGACCGGAGGCAGCGGGTGCACACGTTCAATTTCTTGGGCGTGCCGTTGACCACGGTGCGGACCGTTTGGATATTCGGGCGCCAGGTTCTTTTATTGCGAATATGAGAGTGGCTTACGCGCATGCCGGTGGTCACGCCTTTGCCGCAGATGTCACAACTTCTTGCCATGGGAATACCTCCTTTGCCAATATATCATACTTTAATATACTAGCAGACTGGGCGAGAAAATGCAAGATATTTATAAGTCCTCTTTGCTTGAGCGGTCTTAGCTCTTGTGATAAAATGGCCTTAGATGTAAATTGACTAATCATTGGAACGGTGGGATATTATGAGTGACAAGGCAAGGGTGAAGAGCGGTTTTTTTGTAGACAGAACCGCCTGCCCCGTTTGTCAAGGCGCCGGTTGTGTCGATTGCTGTCAGACCGGCGATGTTGATTGTGTGACGATTCCCTGTGATTACTGCCAAGGGAAGGGTGTCCTGGCAGAGGTAAAAAAAGAACGGATTTTCCTGTTGGCGGCCCTTGTTCTCATGGTCGCCGGTACAGTTGCAATTCTAGTGTAAGGAGGCAGGTATGGGCCGTATTATTGATTGGTTTCGAGGGGCGGTTACCCCTTGTCAGACGTGTGAGGGCGCCGGTGCGCTGCCGGCTAATATAAGTGATGATACCATCAGTCCCTGCCCCCGCTGCAAGGGGTCCGGTATTATTGAAGTGACTGAAGAGATTGAGCATTTAAAAGAAACCCCTTGCGATAACCCCTCCTGCCACCAGGGGCAGGTGCGGCAGCTTTTGACCAATGGCCAGGTGACAGAGGTCGACTGCCCGGTCTGCCAGGGCTTGAGCCGGCAGGTGCGGACGGTGATGGAAAGCTATGTGACCCACCGGAAGTGCCCGATCTGTGATGGCCAGGGGGCGGCCACCGGGGAGAAGATGCGGCAGCAACATGCCGAGGGCCTCTGCCCGGATTGCCACGGCCTGGGCAGGCAGGTGCATGTGACCCGCCTGATTCCCCCCTTCCTGCTCTTTGGACTGATCTTATTAAACCCGCTTTTCGCAGGGATACCCATGCTCTTTGGGGCCTTGGTCTTTAGCTTTTATGCTCTGAGACGGAATAAAAGCAAGGCGGTTATCAACCCGGAAAATATACCAGAATAAATTGGAGGCTATATGCTGTACGAAGATTATCGACGAGAAAAAATGCAGGCCTTAAAAAATAAGGATACCTTTAAAAATAAGGTCATCACAGGTCTGATGTCCGACATGACCTATAAGATGAAAGAAAAGGGTCAGGATTTATCTGAAGAAGAATGCCAGTCGGTGGTGCAGAAGGCCTTGAAAAAGGCCCAGGAGGCCTATGACCTCGCGGCTTCCCGTCCGGACAAGCAAGAAGAAATGGCCAAGGAAATTGACATCTTAAAGGGCTTCTTACCGGAACAATTGACGGCTGAAGAAGTCCAGGCTAAAATAGACGCTCTTTTTGCCGACTTGTCGCCTCAAGAGGCCAACAAGGGCATGCTCATGGGCAAGGCCATGGGGGCCTTAAAGGGCTTGGCTGATGGCCGGGTGATTTCCGATGCGGTGGATGCCTGGCTTAAAAAGGCATAAGTCCCGGCAGGACTTCGGCCAGGCAGCAGAAGAGGCGGCGGTCCGGCTCTTGAAAAAGAAGGGCCACAAGATCATCAGGCGGAATTACGCCATTCGGGACGGGGAGCTTGATATCATCAGCCGCCGGCAGGATACCCTGGTCTTTACCGAGGTCCGGGCGCGGAAGTATGGGGCCATGGTCCGGCCGGAGGAAACGGTCGATAGGCGGAAACAGGCCAAAATCCGTCATACGGCCCAGGCCTGGTTACTGGCCCACCCCTGCGACGATGCTTGTCGCTTTGATGTGATTGCCTGCTATGAGGAGGCCGACGGGCGCCTGAGGCTTGAACACTATGAAAACGCCTTTTAACCACTTGCTGTATTGACCTTGTCAAAAGGCTGTGCTACACTACAAACAGTTGAATAATAAAAGCCGTCGTTTGGATATATTTTATATGCCATTAGCACGGGAAAGCATACCTAGGGTAGCCTGGCTAACCAAGTGGTATGGGCACAAGTTTGTGCTACACCGAAGGGATAAAAGCCCAGGCGGGTAGGTTTCCTATGACCATTGACCATAGAAAACCTACCCGCTTGGGCTTTTGTTGTATGTCAAAGAAAGGGGTCTATACCTATGCAAGCAAACACTCCACCCTTAGTTGGTATTGTGATGGGCAGCGATTCTGATTTTAAAATCATGAAAAAAGCAGCCCTCCAGTTGGATGAATTCGGGATTCCTTATGAAATGTTGGTGGCCAGTGCCCACCGCAGCCCGGAAAAGGCGCTCAAATTTTCCGCTGAAGCTGTCAAAAAGGGGATGCGGGTCATCATCGCCGGTGCCGGCGCAGCTGCCCACTTACCCGGCGTGTTAGCGGCTAAAACCACCTTACCGGTCATTGGCGTGCCCATTAACGCCACGGCCTTAAATGGGGTAGATGCTCTTTACGCAATTGTGCAGATGCCTTCCGGCATTCCGGTGGCGACCGTCGGCATTGACGGGGCTAAAAATGCCGCTATCCTGGCCGCAGAAATGCTGGCTCTGGCAGATGCCGACCTGCAGCAAAAACTGGTCCAATATAAGGAAGATATGGCCGCCGGTGTTGCCCAAAAGGATGCCAAGCTGCAGGATGCCTTGCGCGAGATGAAAGAGGAGAAATAAGATGATCGATCGCTACAGCCAACCGGAAATGCAGGCTATTTGGTCCGATGCCAATAAATTTTCCATCATGATGGAAGTGGAAATCTTAGCCTCTGAGGCCATGGCGGAAATTGGGGAAATTCCCAAAGAAGCCGCTCGCAATATCCGCGAAAAGGCCAATTTCGACGTCGACCGGATTAAGGAAATTGAACGGGTGACCAAGCATGACGTCATCGCCTTTGTCTCCTGCATGGCCGAATACGTTGGTGAGGATGGCAAGTACATCCACCTGGGAATGACCTCCTCTGATGTCCTGGACACGAGCTTTTCCGTGCAAATTCGTCAAGCCGGTGAGCTCATTTTAGACCGGGTCAACCAGCTTATTGCGGTTCTCAAAAAACAGGCTATTCGCTACAAGGATACCCTGGCCATGGGCCGGACCCATGGTGTCCATGCAGAACCGGTGACCTTCGGCCTGAAGCTGGCCATGTGGTATACCGAAATGTGCCGGCAGAAAGACCGGTTGGAAGGAGCCATTGAGAATATCAGCGTTGGGGCTATTTCAGGGGCCGTCGGGACCTTTGCCAACATTGACCCGGCCATTGAGACTTATGTCTGCGACCATCTTTCCTTAACTCCGGAACCGGTATCCACTCAAATTATCCAGCGGGACCACCACCTGGAATTTATGATGGCCCTGGCCAATATCGCCACCTCCTTAGAAAAATTCGCAACAGAAATCCGTAACCTCCAGCGGACAGAAGTGGCTGAAGTCCAAGAGGCCTTTGCCAAGGGGCAGAAGGGGTCTTCCGCCATGCCCCACAAGCGGAATCCCATTCACTGTGAACGGGTTTGCGGCCTGGCCCGGATTGTCCGGAGCAATGTCCTCCCGGCCGCTGAAAACTGCGTGACCTGGCACGAGCGGGACATTTCCCACTCTTCTGTAGAACGGATCATCATGCCGGACTCTACCGCCCTGCTCTACTATATCCTGGGCGTTTTCACCAATGTGGCTGAAAACCTGGTCGTCCGTGAAGAGCAAATGATGCAGAATGTCGAAAAAACCCATGGGCTCATCTTCTCCCAACGGGTCCTCCTGGCCCTGGTTGAAAAAGGCGTGGCCCGGGATACGGCCTATCCCTGGGTCCAGGAAAATGCCATGCGGGCCTGGGATGAGCAAACCTCCTTCCATGACCTGGTTAAGGCAGATGACCGGATCACCGCTCACTTAGATGACCAAACTCTGGATGATATCTTTGACTACAGCTACCACACCAAACGAGTCGATTATATTTTCCGTCGCGCCGGCTTAATGGACTAAGAAAGGGAGTCTATTTAATGAAAGTGCTTGATCAACTTTACGAAGGTAAAGCAAAACGTGTATTTAAAACAGATGATGACCAGCTTTACATGGTGGCCTACAAGGATGATGCGACCGCTTTCAACGGGGAGAAAAGAGGCACCATCGACCACAAGGGGGTCCTGAACAATAAAATTTCAGGCTGGTTCTTTAAACGCCTGGCTGACCAAGGGGTCAAAAACCACCTGGTCCAAGTGGTGGATGATGACCACCAATTGGTCAAACGGGTCGAAATCATCAAGCTTGAAGTCATTGTCCGCAATATCATCGCCGGGTCCATGGCCAAGCGCCTAGGCCTGGAAGAAGGCCTGGTTGCCAAGACGCCCATCATCGAGTTCTCCTATAAGGATGACGACCTGGGCGACCCCCTCATCAACCGTTACCATGCCCAGGCCCTTGGGGTGGCGACGAAAGAAGAAATTGATACGATCATTAGTGAAGCCTTCAAAATCAATGACTTCCTCAGCCAGTGGCTGGATGAGGCTAACCTTATCTTGGTGGACTTTAAGTTGGAGTTTGGCCGGACCCCGGATGGGACCATTATCCTGGCTGACGAAATTTCACCGGATACCTGTCGGCTCTGGGATAAGGATACACGTGAAAAACTGGATAAAGACCGGTTCCGCCGCGATTTGGGCGGGGTTGCCGAAGCCTACGTCGAAGTGTGGCGCCGGCTCCAGGCTTTAGACCAGTAAGGCATCGATCAGGCACACAAGCACTAGAAGGGAAGGACATTATGGCAGTTATTGCGGCAGACGGGTTTCACGAAGAATGTGGCGTATTCGCCATCTATACCAAAAATAAAGAGGTGGCTTCAAGATGCTATTATGGGCTTTTTGCCCTCCAGCACCGGGGTCAGGAAGCCTGCGGGATTGCCAGCTCAAACCATAAAAAAATCGAATTTTACAAGTCTCAGGGTCTGGTAACGGAAGTCTTTGATGAAGACATTCTAGCTAAGCTCACTGGGTCTTGTGGGATTGGCCATGTTCGTTATTCCAATAGCGACGGCAATGCGGATATCAATATCCAGCCCATCGTTGCCCACTACCTCCAAGGGGATGTGGCCCTGGCCATGAACGGGTCTTTGACCAATACAGGTAAACTCCGCAACTGGCTGGCCCAGAGCGGGTCTGTCTTTCAAACGACCACCGACGCCGAGTTGGTCTGCAACCTTCTGGCCCGGTATGGCCACGGGTCTTTAGATGTGTCCATCAGCCAGGCCATGGCGGACCTCCAGGGGTCCTATGCCCTGGTGGCCATGAACCAGGATACTATTTATGCCGCCCGCGACCCCTACGGCAACCGGCCTCTTTGTATCGGTAAGCTGCCGGAAGGCTACTGCGTGGCCTCTGAAACCTGTGCCCTAGACACCATCGGGGCTACCTTTATCCGGGATGTCCGTCCCGGTGAAACCCTCACCATCGATGCGGACGGCATCCACAGCCGTGACTTAGCGAACCCGCCCCAGCCGGCCCACTGCGCCTTTGAATACGTCTACTTTGCCCGACCGGACTCAACCATTGATGGGATCAATGTCAACCTGTCCCGGCGGCGGATGGGGGCGATTCTAGCCCGAGAAATTAAGGATGACCTGGATGTAGACGTGGTTATCCCGGTGCCGGATTCCGGTACCAGTGCGGCCATCGGTTTTGCTGAAGAGAGCGGGATTGAATTCACCCCGGGCATCCTGAAAAACCGTTATACCGGCCGGACCTTCATTGCCCCGACCCAGGAAATGCGGGAGCAACTGGTCAAGCTAAAGTTAAACCCCATCCGGGAAGAATTAGAAGGTCGGCGGATTGCTGTCGTCGACGATAGCATTGTACGGGGGACCACCAGTAAGCGGCTGGTGGCCTTGCTCAAGGAGCGGGGCGCTAAGGAAGTCCACTTCCTGGTCACCTGCCCGCCGGTGGTCAACCCTTGTTATTACGGCATTGACACCGCTGAACGAGACCGGCTGATTGCCGCTAAAATGGACCTGGAAGGCATGCGCGAATATATCGGCGCCGACAGCCTCCACTTCCTCAGCTCAAAAGGGCTCCTAGAAGCCTTAGGTGGCGAGCCGCGATTCTGTGATGCGTGTATCGGTGGGGCCTACCACCTTGGTATCCCTGCAGAAGGAGAATAAATATGAAGAAAACCATGACCTACCGCGATGCGGGTGTAGACATCAATAAAGGGAATGAAGCGGTTGATAAGATTAAGCCCCTGGTGGCCCGGACCAAACGCCCTGAAGTCCTCGGTGGCCTAGGCGGCTTCGGGGGCCTTTTCCAAGTCCCCCAGGGCTATGAAAACCCGGTCCTGGTCAGCGGGACCGATGGCATTGGGACCAAGTTAAAAGTAGCCTTTATGTGTGGTAAGCACGACACCATCGGTATTGATGCGGTGGCTATGTGCGTGAATGATATTTTAGTGGCGGGGGCGGAACCCCTCTTTTTCTTAGACTATGTGGCCGTTGGCCAGCTAGACCCTGACCAACTGGCCGAAGTGGTGGCCGGCATTGCCGAAGGCTGTGTCCAGGCTGGTTGTGCCTTAATCGGCGGTGAAACAGCTGAAATGCCTGGCTTTTACCAGACCGGTGAATATGATGTCGCCGGTTTCTCCGTTGGGATTGTTGAAAAAGAGGCCCTCTTAGACGGGAGCGCTGTCAAAGAAGGGGACCTGATCCTGGGCCTGCCCTCTACAGGCCTCCACTCCAATGGCTACTCTCTGGCCCGGAAAATTGCCTTTGACCGGGCCGGCAAAACAGCCGAAGACTATATTGAACCCCTGGGGGAAACCCTGGGTGAGGCCCTCCTGCGGCCAACCCGGATTTATATCAAGGATGTCCTCCCCATCTTAAAGGACCAGCCTGGCGTCATTCACGCCATGGCCCATATTACCGGGGGCGGCTTGGTCGAAAATGTGCCCCGGGTCCTGCCGGAAGGCCTATCTGCAGAAATTAAGGTGGACGCCTGGCCCCGCCTG
This sequence comes from Peptococcus simiae, assembly GCF_046569735.1. GTDB lineage: Bacteria > Bacillota > Peptococcia > Peptococcales > Peptococcaceae > Peptococcus > Peptococcus simiae_A. The sequence goes on along the minus strand of NZ_JBKICG010000017.1, from coordinate 12,768 downwards.
CCCATCTTTGACTGGTTGGCAGCAGAGGGCCAAGTGCCCGAAGACGATATGTGGCGGACCTTTAACATGGGCATTGGCCTGGCAGTGGTCGTAGCTGCTGAAGAAGCCGCCCAAGTCAAGGCTGACTTTGACGGTCGTGGGGTTCGCTACTATGAAATCGGTCGGGTGGTAGCCGGTGACCAAAGCGTGGTGCTCGTGTGAGCGGGCTCAACCTGGTGGTTTTGGCCTCCGGCCGGGGGTCTAATTTCAAGGCCATCCAAGACCATATCGACAGAGGAGACCTGGCTGCCAAGATCCAGCTGGTCTTATCCGACCATGCAGATGCCCCGGCCCTAGACCTGGCGCGGGCGGCGGGTATTCCCCAGGCGGCCCTGGTCGCAGCCGATTACCCGGACCGGGTCCGGTTTGACCTGGCCCTTTTAGAAAAAATCAAGGCCGTTCCCTGTGACTTAATTGTCCTGGCCGGCTATATGCGGGTCCTCAGCCAGACTTTTATTCAAGAGGCCCCCGCACCTATTATTAATATTCACCCGTCTCTTTTACCCGCCTTTCCCGGCCTCCACGCCCAAAGACAGGCGGTCGAATATGGGGTAAAGGTCAGCGGCTGTACGGTCCACCTGGTCAACGATATCTTAGATGGTGGCGCCATTATTGCCCAACGGGTTGTCCCGGTCCTGCCGGGAGACGATGAAGACCGCCTGGCGGCCCGCATTTTACCGGAAGAACACCGGCTCTACAGTGAGGTCATTGGTAAAATTGCCAGCGGCCAGATAAAAATTAAGGATCAATCAGTAACTATACTGGATTAGAAAGGGGTTATTTCATGTCCTATGCACTTCTCTCCGTATCGGATAAGACCAACCTGGTGCCCTTTGCCAAGGGGCTCATCCGCAATGGCTTTTCCTTGCTCTCTACCGGTGGAACCTACCGGACCCTACTTGAAGCAGGCCTTGAAGTCAAGGCTGTAGAGGATGTCACCGGCTTTCCGGAAATGCTTGATGGGCGTGTCAAAACCCTTCATCCGGTTATCCATGCTGGGATCCTGGCTAAAGAAACGCCGGAGCATTTTGCAGAAATCACCCGCCAGCACATCCAGGCCATTGATATGGTGGTGGTCAACCTCTATCCCTTCCGGGAAACCATCGCCAAGCCGGATGTTTCCCTAGAAGAGGCCATTGAAAATATTGATATCGGTGGCCCGACTATGCTCCGGGCCGCGGCTAAAAACCATGAGCGGGTTACCGTTGTCGTTGACCCCCGCCAGTATAAACCTATTTTAGAGGCCCTCCAGGCCCACGGAGAAGTGCCCCTGGATATGCGGCAAAAACTGGCCCTGGCGGCCTTCCAGCATACCGCTGTGTACGATAGTAGCATTTCCGCCTTCCTCAGCCAGGCCTTTGGCGAAGGGGCATTTCCGGAAGAATTTGCCCTTGGCGGTCAGCGGAAGATGACCCTCCGTTATGGGGAAAACCCCCACCAAGAGGCAGCCTTTTATGTGGCTGACCCCAAGCCGGGATCCATAGCCAATGCCAAGCAGCACCAGGGCAAGGCCCTCTCTTATAACAACATCGTTGACCTGGATGCCGCCTGGCAGCTGGTCAATGAATTTGCCGATACTGCTGCCTGTGCCATTATTAAGCACACTAACCCCTGTGGCCTGGCCACCGGCAGCGGGGTTCAGGAGGCCTATAGCCGGGCCCTGGCGGCTGATCCGGTTTCAGCCTACGGGGGTATCATCGCCTTTAACCAGGCTGTCGATGGTCCAACAGCGCAGCAGGTTACAGAAACCTTTATGGAGGCCGTCATTGCCCCTTCCTTTACCGAAGAGGCCTTGGAAGCCTTCAAAGTGAAAGACAAGTTACGCTTACTGGAAACCGGCGTAGCCAAGGCTGACGCCGCCCAGTGGGTCGAACGGGTTGGCGGCGGCTTCCTGGTCCAGTCCCGGGATGTCCAGCCCATCAATCCGGCGGACTTCAAGTGCGTCACTAAGACAAAACCGACAGAGGCCCAGATGCAGGACCTGCTCTTTGCCTGGAAGGCCGTTAAACACGTCAAGAGCAATGCCATCGTCGTGGCCAAGGATGGCCAGACCCTAGGCATTGGCGCGGGACAAATGAACCGGGTCGGCTCTTGCAAAATCGCCTTTACAGAAGCCGGCAGCGAAGCCCAGGGGGCTGTCCTGGCCAGCGATGCCTTCTTCCCCTTCAGGGATAGCATCGATGAGGCGGCCAAGGCAGGTATTGTGGCAGTTATCCAACCGGGTGGGTCCATCCGGGACGAAGAGTCTATTGCAGCCTGTGATGAGGCCGGGATTGCCATGATCTTTACCGGCGTCCGTCATTTCAGACATTAATGAGGAGGTAGACAATGAAGGTATTGGTCATTGGCTCCGGAGGTCGGGAGCATGCCCTGGTTTGGAAACTGGCCCAGAGTGACCGGGTAACAGATATCTATGTGGCCCCCGGCAATGCCGGTATGACGGCCCTGGCCACCTGCCTGCCTATCCAGGTCGAGCAGGTTGATGACCTGGTCCGGCTTGCCCGGGAAAAAGAAATTGACCTGACGGTGGTTGGGCCGGAAAAGCCCCTTACCATGGGGATTGTAGATGCCTTTGAGGCCGCCGGCCTGGCCTGTTTTGGCCCCAGTCAGGCCGCTGCCCGCTTAGAGGGGAGCAAGGCTTTTTCCAAGGCATTGATGAAAAAGTACCAGATCCCTACGGCTAAGTTCGATGTCTTTACGGACCTGGCCGCCGCCCAGGCCTATGTCAAGGCCCTTAATGGCCCCTGTGTCGTTAAGGCTGACGGCCTGGCCGCCGGCAAGGGCGTTATCATCTGCCCGGATACAGCCACTGCCCTGGCTGCCCTGGAAGACATGCTGGCCGACAAGGCCTTCGGCGAGGCCGGCCAACGGGTCCTGGTTGAAGAATTTTTAGAAGGCCAGGAGGTTAGCGTCCTTGCCTTTGCCGATGGTAAGCAGGTCATTCCTATGGTGTCCGCTCAAGACCATAAGCGGATTTTCGATAGGGATAAAGGCCCCAATACCGGCGGTATGGGGGCCTATTCACCGGCACCTATTTATACAGAAGCCCTGGCGGAAGAGGTTTTAAAAACCATTATCAAACCGACCATTGCGGCTATGGCTGCAGAAGGCTGCCCCTTTAAGGGGGTCCTTTACACCGGCCTCATGCTGACTAAGGATGGTCCCAAGGTCCTGGAATACAATGCCCGCTTTGGTGACCCGGAAACCCAGCCGGTCCTTATGCGGTTGGCGAGCGATATCACTGAACCCCTCCTGGCCTCTATTGAAGGCCGGTTGGACCAGGTGACCCTCAGCTGGCACGATGAAGCAGCGGTATGCGTGGTCTTAGCGGCCAAGGATTACCCGGCTTCCCCCCGCAAGGGAGACGAAATCCGGGGGATTCCGGAAGCCGAAGCCCATGGGGCAGTGGTTTTCCACGCCGGGACCCGCTTAGATGGTCAGAACCGCCTGTTAACAGCCGGGGGCCGGGTCCTCGGGGTGACCGCCCTGGGGCCGGATATCCGGTCTGCCATGGAGCAGGCCTATAAGGCGGTGGCCTATATTGACTTTGATGGCATGCAATACCGCCATGATATCGGCATGAAGGCATTAGAATTGGAGGACTAGGATGAGCCAACTCAAACGCTACTTTGTTGAACGCCGAGAAGGCTTTCGCGACGGGGCCCTAGGCCTGTGTGAAACCCTCAAACGGGACTTAAATATCCCCCGGCTGCAAGCCCTTCGCCAGTTTGTCCGTTATGATTTAGAAACCCTGCCTGAGGCCTACCAGGCAGAGGTTAAGGAAACCATCTTAAGCGAACCCTTTACAGACCTTGTTTACGAGGACCAGTTGCCAGCTGATCCAGCAGGCGACTTTACCCTGGCGGTAGAAGCCCTGCCCGGTCAGTATGACCAGCGGGCAGACTCCTGTGCCCAGTGCGTAGCCCTGGTTACCGGGGACCGACCTGAAGTAAAAACCGCCATGGTCTATATTTTTTACGGAGACCTCACTGAAGCCGACCGCGCGGCCATCAGGGACTACCTCATCAACCCGGTGGAAGCCCGGGAGGCAGCCCTGGCCAAACCGGACCGGCTTGAAGCCCATATTCCGGCTATCCAGCCGGTGGAGGAAGTCAACGGCTTTAACGACCTGGCTGAGGCGGACCTGCCGGCCTTTATTGACCGCTGGGGCCTGGCCATGGACGCAGCTGACCTGGCCTTTATGCAGACCTATTTCAGAGAAGAAGGCCGCAACCCGACTGAAACCGAGCTTCGGGTCATCGATACCTATTGGTCAGACCACTGCCGGCATACGACCTTTAACACCCGGCTGACGGATATTGATATTCAACGCCCGGATGTCCAGGCCGCCTATACCAGCTACCGGGCCATGCGGAAGGACGTCTATGGCGACAAGGAAGCCGCCCGTCCCGTCACCCTGATGGATATGGGCACCCTGGCCAGCAAGTACCTGAAAAAGCACCAGCTGGTCCAGCACCTGGATGAAAGTGAAGAAATCAATGCCTGCTCCGTCAAAATAAATGTAGAAACCGACCGAGGCACTGAGCCCTGGTTGTATATGTTTAAAAATGAAACCCATAACCACCCGACGGAAATTGAACCCTTCGGTGGGGCAGCCACCTGCCTGGGGGGCGCTATCCGGGATCCCCTGAGTGGCCGGAGCTATGTCTACCAAAGCCTGCGCTTAACCGGGGCAGCCGACCCCCGCAAGCCCCTGGCCGATACCCTGCCGGGCAAGCTCCCCCAGAGTCGGATTTGCCGGCTCGCAGCCGATGGATTTTCCTCTTATGGCAACCAGATCGGCCTGGCAACAGGCCTGGTGGACGAGGTCTACCACCCGGGCTATGAAGCCAAACGGATGGAGGTAGGGGCAGTCGTTGCGGCAGCCCCGGCTGACCAAGTGGTCCGGAAGGTGCCGGAACCGGGCAATATCGTCGTCCTCATCGGCGGCCGGACCGGCCGCGATGGGTGCGGCGGTGCGACCGGGTCCTCTAAGACCCATACCGAGGAATCCCTGGAAACCTCCGGTGCAGAGGTCCAAAAGGGGAACCCTGTTGAAGAACGTAAAATCCAGCGCCTCTTCCGCCAACCGGAAGTGGCCCGGGCCATTTTGCGTTGCAATGACTTCGGCGCCGGTGGCGTTTCTGTGGCCATTGGTGAACTGGCCGACGACGGGGTCCACGTCAACCTGGACGCCGTCCCTAAAAAATACGAGGGCCTTAATGGCACAGAGCTGGCTATTTCCGAATCCCAGGAACGGATGGCCTGTGTCATTGACCGGGCTGACTGGCCCATGTTTGAAAAGGCCTGCCAGGCGGAAAACCTGGAGGCTACCATTGTCGCTGAAATTACAGCTGACCCCCGGCTCGTTTTAGAATGGCGGGGAGATAAGATTGTCGACCTGTCCAGGGCCTTTGTTGACTCAGCCGGTGCTCCGAAGGAAATGACCGTCCGGGTGGCCCCCCTGGCCGACCGGGCCCAGGCAGTCCAGCCCTTGGCGGACCAGATTCGGCAGCTGGCCGAGGACCTGAATACCTGTGGTAAAATTGGCCTCACTGAACAATTTGACGCCAGCATAGGAGCCGGGACCGTCCTCTTCCCCCTCGGGGGCAAGCACCAGCTGACCCCCATCCAGACCATGGCCGGGAAAATTCCGGTCCTCCGGGGGACTACTGATACCACCAGCCTCTTTGCCTATGGCTTTGACCCCTATGCCATGAGCGCCGACCCCTACCAGGGGGCCTATGAGGCCGTGGTAGAGGCGGTGACCAAGGTCATCGCCGCCGGGACAACGAACAGGAACATTTACCTCTCCCTCCAGGAGTACTTCCACAGTCTGAAAAATGACCCCGACCGTTGGGGCCAGCCCTTCCAGGCCGTTCTCGGTGCCCTGATGGCCCAGTATGATATGAGCGTACCGGCCATCGGCGGTAAGGACTCCATGAGTGGGAGCTTTGAAGACTTGGATGTGCCGCCGACCCTGGTGGCCTTTGCCACGGCCATCAGTGACGCCAACCGGGTCATTAGCCCTGAGTTCAAGGCCCCGGGCCATGACCTGGCCATTTTCACCCTTCCCCGCAAAGAGGGGCGGATTGACCGGGAGGCCTTCCGGGATGCCTGGGCTGCTTATGAAGAGGCTGTGGCCGACGGCAGTATTGTAGCTGCCTGGGCCATCAGCCGGGGTGGCGCCGCTGAAGGGCTCTTTAAGATGGCCCTGGGCAATGGCCTCGGCCTAAGCCTAACGGCAGAAGGGCAGGACCTGGCTAAGGCTGCCGCTGTTGGCAGCATCATCGTTGAACTGGCCAAGCCCTTCGACCGGGCCCAGGTCATCGGTCAGACCATCGCAGACTTTGCCATCCAGCTGCCGGAGGCCTCCCTGCCCCTAGCCGGCCTTTGTGCTGACTGGCAGGAGACCCTCGCAGCGGTTTACCCGATTCACGCCAAGCAGTCCGGGGAAGCGCCGGTTTTACAGGCACCGACTCGGCCTTTGCTCAAGCGGAAGATTCCAGCCCTAGCCAAGCCCCGGGCCATTGTCCCGGTCTTCCCGGGTACCAACTGTGAATATGACACCGCTCGAGCCCTGATTCGGGCCGGGGCAGAGGTAGAGACGGTAGTCGTTGCCAACTTGACCCAGGCCCTCCTGGAAGATGCTGTCAAGCGGATGGAAGCCGCCATCCGCCAGGCCCAAATGCTGGTCTTCCCCGGCGGCTTCTCCTTTGGGGATGAGCCCGATGGCAGCGGCAAGTACATCGCTGCCTTCTTCCGCGAAGCCCGGCTGACCGAGGCCCTGGACCGGTTCTTAAATGACCAGGATGGCCTCTTATTGGGCATTTGCAATGGCTTCCAGGCCCTGGTCAAGTTAGGCCTCCTGCCCCATGGTAAGATTACCCCGGCAGCAGATAACGACTGCACCCTGACCTTTAATGCCATTGGCCGCCACCAGAGCCGGTATGTCCATACCCGGATAGTCTCCAACCAATCCCCCTGGCTCCAGGGGGTGGGACCAGGCGATGTCCATGCCATTCCCATTTCCCATGGGGAAGGCCGCTTCATGGCCAACCCGGCCCGGCTGGAGGCCCTGGTCCAAAATGGCCAGGTGGTCAGCCAGTACTGCGATGCCCAGGGCCTGCCGCAAATGGATATTGCCTATAACCCCAATGGGAGCAGTTACGCCATTGAAGGGCTCATGTCCGCCGATGGGCGGATTCTGGGTAAGATGGGCCATAGCGAGCGGATTGGTGCCCATATTGCCAAAAATATTCCGGGCGCAAAAGATCAGCGCATCTTTGAAAGTGGCGTCCGCTACTTTACAGAATAAGCACAAGGGCTGGTAAGAAAGGTCGGTTTTCTGACCTTTCTTTTTTGCTATATGCCTATCTGATGGACTTTTTTCATAAAAATGCACCTAGGCAGTTGACAAGTCCCCGACAAATAGATACCATCTATTTGCCACGGAAAGAAATCCATATCAGGTAGACTGAGAGGAAGCATATTATGAAAGAAAATTTATCAAACAAACGGTATATTGTAGATGAGCGTATCTTACCGGAAGCCATTTTAAAGACGGCCCAAACCAAAGAATTGCTGGCCAAGTACCCGGTCTTAACCATCAATGAAGCCGTTAAGCAGGTAGGCATTAGCCGCAGCGCCTTTTACAAGTATCGGGATGGGATTTTCCCTTTTTATGAAGCCATTAAAGAACGGATTATCACCCTGCAGATTAATCTAGAAAACCATACCGGGGTACTATCCGCTTGCTTAAATGTCCTGGCCCAAAGTGGGGCCAGCGTACTAACCATTAACCAAGGGATTCCGACCCAGGGAATTGCCCGGGTGACCATCAGTTTTGAGTCTGAAGACGGGGTCATCCACCTGGAAGACCTGCTGGAGGCCCTGTATGCAGTGGACCGGGTCTTAAGCGTTGAGCTGGTCGGACAAAATAATTTATAGTGAGGACGGGTTATATGAAAACGATTCAAGTGGCCCTTTTGGGTTTTGGGACAGTTGGCAGTGGCACATTCGAAGTGATCATGGAGCGCCAAAGAGAGCAGTTTGCCCATAAGGTAGGTGCCAACCTGCTGGTGAAAACCGTCTTGGTCCGCCACCCGGATAAGTATCGGGATCAGATTCCGGGCCATGTCCAACTGACCGATGATATTGATCAGATTTTAGCTGATGAGGACATTGATATCGTTGTTGAACTCATCGGTGGCCTTGAGCCGGCCAAAACATATATTTTAAAAGCCCTGGCTGCCGGCAAGAGTGTCGTCAGCGCCAATAAGGACTTAATCGCTGTGGCCGGCCGGGAAATTTACGCTGCGGCCGCCAAGGCCGGTAAGGACTTTATGTTTGAAGCGGCAGCCATGGGGGCCATTCCCATTGTCCACCCCTTAATGGAAGGTCTTTCCGCCAACCATATTGAGGAAATCGTTGGGATTATGAATGGGACCACCAACTATATCCTGTCTAAAATGGCGGAAGAGGGCTGGAGCTATGACCAGGCCCTGGCGGAAGCAACCCGCTTGGGATATGCAGAAGCCGATCCGACCGCCGATATAGAAGGCCTGGATGCCGGCCGGAAGGTGGCCATCCTGGCCAACTTAGCCTTCCATTGCCCGGCGGTCTTTGATGACGTTTATATTGAGGGCATTACCAAAGTAACCTCGGTAGATATTGCTTATGCAGCCCGCTTTGGTTATGTCATCAAGCTCCTGGGCATTGCCAACAAGCAGGCTGAGGGCGTTGCCCTCCGGGTCTACCCGGCCTTAATTGATAAACGCCACCCCCTGGCCAGCGTCAATGACAGCTTTAATGCTGCCTTTGTGCGTGGCGATGCGGTCGATGAAGCCATGTTTTATGGTCGGGGTGCCGGCAAATTGCCGACGGCCAGTGCTGTCGTTGGGGACATCATTGATATCTCCAGAAATATCGTCTGCGGCTGTGAAGGGCGGCTAGGGGATAATACCTATGAAGCCTGCCGCTTTCTCCCCATTGATGAAGTGGAAAATCCCTTCTTTGTCCGCCTAACCGTCAAGGATAGCAGTGGCGTTTTAGCCCAGATTGGTCAAGCCTTCGGTGATGCCGATGTGAGCATTGCCCAAGTGGTCCAGGAAACCCTGACTGCCCATGACCTGGCCGACCTGGTCATCATTACCCACAGCGTGAAAGAACGCAATTTCCGTCAAGCCTTGGCCGCTATCTGTAACATCGGTGTGGTAGAAAAAGTGGAGAGCGTCATCCGCGTCTATGGTGATATTCGATGAGGGGGCCCTTTCACCTGCGGATCCCCGGTACCAGTGCCAACCTAGGCCCCGGCTTTGATGCTGCGGGCCTGGCCCTGGGCCTATACAATGAAGTCATGGTGACGCCTACACCTTCAGCAGAAATCATCGTAGAGGTTTCAGGGGAGGGGGGCGGCCAGGTAGACCCCCATCATAACCTCATCGTCGACGCCTATCGCCGGACCTTTGCCCGGCTCCACAAGGCGGTGCCCGGTGTCCGGATGGCATGTATCAACCGCATTCCCTTTGCCCGGGGCATTGGGTCCAGTTCGGCAGCCATTGTGGCCGGGATTGCTGCCGCCCATATGGTGAGCGGCCAGCCCCTGTCTACCCGGGAGGCCATCAGCTTGGCAACGGCCATGGACGGTCATCCGGATAACGTTTTGCCGGCTATTTTAGGGGGCATCTGCCTGGGCTGCCAAGACAGGCATGCCCGGGTCTACTGGCATAAGATTGCACCGCCGGAAGGTCTGCAAGCGACGCTCCTTATCCCCGACTATGCCCTGGCCACCGCCAAGGCCCGCCAGGTTATGCCCGACAGCTACTCCCGGGCAGACGCCGTCTATAACCTGAGCCATTACGGCCTGGCGGTAGCCGCCTTTATGAGCGGCAAGCTGGACCTGCTCAAGGAAGCCCTAAAAGACCGGATGCACGAGCCCTACCGGCTCCCCCTGATGCCCGGCATGGCTGAATTGCGGGAAATGGCCCTGGAAGCCGGCGCCTTAGCGGCTCCGGTCAGCGGTGCCGGTAGTACGGTCCTGGTCTTATCCGACCAAGCGATAGATACGGCGCCCCTCATCGAATGGGCAGCCAGTCAAGATATTTCCCTACGCACCTTAGCCTTGCCAATCGTGGCCCAAGGGGTGCATTTGATAGATGACAAGGAAACGGAGATGGTAGTATGGCCCTAATTATTCAAAAATATGGAGGGACCTCAGTCAAAGACACAGACCGGATTAAATCTGTTGCCGAGCATGTGGCTCAAACCGCTGAAGCCGGTAATGACCTGATAGTTGTGGTTTCAGCGCCGGCCGGCTTTACAGATGACCTAACCGGGCGGGCCGCCCGCATTTCAGCAGACCCCTCTCCGCGTGAAATGGACATGCTCCTCTCCACCGGGGAGCAAATTTCTATTGCCCTCCTGGCCATGGCCCTTCAGGAATTGGGCCATGACGCCATATCTTTAACAGGCGGCCAGATGCGGATCTTTACCGACCGGTCCCATACCAAGGCCCGGATCCAGTACATTGACCTAGACCGGGTCAAAGACGAACTGGGAGCCGGCCGGATCATTATTGTGGCCGGCTTTCAGGGCCGGACCCAGGAGCATGAAATCACCACCCTGGGCCGGGGCGGGTCAGATACGACTGCTGTCGCTATTGCAGCAGCTCTGTCAGCCGACCTATGCGAAATTTACACCGATGTCGACGGCATCTACACCGCTGACCCCCGGGTGGTGAAAAACCCGTCTAAACTCAGCAAAATATCCTACGATGAGATGCTTGAACTGGCCAGCCTTGGCGCGAAAGTCCTACACCCGCGCTCTGTCGAAATGGCAAAAACCCATGACGTTCCCCTGGCCGTCCGTTCCAGCTATGAAACAGAAAAAGGAGGGACTTTGGTTGTGAAGAAAGAGGCCTTAGAAAAAGAATATCCCGTTACCGGGATTGCCTGTGACCAAAATACAGCAGAAATTATCATTTATGGCGTGGACGACCGTCCGGGTATCGCTGCGGATATCTTTACTGCCCTGGCTGATGAAAATGTCAATGTAGACCTCATCATCCAGAGTGGCGTGCAAAATGCCAAAAATGACATTGCCTTTACCGTCCCTAAAAATGAGCTGAAAAAGACCCGGCGGATCATTAACAGCCTCAAAGACCAAGTCATGTATGAATCGGTATCTTTCGATGACAAGGTGATGAAAATCTCCGCCGTCGGTTCCGGGATGGTAACCGGCCGGGGCATTGCCGCCAGCATGTTCCGGGTTTTTTACGAAAACGGCGTCAACATTGACATGATCGGCACCTCGGAAATTAAAATTTCCTGCATTATCCGCGATGAAGAAGGCCTGAAAGAAAAGCTCATGCAGGCCCTTCATGATGAATTTGGCTTGGATGGCATCGGTGAGAATGATGCCAGCATTGAAGAATAAGGAAAGGGTCCCGCAGGGACCTTTTTTTGTAAATAAAGATGGAAATTCAGTCGACTTTTAAGACGGACGCTTCAAATAATGCTATACTGTCAACAAGGATTGTTGTGCAGGAAGGTGAAAAAAATGTGGAAAGACTGGATGAAAGAAAATAAGCAGCTGCTGATCATTTGCGCTGTTGTCACCGTGCTGGTCACAGCCGGTGTTTTTGTCATACTGAATCCGGGCGGTACTCGCGATATTCCCGAGGCCAAAAGCCAGGCTGCGGATATGCCCCGCTTTGAAACGGTCCGGGGCAAGGCCGGGAGCGTTTTACGGCTGAAGGCCGTCCCCTTTAAGTCTGACCAGGCCTTTATCAATCCGGACTACTCTAACTTTGGTTTATTGGACAGCAAGCACTTATATATTTATGATGACGCCAACCTCTTCATTTATAAAAACCAGGGTCAGGAGAAGGAACCGGCCTGGCGTCTGGCGGAAGACTTCTTAACCAAGGGGTCCTGGCAGTCCCCTAGTACCATTACCAATGTCAGCGGTAAGGCCCCCTTTCTTTTAATCGAAACCTTTGATGAGGCCAATGCTACATTCCTGATTAAGAAGGACCTTTCCAATGTTCCGGTGGCCTCCCAGCGGGTCCTTGAAAAGGCCGTCCTCATGGACCACACCCGCCAGGGCCTGTCCTTTGCCTCGAACACAGCCGTACGGCGCTTTACCCTCGATGAAGGCGGCCTTGTCAGTCAAATAGAACCCCTTCAACTGGAGGGCATCCAAACCGACCAGACCAAGGGTCCGGTCTTTGTCCGCGATATCGTGACCGGTTACTATGACGAGAAAAAGGGCATCCACCTGGTGGCCAAGGCCGATAAAAAAATCTGGGTCTTTAGCTATAAGCCCGATGGCAGCCTAACCCAGCAGACCTCCATGTCTCTGGAAAAATTCGGCGAGCCCAAGAGTATCACCCCTGTCCAAGGGGGCGTTGTCCTGGCGGCCAGCAGTGGCCTGACCATTATCCGGGATGATGGGGCCGTGGATGTCTTTGACGCCAAAAAACTAATCGAACGGGATAGCGCCCGGATGCCGGCCTATGTGGTCGGCTTTGATATGGACAAGTCCGTTCCCTATATTTGCCTGGCGGCCAAGATTTCTGACCGGAGTCCGACCCAATTTTACATTGCCCAAGTGGATTTGACCCTGTAAAAGCTCATAGCAAGGCCCCAACTAAGCCGATTTAAAGAAAAAGTTTAATGAAACTAAACTTTTTCTTTAAATCGGCTTGACATTCAAAAAATAAGGTGC
>NZ_JBKICG010000016.1:0-44772 GCF_046569735.1 Peptococcus simiae | reverse complement strand
TGGCACTTGGTGGGCTTTTTTAGTGATTATAATGTATCATATTTCCTTAAGCCTAGTATATACTTCGGAATCAATCTTGCAAGATTGGTGATTTATGAACGATAGATATCTTTTCTATGCCCTATTTCCACGACTAAGATGATGAGCGTCTCATCTTCTATTCTGGCAATAATCCGATAGTCACCAATTCTATACCGCCAGTAGTCAGTTAAATGACCTTTTAAAGCCTTACCATGAACCCTTGGTTCTTCAGTATTTTGTAGGTGCTTAGCCAACCACAGGGCAATACGTTTCCTAGTGGTTTTATCTAGTTGACTGAGCTTTTTTTCAGCATTACGGGTAAGGACAAGCTCATAGCTCATACTTGTAACTCTTTTTCAATATCGGAAAAAAGCACAATATCGCTAGGGTTTTCCAGGTAATTTTGGTAGGCCTCATCAGCAACTTGAATGTCCCACTCATCTTCAATCTTCTCAATAACGGTCTGCCGGATAAAATCAGAAACGGACAAACCGAAGAAGCGAGCATAACTTTGAATGAGGTCTTTTTCTTCTGCATTGACTCGTGTGGTTATTGTAGCCATCTACCTCACTCCTTTCATATTACATTGTAACACAAAGAGCAGGTCCACAACAAGAGGAGCAAGCCCAGCTAAGCTATATACGCTGCTAGCCATCCTTGCAAGCGGCTGATAGATAGGCAATTATCTTTTTATCGCTAACCTTACAGGCCCATAAATTTTTTAATGTTGTTGTAAAAAACGTCTGCCTGGGCGGCTTCTGACAGGCCGCTGTAGCGGACCTTGTCTATTTCCACTTGGGGAGCGTGGAAGGGCAGGTCAGTGCCAAAGAAGATCCGGTCATGGCCGACCCGGTCATAGGCTTCTTTTATCTTGGTGGGCATGGGCATCCCGCTCATTTCCAGCCAGATATTGTCATACCGGCAGGCCATATCCAGGGCAGCCTGGACGTAAATGCCATGGCCATGGCCCATGTGGATCATGACCACCCGGACCTTGGGGTGGCGTTCTGCCAGGAGAGCAATCTGCCAGGGGGTAGAGAAGGGGACGTGGCCGGAATGGATAAAGACGGGGACATCCAGCCGCTCCGCCTCTTCCATAATGGGGTCGACACCGGGGTCATCGGCGGCGTAGGCATTGAAGAGGGGGTGGAGCTTAATCCCCTTAAAGCCCCGTTTTTCAATATAATGGTGGGCGGCTTCCGGGCCGGCATTCATGGGATGGACCCAGGCCAGGGGGATAAACCGGTCCGGGTACTTGTCTGCAGCGGCGGCTGCTTCATCATTGGTATCAAAACCGGTGGGACAAATAATGGCTTGTTGAATATGGTATGCATCCATGGTTTTAATGAGGTCGGCTGGGCCATTGGCGACATTGGCCCAGCCACCGAACTGCCCAACATGGGCATGAGCATCAATTATTTGCATACGAACACCTCCATAGGGTCTAGGATAGCGGATAGCGGGGCCAGAAAAAAGCGCCAAATGGCAGGATAAAACACCGACCATTTGGCGCTTTTGCTTTAATCTGTGTCGTTCAGGGAAAGGACGGCCATAAAGGCTTCCTGGGGAATTTCCACATTCCCCACCTGTTTCATCCGCTTCTTCCCTTCCTTCTGCTTCTCTAAAAGTTTCCGCTTCCGGCTGATATCCCCGCCGTAGCACTTGTCCAAAACGTTCTTCCGCAAGGCCTTGACCGTTTCCCGGGCAATGACCTTGTTGCCGATGGCAGCCTGGATGGGGACTTCGAACTGTTGCCGGGGCAGGAGTTCCTTGAGCCGGGCAGCCAGGGCCCGGCCCCGGTGGTAGGCCTTGTCCTTGTGGACAATACAGGACAGGGCATCGACCACTTCGCCATTGACCAGGACGTCCAGCTTGACCAGCTTACTGGCCTCGTAGTCGCCCATTTCATATTCCAGGGAGGCATAGCCCCGGGTCCGGGTTTTCAGTTGGTCAAAGAAGTCAAAGACGATTTCCCCAAGGGGCATATCATAGATGACAGTGGCCCGGGTTTTGCCGGTAAACTGCATATCCTTAAACCGGCCCCGACGCTCCTGGCCCAGTTCCATAACGGGACCCACAAAATCTGAGGGAACCATGACCTGGACCCGGGCAAAGGGTTCTTCAATGTGATCAATCTTTTGCGGCGAGGGCATAAAGGCCGGGTTGTCCACCTCGACCATGCTGCCATCGGTTAAGAAGACATGGTAGATAACCGAGGGGGCGGTGGTGATGAGTTCCAGGTTGTATTCCCGTTCCAGCCGCTCCTGAATGATTTCCATGTGGAGCATGCCTAGAAAGCCACAGCGGAAGCCAAAGCCCAGGGCCTGGGAGGTTTCCGGTTCGTATTCCAGGGCCGCGTCATTAAGGGAGAGCTTGATGAGGGCCTCCTTCAGTTCCGGATATTGTTCATTATCCACCGGGTAGAGGCCGCAATAGACCATGGGGGTAGCTTTCTGGTAGCCCGGTAGGGGCTCTGCCGCTGGCCGGTCGGTGGTGGTGATGGTATCCCCCACCCGGGTATCCGCCACTTCCTTCATACTGGCGGCAATATAGCCAACTTCCCCGGCAGCCAGGGACTTGACCTTCTTCTCACCGGGGACGTGGACGCCCAGCTCGGTGATGTCAAAGCTCTTCTGCCCGGCCATCATGGTGATCCGGTCCTTGTCATGGAGGGTCCCTTCCTTGACGCAGACGTAGGCAATGGCCCCCCGGTAGGCGTCATAAAAGGAGTCAAAAATCAGGGCCCGGACGGGGGCATGCCGGTCTCCTGCCGGAGCCGGGACGGTCTTGACCACCGCCTCCAGGATATCCTCAATGCCTTGGCCGGTTTTGGCGGAACAGAGGATGGCATCGTCCCCATCTAAGCCGATGACCTCTTCTATCTCTTCCTTGACCCGGTCCGGGTCTGCCGAAGGGAGGTCAATCTTATTGATAACCGGGATAATCTCCAGGTCATGCTCCAGGGCCAGGTAGACATTGGCCAGGGTCTGGGCTTCAATACCCTGGGCCGCGTCAACAACCAGGAGGGCCCCTTCGCAGGCGGCCAGGGACCGGGACACTTCATAGGTAAAGTCCACATGCCCCGGAGTATCGATGAGGTTTAAGATATACTCTTCCCCATCTTTAGCGGTGTAATTGAGGCGGACCGTCTGGAGCTTGATGGTGATCCCCCGCTCCCGCTCTAAATCCATATTGTCTAAAAGTTGGGCTTGCATGTCTCGCTCACTGACCGTTCCCGTGGCTTCCAATAAGCGGTCTGCAAGGGTAGATTTGCCATGGTCTATGTGAGCGATTATGCAAAAGTTACGTATCTTTTTTTGCATAAAACTCCTTCCTGAAGCGGCTATAAGCGGAGTTTGCGGCGCAAACTGCCAACCGCCTCTTCCATTTCATCAATCCGTAAAACAAGGGCCATGCCGGTGTAGCTGGCCATGCCAATGCTGATGGCCATGCCCAGGACAAGGAGCTGGGCGGCCTTACTGGTCAAGGTCAGGCCGTCTAGGCCAAAGAGGGTCAAACGAACGGCCAAGAGCATAACGGCACTGGCCACCAGGACCTTGACCAGGCTCTGGGCAATGTGCCGGCCGCCAAAGGGGCCGATTTTCTGTCGTAGGACCACAAAGAGCAGGACCATGGCCAACATCCCGGCAATAGAATAGGCCAGGGCCAGGCCGCGGAAGTCCATGGGGCCAACCAGGAGAAAGGACAGGGCAATATTGGTCCCGATGACCACTACATTCATCAAAACCGCCGACCGGGTATCCCGGACGGCGTAAAAGCCCCGGTTTAACATTTGCTGCTGGCTGTAGCCCACAATGCCGATGGCATAAAGGGCCAGGGCCTGGGCGGTAACCACCACATTGTGGTCGGTAAACCGCCCTTGTAGGTAGAGGGCCCGGATCAGAGGTTCACTGACCGCCCACAGGCCCACAGAAGCCGGGACCAGAAGGAAAAATATCTGGTTAATCCCGGCGGTTAATTGCTTCTTAAAGGCTGCTATTTTCCCGGCAGAGACCGACTCGGCCAGGCGGGGAAAATAAGCCGTAGCGATGGCAATGGCAAAGACCCCGACCGGCAGCTGCATGAGCCGGTTGGCATTATTGAGCAGGGTCACCGTCCCCGGGGCCAGCCAACTGCCCAGGTACTGGGTCACGAAGGTATTCAGGTAGATGACCGACAGGCCCAAAATCACCGGCAGGGCCAGGCGGAAGAATTCCACCACCCCCGGGTGGCGCAGGTTCAGGACCGGGTAGTAACGGAAGCCCAGCTTGACCAGGTAGGGCACATGGACAGCAAAGTTTAAAAAGCTCCCGATAACCACCCCATAGGCAAAGGCCCGGATCCCATACTGGTCCATCAGCTGGAGGCCGATGAAGATAATGGCGATATTATACAGGAGGGGCCCCACAGCCGGCGCTGTAAACTGCTGGTGGACATGGCAGATGCCCTGGGCAATCCCTGACAGGCACATGAAAAAGCTCTGGATGAGCATGACCCGGGTCAGGTAAATGGTCAGTTCCTGGGTTTCTGCGGCATAGCCGGGGCTGATAAAGTGGAGGACCACCCAGGGGGCCGCCAAATATAAGAGCCCGATGCCCACCGTGACAGCAACCAGGACAAAGTTTAAGATGGTTGAGGCCACCTTCCAGGCCTCTTCGTCTTCGTCCTTGGTAAAGTAGCCGGAAAGAACCGGGATAAAAGCGGTGCTGAAGGCTCCGCCAATTAAAATCAGGTACAAGACATCCGGGATTAAGAAAGCGGCCTTATAGGCATCGGTCATTGGCCCCTGGCCGAAAACCGTGGTAAGGACAATTTCGCGCACATATCCCAGCACGCGGGAGGCGGCGCTCATCAGGATGAGAAAACCTGCAATCTGTCCCAAAGACCGGCGCTTTAGGCCACCTTTAAAAAGGCCCATATCAGCCTTCCAGGAGTAGCGCCGTATAGCTGGGCATGCTCCAGACACTTTCGTCGCAAATCACTTCCAGCCGGTCTCCCAGCTCCCGGACCACCTTCATATTTTCTGTGACATCATCCTGGTAACTGTAGGCACAGGCCACCAGGTCATCCTGGAGGGCCTGGGCCGACCCGATGGAATGGTCCAGCTTAATGACCGCTTGGCGGAAGGCATTTAAGTAACCGGACAGCTCCGTTAAGAGGGCGTATTCAGCGCTTTCAGAGACATTGAGTTGGAGGTCCTTCTTGTCCCGCAGGATGGACAGGAGCAGGCGCTCGTAGCGGAGGACATCCGGGATGATGTTTTTATTGGCCATTTCTACCATGGTCAGGGCCTCAATATTAATCCGGCGAATATATTCCAAAAGGTGGATGTCCCGGCGGGAGTCAATTTCTTCCTGGGTGTAAATATGCTGCTCGGTAAAAAGGCCACAATTCTTAGGGCTGTTGTACTCCATAAAGGCATCCAGGGCATGGTCAATAATTGGCAGCCCCCGCCGCTTAGCTTCTTCAACCCATTCGTCTGCATAGTTGTTGCCGTTAAAGACCACCCGCTTATGCTCCCGGATTTCATCGACGATGAGCTGGCTCAATTCATCCCAGAAATTTTCCGCCCCTTCCAGCCGGTCGGCATATTGGCGGAGGACTTCAGCATAAGCGGCATTGATGGCAATATTGGGTCCGGCGGTCGAAGATGAGGCCCCCGGCATCCGGAATTCAAACTTATTACCGGTATAGGCAAAGGGCGAGGTCCGGTTCCGGTCGGAAATATCTTTTGGGAGCTTGGGTAGAATATTGACCCCGAGCTCCATCATCCCCTTGTCAACGGTATTGTAGTCCCGGCCCTTTTCAATTTCTTCTAAGATGCCGAGCATTTCCTCACCAATATAGATGGATAGAATGGCTGGCGGCGCTTCGTCGCCGCCTAGGCGGAGGTCATTGCCGGAGGAGGAAATCACCGCCCGTAGGAGTTCCGGATAAGTATCTACGGCATGGAGCATGGCGCAGAAGAAGAGAAGAAAGCGAGCATTTTCCTTGGCGGTATTGCCGGGCACCAGGAGGTTGACCCCGTCATCGGTTCCTATCGACCAGTTGATGTGCTTACCGCTGCCATTGACCCCCTGGAAGGGTTTTTCGGCCAAAAGACAGGCCAGCCCATGGCGGGGGGCAATGTTATGCATGCAGGCCATGACCAGTTGGTTTTGGTCATTGGCTACGTTACAAGTATTGAAAACCGGCACCAGTTCAAACTGGCCCGGGGCCACTTCACTGTGCTTGATCTTGGCCGGTACCCCGAGCCGCCAAAGGGCTTCGTCCAGCTCCCGCATAAAGCCGGCGACCCGCTCATTGATGGCGGAAAAATAGTGGTCTTCAAACTCCTGCCCCTTGGGCGCCGGGGCCCCGAAAAGGGTCCGGCCGCAAATAAAGAGGTCCTTCCTTTTGTGGTAATGGTCCAGGGGGACCAGGAAATACTCCTGCTCGGCCCCCATATAGGCATGGATTCGCCGGGTCGCATAGTCACCAAAGAGGCGCATAATCCGCAGGCCCTGCTGGTTGATGGCATTCATGGACCGCAGGAGGGGGGTCTTTTTATCTAAAACGTTGCCGGTATATGAGAAAAATACCGAGGGTATGTAGAGGCTTTTATCCTTGATAAAGGCCGGGCTGGACGGGTCCCAGCTGGTATAGCCCCGGGCTTCAAAAGTATCCCGCAGGCCCCCGGATGGAAAACTGGAGGCATCCGGTTCCCCCTTGACCAGGTTATTGCTGGAAAACTCGGTAATGGCTCGACCATTGCCGACCGGCTCCAAAAAAGATTCGTGTTTTTCAGCGGTCATCCCGGTCATGGGCTGGAACCAGTGGGCAAAGTGGGTTGCCCCCCGTTCAATGGCCCAGTCCTTCATGGCAGCCGCAACGACTTCTGCGATGTCTTTGTCTAAGTCTGACCCAGTTTCAATGGTCGCTTTAAGAGATTTATATATCCGCTTAGGCAGACGCTGCTGCATCACTTCATCACTAAATACATCTGCTCCAAAAAGGTCGAATTTAGAACTTGTCTCTGCACTGAATTCCGTCATGGTTATCTCCTTTTAGCTGGTTTTTTCTTTTTACGGCGGCCATTCTGAGAGGCTTCTTGGGCCCGACGCAAACTGTCATTGACAAAGTGCTTGGCATGGTTCAGATAACTGCACACCGGTACAAACAAGAGAGGGACGACCACCAGCCACTCTTCCTTCAGGACCGGGACAAGCTTGGCCAGGGGGATAGAAAAAAAGATAGCGCCCAGGACCAGCCCGCCGGCCAGGATGAGAAGGATGACTGCAAACCACTTGACCATATAAAAGAAAAGGCCGGCCTTCTCTACCTTAGGCCATTCCTTCACCCCTTCAGGCGAATAGGGCCGGAGAAGCGTCCCTATCGGCAAAAGAAAGGCGCCACCCCAATAGGGCACCCATTCCTTGTAGCCCATCCATATGACAGCATAGACCAGTAAGGCCATGGCTAACCGCCAGTAACCCATTTTTTGTTTAGCTGACATCACTTCACCCCTTCAGTCTCTATAACACTCCTATTCTATCATGAGGAAGCTTGCCTGTCACACAAAAAATGCGAACCCCCATCCGGGAGTTCGCAAGTTAATTCCTAATCAGCCTATAACAGCAAAGGGCAGTACATAAGCAAAGAGGCCATTGACGATACAAATCAGTAGGGCGAAAAGGAAACTGAAGCGAATCGTGTAGCGGAGCAATTCACTTTCTTTACCAACAATACCAACAGCTGCACAGGCAATAGCCATGGATTGCGGAGAAATCATCTTCCCAGTGACCCCACCGGAAGAGTTAGCTGCAACCAGGAGGACATCAGAGACACCAACTTGGTTGGCCGTCGTTGCCTGCAGGCCGCAGAAGAGGGCGTTCGCAGAGGTGTCGGACCCGGTTAAGAAGACCCCTACCCAACCGATTAGTGGAGAAATGAAGGGGAAGAAAGCACCGGTAGAAGCTAAAGCCAGGGCCATGGTGGAGGCCATACCGGAGAAGTTCATGACATAGGCAAAGGCTAATACACAGCCAATGTTGACAATCGCCCATTTCATTTCATTGACGGTTTCTTTAAAGGTATCAATGGCCTTGCCTGCGCCCATGCCGTAAACAAAAACAGTGGCAATGGCTGCCAGGAAGATGGCCGTCCCGGTCCCACTAAGGATATCCAACTTAAAGACCGCCGGCAGGACACTGTCCCCAATCGGCATGGCCTGTTGGACCATATTGTGGAGGCCCGGCATTTCAAAGGTGAGGACTGTCCCAGCTAAAGGACCGGCAGCAGCTCCGTCTACACCAGGCGCAAAGAGGGCCTTAAAGCCTTTATTGGTCCAGATGATGACGAAGACGATGAGCAGTAAGAAGGGGCTCCAAGCCCGAACGATGGCGCCGGCAGAATGGTGCTGCAGGTCAGCCAGGGCACCGGCTTGGACTTCTTCACCGGCTTCTTTAGCTGCTTCTTCAACGGTATAGACGTGTTTCGGCTTCCAGACCCGTAAAAGAACAACCATGGCCAGAAGGGAAACAACAGCAGAAATAATAGAAGGCAGCTGGGGCCCAAAGATATGAGCGGAAACCAACTGGGCACCGGCAAAGGATACACCGGCTACAATGGCTGCAGGCCAGCATTCGCGGATCCCCCGCATGCCGTCCATCAGGAAAACAATAAAGAGCGGTACGATCAGGGACAGGATGGCCAATTGGTTGGCGGCCTGTTGACCGATTAAGCTGGCATCAATCCCGGTAACAGACCCGGCTGTAATAACCGGTACCCCCAGGGCGCCGAAGCAAACCGGAGCAGAGTTGGCCACTAAGCAGAGGCCGGCTGCATACAGGGGTTTCAGACCAATCCCAGCCAAGAGGGCGGCAGCAATAGCAACCGGGGCCCCAAAGCCAGCGGCCCCTTCCAGGAAGGACCCGAAGCAGAAACCGACCAGAATCACCAGAATCCGTTGGTCTTCCGTAATGGACAGGATACTGTCCCGGATAATGTCAAACTGGCCGCTGTTAACGGATAGTTTGTACAGGAAGACCGCACAGATAATGATCCAGGCAATGGGCCACAAACCATACAGGAACCCATTGACCCCAGCCATCACTGCGGATGCGACTGGCATTTTAAAGACAATGATAGCAATAAGTGCTGATAAAACCGCCGTACAGAAGCCGGCAACATGCGCTTTCCAACGTAGTACCCCAAGGGTGACTAAGAAGAAAATAATAGGGATAAGTGCAACAAGGGCGGACAGCCAAACACTATCGTCGATTGGCGTATAGTTTTGCGTCCAAATAGCGCTAATCATAAGATACCTCCTCTACAATTTTGTATGATTGCTTAGTTTATTATACGGGGAATGGTAGCTAATTTCAACCTGTTCTGTATCAGTTTTTAGTGATTTGTCCAGAAAAAATGATAAGGCTATAAATATCCGAATGTATCCGGTTATTTTTCGAAATATTCCTGCTAATCTGTTTGCTTTTTCCCTATCTTTTTTTAAAAAAAGTGACTAAATATAAAAATACAGCTAACATTAAATCCATTAGCTGTATTTTTGTTATACCACAGGTCATGAAGCAGCGATATCCACAATGACCAGCTCCGGCCGGTTGTTCACCCGGGGGACCAGGGGGTGGAGGGCAAAGCCTGCGCTCACCACCATCCGGTAGGGATGTTTTTTCCCACACCGGTAGACCCCCCGGGTCAGCCGGGGAAAGAGGCCCTGGCCCGGCGCATAAAGGCCGCCAAGGCCCGGCAGCCGCCACTGGCCGCCATGGGCGTGGCCAGCCAGGACCAAGTGGGCCTGTAACTGGCTATAGAAGTTTTTTTGTTCCGGCCGGTGGGAAAGAACAATCCGGTAGGCCGAGGCACTGGGGGCCTTTTCCTTAAGGGGGAGGCCTGCTGCCCAGACCCATTCATCCCGGTCGGCGTAGGCGGTCTGGTCGACAAAGCCCAGGACCTCCACCCGCATGCCGGCCAGGTCAACGGCAACTCCGGCATTATCCAGGACAGCCACCCCCATCTCTTTCAGGTTATTGGCCATGTCCGCCCGGTCAAAGCGGCTTTCTTCATGGTTACCTGTGACAAAAAAGACAGGCATGTGGGGTACCAAAGCCGTTAATAAAGACACGCCTTCATCAATACCCCCCTTGGCATCAAAAAGGTCACCGGCAATGCAGAGGGCATCCACCTCTTCATTTAAGATAATCCGCCCCAGGGCCTCCCCACTCCATTGGCCGCTGCCGGAGTGAAAGTCGCTGACCAGGGCCAGGCGCAGAGGCCGGGCCCCCTGCCAGGCCGGGTCCGCCAGCCGATAGCGGCTGATGGTCGGTTCATAGGAAAAGAGCCGCCATATCCCGTAGTTGATCCCGGCCAGGGCTAGGACGGCACCCGCCCAGGGCCACTTACTCATAGTCCGCCTCCCCATCTGGGTCAGGTGTCTTGTCTTGCCCAATAGGTGCCATAGGCAGGTCAGCCACCTGGTCAGCCGTATAAACCGGTAGGGATACCAGGGCTACTAGGTCGGGGAAAAGGCTAGCCTCTTCCTGGACCATAATGGTCGCCATACCGGTGACATACCCGCCCAAGGCTTCGACCAATTCACCTAAGGCATACATGGTGCTACCATGCAAGACGCAATCATCGACCAGGAGAATCCGTTTGCCCTTGATAAAGGCGGCATCCTCCTGGCTGAGGTAGAGCTTGCGGACATCCAGGGGGACGTCATCCGTCCCCTCCATCTGCATGGCAACCACATCATCCATATGGGCCTTGGCCTGCTTCCGCGCCACAATATAACGTTTTAAACCGGCTTGCTTGGTCATCTCATAGGCCAGGGGGACCCCCTGGGTTTCTTCTGTGAGGATACAGTCAAAGGCCGGCACCCGGTCTAAAAGCTCTGTGGCCGCAGTGGTTGTGAGCTCTACATCGTTAAAAGCGGTAAACACCGCCTCAAAAGTGTCTTCATCCACTTGATACAAAGGTAAGCGCCGATACACACCTGCAACAGCTATATTGATAAATTTACGCATCTTTTGCCCTCCTTGTCGGTCAAGTGTCATATGCTTCATAATAGCAAGCAATTTCCTTAAAGTCAATTCCAAGGGAATGCGGTCCGGCCCAATTCTACCGGCAGCTTGTTTATTCTCAAGAGCAAGCCAAAAACTTTCTTACCTTAAGTTCACTACTTATAGGTTAACCAAAAATGACCCCTCGTTTTCTAGTAGAATAATGCTGGTTCAATAAAAAACGCCTCAATTGGCTTGAGGCATTTAAGGGTGCGCTTCGTTTTTTGTATAAAGAGCATATGGCTGACGCCAACTATTGGCATAAAATAAAAAAAGAACTCAGCCGAGGCTGAGTTCTTGGTCGCATGATTATACGCAACCGGTCGGTTTCGGCAGGCCAGCGATTTTACAAGCGCCTTTAGCCGGGCCGGACGGGAACAGATCATAGATCTGCTTTAAGCTGTAGCCGGATTCTTTGGTCATCTTACGAACCATCGGAGCAATCCCGTATTCTTTGAAATAGTTTTTGAGGTATTCAATGAGCTTCCAATGATCTTCATTGAGCTCACTGATGCCTTCTTGTTCTGCTAAATATTTAGCAACTTCTTCGTTCCAGTCGTCAAGGTTTACTAAGAAACCGTCTTCATCGACTTCAATTTTTTGACCATTTACATCGATTTCTGGCATGGTATCTTCTCCTTACATTTTGAATTGATCGAATTTACGAAGTGGATCCACATAGCCCGGATAGTCCGCCAGGTAATCTTTCAGCATGTCGGCAGCCATTCTCAGGCCGTCGACCTGCCCCTGTCTAAACTCCGACGGTTTGGAATCACCGAGTTCACGGATTAAATCCTCCACGTAATCCAGCCATTCCATACAGTCTTCCATGATCGCCATGATTTATCCCTTCCAACAAGAGTATTATAGCAAATTGTCTGTCTAATAGCAAAGTGCTAGCTATCAGTCTTGCTTATACTACACACAGCCTTATTCTGCGCCGGCAGTTCCTTTGGAACCGGGCAGGCAGATATAACTGGTACCCAGGTACAGGAATTCGATTTTACCTTCTTTGGCGAGGTCATTTACTGCCTTATCAACGTCACGTTTCTTCACGCCGATAGCAGCAGCGACTTCTTTGTTTTTCGCTTTTTCCACAGTACCCAGGAATTCAAGGATTTTTGCCGACAATTCCTCTTGGGTGAATTCAGCCATAAAGACATCTCCTTTCGGCAACGCGCACGAAAGCGAAGACTTTACATCGTTTCGACAGCGTCGGTGAATTTAAAGTTAGAGGTGGTACGGAAAGTCTTCACGGAGAAGGTGAAGTCGTCAATGTGTTTGTCGGTGAATTCAAGGCCAGTTAATTCAAAGAATTTTTCCCAACCAATACGTTCAACCCATTCACCATAACGTTCACCCGGACGTGCGTTTTCTACCCACACTTCAACAAGCATTTTGATGGTTTTGACCAGGGTCGGCCAACGGGGCGGTTCGTTCGGAACGTAAGGAACAACCAGTTTGGAGAAAGAAGGCCCTTTACGGGTGTTGGAAACCTTACCGCCGACGAAGATAGCGATACCGTCATCATCCGGGTTTGCAATCGGCAGGGCCGGGCAAACGGAGAAGCAGTTCCCGCAGTACATGCATTTTTCTTCGTTAATGGTAACGGATTTCTTTCTCGGGTTCGGACGAATAGCGCCAACCGGGCAGCTGGCTACCAGGTTCGGGATTTCACAGCTGTTAGCCACTTCTTCGTCAATGACGCGGGGCAGGGTTCTGTGAATACCAACGAAGGAAATGTCGGAGCAGTGAACTGCACCGCACATGTTCAGGCAGCAAGCCATAGAAATTTTAAGCTGAGCCGGGAGATCATCACGTTTGAAGTAGTCATAGAGTTCGTCCATAACAACTTTAGTGGTCCCGGAAGCATCTGTTGCAGCACTGTGGCAGTGTACCCAACCTTGGGTGTGCAACAGGGTTTTTAAGGAGTTCCCGGTACCGCCAACAGGGAAGCCGTATTCTTCAACTTCTTCGATAATTTTATCAACATTATCTTTGTTGGGGGTCAGGAATTCGATGGAACTACGGGTGGTAAAGCGGAAGTGGCCGTCACAATACTTGTCAGCCAGTCCAGCAAACCAGCGCAGGGATTCGATAGAAAGCAGACGCGGAGAGCCTACACGCACGGTGTAAACATCGCCGGCCGGGCCATGGTGCATGTAAACGCCAGGCTTAATTTTTTCGTGGTATTCCCATTTGAAATAGTTGTCCTGACAGACTTGGGGCATTCTCTCAAAATAATGAGGAGGTCCAATGTCAGTAGCTGCGAATTGTTGCGTCATTATTCTGCCACCTCCGTATCATTTTCAAAGTCATCGCCATACCAGTAGATATAGGGGTTTTCACGCGGGTGATGAACCATTTGCGGAACCGGTTTCATGTCGATGGCTTTGAGCAGGCTGTTCATCCCTAAGCGGTAAATTAACTCACCAAGACGTTCACGGGTTTTAGCGTTTTCATCCCACCAATCCCATACGCCTTCGAGGAACTCTTTGAGGTTGGCGTAGTCGTCTTCTTTATCGAGTTTCATGAAAGGAACAACAACCCAGCCGATGAAAGCGGACTGAACGATGGTTGCTTTACCACCGAGCAGGATGCTGGCGCCTTTTTCCTTACCGACCTTAAGCGCTTTCGGCATTAAGTTGATGCAGTGCATGCAACGGCTGCAGTTGGCATTGTCGATATTGAGTTCTTTCTTCTCAGCATCGTACTTGATGCATTGGGTCGGGCAGGGTTTAACGATAGCAGCTTCCATCGGCATGCCATTGTCAACATACTTAGCCACTTCAGCTTGATCCACTTGGATAGCGTCACGCCAAGTACCGATAATAGCAATGTCGGAACGTGCAGTGGAAGATACACAGTCGTTCGGGCAGCCGGAAATTTTAATTTTGGACTTGTAGGGCCACATCGGGCGGTGCAATTCCATTTGGTATTCCATGGTAATATTATAAGTTAAGTCCAGGGTATCAATGCAGGCGTATTCACACCGACCCGGGCCTACGCAGCAGCAGGGGGTTCTTAAGTTGGAGCCAGAGCCACCTAAGTCCCAGCCAGCGTCAGACAGGTCGTTGAAGCAGGGTTGCAAGTGGTCAGTGGTGGTCCCTAAAAAGACTGCATCCCCGGTGGTCCCGTGCATATTGGTTAAACCGGAACCGTGTTTTTCCCAGATGTCGCAAAGGGTGCGAATATCATCTGAGGTGTAGAAGAAACCGGACGGTTGGTTGATACGCATGGTATGGAATTCCTTAACTGCCGGGAATTTTTCCGGTTCCAGCGTATAACGGCCGACGACACCGCCGCCGTAACCACGAACGCCTACAATACCGCCGTGTTTCCAAAGGGGTACTTTGCGTTCATAGGATTCTTCAAGCAGGTCGAGAAGTTCGTGAGACATTTCATTGCTTTCACTCTTCTCAATCTCGGTGATGAAGGAGGGCCAGCGGCCGTTTTTCAATTCCTCCATCATTGGTCTGTTGTTAGTTGACAAATCCATACACCTCCATGTGATTGGGTTCGACCTTTTCCCTTAGGTCAGGTCTAGTCAGCTGTCATAAATAATAGTAATAAGCTCGGGGATACTAGGGCACCCCTCCATGTTGATAGCTTGTGACAAAAACCTAATGTATCCATCTACTGACTATAGTTTCCCACAAATGTCAGTATTTTGCAACCAATTGCACAAAGTTAGCGAAATGTTTTTCTTATGCTAGCAATAACCCTCCTTTATGTCAGGCCTTTGCGGCCATTTTTACAAATTTTTCCGCCCACAGGGCCTGGGCTGCGGCATGATAGTGGTGGTAGGTGGCCAGGGTATGCTGGTAGACCAGGCCATCGTATGTGATTCCATTCACAACCGCTAACCCCTTCCCCCGCTCGGTTTCAAAGGCGAAGGCCTGGTCGGCTGGGTCAACACCTGCCGGCCAAACGGCCCTGGAATGGTGGAATTCATGGCCGGGGATAAGGTCCCCCGGGGTGAAGTAGGGGTTGTTGGTCCGGATGCGCTGGAAGGCATAACCATGGCCCTGAGGCTTGCTGGTCATTTCAATTTCGCAGGGAAAGATCCCGCACATGGGGAAGTAGCCCTCGGTGGTCCGGATGCCCTGGCTCAGGTACATAAGCCCCCCGCATTCTGCGTAGATGGGGATGCCCTGATCAGCGGCTTTTTTGACCGAGGCCTTGAGGCTTTCGTTGGCGGCCAGGTCGGCGGCCATGACTTCCGGAAAGCCACCTCCAATGTAGAGGCCATCCAGGTCGTCCACATCCCTTGTTGTGAAGGCATTGACCGTCACCAGGTCGGCGCCGGCCTCTTCCAGGGCTTCCAGGTTTTCCGGGTAGTAAAAGCTAAAGGCCCGGTCCTGAAAAACGCCGATCTTGGGCCGCCGGGGCAGGTCCACCTGGATGGCGCCTCCACCTGGATCCTCAATAGGCGGGGCCGTCTTGGCAATGGCCAGGAGCCGGTCAATATCCAGGTGTTCTTCAACGAGTTCACCGAGCCGATCAACCCGAGACAGGAGCTCGGCCTCTTCGCCGGCTGGGACCAGGCCTAGGTGGCGGTCGGGAATCTTGATGTCGTCCCCCTTGGGGAGGGTCCCCAGGATGGGGACCTGGCAGTACTTCTCAATGGCCCCGGTCATGATCCGCTGGTGGCGGGGCCGGGCGACCCGGTTTAAGACCACGCCGGCAATATTGATCCGGTCATCAAACTGGACCACCCCATTGATGAGGGCGGCGACGCTCCTGGTAATCCGCTGGCCGCTGACCACCAGGATAATGGGGATATCCAGGAGGTGGGCCAGTTCGGCACTTGAGTTGGACCCGTTGATGTCAAAGCCGTCAAAGATCCCCATGGCCCCTTCGACAATGGCCAGGTCCGCCCGGTCGCTTTGGCTGCAAAGGCTGTGGATGAGCTGGTCATCCTTCATCATAATGGCATCCAGGTTCCGACAGGGGAGGCCGGAGGCAATGGTGGCCCAGCTGGGGTCAATGTAATCCGGTCCCTTTTTATAGGGCTGGACCCGAAGACCCCGGTCCCGCAGGGCCTTTAAGAGGCCAATAGTTACCGTTGTTTTCCCACTCATGCCCTGAATGGCGGCAATCATCAGCCGGGGAAATTCAGTTGCCATATGCCCCCCTAACCGACCACGAGGTTAACCAGTTTTTGTGGCACCACAATGGTCTTACGAACCGTTTTCCCGCTAATCAGGGCTTGGACACTGTCATCAGCCAGGACTTGTGCTTCAGTTTCTTCCTTGGATAGGCCGGCCGCTACCATGAGGTGGGCCCGGACCTTACCGTTGACCTGGATGACGATTTCCACTTCGTCTTTTTCCAAAGCTGAAGGGTCATAGGCCGGCCAGGGTTGGGCGTGGATGCTGTCCTTATGACCCAGGGCCTCCCAGAGTTCTTCCGCCAGGTGGGGCACGAAGGGGGCCAGGACGTGGATGAGGATATCGGTGGCTTCATCAATGGCCGGGGACCGGTGGTCCTGGTAGCTATCCAGGATGCTGTAGAGGCCGTTGACCAGTTCCATGATGGCGCTGACAGCCGTATTGAAGTTGAACCGGTCTTCAATGTCATCAGTAATCCGGGCCAGGGAGCTGTGGGCTAGGTAGCGGAGGTCTTTTTCCGCTTCCGGGGTCCCTTCGCCGGCCGGCAGGGCCAGGTAGCGCTGGATATACCGGTAGACCCGGCCCAGGAAGCGGTAGCAGCCTTCTACGGCCCGGTCATTCCATTCCAGGTCTCTTTCCGGCGGGGCTGCAAAAAGGATGAAGAGCCGGGCGGTATCGGCCCCGTAGGTCTTCATGATATCTTCCGGGCTGACAATATTGCCCTTGGACTTACTCATTTTAGCCCCATCTTTTAAGACCATCCCCTGGGTGAGGAGGTTTTTAAAGGGTTCATTGGCTGAAACCAGGCCCCCATCCTTGAGGACCTTGGTGAAGAAGCGGGCATAGAGCAGGTGGAGGATGGCGTGTTCCACCCCACCGATGTATTGGTCAACCGGCATCCACTTATCGGCCTTGCCCTTGGCAAAGGGGAGGTCGGTATTTTGAGCGTCGGTATAGCGGAGGAAGTACCAGCTGGAGCAGACAAAGGTGTCCATGGTGTCGGTTTCCCGCCGGGCCGGCCCACCACAGGCGGGGCAGGTGGTATGGACAAAGTCTGGGGCGTCATTTAAGGGTGATTCCCCGGTTGGCTTGAAGTCCACGTCTTCCGGCAGGCGGACCGGCAGCTGGTCTTCCGGTACCGGTACGGCCCCGCACTTGTCACAGTAGACAATGGGAATGGGGGCGCCCCAGAACCGTTGCCGGGAAATAAGCCAGTCCCGTAGGCGGTAGTTGACGGTCTTCTTGCCGGCGTCCTTTTTGGCCAGGGCTTCGACAATGGCGTCCATGGCCGCCACATTATCCATGCCGGTGTAGTCACCGGAATTGATCAACTTACCCGGGGCGGTATAGGCCTCCGTCATATCCGCTGCCTGAAGGTCCTCCCCTTCTTGGCTGACCACAGGGATAATCGGCAGGTTATATTTTCTCGCAAAGGCAAAGTCCCGGTCATCGCCGGAGGGCACACCCATGACGGCGCCGGTCCCGTAGTCGGCGATGACATAGTTACCGACCCAAACGGGGATTTTAGCCCCATTAATGGGGTTCGTGGCATAGGCCCCGGTGGGGAGCCCTTCTTTTTCCGCTGCATCCCCGGTCCGTTCCAGGTCTGTCAGGTGGCTCATCCGGTCGGCAAAGGCCCGGACGGCTTCAGCCTCGTCCTTGCCTTGGATCAGTTTTTCAACCAGCTGGTGTTCCGGGGCAAAAACCAGGTAAGAGGCCCCAAAGAGGGTATCCGGCCGGGTGGTGTAGACCTCAATGGTGTCCCCGGTTTCCAGTTCAAAGGTGATCATGGCCCCTTCAGACCGGCCAATCCAGTTTTCCTGCATGGTCCGAACCTTTTTCGGCCAGCCATCCAGTTCGTCCAGGTCTTTTAAAAGGCGGTCGGCATAGTCGGTGATCCGGAAGTACCACTGCTCCAGGGCCTTTTTATGGACCTCGGTCCCGCACCGTTCGCAGGCCCCGTCTACCACCTGTTCATTGGCCAAAACCGTTTGACAGGAGGGGCACCAGTTAACCCGGCCTTCTTTTTTATAGGCCAGGCCAGCCTTGTAAAATTGCAAAAAGAGCCACTGGGTCCAGCGGTAGTAGTCCGGCTGGCAGGTGGTCACTTCCCGGTCCCAGTCAAAAGACAAACCCAGTTGCTTAAACTGCCGCTTCATGGTTGCGATATTTTCCCGGGTCCACTTGGCCGGGGGGACACCATTTTTAATGGCCGCATTTTCTGCCGGCAGGCCGAAGGCATCCCAACCCATGGGATGGAGGACATTGTAGCCCCGCATGGTCTTAAAACGCGCCACCACATCCCCAATCGAATAGTTCCGCACGTGGCCCATGTGCAGTTTACCACTGGGGTAGGGAAACATTTCCAGACAGTAGTAAGAGGGCTTATCTGTCGCATCCTCGGTTTTATAAATGCCGGATTCTTCCCAGCGGGCTTGCCATTTTTTTTCAATATCACTTGCGAGATATTGGTCTTTCATAGGATATCCTCCTCTTTCCGCATATTGCGTATCAGTATTGGCCTTATTATACGGTTTGCGGTAAAAACCGTCAATGTAAGCACAGCTAAAGATAAAGCCAATATAACAGATAAAAGTAAAAATCTTGCCTTTTGGCAGCTTTCCCACAGCTCAGGAGGCATTATTATATAACAGACTCCTCCTCACAAACAATGTTCATTTATTTTTCTTATGAATATTATCGCTATTGTTTAGCCCGGGCTATGGCTTTTATTTATTAGCCCATGCCATACTATTTTTAGTAAATATAGAACTTATATGAGGAGGATAATTTTTATGCCTATTACATGTATTGAAGAAAAACACCTAATCAACAGGCAAGCAAATCGGGAGAAAGAAATTTTAGAAAATTTCGCTAAATCTAGTTATACTCTTGAAAATCCGTACGTCATCATCAACCCCTACTTTATTAATCCCTTATCTGCTCTGGTTTGCTTTAAAACTGAGCAAGAAACCAGCGTGGAAATCGTCATCAAAGGGAAAACAGAGGCCGCCAATTTCACGCAAAAATTCTCTGCCGCCAAGGAGCACATCCTGCCCATTGTCGGTTTATACGACGACTATCAAAACACCGTCGAAATAGCCCTCTCGGATGGACGGACAGCTGACGTAAAAATTCCTATAAAAAAACAAGATGTCAACAGGCCCTTATCTTGCGACACTGACCCCGATTACTTCAAGGGTCACTTGATGTTCTTATCTGCTAAAACAGCCGGCACAAATCACGCCTATTCTATCGGCGTGGATTATACCGGTGACGTTCGATGGATGTGCACAGAGATAGACAGCTGGAATATTGACCTCTTAGCTAATGGACATATCCTTTATACCTCTACCCGGACTTATGCCAAGCCCTATTTTACAGTTGGCCTTTTTGAAATGGATTTAATCGGGAAAATCTACACCGAGTACCGCATTCCTGGCGGTTTTCACCACGATGCTTTCGAACTACCCAACGGCAATATTTTAGCAGCTTCAAATAACCCGGACCCGGCAGCCGATTCAGTAGAGGACTACCTTGTCGAAATTGACCGCCGAAACGGACAAATTGTCCAAGCCTGGAACCTACTAGACCTGCTGCCCAGGGATGGCGGGAATGCCGGCGACTGGACCTACCATGACTGGTTTCACAATAACGCCGTCTGGTATGATGAAAAAACAAATAGCATTTCACTTTCCGGTCGCCATAAAGACGCCATAGTCAATATCGACTATGGCAGTGGCCAATTAAATTGGATTCTTGGCGATCCAACTTCCTGGCCCGAATCCCACCAGCCCTACCTCTTTTCTCTCAAAGATCCAAAAGCCCAATGGCACTATGAACAGCACGCCGTCAGCCTTTTACCCAATGGTGATGTTCTCCTATTTGACAACGGGACTTACCGCAGCAAGGGTAAGGACCAAGGCCAAAGGACCAAGCCTGAAAACAACTTTTCACGAGGACTTGTCTACCATCTTGACAAGTCTAAAATGGAAGCCAGCCAAGTTTGGGAATATGGCAAAGAACTGGGCTCTTCTTTTTATTCACCCTACATTAGCAACGCGACCTACTATGCCGACAATCATTTTCTAGTGCATTCAGGCGGCATCGGCACTTACAAAGGAGAACACACCGATACCCTAGGTGCCTATTTACTGCGAACCTATAAGGACGAGCCGGAAAATGTACGTGTTAGTGCGATAACCTTAGAAGTTCTCAACAATGAAGTTGTCTACAAGATGGAAATCGAAGGCGGTAACTACTATCGTGCTGTTAAAATGGCCCCCTACCAGACCCCTTCCAGCTTTAAACTGGGTGCCGGCAGCCTCAAAGGTACCCTCGGAAAGACAGCTACCGCTAGACCTCTTGAAGCTGTAGCCACTGATGCAGAGGTCCCTGAAAAGCACCACCTCCAGTTCATCCAAGAAGAAGACCGCCTAGCCATCAAGGGCGATTTTAAAGAAGGAAGTACTATCGGCCTTCGTCTTTATCAGCTGGACCGGAAAGATCAGGTCCGCCACTATAGTCTACCGACACAAGTTCACCGCGCCACAACCGAAACCGGCCCCACAGACCCGAACCAGCTAACATCCTTTGATTACTACATTCATTTCGATGGCTTATCCGGTGATTATGCCGCCTTTATTTGTATCGAAGGCTGCTTATATGATACGAAACAAACCATTCGTATATAGGTCGTAAATGCTTTGATAAGCCGCCCCGTAAATTTTCTTTCGAAAGGGCAATGAAAGAACTAAGGAGATCAACTATGGGTTCAGTTAAAGATAATCTTATGCTAAAAGTCATCGGCTACTTGATCATTTTCATCACTTTTTGCTTATTACCACCAGTAGGTTCTATTACTATTGAAGGTATGCGACTTCTAGGCGTATTTATCGCCTTTATCTACGGATTAACCGTCACCAGTGAGGTCTGGCCCTCTCTGTTGACCATCGTTATCCTCCCTTTAATAGGCTTAATTGATTTTACCGACTTGCTTAGTTACAGTTTCGGTAATGATGTTTTTATATTCGTTTTACTCTCTTTGGTCTTAGTCTCTTACATGGATAGCTCTGGAGCTTCTACCTTTGCCGCTGTATGGCTCTTAAAGCGACCTTTTTTAAAAGGGCACCCCTGGTACTTGTTTTTCATGCTACTTTTTATTTGCTGGCTCTTATCCAGCTTTGTGAATGCAATTGCAGGTATGATGTTGGTTTGGATTTTTCTTTATAAGATATTCGACCAATTTGACTTAAAACCCTTTGAAAAGTTACCAACGATTATCCTGATTGGGACCTGCGTCACAGGCGGGCTTGGCCTCAGCACCCTCCCCTGGGGGAACAATTCAATTGTTATCTTAGATGCTTTTACAAAAAATACTGGCCTTGAAGTAAACTATTTTCTTTACATGGGCTATTCCATCCCCTATTCCATAGCTGCCATACTGGTTTATCTTTTCCTGGCCCGGTTCCTCTTCCGCGTTGATGTCGAAGCCATCAAAGAATTTGACCCCGATACCCTATCACAGGAATCCCAAGTATTAACCCGTGAAAAAGCCTGTGCCCTATTATCGATTGCCGCTCTGGTCCTACTAATTTTAGTACCAACCTTATTCCCGTCCAATTCCCTGGTTGCTACAGTCAGCAACCAATTAAAGTTAAGTGGTAAACTGATCGCCGTTTTTGCTTTTCTGCAAATATATAAAATCAACGGTAAGCCAGCTTGCTCTTTTGTTAAAAACGCTAAAGCTGGAATCAACTGGAATTTAATGATGGTTATCGTTAATATTATGGCCTTTTCGGCCTTGATTAGCTCTGATGAAGTCGGATTAAACACCAGCTTAGCCAACTCCATCGCACCTTTCTTTGAAAATAAACCTAGCCTACTATTTATTGTACTGGCAGGCATTATGACGGTCACCGTAACCAACTTTATGTCTAATAAGATTGTCGCTGTCCTTATGATTAGTATCACCATGCCGATTGCTCAATCTTTAGGCGTTAACCCAACACAGCTGGCCTGCCTCTACACAGTTATCTGCACAGTGGCCTTCCTACTCCCCTCATCATCCCAATCTTCCGTTGTGCTCTTTTCAAATACAAAATGGATCCGTGCCGGAGATGTCTTTAAATACGGTTTTCCCGTTCTCATTGTACTCACGATCATACAGCTAGGTTGGAATATCATCTACTTTCATTCCTTCTAAAATCAAGACCTATGTTATACTGGTCAAAAGGAGGGCTCTAGATGGATTTATCATTCTTATGCCAGGATGTAAGCGCCAAGCAAGTATCCTTTTCCAAGGGCGAATATATTATACACCAAGGGGATCAGTTGACGCATGTCTACTACATTAGCCAGGGGATTTGTGAACGCATCGAATACGCTGAAGATGGTAACGAGATTTTATTTAGCACTAAAACTTCTACAAAAGGCTTAGAGGCTTTAGTTGGGTTAAATAATCTTTGGAATCCAAGCCCTTATAGCATCAGTAGTTTTAGAGCTATTACAAACCTTACCTGCTGGCAGATTGATGCGGCCAATGCAAAAAAACACCTATCTGCCTCAACCAGCATATTGAATGCTATCGTGGCTATGCAGGCAAAAAACTACATCTCTTTGAGGCGACTTTTTAAATCGCATCATGAACGACGGGTCCCTTCCCTGGTCTGCCATTTTTTATTGGATCACGCTAAGGCGGATAAGGGAAACTGGCTTGTCCCTAAAAACTACACGAATGCTGCTATTGGTAGACATCTCGGCGTTCACCCAGTAACAATCTCCAGGGTGCTTACCTTCTTGAGAAAAAGAAGTATCCTCACCCGCACCGAAAAAGGCCTTTACATCATCAATCGCCAAAAACTGGAGACTTATGCCAATGACAAGAAAATGCCTTACAAGGAGACCTGAAAACGCCTCTACAATATATACCTAAGCATATGACAAAGGACTACTGCAGCCTTAGCTGCCTGTAGTCCTTTATTTTTTATATGTATTTTAGCGTTTCGACTTAAAAATAGACCTTTGTCTATAGCATAAACAACTATAAAAAGGCACAAAAAAAGCCCCTGCTTTTGCAAGGGCAAGGCCGCGCCGCAAGGGATTCGAACCCCTGACCTTCTGGTCCGTAGCCAGACACTCTATCCAGCTGAGCTAGCGGCGCACATATCAAATTTTTCAAAGAGAATCTATAACCATACCCTACGGAAGCATGGTCTTCCCTCTCACGGAGAGAGAGGGATTCGAACCCTCGATACGGTTCCCCGTATACTCCCTTAGCAGGGGAGCACCTTCGGCCTCTCGGTCATCTCTCCAGCGAACGCAAGAGTTATTATAACAAACGATTTACACTTTGTCCATACTCCGCTAACAAATTCCCTGTTTTTTTATGTCCCTTATGATTCCCGGGCAACGGAGAGGGTGGGATTCGAACCCACGGAACCTTTCAGCTCAACGGTTTTCAAGACCGCCGCCTTCAACCGCTCGGCCACCTCTCCAGAGTCTTCCAACAAGTAAATATTTTATCAAAAAAGGTCCCCCTGGTCAAGGCGCAAAAACAGGCAAGAAAAAAGCGCCTAAGCAGGCGCTTTAATGATGGTTTAAGATTATTCTTCTACACTAAATTGGCTCTTGTCAGCGCCGCAGAGCGGGCAAACCCAATCTTCCGGAAGATCAGCAAAAGCAGTGCCGGGTTCGATACCGCCGTCTGCATCACCTTTAGCCGGATCATAGACATAACCACATAAGTCGCATACATATTTTTCCATTCGTAAATCTCCTCTCCATAGTAAGGTTTTCCCACAAGCTTAATTGTCATGGTTTCTAATTTTATTATACCCGCTTTCACAGGTAACAAACACAAGTTTATTGGTCAACTCGCTCAATTTTAGCACCGAGTTGTTTGAATTTGCCAATCAGGTCTTCATAGCCCCGGTCTAAATGGTGGAGCTGACTGATCGTCGTTTCTCCTTCAGCAGCTAAGGCAGCAATAATGAGGGCAGCCCCGGCCCGAAGGTCTGTCGCTTTCACATCCGCCCCATAAAACATGGGTATCCCAGTAACAAAGGCATTTTTTCCATCAAGTTGGATATTTGCCCCCATTTTTCGCAGCTCATCAACGTGCATAAAGCGGTTTTCAAAGATTGTTTCCGTAAAATTCGCCGTCCCCTCCGCCAGACACATATAAGCCATAAATTGGGACTGCATATCTGTCGGGAAACCGGGATAGGGCAGGGTCTTGATGTTGACCGGGCGAATATGAGCCCCACCAACGACTTCTACCGTCATGGCCTCAGCATCAATAAGAACTTTTGCCCCACTCTCTTCCAGCTTCTCTAAAACCGGCCGCAAGTGGTCTGCGATACAGTTGGTCACCTTAATTCGACTCTTAGTAATAGCCCCAGCCAGCAAGTAGCTGCCAGCTTCGATGCGGTCCGGAATAATGGTATGGCTAGCCCCATGTAGGCGGTCGACCCCGGTAATCCGGATCATTGAGGTGCCGGCTCCGCGAACTTCTGCCCCCATGGCATTGAGCATGTTGGCCAGGTCAACAATTTCCGGCTCTTCAGCAGCATTTTCTATCCGGGTCACCCCTTCGGCCAGGGCTGCCGCCATCATGATATTTTCCGTCGCACCAACTGAAGGGACCCGCAAGAAGATATCATTGCCATGTAAACGACCATTACTTTCCGCATGGACGCCGTCCTCATCAATATGGATGGTCGCCCCTAAAAGTTCCAAGCCCTTTAGGTGGAGGTCAATGGGCCGGGTGCCAATGGCACAACCACCCGGCATAGATAGGTTCACGCGACCAAAACGCGCCAAAAGCGGCCCCATAATCAATACCGAGGCCCGCATTTTTTGTACATATTCATAAGGGGCTTCCGTCTTGGACACATCAGCCCCCTCGATGACCATAGTGTGCCCCTGGTAGTCCACCTTGGCTCCTAAAGACTGGAGCACTTCGGAGATGGTTTGAACGTCTGCTAAGCGGGGCACATCATATAAGGTACACTGGTCTTCTGTTAGAAGGGTTGCCACGATAATCGGCAGAACAGCATTTTTGGCACCACTGATTGCCACTTCTCCAGATAAGGTCTGCTGACCGGATACGATAATTTTTTCCAAATGATCGTCTCGGCCCATGCCGAGTCTCCACCTCCCACTCTCTTTTACACTTACCCCTTTATTCTACTTGAAAAGAGAAATGAGGTCAACGACTTCACTGGTTTTAAAACCTCTTAATCCAACTGTCATCCGAAGCAGCAGCTGGATTCACAGCTTGAATGAAGAGCGAGCTTAAAAAGACCAACCTGTTTTTAGTAAAAATGATTGACAAAGTCTCCAATATTCCTTATACTGTCTCAAGACTTCTTTGAAGATTGAGCGGATGTGGTTCAATGGTAGAACATCAGCTTCCCAAGCTGAAAACGAGGGTTCGATTCCCTTCATCCGCTTATACCCCAACTGTACTTTGTGCGGTGGGGTTATTATTTTATCCCAAGCGTTTCCTATGCATTAAAAGTTTTCTTTAAAAACTCTTCAGGCATGTCTTAGAATTTCCGGAGGAGGTTAGAAATGGCATTAAATGTAACGACTGATTACGCCATCCGCATTATGCTCTACTTATCTGGAAGCGCACCCGTAGGCGTTAGCGTGACCGGTAAAGTGATTGCCGAAAATATGCGCATTCCCTACAATTACTTCCTTAAAATTGTCCCTCACTTAAAAGAGGCCGGTTTTATCGAATCTTTCCAAGGGAAAAATGGCGGTTTCGCCCTCATACGCAATCCCGAAGATATTACCCTTTACGACATTATTGCAGCTATGGATGATACCCTTATCATTAATGAATGTTTGCAGGACCCGGTCGCCTGTGGCCGGAATGCAGCTGGCCATTGTGCCGTCCACAATGCTTTTGCCAACATCCAGGTTGACCTGGACAAGCGGTTAAAGAGCATCACCCTGGCCCAAATTCAAAATGACCAACAAATGCTCAATGACCTTTAAAAAGACTCTTGTAAAATAGCCCCAACTCAAAAATGAGCTGGGGCTTTACTTGTATGCCCACCACGCATATATGACCTATAGCATAGAGATAATGACACTCCTTTTAGATGTATTAGTGCCTAGCTCAATTACTAATAAACGGATATCAGTTCATCCTTTGCATGGAATAAGAATTATTTATTGATTTAGGCCCTCAAAAACCTTATTCCCGAGAGAATTCTTTTGCAGTTCCTACAGGCCCTTGTTATAATATAGTTAAACTTTTTTTGACTGTCTCCCCGTGAGGTGAGCATACAACATTGAGGAAGGTGTAAATATGAAAATTCATTTGTTTACGCAATGCATGGTAGACATGTTCTATCCCCAAGTGGGCATTGCCGCTGTCGAGGTCTTGGAGCGCCTCGGCTGTGACATTGTGGTTCCAGAGAAACAAGCTTGCTGTGGCCAACCGATGATTAACTCCGGCTATGTTCAGGCCTCTAAAGCAGCCATGAAAAATACCATTAAAGCTTTTGAAGGGGCAGAAACCATCGTTAGCCTGTCCGGTTCCTGTGCCTTTGCTATGAAGCATGAATACGAACGTCTTTTTGCCGACGAACCTTCTTGGCAATTGCGTGCTGCCCAAATGGCTGATAAGCTCTACGAATTCACTGATTTTATTGTGAATGTTTTAGGGGTAACTGATGTCGGCGCCCGTTTAAACAAGAAAGTTACCTTCCATAAAAGCTGCCATGCGACCCGCCTGCTAGGTGTATCTGAACCCCCTCTAACCCTACTGAAAAATGTCGAAGGCATAGAGTACATTGAACTGGAAAAAGCAGACCGCTGCTGCGGCTTCGGTGGGACCTTCTCCGTCAAACAGCCGGAAATTTCCGAACAAATCGTCGCTGAAAAAGCCCAATACATTGTCAATAGTGGAGCGGATGTCCTCTGCGGGGCCGACCAGGCTTGCCTGATGAATATTGCCGGCCGCCTGGACCGGATGAAAGACCAGGGGCAAATGCCTCACCCGGTTAAAGTAATGCACATTGCAGAGGTGTTGAACTGCCGTTAAGCTAACCCCTTAACGCCACGATAGAGGAGGATATTATGGCTATTATTTATGATTCCAAGCCCTTCAAGGAAAGGGTTGAAGGCGCCTTAGCGGACGATTTTAAACACCAGGCCATTGAAGCTGCCCAGGATATGTTCCAAGGCAAACGCGTCAATATTGTAGCCGGTGTGCCGGCTTGGGAAGAATTCCGGACCCAGGCGGCTGAAATTCGTGACCACGTTTTATCAAACCTGGACTACTACCTGGACCAATTTGCCACCAATGCCGAAAAGGCTGGAGCCAAGGTCTACTTTGCCAAAGACGATAAGGAAGCGGTTGACCAGGCCATTGAAATTTTCCGCCAGGTCAATGCCAAGTCTTGCGTAAAAAGCAAATCCATGATGACGGAAGAAATCGGCCTCAACCACGCCCTCATCGATGATGGCGTCACCGTTTATGAAACGGACCTGGCTGAAATGATCCTCCAGTTAAACGACTGGAACCCCCCTTCCCACATCGTTGTACCGGCCCTGCACAGAGACCGGT
Organism: Peptococcus simiae; assembly: GCF_046569735.1. Classification (GTDB taxonomy): domain Bacteria; phylum Bacillota; class Peptococcia; order Peptococcales; family Peptococcaceae; genus Peptococcus; species Peptococcus simiae_A. The sequence continues at coordinate 16,990 of NZ_JBKICG010000016.1, read as the reverse complement.
ATATCATTAAAGACCTCTTTGCCGATTCCGGCTATGAGGGGTCTGAAGATCCGATGGAATTAACCCACTTTGCCCGTCGCTATATGCGGGATAAATTCCTAACCGCCGACGTTGGCGTCACCGGTTGTAACTACGGGATTGCCGAAACCGGGACCACCACCCTGGTCACCAACGAAGGGAATGGCCGGATGGTCACTGCCCTGCCGAAAACCCAAGTTATTTTCTTAGGTATGGAGCGGATTTTACCCAACTTTGAATGCCTGGATGCCATTATGGAACTCTTTGTACGGGCTTCTGTCGGCTCTAAGATCACCTCCTACTTCTCCCTGTCTACCGGTCCGAAAAAGGCCGATGAAGTAGACGGTCCTGAAGAACAGCACATCATCATCATCGATAATGGCCGGACCGACATCTTAAAAGGTGAATTCCGCGAAATGCTCCGCTGCATCCGCTGCGGCGCCTGCCTAAACATCTGCCCGGTTTACCGCCACATCACCGGTCACGGCTACGGGTCTATCTATCCGGGACCGATGGGCGCTGTCTTAACCCCGCTTTTGGTTGGCTTTGAAAATGCTAAGTACCTGCCTTTCGCTTCCACCTTATGCGGCGCCTGCACCGACCACTGCCCGGTTAAGATCCCCCTCCACGAAATGCTCTTGCGCCAGCGGCAGGTCATTGTTGAAGAACTGAAACTCATGAGCCCCATCGAAGGCGGTATCTTCCGCGGTGCCGGTATCGGTCTAGGAAACAGCACCATCTATGACTTAGGGACCAAGGTAGCTGCCCCGGTTATGAAAGTCTTAGGTGACGGGGACCGTCTTAAAGACAATGTCCAAATTCCAGTCCTCCGCGATTGGACCTCCAGCCGCGACATGGACCTCTTAAAGAGCTATAAATTCCGTGACTGGTTTAAAGACCACCAAAAACAGAAAGGCGGGCGCAAATAGATGTTAACCCAACAAAACAGAGAAGCTTTCTTAAAAAATGTATCTCGGGCGCTCGGCCGTGAAGCCATTCCGGCCCATGTAAAGGCACCCGACCTTTCCAAGGGCCCCCAAGCCACCATGTACCAGGACCTGAGCCAAGATGAGGTTCTGGATATGTTCAAGAACGAATGTGACGCCCTGTCCATTCGTTACCGGGAAGCCAACCCCGATAACCTGGCCGATGTGGTTATGGAATCCATCAAAGACTGGGGCGGCGGCAAGCTCGTCTACCCCCAGGCGCCGGAAATGGAAGAATTCGGCATCCAAGCAAAATTTGATGAAGCCGACGGTAAAGATGACCTCTCCTTTGTTCAATGGGATCCTGAAAAAAGCCGGGAAGAAAACATCAGCAATGCCGAGGATGCCAACCTAGGTCTAACCTTCCCCTCTATGGCCATTGCTGAAACAGGCACCCTGATTCAGCCGATGAGCCGGGGATCCGGCCGGTCTGTGGGCCTCCTGCCCATTACCCATATTGCCGTTGTCCGCCGGTCCACCATTGTTCCCCGGATGACCCAGTCCATGGCCAAACTCACCGAGCAATTCCGTGAAGACCCGGCCAACTTCCCCTCTTCTGTCATTCATATCTCCGGTCCTTCTTCAACCGTTGATATTGAATTGGTCCGGGTGGTCGGCGTTCATGGTCCGATCAACCTCACCTACATCATCTTAAACGACTAACATATAACAGAAAAGGCACTGTATTCATTTGAATACAGTGCCTTTTCTGTTATATGTTTTTTATTTTTCTATACCTATAGATGATTTGCAGGCATGTGATCCAACCCCATTTATCATAGCTTAAAATGTTTTCCTATTTTTTAATAATTGAGTTTAATTCTCAAGGCAAATTTGGAAGGGTGCTACACTAATTATCAGCTATAGGTACATAAGATATATGCCATCCTAGCTGCGAAACAAGGGCTATGCTTTTTGACTGGATTTTTCCGCAGGTGCAAGAATTTTCGTTAAGCAATAGTCTCGGCTACTAGTATCAATAGGCGATACTAGAAAAGTATCCCGGATGCAACCATTTAATCGATAATTATTTTTATTAATCCATCTCATAATTTGTAAATAAGGGAAAATCAGTCCCTGATAATTTCCCTTATAAGTTAAAGTTGCCGCATTAAATCCAGGACTTTCTTTTAAATAAGGCCTTAATTCGCCAACATCTCCATCTTCTATACTAGAAACTTTAATGGGAAGTACAATTTCGTAATCACAAACGTCTGTATAAAATTGCTCCATAGGCCTGCAATGGTATATGACGGAAATAGGGCCTGCTGAAATAAGGCGGTAACGATTGGCAATATCTAAAAGTTTACCCCATAAGCTTATATTGATTTCTTCATTTTTATAATGCTTTATGGTTTTACGAATTGATAAAAGTGTTTGATCGGGGATCCACTCCAACTTAACACCATCACTATTGTCATTAAATTTACCGTAAGAAGTAGCACCTTCTACTTCAATGTCCTTTAACCGACGAAGCAAGGTGTCAGCCTTTGCATGCATTTCCGCCAACATAAGAATATCCTCACTAATTTGTTGAACCTTGCTATTCATAACTACGCGTGCCTCTTTAATGACATCTGGAGAATTAATAACTTGTTTAATTGTTGATAAGGGTACATTAATTTCTCTTAATTGTTTAATAAAAAGAAGATGAATCAGCTGGTCTAATTGGTAATATCTATACCCTGTCTTCGGATTTCTATAAGCTGGTGGCAATAGACCAATTTTATCGTAGTACCTTAGTGTTTTTACAGATATACCGCAAACTGAAGCTGCTTCACCAATAGAATAATATTTAATAATCATAGTGATCATCCTTAATATTGATATTAAACTTTTATTCATGAACGGTGTTTTCTCAGAAAGTCATACTTATAAAGAGGCTGTAAGGAAATGATTCCTTTTAGATAAAATTTTTAGCTTATACCAATTATATCCTAAAACCACTGCTTATTTTTTGAAAGTAATTGTAAAATACTCTCCCCTTAAAAAGTTTTTTATCCCTTAACTATTTATTCTAAAAATATCATTTTTTCAAAAAATCAACAATTAATGTCTATTTTACTATTCCATTTTCGCTTTTAAGGGTCAATTTTTTGGTAGTGTTTACGTTGAGCGGAGCGTATTTTCTATAAGTTCCAGCTTGAGTCTCCTCTTATAGACTCCTGTATATTGACTGTAAGCTTTTAAAAGCCAACCCCCTATTAACGAACACCTTAACTATTATGAAGGAGGAAATGACTATGATTGGCGAAAAAGTAATGATTAGGTTACGTATGAGCGTAGGGGATGCTCATTATGCAGGTGAGTTAGTGAACGGATCGCATATTCTAGATATCTTCGGAGATATTGCAACCGAACTTTTGATTCGGATGGATGGTGATGAAGGTCTATTTAGAACATATGAACATGTAGATTTTCTAGCTCCTATTTATGCTGGGGACTTTATTGAATACACTGGCTGGATTGAAAGTGCCGGTAACTCTTCTAGAAAAATGAAGTTTGAAGCGCATAAAGTAATTGAACTCTGTAAAGATCCTGCTCTTGCTAATTCCGCTGCTCACATCCTTGAAGAGCCACTTTTAGTAGGAAGCGCTGAAGGAATTTGTGTTGTACCTAAAACCGTACAGCGTGGTGTTCAAGATCCTGCTTTTAACGCCTAACAGACCTGTGCAACAAGTGAGGTGAATTCATTGAAAAAACCTTTAGACGGCCTGATGGTCCTCGATCTAACACAAGCTTATAGCGGACCTTTTTGTACCATGCACTTAGCCGACCAAGGCGCTGAGGTCATTAAAGTTGAATCACCAAAAGGAGACCAATCAAGAACTTGGGGCCCCTTAAAAAACGGTTACAGCGCCTACTATGCTTATATCAACCGCAATAAAAAAGGAATCGTTCTAGATTTAAAAAAAGATAGGGGAAAAACAATCCTCTGGGAGCTCATCCAAAAAGCCGATGTCCTTTGTGAGAATTTTCGTCCAGGGACTATGGATCGCTTAGGATTTCCTTACGACAAAATAGAAAAGGCTAATCCAGGGCTCATTTATGCCTCCATTTCCGGTTATGGACTAAATGGCCCCCTATCTAATCGCCCTGCATACGATATTGTGACTCAAGCAATGAGTGGCATGATGAGCGTAACCGGTTATCCAGATCAGCCAGGGGTAAAAGTAGGACCATCTATTGCTGATAACTACTCCGGGACCTATTTATCCCTAGGCGTTTGTATGGCCCTTTATCAGCGTGAAAAAACTGGTCGCGGGCAAAAATTGGATGTAGCCATGCTTGATACCCTTTTCTCAATTATGGAAAACTATGTCGTTATGTATACCGTTGGTAATGAAGTACCCAAACGACGGGGGAATATTGACTCAGGCATTGCTCCCTTCGATTCTTACCAAGCTTCAGATGGTGAGTTCGTTTTAGGTTGTGGTACCGACAAAATGTGGGCAATCCTTTGTCGCTTAATGGAGCGTGAGGACCTTGTTGACAACCCTCTTTACTGTACAAATGACAGCCGTTGTCAAAATTATGAACCTGATTTAAAAAACATCATTGAAAGATGGAGCATGACAAAGACTGTAGATGAATTAGAAGATCTTTTGGTATCCGCCGGCATTCCCTTTGGTCGTATTAATGATATCGCTAAAACCTGTGCCTTAGACCAAATTGCTGCCCGCAATATGTTATGGCAGGTCGACGATCCTGGTATTGGAGAAAAAATTCAAATACCAGGCACGCCAATAAAAATGCAAGGCCACATAGATGAGGCATCAAATCCGGCACCATTGAAAGGGCAAGATACAAAATCGGTATTACAAAAATACCTTAACCTGACAGATAACGAATTATCTATTTTATCTGAAGAGGGCATTATATAGTGGCGACTATTTAACTCGAAAGTAGGATGATGCCATGAAAGCAGACCTATCACCTAAGCAACTAATTATCATGAGCGGTGCACTTTTTTCAATGCATTTTGGCGCATCTTGTATGCTATTTCCTGTAACATGGGGGAAAGAAAGTGGTTCTTCTTTTCTGCTCGCCTATATTGCCATCGTTTTATCAGCCATATTACTCCCTCTCTTGGCTTACTTTGCTCTAGCAAGAGGTAATGGAAACTTTTACTCTTTAACTGAACGCATCCTGCCAAAATTCGGACGAATTTTTTGTTCTATCACCGTGTTAGTTATGGGCCCTTTATATGTTATTCCACGGATGAGTGCTGCCTCCTGGGATGCTTTAATGCAGCTCCTAAATACCAATATAGATAGTCATATACCAATTTTTTTATTTAACCTTATCTACTATGCTATCACCTACTGGTTTGTGGCCAGTCGGTCTGATACTGTAGATAAAATCGGAAAAATTCTATTCCCAATCCTAATCTTGATTGTGCTTGGAGTCATTGGTAAGGGACTTGTAACACCAATTACAGGTCATATGCTCCCTAAAACTTACGAAGAATCCGCCTTAGTCTATGGCTTCCTCCAGGGCTACCAAACAGGTGACCTTCCGGCAGCCTTACTGTTCGGTTTTGTAATCATTCAAGGTATAAGGAAAGCTAAGGTTCCAGAAAACCGCATCAACCATTATTTGATGGTTCTTGGGTTAATGGGCTTAGGATTTCTAGCCTTAACCCACTTAGGACATATGATAGTTGGCGCTTTTACAGCAGGTACAATTGACCTGACCCTTTCCAGTTTATATGCAGAAATCGTCCTCCAGTTATGGGGTACTATTGGTGGGGTGTTTTTTAATATTGCCCTTATATTTGCAGCCCTAACAACTGCAGTTGGCTTATCCGGATCAACAGCTGAATTTTTTGAAGAAGTCTTAGATGCAAGGGTTTCTTATAATAAGGTCGCCCTTGCTACTGTGGTGGTTAGTACCCTCATGGCAAGTATGGGTCTTGGAAACATCGTTAAATTTATAGGCCCTTTATTGGATGCTTGTTATCCGGCTTGTATTATCCTTGTATTGTTTTACGTCATTGCAGGGACTAATTTACAAGGTCGTTTTGTAAATGGAACCAAATTTGCAATGATTGGTGCCCTGATCGTTGGGTTTGTAGATGCTATAAATGTCTACAATGAACTCCTAGGCATTAATAACCAGATGTTAACGGATATTTATACTCTTATTCCATTGAGTTCCGTGCGGTTAACTTGGGTTCCCATCAGCAGCCTATGCTTTATCATCGGTGTCATGATCAGTAAAGCAAAAAGGCCTGCCTAAAACAACTTAAATGTTTGAAAGGCCGGGCTTATATTTTCAGGAGCCGGGTTGTTACTTTTTTCTTTACATTCTATAATTCTATAGACAAGAATAAAAAGGCCAGGGGCCATGAGAAAAACTCATGGCCCCTGGCCTTTTATCAATCGTCAGGGTCTAGGATGGCAGCAATCTGCCGGGCAAAAAGCTGGGCTCTTTCTTTTATGTGGTCCCGTTCCAGGATGGCTCTGGGGCGGTTGGCTGTGACCATGGCTGCAAAGTAAGGTGGCAGGCGGAAGCCTTTATTGAGGCAGAAGGCATTGAGCAGCTGCCGGGCCAGGAGGTCACTACCGGAGTAGCCGCTGACAATAATGGCGTAGAGCCACTGGCCGATGATCCGGTCGGTATTGGCCAGGTGGGTCAGCCGGTTGATAAAGGCCACCAGGTCCGGGCCCAGGCCGTCGTTTAAGTTCGGGGCCAGGACCAGGAGGGCATCTGTCTGGGCCACCCGGTCAAAGCCGCCTTCCACCATGAGGTCCCGGTCCGGGCACCCTCTTTCTATGCAGGCTGCATAGGAACAGCCCCGGCAGTCGGCAATCTGGCCCTTGCCCAGGTTCATAAAGTTCGTTTTTATGGTCTCCGGCAGGGCTCCCCGGACCATTTCCCAAAAACAGACTGTATTGGCCACTTTCATCCGGCTGGTGGCAGCGACGGCCAGGAGCCGGGCCGGAGGCACCAGGAGGGGCGGCCGGTCTTCTTGGAGCCGACCCACCAATTCAGCCAAATGGTAGCCATAGGCAGTGGCTAGGTCGGTATCCAGGAGCCGGGCCCGGAGTTCAAAATTATAGAGGTCCCCTATCCCCTCGACTAGGGCCTTGGGGATAAAGGCGCAGCCGGCCCGGTTGGTATAAAAGACGATTTCCCGGGCCACGCTCTTGGTAAAGAGGTCCCCGGGCCCATCGACTAGGAGGGCACCGGTGGACCCATGCAGGAGGGAGGGGTCCCGGGCCAGCCGCCGTTTCATAGCGTCCAGCTCAGCGTTCATCCCGCTTTCATCCAGGCTAACGGCAAAGAGGATATGCCTGCCCCGGGCCTTTTCCAGGTCATCAGCCTCCTCAATCAGGGTGGCCTCCGGCGGAAGGTATTTTCTCAGCAGGCTATCTAACCGCTTGTTATCCTGCCGCTTGGCTGCCGGTGGCGCCACGATGGCTAGGGGGTTCATATCCCTTCATCTGCCTCAATCTCCGCTTTCAGCTGGGCCACACCCTCAATGAGCCGGTCACATAGTTGCTGGTCTAGGTTCAAATACTCTAAGGCCGGCAGGCCATTCCGGGTCCGTAGGGGGACCCCATAATAGACCCCATCCATAAAGACAGCGCTGTAGTGTCTTTCCCCCCGGAGCCGGCTTAAGAGGCTCAAGGCGCCACTGGATACAGCCGGTCCGACAAAGGGCTTGTAGCCGATCCGTCGGAGTTCCATATTGAGGGTGGCGACCCGCTGGCTTAAATCTTGAGAAAGCTGATCATCATAGGCAGTGATGTCATTGGCCAGGATAAGACCCTCGCCATGACGGCCATAGGCCCGGCCATGTTTGATATAGCTAGGCATCACTGACCCGGCTCGGGCATGCATGACCCCCAGACCATAGCCTTCAACCTGTTCTGGCCGGAGGCCCTGGCCGTCAAAGACGCCTGCCTCATTTAAGTTGGACTGGCGCCAGGCCACCTGGGCCAACCGCTCCACCGGGTCTGACAGCATGATAAACATCCCATCATAATCCCGGTCTCTGGCCAGGCGGGCGTACTCGGCCACCATGGGGGCATTCTTTAGGTACTGGTCTCGGCGGACATCGTCCACTTCTTCGCCGGGCTGGGCAATCCCTCGGGTTGCCGCAAAGATAACGATATCAGTGTGGCGGAAGAGGTCTTCTTTTTCCAGCCGGTGGACCCTGGGCATGGCCTCACCGGAAAAGGACCAAACGCACTGTTCCATCTCAAAGGCCCAGCGTTCAATGGCTGGGTCCAAGACATCATAGATGCCGATATCCCCAATGAGGTCCCCGCCCAGAAGTTTCAGAGCCATGAGGCAGGTATGCCCCACATCCCCCAGGCCGATAATCTGGACCCGGGCCGGCAGCCGAGAGGGAACACCCGGGTGGTGAAGCCGGTACTCCCAGCCTTCCCAGGAGGTATTCACCGCAATGATCCGGTGTTCGGTCAGCGAAACCCTAAAGGGGGCATAGGCCTCGCTCAGACCTTGACCGTCATCCATCAAGCCGCGGACGCCAAAATGCGGTGCTTCGATAAATTGTGGCCGGTTGACAATATAGGCACTGGGGTCCTCATAGCCCCCTTCATAGAGACGCAGGATGGTATCCGCCTGGGCTGTTTTACCAAAGGCTATTTCTTCAGCTCCTTCCGGCGCTTGATCAGCCAGCACGGTATAGCCCTTGTACAAGTATGCTTTCATGGTTATCGCTCCTTTGGAAGGATATTTTCAAAATAGGCCAGTTGTGATAGGTTCTGTTCAATATAGTGGGAGGGGCTCCGGGTCATATCGTAAATCGGCCCAGCCCCAAATTCCGGAATCATGGGCCGGTTAAAGACCTCGGCCATCCGTCTCAGGGTCAGGTTCCGTTCATTTTCAACCTGGTAGCTTTCTTCTAAGACCTGCATAATGGCCAGGGCATTCTCCAGGGCCGTTTGCGAATACCTCCAGACGGCCCCGCTATCTGCCTCCCCGAAGAGGGGTGAGGCGGCAAAGGGGAGGACTGGGTTGACCACCCTAGCTAGGCCGGAAAAGATACTGGCCGGCTGGTCAGCCCGGGCATAACCGTCAATAAAGGGGTAGGCCTTGCTGTCCACCATCCAGTAGCGGATATTGGGCAGGTAGTGGAGGGCCCGGTAGGACAGGCCCAGGTCCTCCTGGAGGTCCCGGCCGCTCCCGGTGATAATACCGCAGACAATGCTTTGAATGGGTACCCCTTCTGCTTCCAGGAGGGGCAGGAGCCCTTCTAAGGTCCGGCCCCGGTTGAGGACTTCATCGGTCAGGATCACCGGCCTATGGAAGGAGGACAGGACCTGGGCCTGGGTCTTGAGGTCCGGCTGGTAGGGCAGGGGCCCTACCGACAGCTGGCGCATGTCGCCGGGGTATAGGCGTTGGACAAAGAAGGGGCGGGTGACCGTATTGGCCACCAGGGACCGGCGCAGGAGGTGGCCAAAGGGCACACACATGGCCGGGCCCAGCTCCCGCTTGTCCCCTTCCTGGACCGGGACCCCGTTTTCGACACTGACCAGGCGGGCCAATTCTGTTTCCAGGGCGGCACTTTCATAGGAAAGGACCAGTTCACCCGGATGGAAGGCCGTCATGGCGGCCATGAGCTGCTGGTGGGTCCGGGCCAGGACCCGGTCCACTGCCGGCAGCTGGGCATAGGGGGCCTTGAGCAGGGTGGAGACATTGTTGGACAAGAGCAGGGGCGCCCGCATATGGACGACTGCATACCAGTCCTCTCCCTCTGAATTAAAGGCGGCCGGTAAAAACTGGAAGCCGTGCCGGGTCAGGAGGTCCGTCAGCCGGTCCCTTTCTGCGGCCCCCTGGCCGGCGTATACGGCCAGGGTGGCCGATTCTTCCAAGGCCCAGAGGAGGGCTTCCGACAGGGCCCGCTGGCCCCCATCCAGGGTCTCCTCACTAAAGGCCAGCCGGGACAGGAAGGCGATGTGGCCGGACCCCTTCTCCCGCAGGTAGCGGCAGATATCCCGCCGGCCAACGACATCGTAGAGGTGGCGGGAGGAGACCACCTGGGCCAGGACAAAGCTCTCCAGGGCCCCCTCCCGACGGATATTCACCAAAATACTATCCGGCGGCAAGGCATGGCCTAAAAAGCCCAGGGCCTGGGTTTCCAGTTTTTCCCTTTCAAAGAGGGCCTCTATGTCATGCCAGAGCCGCCCATCTTCCGCCGGCACCCGCCGGACAGTATAAGGCGCCAGGACCTGGACGGCCTTGGTCTTCCGCTCGCCCAGGTAAAGGTTGTGGGTGTAGATATAGTTTTGGGCCATGGTATCGATCAGGTGGGAAATGTCCCGGTTCTTCTCGATATTTTTCCGGATGGTCGTGGACGATACGCCCTCCGGCAGGTCGGGCAGGTCCATTTCCAATACCTTGGCCTCCAGCCGGGCCAGGGCCTCTGCCCTGGTTTCTGTATCCATCCCGTCGCCAGGTCGGTGGACCACAATGTGGTTGATCTGGTGGACTGAGTCCGGCGTTGGTGGCAGCCGGTAGGCCGAGGCATTGGCCAGGACATCGCTCCCGACCACCAGGAAGAGGTCCTTGTTGTGGAAGACCTCCTTGAGCCGGGCCAGGTCTTCCGCTGCGGCGATATTGACCGGGAAGATAGGCGGAAAGAGGAAGACGTTTTCTTCTTCAGCCACGCTCATCTTTAAGATGGACCGCCGGATCAGGGTCGGCTGGGTGTTCTTGCTCCAGCTGAATTCATCCAGGCCCAGGTAAACCTCAAAGCCCTGGTCCCGGATCTTCTGGACAATGGCCTTGTGGCCCAGGGTAAAGGGATCAAAGGTGCCCGGGAAGAAGGCCACCTGCTTGTTTTCAAACAAGTGCCAGCTTTCTCCGCTGAGGAAGTAGTCACTGAGGAAGCGATAGAGGTGGTTGAGCAGGGCGCAGCGGGCGTAGAAGTCCAGGGCGTCTGCCTCCTCTTCGGAAACCACCAGCATAAGGAGCCGCTTGTAGGCGATGTCGAAAATATCCCGCCGGTAGGCTAGCGGCAGCTGGGCATTGCCAAAGACAAAACGGCCCAGGGCCCCCAAGGTTTCCAGTTTTACCGGGTCATGGAAACCGGCCAGGCCCTTCATGAGCAGGCCGACCAGCCGGGACAGGTGCTGGCGACGGGTTGCTGCTGATTCGTCCATATCCCGGCTTTCAAAGACCGCCACCATATGGGCCACGGTGTCCACAGCCAGCTGGGCCGTCGTTTCATTTTTGGCATCGACCAGGCTGGCCAGGGTGACCAGGATTTCATCATATTCCCGGGGCTGGAGGTGGTTGCAGAGCCGGGCCAGGTAGGTGGGGATGTACTTGGTGAATTCAAAGGAGTCCATCTCCAGGCCCCGGCAGAGCTCAACGGCCACTTCATTAACTTCCTCATCGCTTAAGTGGGCTGCCAGGTTGACCAGCATGGTGCCGGCCTCGTGGCGGACGTTGATCTGCTCACTGACCTTGAGCAAGTTGGAAAAGTGCAGGGCCACATGGAGCCGGTTCATCTGAGGGTCATCGACCAGGGCTTCGGCCAGGCGGCGGATATTGACCCGCTTGACCTGCCAGGGGGTCGATGACTTTAGGTTTTCCAGGAAAAGCTCCGAGCTCCGCAGGTCCGGCAGCCGGCAGTGACCCCCGCTCAGGAGGGCGTCGATATGGGCCTGCTGGTAGCCCTCCCCGGCCCAGATTATGGGCAGGGCCCGGACCCGGTCCCAGTAGGGGGCGACGACCTCTGCCGCCAGCTTGCCTTCTGCTATGAATTTTTCGAAAAATTGCAGGGTGGCCAGGCGGACTTCCACATTATCCCGCTTGGCCAGGATTTCGGCTGTCCGCAGGAGCATCTGCCCGTCCCGGTCGGAAATCAGCTTCATGGGCACTTCAGCCAGGGCATCCAGGAGGATGAAGGCCGTCAGGTCATCACAGTCCGGCTTCCGGTAGTAGTGAAAGAGCTGGGCTAAAAACTGGGGCCGGTCATCATCCGGTAGGTTGGCCAGGAGGCTGTTTAAAATTTGGTGGAAGGCATAGCCCTGGAAGCGCCGGTAGCGGTCGCCCAGCTTGTGGTCCGGTGAAAAGACCTGGTCCAGGACATCATGCCAGAGGGACAGGGCTGACCGCCCCTCCCGGTCACGGACGGCATTTTCCGGCAGCCACTTGCTGTAACGTTCATCAAAGCCGGCCAGGAGGGTCCCAATCAGGTGGGCAGCCTGGCGGCGGATATCCCCTTCGGGGTAGATGAGCATTTCCAAAAGATAATTAAAGATCAGTTCCTTTTGGGGCCGGGTCATATAGGTCATGTATTCTTCAAAGACCGTCAAATAGGCCCGGACGGTGACGGCGTCATCTGCCGCCCGGAGGGCCTCCAGCATATTGCGGAGGTAGGCCGGCTGGCCCAGCCGGTACATAATATCAATATTGTGCCGGAAGGCCAGGTCCTTAAAAATCCGCGGGGTGGCCTGGGCATCCAGCATGCCAATCCAGGCCGGCCGCCGGCTGGGCGGCTGCCGGTCACCCAGGGTCACGTCTACCCCGTAGCCGGTCATAAAGGCCTCAAAGTCTGCCAGCCGCTGGTAGACCCGTTCGTACCGGTGCCTTTTGGCCTCATCAACATTGTCCAGCTTGTTCAGGATGACCTGGTAGGCCTCAGACAGGCTATAGATGACGATTTCTTCATGGGAACCCCGCTTCCCCTCCCTAGCCTTGCTCCGGAAGTCCCCGTAAATGAGGAGCATGGATTCTACGGCCAGGTTTTCCAATTCCAGGTCCCAGGTGGAATGGTTGGCGGCAATATGGCCAATGCCGGGCAGGCCGTGGCGGTTGCACCATTGCTCGGTATAATAATAGTGGAGGTAGGCCATCCGCTTGCTTTCTTCGGCATTTTTCGGGCCGAACTTCCCAATATCATGGACCATGGCCGCCCCGGACAGGCGGACCGGGTCCACCGGGACCCCGCCGGCCTTGAGTTGAAGGCCAACGGTTAAGGCCACCCGCTGGACTCCGACAATGTGGGCCAGGAGGTCATAGGGGGTTACCTCCCGTCCCAGGCGTAGGATTTCGTCAATATAGTCAACCTCCCAGACATTGAGGAGGCGGGCAAACTCTTCTGCATAGGGACTGGCCTCCCTTTCTTCCTCCGGCAGGGGCAGGAAGTCCAGCCGCTTGTCCAGGCCATTGACCTGCCGGTGGGCATCCAGGCAAAAGGCCAGGAGGTCCAGGCTGAAAAAGGCCGCTGTCCGGATCCGGTCAGCATAGATCAGGTCCGGCTGGTTATTAAAGAGGCTCTTGCTCCCCAGCTTATAAACGGTCAGGGGCCAGTTTTCCGGCAGGGTCAGGCCCAGGGCGGTCACATAGTCGCCGGCTAGGGCCACAACCCCCTCAGCTGAAATAAGGGACCCCTCTAAAAGGGTCCTGACCCGGTCGTACCAGTCAGCCTGGTCGGCCAGGCTGGCCAGGTCTGCCGGGGAACAGCCCAGGGCCGTTGCCAAATACTTATCCCGTAAAATCGCATTCAATTGGCGCTTTAAATCCACCATATCCACCCTCCTTTTCATGCTTTTTATATATTATACCCAACTGGCTATGGCTTTTATACGTCTAATCGGCCTAAGGCCGGCCTAGCCTTCATAAAAAGCCTGTAAAGCTGCCTGCATCCAGACCTGGTCCTGGCAGCCCCCCACTTCCCTGGGGGCATGCATGGCCAGGAGGGCATTGCCGACATCCACCACCGGCATGGGCAGGCTCTGGGCCAAAATCGGGCCCAGGGTTGCCCCGCCCCGGAGGTCAGAATGGAGGTAAAAACGCTGGACCGGGACCCCAGCCTGCCGGCAGAGGTTTTCGAAGACCACTGCCGTGACCCCATCGGTGGCGTAGCTTTGGTTAGCTGCACACTTGACGACCGGGCCCCCGTTGAGGGCCGGGGCATTGCCGGGATCCATTTTTTCCGGATAGTTGGGGTGGTTGCCATGGGCCTGGTCGGCCGATACCATAAAGGAAGCGGCTAGGGCATCCCGCCAGGGGGTGTCAAAGGCCCGGTGGAGGTCTTCCAGGATGTCCCGCAGGCGGAGGGCAGCGGCCCCGGTTGCTGACCCGCTGCCGACCTCTTCATGGTCAAAGATGACCAGGACCTGGGTCTGGGCTCCTGCACCGGCAGCCAGGAAGGCCTGGAGGGAGGCGTAGACCATGGCCCCGTTATCCAGCCTGGGGACACTCATCAGGCTCTTATCCGGGCTGGCAAAGGTCCCCCGCTCCGCCGGCAGGAGGTCCAGCTCATAGCCCAGGACCTGGTCCGGGTCCAGGCCCCACTGGGGCAGGAGGTCTGCCACAAAGCCCCCCTCCCCTTTCCCACTGACAATGGGCTGGAGGTCCTTTTGCAGCTTAAAGGTATAGCCGGTCCGGAGGTCACCATTCATATGGATACATAAGTTGGCTGTGGTACAGACCGCCCGGCCGGAGTCCACCAGCCGGCAGTCCGGCTTGAAGGGGTCCTCTCCGGCCAGGTAGACCTCGCCGGCCACCCGGAGGGGCCGGTCCATCCAGGAGGACCAAATGGCCCCGCCATAGGGGGCCACATTGAGCCGGTGAACTGGGTCCTGGCCCAGGTCAGCCCGGTCTTTGAGCCGCAAAGCCGGGGCGTCACTGTGGGAGCAGACCAGGCGGAAACCGGCCGCCTGGCCCCGGCGCCAGGCACAAAGGAAACCGCCGGCCCGGGTAAAGCCCCGAGGGGCCTGGACCAGGGGACCGGCCGTTACTTCTTCAAAACCAGCTGCCGCCAAGTCTTCGGCAACGGCCTGGACCGTATGCCGGGCGGTCGGCGTCCGGTCAATAAAGTCAAATAAGGCCTCGCAACAAGAAATATAATCCATGGACATCATCTTCCTAACTTGAAAAAAACCGTCAATAAGGGTATATTTGAACTAAGATACCGCCCTTTTGAAAGGAGTTACTATGCGTTTAATATTCATGCGCCACGGTAAGGCAGTAGACAGGCAGGAAGCTGCAACAGATGCGGGCCGCCCCTTGAGCCTAGAGGGCCGGCTGGCTTTAAATGAAGATTTGCCTTATTTGGCCCGATATTTACGGCATACAGACAAGTGCCGGATTTGGCATTCCCCCTTGGTCCGGAGCCGGGAAACGGCCGAGATCCTAATCCGCTATATGCCCGGCCAGGCCCTGGAAGTCTACGACTTCATCGCCAGCGGCGATGAAGCGGCCCTGGTCGAGGCCCTTAAGAAAGTGGACCAGGAAACGACCCTGGTCATCATCGGCCATGAGCCCCACCTGTCTACCTGGCTGGAAGACCTGGCCCGGCGGCGGGACCATTTCAAGAAGGGGGAATCCGCCGTCCTCCTGCTGGACGCCGGCGACCCCTATGATGCCGTCCGGATGACCACCATGCGGCTCAACGAATTAAGCCGCTTGAGCCCCGTCGACCTCCCCCTCCCGGTGGCCCTCCAGGCCATTTTACTGGATAACCAGAAGGAAATCCTTAAAGAAAAGGACCGCGTGCTCACCGATATTGAAAGTGAAGAAGCCGTCCATGACCTCCGGGTAGCCCTCCGCCGGCAAAAGAGCTACCTGGCCTTTGCCCAGCCCTTTACCGATAAGGGCAGCTACCGCAAGGCTCAAAAGGCCTACAGCAAGCTCTTAAAAGAGCTCAGCCACCTCAGGGAACTGGATGTCGTCCTGGCCTCCATCCATGAGGCCAAACGCTGGGAACTGGCCCCGGCCGTCGCCTCCGTTCAAGCGGAACGCACCGCCGAAGCCCTGGCCCTGGACATGCACTTTTCCCAGATTGATAGCGACCGGGACTATGCCGAGGCCTACGCCAGCGCCATGGAGGCCCTGGCCACCATTGATGACAACCGGATCTTTTCAGTGGTCGCCGAGAAGACCATGCCCAAGCGCTTTAAGCAGGTCCAGAAGAAGGCCAAAAAATTAGTTGATGTCCAAGACCCTAAAAAGGTCCACCGCTTTCGGGTAGAAGTGAAACACCACCGCTACCTCTACGAGCGGATGGCCTGCATGGCCCACTACGGCACCGCCCAACGCTACCGGCTCCTCAGCCGGCTCCAGAAGGCCATCGGGACCTATACAGATACCTTCTTTAACCAGCAGGTCATGGAGGACCTCCGCGGGGACCAGGAAGACCACGACCTAGACCGGGCCCTCAAGGTCTATGACGACCTCCAGACCGAGACCCGGGAGGCGGCCTACGACCAGGTCCAAGCCCTCTTAAAGGACCTCATCCGCTGTCCCTAGCCCCGGCGGTGCCGGCGAAAAATTTGAATCAACTGGTAGGCCACCCGCCCCATCATCACTAGGGCGACCAGCCAAAAAATAAGGGCTAATGCGTAAATAAATGTAATCATTCTATCTCTCCTCATCCACACGGAGGTGCCTATGGCTAAGTACCATCGGATTAAATATACGGAAGCAAGAGTCTTTGAGCGGCTACCGACCGCCAGTTACGGCATCCTATCTCTAATCGATGCCCAGGGCCGGCCCTACGGGGTCCCCCTGAACTATGTCTATGTCGCCGACCGCCAGGCCCTCTACTTCCATGCTGCCAAAAGCGGCCGGAAAATTGACGCCATCCGGGCCCATAACCGGGCCCACTTTACGGTGGTCTTAAATGAATCCGTCATGCCGGAATTTTTTGTGACCAACTATGACGCCCTCATGCTGGAAGGGAGGGTCCAGGTCGTTGAAGACGAGGACGAACGGCTCATGGCCATTACCGCCCTTTGCGACCAACTGGCCGCCGGTGAAGCCCGGCGGGACGAAGTCATCGCCGGCAGCCTGCCCCGAACGGCCATTGTCCGCTTTGATATTCAATCCGTCAGCGGCAAAGCCAACCGGGACCGGTAGCCCTATCATAGCATAACCCTGTCCATCCATGCACCATCCGGTCGGCCCAGCCGATTAGAGCGGTGCATCTTTTATTGAGCCAGCTATAAAGATGTCAAGAGAAAAACAACTTCTTTTGCATAAATAGCGGGTCAATC
>NZ_JBKICG010000015.1:0-56305 GCF_046569735.1 Peptococcus simiae | reverse complement strand
TAAGACAACTATGCTAACACACTTACACTATAGCACATGTTCATAGTGTCTTTTAATGTCGTTTAGTGCCTTGCCATGCAATTTGTGTAAATACCTTAAGTCGTACCCCATCCGCCTGGCGACTGTCTCCCACTTATAGCCATCAACGTAACGCAAGTGTAGCAACCATATCAGCCTATTGTCCTCTAGGCTATAGATCATATCACAAACTTCCTTGCGCAATGCATTTGCGTGCTCAATGCGTTCCAGAAGCATTGACTTTAAGTCGACCATATCCGACACAATATCGGCTATATCTCGATTACCATCACCCCTTGGCATGTCAGAGAGTTCAACATCCATCCGAGTTGCTTCAGCTCGTAATGCCAAAATTTGTTCATAGCAAGACTCCATCTCGGCTGTAGCTACTCGATACTGCTTAAGGTATGCCTTGACCAAATTATTTATGCAAGAAAACAACCAACCGTAGAAAACGGACAGATCGCTGTTGTCCAAATCCAGGGACCTGATGACTTCCAGCCACAAGCCTACCTTAAAAAAGTAAAAATCACCGGCACCACCGCCCAGCTCATCAGCCTAAACAAAGCCTACGACACCATCACCGTGCCGCTCGACGAACTAACCGTTCTCGGTACTGTTATTTAACTATTTATAGTCCTACATACTATAGATATTTGTTAATCTTTTACTGGGTTAAAAACATTGTACCGCAAAAGGACTGATATGACCTTTTTACTTTTACACAATTATATGGACTTTATCAATTTGACAAATGGAAGTCTATAAGCGCACCTCCATCTACTTATCCATGAAAATACGCCCTGCTTCATTGCTAATGAGGCAGGGCGTATTTTTTATTTTCTTAGCTAGTGATAAGCCCTTCCCCTCACGACCTTAATCGACCACCGGTGCCTTGTCATCGACAGACCGTAGAATGGCCTGCTCGGCGCTGGGGTAGAGATGGTCGCGGCCGATGATGTCTAAAAAGCCGCTCCGTTCCAGGTAACGCATGACGGCCGGCTGGACGCTGGAGACAGACAGCTGGGTCCCTTCTCCTTTTAGCTCCTCAGCCAGCTCCATAAGGGCCTGGACCCCTGACAGGTCAATGACCGGCACCCCCCGCATGGAGAGGATGATGACATCGCTATGGGGCATGGTCCGCAATTTATCCTTGAGCCGGTCGACGACCCCAAAGAAAAGGGTACCGGTGATATAAACCACCCGGACTTCATTGATATCGGGCACCCGGTCCAGGCCCATACCGATTTCCTTGAGCCGGGCATTGTCCACGTCGGCAATATTGATTTCCAGCCGGCTCATCCGGGCCACAATGAGGACCAGGGAAAAGACCACCCCGATGATAATGGCCTGGGTCAAGTCTAGCAGCACCGTCGCTGCTAAGGTAATAGTGAACTTGGCAATGCCGCTTTTAAAGCGGTGGGAAAAGATAAAACGGATATTGGCCCAGTCATTCATCCGCCAGGCGGTGACCATAAGGACACCGGCCAGAGCAGATAGGGGGATGGCAGACATGACCGGCGTCAGAATAAACATAGATAAGAGTAAAATAAGGCTATGGATAATCCCGGTGAGCCTGGTCCGGCAGCCGGACTTAATGGCCACTGAGGTCCGGGCGATGGCTGCTGTCGCCGGAATCCCCCCAAAGAAGGGGATGACCAGGTTCCCAACACCTTGAGCGACCAACTCCCGGTTGCTTTTGAGCCGTTCATCAGTCATCTTTTCAGCTGAAGCCCCACAGAGAAGGCTTTCTACCATGCTAAGGAGGGCAATGGATAAGGCTGGCATCATATACTTAGGCCAGGCCAGGGGGTTCAAATTGTCCAAGGTCAGCCGGTCATTTAAAAATAAGGTCCGAGGAATTTCCCCGACGACCGGCACATCCCAATGAAAAATCCCCTGAAAAACCAGCACTGCCACCAGAGCGATAAGGCTGGAGGGCACGACAGCATTCCACTTTTTAGGCCAGGCAACCATAAGGAGGATAACTCCCAGGCCGATGGCAGTGGTTTGCAGATCTGGTAGGGCCCCGGTTTGGACATAGGAGGCCACTTTTAAGAGGGCCAGGTCCCCTTCTGATTGGAGACCAAAAAAATTATCAAGCTGGCCTAGGGCAATGACCGCCGCTATACCTGAGGTAAAGCCGGTAATGACCGAAGAAGGCACAAAGGCAATAATCCGGCCCAGGCGGAAAAGCCCGGCTAAGACAAGAAGGATCCCTGCTAAAAAGCCGGCCACCAGGACCCCGGTGAGCCCCTCTTTGGCCACCAGGGATAGTAAAATAGCCATCATGGCCCCAGTCGGTCCGGATATTTGATAGCTGGCCCCGGACAGGCTGCTGATGACCAAGCCGCCAATGACTGCCGTCACCAGGCCGGCGGCAGCCGAAGCCCCGGCGCCGACCCCGAAGGCCAGGGCCAAGGGCAGGGCCACCGCTGCCACGGTAATACCGGCCATAACATCCTGAGAAAAGGCCGCTCCATTATAGCCCCTAAACTCCCGCTTAAGGTCTTCGATGTATTCCCGGCCAAGGGTAAAAGCATAAGGTTTTCGCAATCACTCCACTCCTCTTAATTATTGAAACGTGTAGAATACAAACAAGGCAGACTATTTCTAGTATCCCCTATTTAAGGGAAAAAAGCAAATGATAGCCATATCATGGTGAAAAAGCAAACAGATTCATATGACCTCTTTACTTTTACATAAGTATATGGACTCTATCCACTGCCGAATATCTGTAACTTATAACAATAATGACAAAGCCCATCTTTTTCAAGATAGGCTCTGCCTGTTCAAAAGGTTATTTTATAATATTTTTCTACTCAAATACGAACTATTTTTCTAACCTATCTAAATAACGATTAGTCATAACGACCCACTGGGCACGAGTGACAGGCCCCTGCGGATCAAGATGACTGGTATCCATACCCCGCAAAAGTTCAGCTTCAAGAGCCCATTCAACCGAATCTTTTGCCCAAGGGGAGGGGGTATCAACAAAGGTAGGCACCTGAATTCCTACGACAGCAAAATTTGCCTTCTGGGCCTGGTGGTAGTTCTTCAAAAGAGCGGCAGCTTCTTCCCGCGTCAAATTTATCTGCGGGGAAAAACAGTCTTGACCTGTGCCATTAGCAACGCCTGTCACCTTAGCCCAAGCAACCGGTACGGCATACCAGTCCCCAGGCACTACATCCTTAAAGGACTTTCCTTGACTGACTTCAGGTTGATTAGCCATACGGTATAAAATACTTACAGCCATGGCCCGAGTCATTGTCTCATCTGGAGCGAAGCAATCCGAACTGATACCTGAAACCCGTTTTTCTTGGCTGGCACGGTTAATATCTTTAACCGCCCAATGTCCTTTTATATCTTTAAAGCTTGCTTCTGGTTTTTCGCTATTGATGAAGAGCTTGTCAGAATCATAGATTGGGCTTCCGTTTACAATAGTGGCTTTAACAGGAATATCTTTAATTTTGGAAGGATCAATTTTTAAAGGATTGGCTCCTAATATAGTCAGATCGGCTCGTTTTCCTACCTCAATGGAACCAGCAACGTCTTCTTCTCCATTGGCATAGGCCGCATCCAAGGTCAGGGCCTTGAGCGCCTCAGTAGCTGTAATGCGTTGGTCAACAGAGCGATATTTCTTGTCTTTATCATATGTCGTGGTAAAAATATCCCGACCACTGTAGGATTGGCGCATCACGGCAGTTTGCAACATCAAAAGAGGATCGACAGGAAATACCGGTGCATCGCAGTGAAGACTAAAACGTAAATTTTGGTTGGCTGCATCTCGGGTTGGGCTCATACGTGCAGACCGGTCTGGTCCAAAATAAATATCCCAGTGTCGATCACCGAGAAAATACGGGTGCATGATTAAGAAGGACGGGATAGCGCCTATACGGGCCATTCTCTCATATTGTTCTTCTCTAGAAAACTGGCTATGAATGACTACATGGCGCATCGGAGCCAGAGGTTTGCGTAATATGCCATCCTTAACTCCTTGATCAACCCTTTCATAAGCATCAAGAAGGTCATCAATAGCTGCATCTCCATTCGCATGGATATAAATTCGATTAATGCCCTTCTGGTGAGCATCAACAACAAAGTCAATGAGCTTTTCTCTAGGCATTCTTGGATAAGCTTTCCAACCTTCGTCATATTCACCTAAAGTATAGTATGGATCGGTTAAATAAGCCGTTCTTAATTGCGGTGAACCATCATCAAAAGCTTTCAAACCGCCAATAGCAATCATGTTATTTTGTCCACTGTATTTTGTCATCTCGTTACCATTTTTAGTTTTTTTCATTAGAGATGAGAGATCATCGGCCTCATTAAAATTAAACCAGTAATTAATATGCTGCTTCACGTAACCTTTTTTAACAGCATCAAGATAGAGGTCATACCATTTGGTCCCATTACCCTCGTTAACAGTGGTAATGCCAGCTTTGGCATAAATATCGCTGGCAACAGCCAATGCCTCAAGTTGATCCTGATAAGTAGGCGCTGGAATAAGTTTAAATACAAGGTTCATAGCACTTTCCCAAAGTTGCCCATTGGGGTTACCGTCTTTATCACGACCGATTTGACCACCTTCCGGATCCGGCGTATCCTTAGTGATGCCTGCCATTTCCAAGGCCTTATGATTAACCACCGCATTGTGGCCAGAAAAATGTGTGATATAAATGGGATTATTTGTTGAAGCTTTATCTAACTCATCAGCTGTTGGATGACGTTTTTCAACCATCTCACCGTCATCATACCGACTTCCTATAATCCATTCATCGGGCTCCGATGCTTCAGCTTTATTTTTTAAAGCTGAAATCAGTTTATCCATATTATTAATATTACCGACAGGTGGTGCATTAAGTCCTACCTGAGTATGCCGTTCTGCACCGGTTTTATAAAAATGGCTATGAGCATCATAAAATCCAGGAATCAGCGTCTTACCCTTTAAATCAATAACCTGTGCTTGGGAACCAGCTTGGGCTTCCAAATCAGCCAGCTCACCCACAGCAATAATCTTGTCGCCTTGGCAGAGAACAGCTTCCGCTGTTGGCTGCTGGCTGTTGACAGTAATAATGTCACCACCTTTGTAGAGAGTTAGGTCACTACTGGAAACAGCCTTAGCAGTGCCGGGGAAGCTAACGCCGAGCACGAGGATCAGGCTGAGAAGAAAGGCCATCGCCTTCTTCCATCGTCGTTTTTTAATCATGATACCCTCCTTGACAAGCGAAAAATTATGTAATCTATAAAAAAATAATATACTCCCGTCCGCTTATCTGTCAAGCATTTTTTGACTTTTCCGATAATTATTGACATTAAACTTTAATACAGTGGCTCCCTAATAGTGGGCAAAGATAAAAAGCCTACCGAACCCCCTTTATAAATACGCTGCAAGATCCTCCCTAGTTAACATGCCTGCGTGTATAGCAATGACCTGCATGCAAAAACCGGCAATTGGCATAGAAGGCTCTTCCATACCAATTGCCGGTTGAACACTTCCTAAAGGGTGGACTTTCGCCCCAAGGAAGATCATTTGTTTGAGCAGGCCTTACTAGGCATGCAAGGTTCAGCAAGTCATGACTTGCTACTTCTTTTTCTTGTTACTCAGCTTCTCAGCTGCCCAAACAAAGTAGGCAGCCATTTGGTTGTATAAAAAGGGGGCCTCTTGTAAGGCCAGGTAGTATTCCTCAAGGCTTCCGGGTTTAAAGGCGTCAATATCTGTGTGAAGAAATTCCAAGTCCCCTTCCAGCATATTCGCTATAAAGGTCTTTGTATCCTTATTGGCGCGGAGTAATTTCGTTAATATTTGGTTGGCCTTGGTGAAGTTCCCCAGCTTATAGTATAAGACGGACAGGGGGAATAGTAGCTGGGTATCATCGTAGTCTTTATACTCCCGGTAAAGCCCCTCCGCTTTTTCAATATCTTCAAAATAGGCGTATAGGGCCATGGCCATATATCGGACGCCTAGGTTATCGCCTACACATAGGTTCAGCATTTTTTCCGCTTGGTCTACAGCTTTTTTCATCATCCCTAGGTCTACCAATAAACCCATGTAGACAGCCAGGGCCCGCATATAGGGCCTGGTTTCCAGGACCAGCCAAAAGTCACCAATGTTTTCATCACAATATATGCCTTCTTCAACCAGCTGGGCTTCTCCCTTGGCGATGGTTTTTTCCAGTTTTTTGAGCAAATCAAAGGGTGATTTGGCCATGAGGCGGTCTTTATAAACCAAGGCGTCCAGGTTGTCTGGTGCAATTTTCAAGGCTTTTTTAACCCACTTCAAGGCTTCTTGCTCACTATCAGCTTGGTCTGCCCTCTCCATAAAGTCATAAAAGTCGTCTAACTGGGAATGATGACTCAAGCCTTCTAGAAGTTGTTGATAGAAGAGGTCGTCATCATCCGGGGGTTCCTCTGGCTTATTCAAAAGTGCAGTGATATCAATTAAGTTATCTTCTTTCATGACAAGCTCCTATGCTAAAAGTAAGCCAAATCCACTATCACAGAAAAGGCCTAGCCGAAGAGGCGTTTGCTGGCGAGGGCGGCGCCTTCTACGAGAGATTCGAGTTTTGCCCAGGCGATTTGCTCGTGGATCCGGCCGCCTAGGCCGCAGTCGGTGGAGGCGATGACATTTTCAGGGCCGACGAGCTCGGCGAAGCGGACGATCCGGTCGGCGATGAGTTCGGGGTGTTCGACGGCGTTGGTAGAGTGGGATACCAGGCCGGGGACGATTTGGCGGCCGGCGCCGAGGCGGTCTTTGTTTTGCCAGACCTTCCACTCATGGGCATGGCGGGGGCTGGAGGCTTCGAAGGAGAAGCTGCCGGCCTTGATTTGCAGGCATTGGTCGACGATATATTCAAAAGGAATGTCGGTGGTGTGGGGACCATGCCAAGACCCCCAGCAGATGTGCAGGCGGACCAGGGAGGGGTCAATCCCTTCCAGGGCCCGGTTGGCGGCATCTACCCGGAGTTGGAGCCAGGCTTGGAAGTCTTCAACGGTCGGTTCGGGGTTGATTTGGTCCCAGGCTTCGGCCAGGTCCGGGGCGTCGAGCTGAACGATGAGGCCGGCGTCGGCAATGGCCTTGTATTCTTCGTGCATGGCATCTGCCACGGCGTCTAAGAGGGCCTGGTCGTCATGGTAGTGGCGGTCTTCCAGGCGGGCGGCAGAACCCGGGGAGATGGCGGCCATAAAGCCTTGTTGGACGCCGTATTTTTTCATGGCTTCGGTGAGCAGGCTGACGTCACGGTTGACCTGGTCTTGGCCTACGTAGGTGACGGGGCCGGCAAAAACCGGGTTGGCCACCTTATTCCGCTTGCCTAGGACGCCGCTGTCCGGGTCTTCATAGGCGGCTTGGAATTTGGCCCGGTCCCGGCGGTCTTGGAAGCTGGTCAGCTTAATATTACCGGGAGTAGACCGAATCTTTTCTGTCCGACCCCAGCGGTCTTCATCAGTCATTTCCAGGCCACCGAGCCGGTAGAAGGAGTAGTTCCACCAGGCGCCGTAGTCAATGGCCCCTGAGGTGATGTGGCCGTATTCACCGTCGTTAACTTGGTCAATGCCGATGTCGTGCTGTTTTTTAACGACTTTATCGACGGATTGGGCGATGATTTCGTTGAATTTTTCTTCAGAGATGGCGTTATTGGCCCGAGCGGTATTGGCCTCTAATAATTCAGGCGTCCTCGGGAGTGAGCCGACGTGGGTGGTTAAAATTTTATTTGCCATTAAAATCCCTCCTTGAATTAGAGCCATTATACCATAAGAGGAGCCCTTAGCTAGTATAAATTACAGCTATAGCCTATATCCCTGGCCGGCTGGGCCAAGGCTCTTTTGACCGGCAAGAAAAAATGCCTCCCATAGAGGAAGGCACTGAAAAGCTCTAGCCCTTTAAGGGAAACTGCCGGTAGCCGTGGTGGAGGGGCCCCCGTCCTTGGCCCAGGTCTAGCCCGGCCCGGATGGCCCCATCGATGTAGGCCTTGGCTTCATGGACGGCCTTGTCCAGGGAGTAGCCCAGGGCCAGGCCGGCGGCAATGGCGCTGGATAGGGTGCAGCCGGTGCCGTGGGTATTGGGGTTGGGGATCCGGTCGCCGCAGATCCATTGGCCCTGACCGTCATGGAAGAGGTAGTCATCTGCATCTGCTGCCCCTTCTGCCCGCTTGATGAGGACGGCACAGGGGAAGGCTTGCCCGATTTCCCGGGCGGCTTCGACCATGGCGTCTTTATCGGGCAGGGGCCGCTTGGCCAGGACTTCGGCTTCCTTTAAATTGGGGGTGATGACGGTGGCCAAGGGGAAGAGGGCCTCTTCCATGGCTTCTACAGCCTCGCTTTTAATGAGGCTGGACCCGCTGGTAGCCCCCATGACCGGGTCCAGGACGATGTTTTCGGCTCCGTATTTTTTCAGGTTTTCAGCGATCACTTCAACGATGACCGGTGAAGACAGCATGCCGATTTTTACGGCATCCGGCCGGATATCTTCAAAAACAGAGGCCATTTGGGCGGCCACAAAGTCCGGCGGGGTATCCAGGACGGCCTGGACACCGGTGGTGTTCTGGGCCGTAAGGGCGGTGATGACACTCATCCCGTAAAGGCCATAGGCGGCAAAGGTTTTGAGGTCTGCTTGTAAGCCGGCGCCGCCACTTGAGTCACTGCCGGCAATGGTTAATACTTTTTTCATGCTTACTCTCCTTATATCAGACAGGCTGCTCCGATACTACCTAGTAGCTTTCACATTGCAGGCGGGCATCCAGCTCGTCCGCTTGGAGCAGGTTCAAGGCATCGATCAGGCGGTTGCGGTAACTGGCATTGCCTTCATTGGGCTGCAAGTTGGCCCAGGCAACCTGGCCGGCCACCCCTAAAGTCGCCACCGCTGCAGCAGTCGCTTCCAGGGGAGCGTCAGGGCTGGCCCCTAAAAAGGCGGCTACCAGGCCGGACAGCATGCAGCCAGTGCCGGTCACCTCTTCCATTTTCGGGTGACCGTTGCGGATGGCAAAGGCCCGGTGACCGTCTGTGACAATATCAATGGGGCCACTCACGGCAGCGATACACTGGTAGGCCCGGGCAAAGGCCTTTAGCTGGTCGGTAAAGGCAGCGAGGTTATCCTCGTTGGGCTTATCTTCATCTAGAGCATCTACCCCACCGGTGTGCCCACCCAGCCCCATCAGGGCCCGCATTTCAGAAGCATTGCCCTTAATGGTGGTCACTTGGACCTGGCGGAGGATACTTTCGGCCACAAAATTGCGGTAGGGGGTTGTGCCAACAGCCACCGGGTCAAAGACCACCGGGTGGCCCAGGTCATTGGCCTTCTGTCCGGCAGCCACCATGGCCTCCAGGACCTGACCTGAAGGGTTGCCCATATTCAGGTTCAGGGCCTGGGCAATGGCCGTCATGTCGGCCGCTTCCAGGGGATGGTCGGCCATACAGGGCCCGGCGCCACAGGCCAGCTGGGCATTGGCCACATCATTCACCGTTACAAAATTAGTGATACTGTGCACCATTGGGTGCCGGTCACGCACTTGCATTAAATATTTTCCAAACATTGGTCTTCCTTTCCGGCATAAAAAAACTGCCTTGCACCAACGCAAGACAGCTGCAGTCAGAATCAATCCCTACGTTGGCATTATCCACATCAGGTTTCCGGGTCTGGGGCCAGCCCCACTCTCAGCCTGCCCAGGCAAGCTCCCCTCTATTGTCTTTCAAATGTACCACTTTGTCCGCCCGCCGTCAAGCAGGGGTTGGACGGAAAAGGACCCTATATGATACACTGGTTAAGTAGCTAGGCGGTAGCCACTGCCCCAGGTTAAGGAGATGGTTTTTTGTATTTTGAAGATTATCAAGTCGGTCAAGTCTTTGATGTACCCCCTATTAGCCTTTCAGAAGAGGGCATCATCAGCTTTGCAGAAACCTTTGACCCCCGCCCCTTCCACCTGTCCCATGAGGCCGGCCGGGACACCCGCTTTGGCGGCCTCATTGCCTCCGGTTTACATACCCTCACCGCCGCCTGGGGCGCCTGGGTCAAGTCCCCGGAAAACAAGGACGGGACCATTTGCGGCATCGGGATTGATCGCCTGCGCTGGCTGGCCCCGGTCTATCCGGGTGATACACTGAACTCTCGCTTGACCATTACCGATAAAAAGCCCTCCACCAAGGGGCAGTCAGGGACCGTCTACGCCAACTATACCACCCAAAACCAGGACGGCCAGCCGGTGCTGACCATGGAAGTCTTGGTCTTGGTGGCTTGCCGACCACAAGCCCCTCTACAATAATACTGGTCTGCACATTTGACGAGGTGACTATCATGAGAACCGATTTTGGCCCTAAAACCACCGGCCTCCCGACACCCATTGTTGTCGTCGGCAGCTATGATGAAAACAACCGACCTAACGCCATGACCGCCGCCTGGACAGGTATTTGCGCCTCTGTCCCTCCAGCTGTCATGGTCTGCATCAATGAAAACCACCAGACTGCCGCCAATATCCGCCAATGCAACGAATTTACCGTCCACGTCCCCGGCAGTGACCAGGTCACTGCCACAGACTATTACGGTATATCGAGTGGAAAAGCGGAAGACAAGTTCAGCCACACCGGCCACACCATCAGCCCCTCCAGCCGGGTCCACGCCCCTATCATCAATGAATTTCCCATTGTCATGGAATGCCGGGTACACAGCCGGCTGCAAATGGGGCCGGGGATGGTCCTTGTAGGTGAAATCCTGAACCTGTCCGTTGACGATGACTACCTGAAAACAGACAGCAAGGGCCAGCCTGCCATTGATTTTGCCAAGGTAGCCCCCTTCATCTACAACCAGGCAGATGCGACCTACCATACCATCGGCGCCCCCCTGGCTAAAGCCTTCAGCGAAGGTAAAAAAGGCACCGATTAACCGCCTCCATATCCCTGATGCCAAAGACTTGCCCGCCGGGCAGGTCTTTTTTATCCTTTTGCCATTGACATTTCTTCCCAAGCTGGGTATAATAATTTCCGTTGTACAAAAAACCTATATTTGCGCTATTAGCTCAGGTGGTAGAGCATCTGACTTTTAATCAGGGTGTCAAAGGTTCGAGTCCTTTATAGCGCAGCACAAGCGTCCTCTTGCGAGGGCGTTTTTTTATGGCTTCCTCTATAAGCAACCCATGCACCTTGTCTGCCGGAATCCCAGGCATTATTTAGCCAACGAAACCAGTCAATCTGCGTCTAAGCAAAAAGGGGCCGTTACTTCTATTATATGTGTAGTGTATCCTTCCTTTGCCAATCCATTTTTCTACACCTATCCATCCATCTTTTTCAAGTCATCAAGCTCCCGCTGAACCTGCCGGATAGCCTCCAGGCTGGCCCTTTCATCCATCATCAGCCGGTCCAGTTGAAATTGCAAAAGCAGCACCTGGTCCTCCCGGGCCCTTTTCTTTTTCTCCAGGTAGGCAGAGGAGACCAACCTTTCCCGGTCAATAAAATAGTGCCGGTCTGTCGTTGCTTGAACAAAGGCTTGGTCGTGGGATACCAAAATAACTGCACCCGGATAGCCCTGAATAAAATGCTCAAGGGCTTCTCGCGTTGGAATATCCAGGTAGTTGGTGGGCTCATCTAAAATAAGCAGGTGATAGCTGCCCAAGAGAACCTTGGCAATAGACAAGCGAACCCGCTCCCCTCCTGACAGCTGGGCGACCGGTGTCTTCATCTTATAGCCATTAAAGCCCAAAGAAGCTAAAAGAGTCCGGACCACCGTCTCCGGCTGCTCTACCAAGCCAATATTATCCCGAATACTTTTCTTCCCATCCAACACCGTAAAATCTTGGGCAAAATAGCCAATCCTTAAATCATCGGCATAATAGCCGGCCAGGTCATGGTTAATGATTTGCCGTAAAAAGGTGGTTTTCCCTGCCTTATTCGGACCGGTTACAGACACCTTATCACCGGCTTGAATGCGGAAGCCTGAAAAGGCAAACAAGGGCCTACCCCCAGCTTGGACCGACCCGGCCTGCAAGTTGACCAGGGTTCTGGCTCCCTCTTTGGCCACTGGCCCCAGCTCTTTAAACTGAAAGGAGCGGTCCTCTTGGGGTACTGGAGGCTTTTCCAGCCGGTCTATCCGCTTTTCCAGGGCCTTGGCCGACCTGGCCAAGGCCTTTTGTTGGCCATCATACCTGCCGGTGTAGCCCTTCACCTTAAAATCAGCATCACTGACCCCCCTCTTTTTCTTTTTAAAATGCTTGGCCCGCTCCATCCGCCCTTGGGCCTCCTTCTCTAGCCGGTCAAGCTTATTTTTGTAACCAGCATAGGCCGCAGCCTGTCGTTCGACTTCTTTTTGTTTTTCGGCCTTATAGTGACTGTAATTGCCCGGGTAAAGGGATATCTGTCCTTGGTCAATGGCCCATATTTGCTGGACTGTTTGATCTAAAAAAGCCCGGTCATGGGAAACCAGGATAACCGCCCCGGGGAATTGGGATAAGGCTTCCAACAAACGGGCTAGGTGTCTGGCGTCCAAGTTGGAAGTGGGCTCATCTAAAATAAGCAGGTCCACTGGCCGGCTAAGCGCTTCACGAATCGCTCCAAAGGCTTCTTCCCCACCGGAGGCTTTAGAGGGCTCCTTCAACTGGGGCACATAGGCAAAGGATTTTTTAAGAGTGATGCGACCCCTGTAATCCCTATCCTCACCTACAATCATTTTCAAGAGTGTGGACTTGCCTGACCCATTGCTACCCACCAAACCAATCCGATCACCTTGGTTGACAATCAACTCCGGCGCCTGAAAGAGGACTTGGCCATCAAAGGCCTTAATGATATTTGAACACTTGAGAACTTCCATTCTTAGCTCCTTTTCCCTTGACTTCCATCACGGCCATCAGTATGGGCTAAAAATGGGTACACAAAAAGACATGGTCCTTTTAACCATGGCGCAGAGCATACCACTCCCTAGTGGGAAGTCATCTTAGCCCTAATCGTTAAAAGTAACCATGTCCTTAATCCTCAACTTTCTCAAGATGACTTATATTATAATCCGTCCTTTATTAATTGACCAGCCCCGATAAGAACATCTGAGCCCCGTCACCTTCACCCTCTAGCCCAGGAGCTTTTCCACCCATTCCGCTTCTTTAAAGCCGAGCAAGACAGTATCTTCAGTGACAACCAGGGGCCGCTTGACCAACATGCCATTAGTCGCTAAAAGCTTTAATTGGTCATCTTCGGACATGTCAGGCAGCTTGTCCTTGAGCTGGAGGTCTCTGTAAACCATGCCGCTGGTGTTAAAGAAACGTTTTAAAGGGAGGCCGCTCTTGGCCTGCCAGGCCTTTAATTCGTCATAGGTTGGATTATCTTCGACAATGTGCCGGGCGGTGTAGGCAATGCCGTGGTCATCCAACCATTTTTTTGCCTTTTTACAAGTGGAGCACTTGGGATAAGCGATGAATAACATAGCTACCTCCTTTTTTATATGCCAATCTAACCAGGTCTTTGCCTTTGTATCTATTGCAGTTGTTCTTTATTTCTCCTACTAATTTCCATATTTCATTTTTCCTCCTTTGGACATAAAAAACACCGAATTTTTTCTTTCGGTGTAAAATTCTCTATTTAATTTTATGGTTGTAGTAATTCTTTCCAGTTTTCTATAAAACCAGCATGTCTTAATTCAATATTTTCATATTTTGCTATTAGTTCTGTGAGATCATGATAAAATTTTTTATAGCTTTCTTCTTCAGAAACTATTTTAAGATTTACCAAGGTGGCAAATATTGTGTTGTTTGAGATATTCTTTTTTAAATATTCTTTATATAACTTGGGTGATTTTGTAAGTTTTGCGCCATATAGCCTACCATAATGGGCACATATATTTCTTATATAGGCAAAATTTTCTATCCAGGATTCAAAGTAATGGTAGTCTGTATGAAAGGTTTTGGCAATTTTACTTTTATCTTCATTTTTCATATTCTTATACATTTTAGATAAGGTTCCAAAACTAGCTACTTCTATCACTGCATAAAGTGGAATTTCTCCACCTTCATAATTGTCTTTAAAGTTTTTTATAAAGGGGGAGCGTCTATTTCTTTTAACTTCTCTTTCTAAATCATTTAATGCTTCTTTATATCTGTTTTTATATTTTCCCACATTTGACAAATCTTTATAGCCAAAATTACCATATTTTAAAGAAAAATAGTTAGCGATAACTGCTCTTAAAGAAACTTCTGTATCTTCTATTATTCCAAATATGAGTTGTCTAAGTTCTCGATCAAATTTATATAAACTTACAATATCTTCAAATTTTATTCCTGATATATATCTGCCATCTTTTTTTAATGTGATACTGTAGGCTTTAATTAGTCGGTAATAGGATATTCTTCCGAGAATTTTCCTAGCATAAGTTTTATCATCTACTATAAGTCCTAAGTCTATTAAATTTTTTACTTGATTTTCTATACTAATCGGTTTCTGATGGATTTTTTTCATTTTATCTCCTAAAAATCAAACGACCCGACTTGGTCCGCATTGTTAAGAGGCGTGTCGGGTGCTGTTAACATTATCCTATATAATAAAATATTTTTTGTCAAGTATTTTCTTTTAATCTTTCCTATTATCTACCTTACTTCTTAATTTAATATTCATCTAATATTTCAACTACCCTATTCTCTTTTAACTTAACTTCGCCGCTGGTATTAAAGAACCGCTTCAAGGGGAGACCGCTCTTGGCCTGCCAGGCCTTTAATTCGTCATAGGTTGGATTATCTTCGACAATGTGCCGGGCGGTGTAGGCAATGCCGTGGTCATCCAACCATTTTCCTGCCTTTTTGCAAGTGGAACACTTGGGATAAGCGATGAATAACATACCTGCCTCATTAGGATAGAGAACTGTTTGTATGCTAAGGGGCTGAGCAGAAACCGGCCTTCATGCTTCAATATTTTTTCTGCCGTTTATTCAAACCACTAAGTCTATACACCCTAATCGCCTTTCTTTTCACAAGCGAGGCCGGTATATGCCAGCTGGGTGAGCTGTTTCTTAGCAGCCCGGCGGGGTGCCAAATATCCCGCCCCGTTTGTGGCCAATAAAAAAGCCCCTGCCTGGGCAGGAGCTGATAGAGCTGACGCTTAAACCAACATAGCCCCGTCAACATGGAGGATTTCCCCGGAAATATAAGAGGCATTATCGCTGGCTAAAAAGGCACAGGCCTTGGCGATATCTTCCGGCTCACCAACCCGGCGGAGGGGAATGTTGTTAATCAGGGGCTGGATCATTTCTTCCGGCAGGTTTTTGACCATATCTGTGTTGGTAATCCCCGGGGCAACGGCATTGACCCGGATATGGTCCGGCCCCAGCTCCCGGGCCAGGGAGATGGTTAGCCCATTCACAGCGAACTTACTGGTCGGATAGGCCACCCCACGGGTTTGGCCATATTTACTGACCATGGAGCTGGTCGAAATAATGGCGCCGCCGCCCTGTTTTTTCATCTGTGGGATAACCGCCAGGACAGCATTAAAGACACCCTTAATATTGATATCCATGACCTGGTCAAACTTCTCGGCATCATAGTCATAGACAGATACATCATCTGACACGCCGGCATTATTGACCAGGACGTCAATCCGGCCATACCGGTCGATGATCCGGTCCATTTCCGCCTTCAGGGCGGCTTCATCCATGAGGTCCGGCCAAGCCCCTTCGACCTGGTCATATTCCCCTTCAAGGTCTTGCAGGGCCTTGTTGACCGTTTCTTCCCGAGACCCGAAAAGGATCACCTTGGCCCCCTGGGCCAAAAATTCACGAACAATGGCGTGACCAATCCCCCTGGTCCCACCGGTAACCACACAAACTTTATCTTGAAGCATATGTGTCCCCTCCTTCATATTCTTATGCGGTAAGTGCGCACTTTCTTATATTTGTTAGCTATCTTACCATTATTTTCTTAATATGACCACTATTCTGTCTTATTTTCTATATAATTGATGTTTATATCTCCTATGCCTTCTCTTTTGGTTAGGAACCGACTGCCGAAACCTGCCGGCTATGAGAAAGGCAGACAAAGGAAAAGCACCCAGTCGCCCACTCTTGCGAGGTGCCGACCAGGTGCGCTTGATGAAAATCCTCCGCCTTCGATTTATTCGAGGATCAGGCCCGGCAGATCCAAGGGCTGGATGTATTGGTCACCCTTGTAGACCCGCATATTCCCGCCGGATACTTCATCAATGAGCATGACCCGGCCATCGGCATCCTTACCGAATTCCAGCTTAATGTCATAGAGCGTCAAGCCCTTTTCCGCCAGGACAGCCTTGATCACATCGGAAATTTCCCGGGTCCACTTATGCAAAAGGTCATATTCTTCAGCACTGGCAATCCCCAGCATAATCATTGCATCTTGGTTGATCAGGGGATCACCGGCAGCATCATCCTTGAGGGTGAATTCAACCAGGCCGTCCAGGTCCTTGCCTTCTTCAACGCAGGAATGGTAGCGACGGAAAAAGCTCCCTACAGCCCGATAGCGGCAAATGCACTCTAAACCCTGGCCAAAAACTTCCGCCGGAAGCACTTCCATGGTTTTTTCTTCAATATTGCTGGCCACATAGTGGGTCGGGATTCCTTTTTCTTTGAAGAGTTCAAAGAAGTACCGGGTCATCCGCAGGGCGGCCTCCCCACTGCCCTCAATGCTTAAGCCAACTTCATTGGCGCCCGGGTCAAAAACCCCATCCTTACCGGTAACATCATCCTTAAATTTTAAAAGAATATGGCCGGATTCTAAGCGAAAGACATCCTTTGTCTTACCTGATTTAATTTTTTCCATGATTGCCTCCTCATTAAGGTGAATAACATCAGGTAAATTATACGCCTAAAAACCAGCATTGAAAAGACCTAGCCGCTTTTAGAGGACCCCAAAAAAGCGGGACCTCATCGGTAAGTATTTAGCTTACCCGATTGGCCTTAATCCATAATCTTTGCGCGTGACCAGATTGCAAAAGCAGGCCCCAAGCGGAAGGCACCAAGGTCCTCTGCCCTATTCAGGCAGGGCTGTAACGCCCCTGCCCGGCCGCGGGCCCCTAGGCCAGGCCAGCAGCCGCTTTAATGGCCCGAACCCAGGCCTTCCCCCGGTAGACAACAAAGCGGTGGCTCTCATCCAGGGTATCCACGATAATGTGCTGGCTGATCAAGAGGTTGCGGGCCTGGTAGACATTGGTAATCGTGTCCAGGGGAATCGTATAGCTAGAGATATCAAAGTTCACACTGTGGGGCCTGAAATAGAGCTTTTGGTCCGTCAGCTCCAGGAAACCCCCGCTAGCCGTCTCCCGCTTTTGTGCATCCGATAAGAGGACATCCGCCACCCCCACCAGGAAAGAATCCTTATTATTGTAGACCCGGGTATAGCGGTTGGCAAAACCCTTGCGCAGGGTCCTTTTTCCTACCGCCGGCCCCGCCTCCCGACCCTCACCAGCCTCATGATTCATAGCCCATCCTCCTCACATCTTCCAGCTATCCGGTCAAATAATCTTATCTTACAATTATTCTACCAGGCCGGCATGGATGTTAGCTCAAGGATTGGCAAAGGTCCGGTCAAATTTTTGTATGGTCGGAAAGAGGACTGGTTGGCTGTAGATGAGGGCTAAAAAGCCCTTCTCTAGCGCTTATATTAGGCTTTATTAGAAAGGACCAAACGTGTACTGCATTATTTTACACCAGTTTCTGGACTTGACTAGAAATTCCAGCTTAATTTGATAAGCGGAATTTATTTTTAAGAATGACTAAAGACGAAGAAAATACTACAATACTATGAATATATGCTATACTTATAAAAACAAGTACTGATCAGCAGGTCATACTACTTAAAGAAAGGAGTACTTTTTATGGCTATAAAAATATTCTTTGGGAATTATAAGGGTGGCGTAGGAAAAACGACAAGTGCTTTTTATATAGCGCACTATTTCTCAAAAAATTCTTTTGGAAGTGAAAAGAAAGTGCTTATACTAGATTTGGATCCTCAGTGTTCTATGAGTGAAATTTGTATGCGCTCTTTCGGTAACAAAACCTTGGATGATCTACCTCAAGAACAAACGCTAAACTATATGTTAGATATACTATCAAAAAGTAATAAATATAGTGCGCCTGTGAAATTTAATTTAAAAAATACCATTAAAATTTGTACAGATATGAGTCCTAATGTAGATTTTATCCCAACAACGCTCACTTATTCAGGCAAAGATAATACTTTTATTGGGTTAGATGGCTTAATTGATGACTTACAACTTAATCCAGATAAAAACATTTTTTTATTATATGAAATTGTGCGTATGCTTGAAAACGATTATGATTTTATATTTTTTGATTGCCCACCAAGTAACAATATTTTAACAAAATCAGCCTTTCTACTATCTGATTATTATATTATCCCATATATAAGCGATGGTATTAGTATAAAGGGCGTTGAGCATTATATTTTTACAGTTAATAATATATATGATAAATACTGTGAAAGACATATCGATTCTAATTTTTATAAACACATATTTGGAGCAAAAGCAAAGTTATTGGGTCTTTTTGAATGTATGAGAGTTAGGAATGAAAATGCAAGAGGAAATATTGGTGTCATTGATGCTAAAAAGTATGATGTGGTCGTTAAAAATTTAATAGGCATACAAGAAAATTTGAGTCGTGGCCGCATTTCTGAAGAAACCGGCGCTTATGAAAGACTTTCAAAACAGATTGCCGAGGACATAATAAAGGATATTGGTGATGATAGTGAATCTATCTCAAATTAACGCTCTGAGAGATAATCTTCATCGTTTTTCCCTTGAATTAGAAAAAACAGAAAATCATTCTCTAAAAGATGCTGTTTCAATTATAATGGAAGAGTTAGATAAATCGACAAAAAAAACAGATTCAAAAAATAATGAAATCGTCGATATCCTCTCCCTGATTGACCAGCAGGATATAAGCAGTCTGAATGAAAAGTATCCAAAAATCAGATACGATGAAATAAAGAATATTTTTGACACTGGGAAAAATTTCGACACCTTAGAAAAATATACTCTACTCCAGCTTAAAGTAATATATTACTTATATACAAAAGACAAAAATAATAATGCAATTAAATCCAGTAGCAAAAAAATTGTGTTAAATGCTGTTAATGAACTCATGTTAGAAATAAGAAGAAGCCAGGGGTTAAAAAATCTGCAAAGCAATTTTTAACGATTGTAGGGCTATTTTATGGAAAAGTATTGAGTAGGAGGAGGATTTGAGTAATCCCCCGATCTCTCACACCACCGTGCATACCGTTCGGTACACGGCGGTTCTTTAGTTTTCACATACTTGCAGATAATAGCCAGTTAGGGACATATATCCAAGACTGGCTATTTCTTTATTTATTAGGGCTCGATTTAGTGCAAGTGTGACCGCCATATACCTTTGCGAGTTTGCGAGTGTTGGCTAGCTCAAACACCAGCCATTCGGGTAGATTAAGGCTTCGCAGTTTCCTTATCTTCGTTCTCACTATTAGCTGATAATACATATGTAAGGTTGATTGTAAAATCAAGTTGAACATATCAAATAAAAAAAGCCCATAAGGCTTCTCTTTGGTAGAATGTAGGTGACAAAACCCATTCACAAGGAGGAAGACCTATGGACTACCTATATTCTACTACAACTGAACACAAAAAGGGAGCTCATCTTACATTTGAACATCGTGTCCTCATCCAAACCCGCCTTAAAGATGGATGGAGTCCAAATAAGATTGCCAAGGAAATTGGCTGTGCCCCGAACACTGTTCGCAATGAAATAAAGCGAGGTGCGGTTGCCTTGTATAAAGGACGCATTCTTCATGACTTCCTTGAAAAGGCTGATTTCATCACCTTTGTAGAAGAAAAATTCTTTGGAGACGGCTGGTCACTGGACGCTTGTTTTGAGCGAGCTTTGAAAACAGGAAAGTTCACCAGAGACCAAGTTGTTTGCACCAAAACGCTATAGATTTAATTTCTGTTCGTCAGACCAGAGTTTTGCCTTCAGCTTCCTTCAGATTTCACCTCACGGTGAACACCCTTGCTGTTTAGCTGTATCCTTCCCACTGTCGGGCGGATTAGGGACTTTCACCCATTAGAAACGTGCACCGTCGAGCGCACAAACAAGGCTCCCCGCCTGCAATCTTGCAGGCGGGGAGCCTTTTATTTGACACTTGGTTGCGGTTAAGGGAAATCCTTAAGCTGGGCTTAAATGAAGGATTCGTTGTTTAAACCGGTCCAGTGTTCATGTTTCCCATCTGCATCACGGGTGAAGTCATGACCCATGGTGGCTTCCATGATGGGTTCAAAGAACCAATCGCCGCGGGCTACGTCGCTGAACTGGATAACTTTATCCATGTTGGCGTCAATCCAGTCAAGGTCAGCGTAGCGGTTGAGCATGCGGTTGGTGATGGAGGTCACTTCAGCACGGGTGATGTCTTGTTCCGGCCGGAAGGTGTTGTCCGGATAACCGGAGATCCACCCATGGCTGGCGGCCAGGCGGATGGCCTTGTAGCCCCAGTGGCTGGCGTCTAAGTCGGTGAAGGTGAGGTCTTTTTCATCGGTTAGGCCGGCAAAGCGGGCTGCAATGGCAGAGAATTCTGCCCGGGTGATGGCCTGGTTCGGTTTGAAGGACCCATCCGGATAACCGGAGACGATGCCCTTTTGGACAGCGTAGCCAACGGTATTGGCATACCAGTCACCGGCGTTGACGTCGGTGAAGTTGCTGGTGTAGCTTTGGCCTTTAACCGGGCGGTCCTTGAGGAGACGGGTGAACATGGTGGCCACTTCTGCCCGGGTCATGCCGCGGTTGGGCGCAAAGGTCCCATCGGGATAACCGATCAGGTATTGGTAGTGGTCATCTTTGTTCAGGTCAGAGGGGTCAGTTTCCGGCTTGGGATCCGGCTTGGAGGGGATAACGATGGTCCCGCCACCGCCACCGGGGGTTCTCGGTTGTTTGACTTTAACCTTAATTTCAGAGGTGACCGGGGTACCATCCAGGTCAACTTTTACCTTAATGGTGAATTCAGAAGGACCCTTATAGTCTTTCGGAACATCAACGGTAATCTTACCGCCCTTGTCAGCCGGGGTAACAGTGACACCATCCGGTTTTTCAGTGACTTCTACCTTGCCGATTTTTTCAGTAGGAACGGTCTTACCGTGTTTATCCTTGGCATCCGGGGTGATTTCTTGGGTTTTGCCCTTTTCGATTTCCACATCCGGATAGGTGACCGTCGGTTCGCCGATTTTAACGACTTGTGCTACAAAGGTTACGTCGCCTTCAATCGCCTTATTCAGCTTGTCAGCATTGTTGTAAGGCCATTTCTTATCAGCATCTGTATACTTAACTTCGTACTTGTCGTCAGCAGTGACTGCCGGTACGTCAGCAGTGAATTCGCTCTTATCAGCTTTTGTACCCTTAATTTGGTACTTGTCGCCATTTAATTCAATAAGGGCCTTTTTCTCTGCTTTGGGGTTCACATAGTAGGAAATGTTAGCGTCTTTATCGTCCAGTTTAGCACCAGCAACGTCTTGGAAAGTCACGGTGACATAACCATCCGGTTTTTCTTCACCGGGCTTGGCCGGGATAACATCATCCCGTTTTTCATATTTCAGGGTGATGGTGGCCGGGGTATCTTCGTTATACTTGCCATCGGTCGGTTCTTGGCTGACAAACTTATAGCCGCGAATCTTCGGTGCATTGGCTTCCGTATAAGTTGGCAATGCCGTATTGTGCTTGCCGGTTAAGGTCGGGTTGTAAACTTGCTTATCAAGTTTCAACGCATCTGTTGTCGGATCAAGCGGGTTGCCCGCAACGTCTTGGTAGGCCAGAGTGGCGCTACCATTGCCACGGACAGCTACATTGGCTGTAAAGTCAGTCGGTGTGGTAATCGGTTGGCCTACTTTGTCATGGTTATCGTAAGGCCATTTTTTATCACCGGCGGTAACCACTTTGTAGCCTTCGTCAGCAGTGACAGCCGGCACATTTTGAGCCTTGCCGTCTTTGCCAACTAAAGTAGCGGTATCGCCTTCAACGACTTTAACTTCAGCTTGCGGGTTGACGTAGAAGGTGACATCTTTGTCTTTATCAGCTACTTTAGCGCCCTTAGCATCTTTGAAGTTAACGGCTACATAGCCTTCCGGTTGATCTTTACCGGGCTCTGCCGGGATAACATCATCCAGTTTTTTGTATTTCAGGGTGATGGTGGCTTCCTGACCTTCTTGGTACTTAGCAGGAGCAATGGTTACAGCGTCATTACCTTCAACCAGTTCATAGCCCAAGAGTTTCGGGGCTTGGTCTCTGGTAAAGGTAATATCAGCGCCGTCTTTGCCGCTAAGATCAGGTGCATAGGTTTGACCCTGGATTTGAAGGGTTGTATCCGTTGCAGGTTCTAATGTCTGACCTTGTTCACCAACATAAACCAGTTTAGCAGTCCCGTTACCTTTTTCAACGACTTGGGAAGTAAAAGTCTTAGGTTCAGTAATTACTTGGCCTACTTCTGCATAATTATCGTACGCCCAAGTGGTGGTGTTATTTTCATCTTTTTTATGATAGTTAGG
The DNA here is from genome assembly GCF_046569735.1 of Peptococcus simiae. Classification (GTDB taxonomy): domain Bacteria; phylum Bacillota; class Peptococcia; order Peptococcales; family Peptococcaceae; genus Peptococcus; species Peptococcus simiae_A. The sequence continues at coordinate 33,778 of NZ_JBKICG010000015.1, read as the reverse complement.
TTTATAACCAGTGTCAGCACTTACAGTTGGTACATCTTTTTTAAGTTCATTACCTTTACTGTCTTTACCTACTAGTTCATACTTACCACCTTCATTAATCTTAACGCCAGCCTTGGGGTTGACAGCATAAACGATATCATCTGTTTGGTCAGCAATTTTTGAGTTATCGGCTACCTTAAAGGTGACGTCTACATAGCCATTAGGAACGGTGGTTCCTTGTTCTTTCTTAATGATTTCGTCTTGTTTAGTATAGACAAGATCTAAGGTTGCAGATTTTGGATCCGCAAAGCTTTGGTTTGCCCCATCAATTTCCGGCCCTTTATAGGTAAAACCAATAAATTTAGGTGCTTTAAAGTCCTCTTGCCCCTGGATGCCAACCGAGTATTTACTCATATCAATCTTGGTGTCCTTGTCACCTTCGATTTCTGCCGGGTACTTAGAGGCATCTGCATCTGCACGATATTTTTCGTCAATGACTTGTTTTTGACCACCAGCTTCTGTTCTAAAGACATATCTGACATCGGCTTTAGCTTGTGCCTTAGGTGCATAGGCTGCATAGTAGGTGACCGGTGCGGTCATTTCCTTGGTCAAAATGTCTTGCGGGCTAATGATCTTAGCAGCATTTTCCGGAACACTAAAATCTAAATCCTTATCTGCTTCAAGAACCCAGCCTTTAAATTCTTGGTTCTTGCCGTCTTTTTTGGGGATAGCATCTTTATCGATATTATCCGCAGACGGCACCTTGGCTGCAGGGAAAACACCTTTTTTCGTTTCCAGAGCAGCTTTTTCTGGGTTTTCTAAATAAGGTGTATCCTGATTAGTTGTCGGGTCCGGGTTTTCAGATTTTAAGTCAATAGCTCTTGGGAAGGTGTCATTTAACTTCAGACCATGACCAATTTCTTGGGCTGTAGTCTGTGTTTTTTCTCCATTCAAGGTAGGGCCATCAGTGCTTTCCTTAAACTTCCCACCATTGGCATCAAAGGTTAAGGGCAGAGCTTCCCGCATGACAAACTTGTGAAGGTACTTGTAGTTACCAAAGATATGGAAAAGATATTTGGTGTTGCCAAAGGTAATGTCACCGTGCTGCATTTCGGTAGGTGATTGTTTATAGTCAGTATCGGGATCGGGTGGCAAATTATTATTTACCTTCCCTTCTTGGATAATATAGGAACCCGCTGCGGCTATTGGAGTCTCTTTGCTTATACCAAGAGTTATACTCGGGGTAATGCCTGTATTGTCACTATCTACCGTGATTTCTTTCCACTTGTCTTTATTAAAGGAAATGATATCCCCTACAAATCCTACCCCGCCGCCGTCATCACTGGTTTCTTTGTCTACTGAATAGTAAACATCATTCATTACGCCAGGTTTTATGTTTTGGACAGTGTTTGATCTTCCTCGCCATATAGCATCAAAAGCTTGACGGGTACTGGCATCTTGGTCATGCCATTCTACAGTATAAGCCGGCATTACATTTTGCGCACCGATTATATGAAAGTTATAACCTTGGGGTTTTGTTTCTTCAAATTTCCCTTGGAGCAATCTGAAATCATAGCGGAAGTCTAAGGGTACTACAAGCTCACACTTATAAACTGCCATGCCAGAGTAGTCATTTAAATCGACGCCATCTAGTACTTCCATTTCAACAGTGGCTTTTTTTGTGGTCTCATTGAAAGTGGATCCATCAAATACAAAACGGCCTACGTCCTTTACATGAATCTTGTGACCAGGTCTTTGAGGATCTCCCTTAAATTCAGCGACTTTCATTTCAAACTTATTTTTTGGGAATTCTAAATCTTTCATACCAGACCAGTCGATAGTTAAGTTCCACCGCTTGGTTGAACTCGGATCTTGAGGATGATACCCCCCTTGGTCTATTTCATAGCCAGATTTTCTAAGGCCAGTTGTACCGGCTTTGCCAGTGACCTTTGGCTTGCTTGCCTCTTTAACGGCCTCTTTTAAGTTGCCCTTTGCTTCCGGCGTTAGCAAGTCCACCAGCCGGTAAGACTTATATGCCTGTCCATTGACAACTACTGTCTCATAGCCGGTTGTTTCCTTGGCTTGGGGGGCTTGAGCTGCCAATGCTTCCATCGGCAAAACCCCTAGCAACAAGGACAAGGCCAAAATAAAAGAAAGTATTTTCTTATACATGCCTGCCTCCTATCCATTTCCATCATTGCAACTTTAACACTCAAATGAGCGCACCGCAGACCTATCGTCTGCGGTAGTACGCTCAATAAAACTTATTTTTACCGAACACCTATTGTCGCTGTTCTTGACAGGTAGCCTTCATAAGAAATGGTAACCATTAGGCGTTCCCCGCGAACGAGTTCTCTATTTAAATTGATGTTACCAACACTGGCTGGCTGTATATTACCACGGCCGATTTCTTCGCCATAACTATAAACAACCACTTCCGCGCCTGGTGTTGTAGAGGTAACGTCTAAAACTTTTGCACCACTTCTCGGCTGGACGACATTGATATCTAGCTGCGGTTTTTTATATTCTTTCAAGGTCTCTACTAGCTTATCCACGGTTTCTTTAAGTGCAGTGCCTGCATCTTTATCAGGATCAGTAGATGGATTCTTGGTGATATCTTCTAGCACTTTTTCACCCGCGGTCTTATCTGTGACTATTCTTTCCTTAATGTCATCAGGTTTTGACTCATGCGCTTCGTCCTTAATTAACTTATTCGCCTCATCAACAGCCTCTTTCAGCTTATCGATATTGTCATCATAAGCCTTTTTCTCTTCAATAGCCTTTTCAATCTTTTCCTTAGCCTTGTCGACTTCTTCTTGGCTGGCGGCAGGGTCTTGGGTTTTAACCTGTTCGCCTTCCTTAATCGCCTCTTCTAAGGCCTTATCGGCAGGGGTACCGTCATTGCGGCCGCCGTTTTCTGGATCAAGGCTATCCTTACCGTCTTGGATGGCTTTGTCGAGGGCTGTGGTGTCTACGCCAGCGGTGGTAACTGCAAAGTTTTCTTCCATGCCGGGCTTTTTAGCGACAACACGGATTTGGTCGCCGTCGTTGAAGGCCGTATCGGCATTGTAGGTATAGGAACCATCCGGGCTGACGCCCACATCTTTTTTAAGCAGTTTCCATCCATCACCCTCTTTTTGGTAGACATCAACGGTTGCCGCATCTTTAGCGATACCTTTAACGGTTTTATCGCCGGTTTTAATGGCGTCAATCGTCGGTTCAGGTAATTTTTCTCTAGCGACTGCCGTATTTTCGTAGGGGTCGCTCTTATTACCTGTGTTATCTTTGGTTTCTACCTTTACAGTATCTCCCGTTTTGATGGTTTTGTCAACGGGGATGTCAAGCTTGCCATCTTTTTCGGTGATTTCTTGGCCGTCAACCTTCCATTTACCATCTTGAGGATCTTTTTCAACCACTTTTGTTACTGTAGTGGGTTGTCCACCTGGTTCAGCCGGGGTTGTCACTGTTACGGTAATGGTTTTAGCGTCAGCTTCTGCCGGTACTTTGACTTTAACGGTCTTGTCGCCATCAATTGGTGTATCTACAACCGGTTTAGCCGGAGGAGTGGTATCTGCCGCCTCGCCTACAACTTTTGTTGCAACGCCCGGTTCGGTGGTGTCTTTATCGCCGGTGACTTCTACTTTAACGGTGTTGTATTCGTCAAGTTTAAGTTTATCGTTGTCAGGATTTTCCTTATCTTTCACCGGAATAATGAGCTTGCCGTCGTTGTCTTCCTGGAGTCCGGTGTCGCCAATTTTCCATTTGCCGCTTACTTTGTCTTTTGTAATTTCAATTGGATCTTGGTTTCCTATTGGTTGACCGTTCTTATCGGTTTCAGTGATGACCATTTTATCTACGCCATCTGCAGGCTTAGTGATCTTGATGGTTTCAGAGCCTGCCTTGATGTCGTCAATAGCCGGCGCTTTAAGCACTGTCTTTTCATCAGCGCTGCCATCGTTATTGGCATCACGGACAACTTTTGCTGTAGCCGGTTCAGAGATGGTCTTGTCTGCATCCTTGGCCAAGACTTGGACTTCTGTGCCAACGGGCAGTTTGACTGCGAGGTCTACTGTTTTCGTTGCGTCATCATTTGCCTGGATATCAACGGTTTCTTCTTTTGCTTCACCGTTCACTGTGTACTTGATGTACACCTTGGTCGGTTTATTTTTGACCGTGAATTTAACGGTGGTTTGATTTTTGGCCGTTGCCGTGGGTGATTGACCATCAGAACCGACGGTATTTTGGTTGGCTGCAAAAACGATAGTCGGCGTTGGCGTTTGAAGTTCTTTGACTTGGAGTTTTTGGGTGGTTGCACCGGTTTGGTTTCCAACTTTAACTTCAATGGCCTTACCATCATGGGTGTTGGTTGCTAAGACCAGGTCTTTTAAGGCAGCGGTATCACCATTTACATTGGCGGTAATACCATCTACCACATCTCCGGCAGCGTTTTTGAACTTACCGGTGCTTGTATCATAGTCAAAGATTTCAATGCCGCCCTTGTTGTCCCGAATGACTGCCTTTAAACCGGTGGCGTCAAGAGCATCACCATTGGTATAGGCCATCTTATTCGGGGCGATGACTTGGATGTCTTTGACATCTGCCAGGTCGACCTTGCCATCGTCTGGTTTACCGTCATTGTTCTTATCGGTAAAGACGGTGGTGGTTTGCGGGGCAGAAATTTTCTTAGGTGCTTTTTGGGCAAAGACTTGGATATCTGCGCCGTGGGCTAAGGGCTTACCTTCATATTTTGCTTCGAGGGAGTAGTTGCCTTCTCCGTCAATAGCAAACTTTTCTACGGTTACGTCCTTATACTCTTCTCCTACTTTTACCTTAACGGTAATGCTAGCGTCTTTTTCGGTTTTACCGGTGACGGTAGTGAAGGTAGGCGTTTTACCCTTGTTGGAGGCGATGGCTGCCGGGCGTTCAGTGACACCTGCTTGGTTGTCGTCTTCGCCGTTATTGTCTTTATCTCTAAAGACGGTAGCTGTCGCCGGGTCAGAGGGTTGTTTTTCGCCAACTTGGGCGATGACTTTGACGTTCTTACCGACGGGTTGCTTAGTAACTTCAGCAGTAAAGGTGCCATCTTGGTTAACTGTTACACCCTCTGCAGGTGTGATGTCGTCTCCTGCTTCGTTCTGAATGGTGACTTTTGCACCAGGAGTTACCTTACCGGTGACGGTAGTGGTATCTTTCTCTTCATCAGTAACCTGCTGCGTTTGCGGGTCGACCTTGTTTTGGTTCATGGCTTTGACATTTTGTGGAAGGGTTGTTTTTTCATCCACATCGGCCTTGCCATTCTTATCAGCGTCAAGCTTGACGGTGACGTTGCCACCAGTAGCAGAAGGTTGATCTTTTGCACCTGGGACAGTGACGGTGAAGGACATGGTCTTAGTCTTACCGTTATCTAAACTGAGGGCTTCTTCGTTGGCTGGAGATAGGGTAATCTTATCGGTCAGCCCTTTTAACTCTTCTGCATTGTAGGTGACGGTTTTACCGGAGGCGTCTTTGAGCTTAATGACAAGACCTGCGGTATCAAAGGGGGTTGTCCCCTCTTTGGTTTCGACCAGGTAGTCCATCTTGGACGGGTTTTGGATGATGACAACTTCAGTTGTCTTGTCAATATCAAAGGCTTCTTTCTCGTCAGCAATACCGTTGTTGTTCTTATCAAGTTTTACTGATAAGGCTTTGCTTGTTTCTACAAACTTAGTTTGCATTGTATCAGGCGCTTTTACAAGGGTTACCTTGACTTTTTTACCATCATTTGCTGTTGTTAAGTTGGACCCGTCTACAGGTTCCACCTTAAAGTTAGTGGTGTCTGCCTTTATTTCTTCAGCGGTAAAGGTCTTTTCTTTGCCCAGTTTATCGGTAACTCTAACGAGCATCCCCTTGGTTTCAAGGGCTACTGTGCCGTTTTCTTCGGTAACGAGATAGTCCATCTTGGCTGGGTCATAGACCATTTCAATCTTGTCGGCCTTGGTGATGTCGAAGCCTTCGGACTCGTCATCTTTGCCATTACCATTTTTGTCATTGAAGACCAGGGTCTTGTAGGGGGCCGATTCTTGTTTTTCGCCGTCTTTGGCAGTGATGGTTACTTCTGTTTTAGGATCTAGCTTTGGATCGATCTCATAGGTGAAACTTCCGTCAGCGCCTGCTGTAACGGTTTTTACGGTAGGCTCTTGCTTTCCTTTTTCAGTGTACTTAATCGTTACTGTGGCGTTTTTAGGTGCAGTACCCTTAACGGTTGTGGTGGTATTATCACCAATGTTAGATGCGGTGGCGATTGGTGTGTCAGTGACTTCGTCCACATCTGCCTTGCCATTATTGTCAGCGTCAATCTTGATAGCAAATTGGGTGCCGGAGCTGGCAACAGAAGTAGCTGTTGCAGGGCTAACTTTTTTCAAGCTTACAACTAAGTTTTTGCCTGCAAGTTTAGCCTCTTGTTTAACCTGCCCATCGGCTTCATATTCACCGTTAAAGTTTGTGGCGGTATCTTTTGCCGGTGTTACTTCAATGTTGTCCGTATCCTTCATTAATTCTTCTAAGGTGAAGATTTTAGATACCGGTTTTCCTGCAAATTCATAAGAAAGTTCAAGGTAGATGGCTTTTTTGTGGCCATCTTTGCCAACAAATTGAACATTTGCATCCTTGCCTTCAACTAAATAAGTGAGGTTTGGCTCTTCTACAAATTTGATGGAGGTCGCTTTTTCAACTTTAAAGCCGGTTTCTTTTTCAGTATAGGTGGCTGTGTGCTGTTGATTTGCTGAATAACTTTCTTGAACTACAGGATCCCAAGCTGCAAAGTCGTAATCAGTCTTGGTGGGTGTAGGTGGGTTAAAGCTTACAGGTTCGTCTTTTAGGACCCAGAAGGAGGTGGTTTGTGCTTTTTGACCTTGGGCTTCAAAGTTTCCACCTTCACCTGGAGCGAATGTTACATTGACATAATCATCGTCATTTTCTTGAGTTCCAGGTTTTTTAGGCTGGTCTGTGCCTTCAACCACTTTTTTCTTGTATTGGGCGGTAATGTCAACCTGTTTTTCACTACCTGCTAAAGCGAATTGACCATCTAGTGCTTTATCCCAGCCAGTGTGCTTGTAGCCTTCTGCTGCTTGAACATAGGGTGCAGTCAGCGTTACGCTCTTCGCCGGATCTACCCAATAGATTTTTGTTTCTGTTGGGGAGATTGTCCCGTGGTCGCCTGCTTTAAATTCTACTTTCACAAAGTTATCAGGGACGTCCGGTTTCTTTTCACCAGGGCCTTGGGGGACAAAATCTTGGCTGTCTTTTACGACTAAGGTCATGGTATGGGTCGCTGTGGCGTTACTTGAGTCCTTAATCGTATACGTGACTTTGTAGTTTCCTGGCGTTGCATTAATGGAACTGGTGTCTGCTACAGGCGTCCAGCCCGCTTCCCCTTCTTTTTCGACGCTAAGGGTATAGTACTTACCATTGGTTGCTTGTAAGTCAAGTTTCCCCTTAACATTGTCGCTATCTTTAAGAATGATATAGCCTTTATCGGCGGTTTGTTCCGTAGTCGCATCAACATCTACGACAACTTTATCGTCAAGGTTTATGGTTTCACCCTTAAAAATTTCCTTATAGGCCGGGCCTTCGATGGAGGGCAGGCTGTTGGCAGTGAGGGCTTCGATGGCTTTTTTGATGGCAGCATAGGCTGTATCCAAAGAAGTTTGACCATTTTTGTCAACGGTTACGGAAGCTACAGGTTTTTTGGTGTCCGCATCAATTAGGGCTTTGCCTGCCGTAACCGCTTCTACTAAAGCGTCGTACTTGGCTTTATCCACTCCAGCCTTGTCTTTGAAGTTTTCAAGAACTTTATCGGCGGTGGGCAGGATGGTGTTGAGGTCATCCGGGTTGAGTTGAACGGTGACTTTATTGGCTTCAGAGCCAATTTTTGTATCTTTGCCTGTTTCAACTTCTGCCCAGATTTCTTCGCCTGCCTTAAGGGCATCCTTGTGGATGGCTGCAGTGAAGTCTGCACTTGCATTCCCTTCAGCGGTTCTTACAAGGCCTGAGCCAATTTTAACCGGATTACCGTCTACATTTTTGTAGATGTTTACTGTCTTACCGTTTAAGGCCGCAAAGTCTAGGTTTTGCCCTGGTTTGTTTTCAATTTTTCCTACTACAACCTTATCTCCATCTCTTGGTGCCTTGTTTTGTCCCTGGCCAGTGATGGAAATATTGGTGTTCGTATCATCATATTTTACAAAATTAGCAGTGAAGGTTTCTCCTACTGCTATTTGGTCTGTGGTCTTGTCTTTGATGTTGGCTTCCTGGCCGTTAGCACCTGTCCAGTTTACAAGTTTGTTGCCGTTGGCGTGTTTTACAGCTGGGAAGTCATCTAGCCTGCTTGACTTTTTAAAGTCTTCCCAAGTGGTTCCTTTTTTGACAATAAAGGCCTTGAGCTCATTTTGCTTGCTTGCATCTGTAAAGTAACCTTGGCCTGATTTAAAGATGATGTCTACATAGCCATCTGGCGTTTGTTTGCCAGGGTCCTTAGGATAAACCTTATCTTTAACTGTAAGGACAATAGACCCGCCATTTAAAAGGTCATAAGCAGTTTTAAAATCAACATCGACTTCATTTTTTTCTGCTGCCGTCCCTAGTGTAAAGGTTCCGGCCTTCTCTCCGTTTACCAAAAGAGCGGCATTATCCATATCCGGGGTGTTGAGGTCTTCTAAACCGCCAAATTCATCATCAATGGCAAGCTTATAGTTCTTCTCACCATTTTCTTTAGGTAGTTCGGCTTCAAAATCAACGCCATCCGCAAAGATAAATTTAAGATTGGTGTTTTTAGGAGGGGCTGGCAGTCTAGACGGATCTGCTATTTTTTCCCCATATACATCTTGATATTCAATGTTTACTTTCGGGCTAGCGATTTGATAAATCTTAATATCTAGCTTTGCTTGAGATTTTCTTGGATCAATCGGGGTTGTGGACTCAAAAGCACGGATTTCTGCATTACTGCTAAGGATATCTGATGCCGTAGCTGACAAAGTCAATCTTGCAGTAATATTTTGGTAGCTACTGGTTAGTTTGTCAGCAGGAATCGTGACTTGAACTTGTCTTTTCGTGTAAGAAAAGGGGCTGTCAATTGTTTGTAATTCAACTGGTGCTTTCCCCCTATAAGTGACTATTGGGGTTAGCTTCATAGAAGAGAAAATTTCTTCTAGAATTCTTGAGTCAAAATCGTATCCGTGGAGACCTATGGTCTCTAAGTTTACAGTAATTTGAACATCTCTTGGGTTTGACAGAGCCCTCGGTGCGCTAAGCATGCCAAATGACCGTAGAGATGACCGTGCTTGAATTCCTTGCTTATTCACTTGTTTTTTTACAAGGTTGGTAATATCAATGTCGATATATTTATCGCTCTCTTGTGTAGTAACCTCTTTTGTAGGTGGATTCCCACCAGCATTGTCCTGCGCAAATGCCGGCACAATACCATTAAACAAAAGAAGAAGAGCCAACAAGAAAGACAGAATTTTGTTTTTCATGGTTCTCCTTTCAAGAATTTAGGGAGAGGGAGGCCCTCCCCCTTCATTCTTTAAATGGCCTGATAATCAAAATACTTGATAGAAAACTGGGTTTGAGTAGGTCGTTGCGTCAATCACAGCTTTTACGTTAATGCTGTCTCCGGCTTGTAGGGCATAGACTTGACCTTCTTCATCCGATAGTCTCACTCTAGTAAAGCGATTCGGGTTTGAAACGGTTGCTGAACCAGTTGCGACCACCTCTTGATGACCATTCAAGACTTCCACTTGAATGGTTGCACCTGCCTGGGCCTTAGCAGATACTACTTTACGCCCGGCCCTAGGTTGGCTCACTTCCAAATCAAGAATGGTCGTCGCTTCGTAACTCGGCACTCTAACGGTTTTATTGTTAAATTGATCATAAGCTACAAATTGAACTCCGTTTGGATCAAAGCCCGCACGTTCTAGCGCATTATAGGCACGCATAAAGTTTTCCTTATCGGTAAACTGTTCAACTTGTCCATTGGCAGCCATATAAACGGTATAGTCTTTAGTGTTCGGATCACGGTTGTCCAGGTTTTCAGCAAGTAGGTCGACGAAGAGTCTTAGGGTCCCGTCGCTAGCGCTTGCATCAAACTTTGGCCCTTCCAGGTCTAGGTTAAAGGCATCTGACTTGGCAGCTGGTTTGCCCTCTTCTACGGACACTATCACTAGTTCATCTGTTTCAAGTAGCTGCTCTTCAGGATTGGCAGGATTTTCTACCATTCTTGAAATATCTGCAATTGGGCCAACAAAGCGGATGGGCTTCGTTCTATCTTCCATTTTGTAGCTTGCTAACGGTTCTTTATAGGTGTCTGTTTGGGTGCTATCTGTGATTTGTTTAAGGTCTTTATCTGCAACATTTTCAAGATCTTTTGCCCTATAAAGGTAGTAGCTGGTCTTGCCTTCTGCCGGTTTTTCTAAGAGCGGGTCTGGCACTTTAGCATCTACGACAAAGTGGGTCGGGTTATTTGCTTCTATTATGTCTTTAGCTAAGTCAACTTCGGTTCTTGCCGGGTCAAGCTCATTATCATAAATGGAGGCTTGTTGTACCAGGCTGTCCTTGTCCACGCTAACTTTTGCCGTCGGATTAATGCCGTCAACTCTTCTGGTGAAGGGTGTGTAAAAGTCCGCTTTGGTGTCGTTAAAGCGATAGGCTACCTTGATATAGACATTGGGGTCTGCATTAAAGGCTGCCGTATTAGCTTCAAAGCCTTCAAAGTCTTCTGGCATGGTAATGGTAACAGCTCTACTACCCCTTTGATATTCGATAGTGGGTAAGTTGCCTGTAGCCGGTGCTTTGTTGATGTCATCTGTCGGAAGGCCACTATTATCCTTGTCGGCACTGGTCTTTCGCCATACATCGTCCGCTACAAAGGTTAGGTTTCCAGAATTAGGATTGTAGTCTAGGTGATAAACGCGTTTACCTTCGTCGCTATTAGCCTTAGGCTTGATCTCGATCTGGGCGCCTTTGATTTTTTCAATATCAATGTCATGCTCATCGTCTTTAAAGAAGTTAGTCATAGTAAAGGACTTGGCCCCTTCTTGGACCGGTTCGATATTGGGCTGGTACTTATCCACTTCTCGGTTGGTCATGACAATGTTATAGCCGTAGACTTCATACTTGCCTTTAGCGATATAATTTTGCCATGCCGAATTCAATTCAGACTCTGTATACGTGTTGAGGTTCTTATCTACACTTTCTTTGGCGACTGGCAGCCTTTGGGTTGCTCCGGTAAAGGTGTCAACTTTGCGGTCACCATAGTGGGTTCTATCGACTAAGAGGGTCTGAATCTTTGCTTGACCCCTTTGGCCTGGATACTTATCTGCAGAATCTTCACTTGTTCTGGGAAGAAGGGTGGCACCTAAGGAGTTCCAATCTCTGTAGAAAGCATAATACTTAGCTAGGTTTGCCTTCGTCTTAGCCAGGAAATTATCCTTTGTTGCCGATACTGGTAATTCTACGCCGACATAGGATAAACGTTGACCGTATTCATCGTAGCCCGGCACAAACCAATTAAAGGTATCTGTAGGGTTGGGGTTAAAGGTCTTATAGTACTGCATGTAGAGCCCGAGGGCACTCGTCCCGTAGTCATTTTTAGAAATTGGGTAGTAGTCTGCCGCTTCGTCTACTGTTGGGTTGGCCAGCTCTGTTACTGCCGTTCTGTGGAGCAGACCAATTTGAACTGTAGGTGATGAAATGGCATCAGGTCTGCTGCCAGAAGAAGTTGCTTGATTTAGTGAAACTTCTTGGCCATTCTTGTCAAAAGTTTTCTTTTGAATTTGTACCCGGTAGTAGGGTCTATATTGGGCATAGAGGTCAATATCTGCATCTAGGCTTGCTTTTCCAGTAGCCTCATCTACAGGGATTAAGAGGTTCCCGCCGTTAGGAAGAAGGGCGCGTCCATATTCAATGGCGTCTTTATCTCTGTTAATCTTATTCTCGATGGGCTTTTGGTCTAAGACGCCATCTATGACTTTGTTATTGTAAAGGGTCATATTTCTATCAATGGCAGCTTGATCATTACCAGAGGTCCAGCCAACAAAGGTGTATCTGTCTTTGTAGGAATTTAGAAGCTTGGTTACTTCTTCATCACTTAAGGCTTGGCCATCTTTGGTGAGCTTACCGTCGTCAGTGGCTGTTACAAAATTGCCAGCCTTCTCATCTTCAGAGTAGCCCTTCATAAAGTAGGTTTTTTCTGGACCAGTGATGGCACCTTGTTTGTCTCTAGTGTAGAAAACCTTCGGAATAGGCAGCTTAGCATATTTTTTACCATCGATTACGAAGGGCTTATCACCTGCATCGTAAACCAAATCAGCTTCGGAAATGTTGGTTGTATAAACTTCCGTATCACCTTTTGCCTTATTCCCGTGGAGGTTTAAGTTAACCCCTTCGCCCCAAACTGCATAAACATCTCTGTGCTTATCCACTGGAGAGTAGCCTGTGAATTTAAAGGCAGTCTTGTCAGCATTTTCCCATTCGGAAATCTTTGTTAGCTCTTTTGCCTTTCTAAATTCTTCCGGTGACGTCCCTTTCTTGGTGGACCAGCCGAGGAATTTCTTATCTGCTTTCTTTACTTCTGGGTTTTCACCATCGGTAATGGGCATTTCCCGCTTTTTAAGTTCTTTTTTCTCTAAAGCACCACCGTTATGGTTGGCAAGGACAGTTTTTTCTTTCTTGATGAGGCCATCCATGTAGTCAACTTTGACTTTTCTTCTGTTGTCAAAAGTTTGATCGCCTTCTTTGTAACCAAGGAAACCGTTAGGTTTATAATGAGGGTTGGCTGTGTAGACCCACGGGCTTTCATTTTCTGCTGCATTTTTATTTAAAACGAAATTATAACTATACGCTTCGTTTAAAGGAACAACCTTTGTTGTTAACGTTTCATCTTTATCCCTAGTGGCATCATTATGATGGAAGAATACTTTGGCTTGAACTTGCTCTACGACTTCCGGCTTTGATTCAAGGGCCATGTGCTCGATATCTCTATTAGTAAAAAGAATTGGCATGTCTTTTTCTAATTTTGGGAATACAAAGCCGTTTTCAAGGGTTGGCAAGGGATTTTCAAAGCGGAAACCATCATATTCTTTTCCGCCAACAGTAACCTTTTGCATGTCACGGCTAGCATCAAAGAATTGGGTGTTCTTCTTATCTACCATTTTAATTCTTGCACCGATATAGTAAGTTGACCCTGTAATTTTTTGAGAGTCGGTAAAGATTTCATCTATTTCTGGCATAAAGTCTGTCGCCGCCAAAGTGCCAGCTGATAGGGTATCCTGCCAGTCTGGAATAAGGGGAGAATAGTCAATTTGTTTTTGTACCGTTTGAACTTCCTTGGGATTACCCTCGAAACTTAGGGTTGCTTGAGAAATATCCCCGCTATTGTCCTTAGTCACAAGGGTAATCTTTGTCCCTGCTTTCAATTGCAAAGGCATACCATTTTGAACGGTATAGGAAAATTTTCTATTCCTAGATTCATTTTTAAAGTTAGACCGGAGTTCTGTATCGATGCCCTCGCCCTTCACATACATCATCATTTGTCTTTGAGCGAAGGAAGACTTGCCATCAAAGTCGATATTTATTTTTTTACCAGGATCTAGGGTAATGTCATTTTTTAACGTAAACTCATACTTGTCTGTACCCGTCTTGGAATTATCATAGATAAAGGTTGAGTAAAAAGCGGAGTGGGATAAGTTGTTTTTAGCAAAGGTGCTGGCCAACTTATCTTTATCAACATAATATCTGATGATGATGCCGTGACCATAATTTAAGGTAGATGGGTTGGTTTCAGAAAAAATATCAGACATTTGGTTTGATGTCTTAATAGAAACAATTTTATTTTTATATTCCTTTTCCGTATTAAAGTCTGACTCTACGACTTGGATAAACATGCGGTCGCCATCTTTATTTACGTCACCATCTTTAATAGGGACAACCAAGTGAGCATTTTTTACAGTGCCATCTTCGTTAAAGGCATCGCTCTTAGCACCGTTGGAAAGCATTTGGTACATATAACCGATGGTATTATCAGACCCTTGAGGAGCTATGAGATCGTAAAAAGACTTATCGACAACCTGACGATAGCCAATATTATAACCATTTGTCTTGCCTGCTCTAGCTTCTCTTATAAAGTGATGGCGGACTTCTACATAACCTTGTTCAAGATTATAGGAAATTGTCGAGTTGCCAGAATGGTAATGAGGGCTATTTGGCTCGAGATACCTTATAAGCCCCTTATCGAATCCACCTTGAATACCTACTGTTGTAGAGAAGGTGTAGGCATTATAAGAAGATGCATCGTCTTTAGTGGCTATTGTTCTGTCTGTATAAACTTCTGTTCTAGCCTCATTAAGCAGCCGCATTTGAATCAGGCTTTGACCTAGGTCATTTACATCCTTCATCGTCTTGCCTTCTTTTAAGACTAGATTAATAGGCACTTCATTAGATGCACGAGTCGTACCGCGGTTATTATTCTTTTGTAAGTTGACTGAATATACGTTGTTAGAACCAGATGTTGCTACATTTTCTTCGCCAAACTGGGTAACATTCTTATAGTCAGTAGAATCATGTTTCCACCCCGTTCCCGAAGTTCCAGAAACACCTTCATAAATCCCGCAACCTTGGTTTTTAAAATCGATAAGACTAGCAAGCTCATCTTGAACTTTTAAAAACATGGTCCACCATTTTCCTGTGGTAGATGCGTCATATTTTCTATAAGTCAATCTTAAGACGGTTCTGCCATCCGGCCGGGTAAAGTAACCATTGTAGTTAATGGTTGGTGCTTTTAGTGGCTCCCCTACAGATGATGTAGGTACCAATGTATTATTATTGGTCAAAGGCCAATAGTTTTTACCTTCTTGGTTTTTGTCAGTAATAGACCAATCAGCCGGTTCTAAAGCCCGGGTAGCGATACCTGGTTGGACAGGGTCTGCAGGAATGGCTTTAAGCTGCATGTCACCAGAGTCCTCATTAAGGATAGCTGCCTGGGCATCCAGGGGGGCAAGGCCGGCCAGCATGGCTGCAGTGAGCAATGAAGCAATAAAGCGCTTCATTCCTTTTTTTCTTTGCATGTAATCTCCTCTTTTCTTAAAAATAATATATGGGTGGTTCAACTTATGAAGGTGTCAAAGGTACTTTTGCTTACAGGCGGATAGGTAGGTGTGGTGGCTATAGCGGAGCAATGGAATCAACTCCCTTCTTTTCTTGGGCTGTCTATCTAGGCTTTGTTCTGGTGAATCTATCCAGGAAATATACCTGCTTCAATCCGTCGACATTAAGCCCCTACTGAAGGGCCGGGACGGTTTATGTCGGGGAATTTGACAAGGGCAGGTCGGCCGGGGCCAGCTTATGCGCCAGCCGGGCAATCCCTAGTAAGTTACTCGTTTATGTATGCTATTTATGCTCTCCTACATCCTATTATAAAGACTTCTTGAAACTCGTCAAGTTTTTCTATCAATTTCATCTTTTATTTTTGGCCTTTTTGTGGCCATTTATTGGTAGGTTTTTTATATTCCTTAGGTGTTTAGCCCTTTTTATTTGGTTTTTTACTGGCCTTATCAATTATTTTTATCTATACAGATAACTATCTTTGTCTCATTTTCCTTTTAAGAAGGCCAAGCCGAACCGATAGATCTTGGCCGGGATAGGAAAACCCCGGCAGACGCAGGCGGCGCCGCCGGGGGATGGTTATGGTATTTTTTGCCCTGGGCAGGTTAGTTTTTACGGTCGATGGCGCGGGCGGCGGCATCGGCGATGGCTTGGGGGGTGAGGCCGTAGGCTTCCAAGAGGGCAGCAGGACTGCCGCTTTGGCCGAATTGGTCTTGGATGCCGACCATTTCAAGGGGAACGGGACAGGCTTGGCCGAGGGTTTCAGCAACGGCGCCGCCCAGGCCGCCCAGGACGTTGTGTTCTTCGGCGGTGACGATGGCGCCGGTGGTTTCAGCCCAGTGGACGAGGGCTTCCTTATCCAGGGGCTTGATGGTGGCCATGTTGAGGACGGTGGCGGAGATGCCCCGGTCGGCCAGGAGGTCGGCGGCTTCCAGGGCCTGGGCGACCATGATGCCGCAGGCGACGAGGGTGACGTCGATGCCTTCCCGGAGGACGCCGGCCTTGCCGATGACAAAGGGGTCGGCGGTGTCGGTGATGACGGGGACCTTGGGCCGGCCGAGCCGCATGTAAACGGGGCCGGGGTGGTCAGCGGCGGCGATAACGGCCTGGGCGGTTTCGGGACCGTCTGCCGGGACGAGGACGGTCATGTTGGGCAGGACCCGCATGAGGGCCAGGTCTTCGATCATCTGGTGAGAGCCGCCGTCTTCACCGACGGTAAGGCCAGCGTGGCTGGCGCAGATTTTAACGGGTAGGTTGGGGTAGCAAACGGAGTTGCGGATTTGGTCATAGGCCCGGCCACAGGCAAAGACGGCGAAGGTGGATGCAAAGGGGGTGTAGCCGGAGGCGGCCAGGCCGGCGGCGGTGCCAATCATGTTTTGTTCGGCGATGCCCATATTGAAAAAGCGGTCGGGGAAGTCTTTGGCGAAGAGGGCTGTCTTGGTAGACCCGGACAGGTCGGCGTCCAGGACGACGATGTCTTCACGAATATGGCCCAGGTCTGCCAGGGCTTTGCCGTAGGCGTCGCGGGTAGCTTGTTTATCCATTACTTATCCCCTTTCAGGCATTCTTCCAGGGCCCGGGCCAGTTCTTCTTCAGAGGGGGCGGTACCGTGCCACTTGCATTCGTTTTCCATGAAGGATATGCCATGGCCCTTGATGGTGCGGAGGACAATCATATGGGGCCGGTCACCGGGCTGGGCGCTGGCGCCTTCGACGGCGTCATGGATGGCCTGGAAATTGTGGCCATCGACCACTTGGACATCCCAGCCGAAGGCGGCGAACTTAGCGTCAACCGGTTCGGGGTTCATGACGTCTTTGGTGAAGCCGTCGATTTGGAGGCCGTTGACATCGGCGAAGGCGATGAGCCGGCCCAGCCGGTAGTGGCTGGCGGCCATGGCGGCTTCCCAGACCTGGCCTTCGTCCAGTTCACCGTCACCTAAAAGGACAAAGGTGCGGCGGTCGGACCCATCCAGGCGGGCGGCCAGGGCCATGCCGATGGCGGTTGAAAAGCCGGTGCCCAGGCTGCCGGTGGACATTTCCACGCCGGGGACCTTGCGCATATCCGGATGGCCCTGGAGCTTGCTGCCCAGTTGGCGCAGGCTCATGAGGTCTGCCACCGGGAAGAAGCCCCGGTGGGCCAGGGTGGCGTAGAGGACGGGGGCGGCGTGACCCTTGGACAGGACGAACCGGTCCCGGTCAGGCATATCCGGGTTCTGGGGGTCGATGTTCATGGCGTGAAAGTACAGGTAGGTGAGACATTCGATGGCAGAAAGGGAGCCACCGGGGTGGCCGCTTCCGGCTTGGGCGATCATGCGTAGGATATCTGAACGAATCTCGCCGGCATGGGCCTCCAGCTCCTCCATCTGAAGCTTACTCATTTCTTTCCTCCGTTTCTCCTTGACAGGTGTTAAGCCGAGCGGGTCGGCATAATTGATTGATGGTTGGCAGACTAGGCTGCAGGGGCAGGCTGACCTGCCCGGTCTTTCTATAGTATAGCAAAAGTAGGGGGCCTTTTACACGCCTTTTGACTTTTTCGGGGGATTTTATGGCCCCGCGGGCATGAAAAAACCGGGTCGGTGGGCCGACCCGGGGGGTTAATCCTGGAAATTTTTGTGAAAGGCGGGGTGGCGGATGAGCCGGCCGGCGATGAGGCCGGTGAAGAGGCCGCTTAGGGTGCCGGCGAAGACGAGGGCCGGCAGGTAGGCCAGGACGGCCCAGGTGTGCATGATCCAGCAGGCGCAGGCCAGCTGGCCGATGTTATGCAGGACGCCACCGATGGCTGAGGGGATCCAGAGGGCTTCTAGGGAGAAGGCCCGGTAAAAGAGGGCAATGATACCCAGGGACAGAAGGCCGCCGGCCAGGCTGTAAAGCAGGGTGACACCTGTGCCGGCAAAGATGGCCCCCAGGAGGATTCGGACGATGAGGACCATAAAGGCCTCCTTCCGGCCCAGCCAAAAGAGGGTAAAGAGGGAAACAATATTGGCCAGGCCCATTTTGATGCCGGGCACAGCCGGCAGGATGGGCGGGATTTGGGCTTCTATCACAAAGATCATCAGGGCCACGGCGGTGAGCATGGCGATGGTGACCAATCTTTTGACGGTCATGGGTCCTCCTATTTGGTCACGCTGTCAATGGCGGGTACTTTTTGGGCGGCTTGGCTGTCGTCATGGTGGTCATGGCCGGCGGAGTCACCGTGGTCCCGGTCCTTATGGTGGGCGTGGTCATGGGCGGTATGGTCGTGCCGGTCTTCATCAACTAGCCGGTCGTCAATTTTGATCATAAGGCGGTGGGGCAGGCAGACGATGGGTTCGACACCGTTGCTGATGGCGCCCTGGTTAACGCATATTTGGTCGGGGCAGTTGGCTTCCTTGATGCGGATGGCACCGGGGCTGACTTCTATAATATTATAGTGGCCGTCGGGGCCGTCCACCCGGAAGGTGTAGGCCTTTTTGACCTTGTCCAGGTCAATGCTGCGGATGACTTTGTCATTGAGGTAGACCTTGGCGATGTGGCCGCCGGTCTGCCAGTGGGAGATGCCGTAGGCGGCCAGGCCGGAGATGACCAGGAGGGCTAGGATGGCGGTGAGCCATTTTTTATTGGACTTAGGCATGGGCGGGGATAACCTCCGGGGCCGGGCGGTCGGGAGCGGAGAAGTCTGCTTCCAGGCCGGGGCTGATGAAGACCCGGTTGTCTTTATCCACCAGGACCATGTCGAAGAGGTCGCTATGGGCCTGCCAGAAAGCGATGGCCTTGTCCTTGCCCATGATCATGAGGGCGGTGGCCAGGGCGTCGGCGGTGGTGCCGTCGGCGGTGATGACGGAGGCCGAGGCCAGGCTGTTATCGGCCGGTTTGCCGGTGGCTGGGTCGATGATGTGGTGGTAGCGCCGGCCCTTTTCTTCAAAATAGCGCTGGTAGATGCCGCTGGTGATGATGGCGCAGTTGCTCCGCTGGACGATGCCGACGAAGTCTTCTTCATTTTTAGGGTCCTGGATGGCGACGTTGAAGTCGGCGCCATCGGGCTTGGTACCGAAGAGCTGGGTGTTGCCGCCCAGGTTGACCAGGCCGCCGACGACCCTGTTATCGGCAAAGATTTGCATGATCCGCTGGCTGGCGTAGCCCTTGGCGATGCCGCCAAAGTCGATGCCCATGCCTTTTTTATCAAAGCGGATGGTCTTTTTATCTTTGTCAAAGTGGACCAGGGACATGTCTGTCAGGGGCAGGAGCTTGTCAATGGTGGCCTGGTCAGGGACTTGGAACTTTTGGGTGGTGAAGCCCCAAGCTTTGACCAGGGGGTAGATGGCCACGTTGAAGTGGCCACCGGTCAGGTCACTGATTTCCCGGGACCGGTCATAGAGGTAGGCGGTATCGTCAGACAGGGCCACTTCCCCCTTGCTGTTTAAGATGGCCAGCTCGGCATCTTTATGGTTGGTAGACAGGAGGGTATCCAGGCGGGTGATTTCATCCATGGCGGCGGTGATGGCTTTTTCGGCGTCGGCCTTGTTTTCGGTGTAGACGCGGAAGTGCATGACGGTGTCCATGGCATACATATCGGCATCGGCCTGGACAGGGGCATTGGCGTAGCCGGAATCGCTGTATTCAATGGGCATGGCCTGGGGGGCTTCGGCCTCGGTCGGGGCCGGGTTGCTGGTTTCCGGCGAGACGGCCGGGCCGGCACAGGCGCTAAGGGCCAGGCAGCCGGCACAGAGTAAGGCGATGGCTTGTTTTTTCATATATCCTCCCTAGGATGGCGGTTAATTAGCTCTGGGTAATTTATTTAGTAAAATAGCACAGGCAGGCCGGCTTTGTCAATACAGACAGGGCTAGCTTTGGTCAGCCGCCCGGCGGCGGGCCTTGTCCCGGTTGGCGGCCCGGACCATGAAGAGGGAGAAAAAGGCCCCTAGGAGCATGAGCCCGGCCATGATGGTAAAGACGGTATGGAAGGCGGACAGGGCCGCTTCGGCGTAGCCTTCCTTGCCGGGCAGGGCCTGGCCACTGCCACCGTACTGGTGGAAGAGGGTATTGGCCCGGAAGGTGAAGATAACGGTCAGGATATTGGTGGAAATGGCCTGGGAGAGCTGGTTGACCCAGTTGATAAAGGCCGAGGCATGGCTGACCTTATCCTGGGGCACGGCGCTCATGCCCACGTCTGAAATGGGCAGGCGGACAAAGGCGATGCCTACGTAGCGGATGGTCAGGATGGCGGACAGGATAATGAGGGACCGGTCCATACCGACGGTGTTCATGAGGGCATTGCCCAGGGCGGCGACACAGAAGCCGCTCACCACCATGGCGGTGGTGGAGGCATTGCCGTAGAGGCGCTTGGCCAGGGTATTGGCCCCGGCCATGATGATGGAGGGGGCAAACTGGACGGCTCCGGAGAAGAAGGGGGCATAGCCGCGGACGCTCTGGACGTAGACAGCTAAGACCGAGGCAGTGATGCCGATGACGGTGGACAGAATCATGGATAGGAAGACCGCCAGGGCAAAGCTGGACAGCTTGAAGAGGCTGAAGTCCAGGGCCGGGTGGGGGTTTTTCCGGTTATGGACAATAAAGTAGGCCACCAGGCCGATGGCCCCGGCAATCATGGCCCAAAAGCGCCAGTTGGCGAAGCCCCAGGATTCTAAGAAGGTAAAGGCCAAAAGGAGCATACCGGTGGCCAGGGACACCAGGGCCACCCCGCCGATTTGCAGCGGGGCCTTGCCGGTGACTCTTTCAACCGGGAGGGCGTGGCGGGCTTCAAAGTAGGTCGGTAGGACCATGAGGGCCGGCAGGACAAAGATGACCCGCCAGCTGGTCCATTGCATGATGAGGCCCGCAAAGGACGGGCCAATGGCAAAGGCGATGCTCTGGACGATAAGGACAGTGGCATAGCGGCCGGCCCGTTCATTCTTGGGCATATAGCGGTAGATAAGGGCCATAACGGAGCTCATGATGATACCGGCAAAGAAGCCGTTTAAGGCCCGGAGGATGATAAGGACCCAGAGGTTGACCGCCAGGGCGCAGGCCAGGGATAAGATGGCGGTCATAACCAGGCTGGCCAGGATGAGCCGGCGGTAGCTGAACCGGTCACTCAAGGCGGTGACCAGGGGCATGGCACAGGCCAGGGTCAGGATATAGGCCAGCATGATCCACTGGACCTGGTTCAAGTTGGCCTGGAAGGCTTCCATCATGACCGGCATGGCGATATTGACCGAGCCGGCATTGAGCATGGTGATGACATTGGATAGGATAATGGCTGTGACGAGGGCGCTTTTGCGCCGGGGCTCTGTAATGATGCAGGATTCGTCAGACAAGGTCTCCCCTCCCTTTCTATCTGTTGATTGATATCTATTGGTATGGACCTGCCCCGGTGGCCTTAAACCCCGGGACAAGAAAAAAGGCCGGCAGGCCGGCCTATCAGTCATGGATGGGGGTCATGGGCTCAACATGAACCATGATGTGCTTAATTTGGGGCAGGTTGGCTTCTATGCGGTTGTGGGCAATGGTGGCGATGTCATGGCCCTCCTCTACGCTCTTCTGCCCGTCGACCTTGATGGTGACGTCGGCATAGGCGGAGGCACCAAAGACCCGGGTCTTTAGGCTGCTGACGGCCAGGATGCCGTCCACATCTTCCAGGAGGGCCTTGATTTCGGCAACGGTGGCTTCATCGGTGGAGGAGTCTACCAGGCCGAAGACACTCTTGCGGTAGAGGTCGATACCGACTTTTAAGACTAGGAGGGAAACGACCAGCCCGGTCAGCGGGTCCAGGATGGGGGCCCCCAGGCGGGCACCGAGGATACCGGCAAAGGCCCCAATCGAGGACAGGGCATCAGACCGGTGGTGCCAGGCGTCGGCCTCCATGGCGACAGACCCGATTTTCCTGGCCTTGCGGAGGGTGACCCGGTACATCCCCTCCTTGACCAGGATGGAAAAGACCGCAGCGGCCAGGGGGGCCCAGCCGGGGACGCCATAGCTGCCGGTCAGGATGACCTGAAGGGCATCGTAGCCGATTTTGACGGCGGTGACGCCCAGGATAATGCTCAGGATATTGGCAAAGATGAGTTCGTATTTTTCATGGCCGTAGGGGTGGTCGGCATCGGCCGACTTGGAGGCCATTTTCAGGCCGGCAATGACCGCTACGGTGGTGGCACAGTCGGAAAAGGAATGGATACTGTCGGCAATCATGGCGCTGGACCGACCCAAGACCCCGGCGGCCAGCTTGATGACGCCCAGGACCAGGTTGAGGACCAGGGTCCAGGCGGAGAGGACAATCCCTTCCTTATAATTCCCCAGGCCGGGGGAATGTTTTTCTTCTATCATAGGCAGCTCCTTTAAGCGGCAGCCGGAAAGGCCGGCCGGCACTTGCTTTCATTGTATTCTATTTTAGCGGATGGGCGGGGCAAGTACAAGGCGGGCCCCAACAGAAAAAAGTTCCCGCCGGGAGGCGGAAACTTTTAAGGGGTATGGGTGCTTGCGGCTTATTCGTTCACAATGCAGCAGTCTTCGCTATCTGCATCATAGAAGCCGCTGGGGGCATCGGACAGGTCAATCATGATGTTCTTGACCTGGCTGTACTGGTCCAGGATCATCTTGTGGGTTTCCCGGCCAATGCCGCTTTCCTTGTAGCCACCGAAGGGGGCGCCGGCGGGGATTTGGTTGTAGGTGTTGACCCAGATCCGGCCGGTTTCGATTTCCCGGGCGACTTTCAGGGCCCGGGTGATGTTTTGGGTAAAGACCCCGCCGCCCAGGCCGTAAACGCTTTCGTTGGCCATGCGGATGACATCATCAGCGTCCTTGAAGGGGATGACCACCCCAACCGGGCCAAAGATTTCTTCCTGGGCCACCCGCATGTCGTTGCTGACGTTGACCAGGAGGGTCGGGGCCAGGAAGGCGCCCTTGTCGTATTCGCCGCCGGTGAGTTGTTCCCCACCGCAGGCAACCTTGGCCCCTTCTTCCTTACCGATGGCGATGTATTCGAGGATCTTCTTCATTTGGCCGGCGTTGATTTGGGACCCCATGGCGGTGTCCTTATCTAAGGGGTTGCCGACTTTTAGGCCCTGGAATTTTTCAACGGCTTTTTTCACAAAGTCTTCGTAGATGGATTCCTGGACAAAGATCCGACTACCGGCACAGCAGACCTGGCCCTGGTTAAAGAGGATGCCCAGCTGGACGCCGTCGAGGGCCTTGTCCATATCGGCATCGTCAAAGATGATATTGGCGCTCTTGCCGCCCAATTCCAGGGTGGCGGGAATGAGGCGCTTGGCAGCGGCTTCGGCAATGTCCCGGCCGACTTCGGTGGACCCGGTGAAGGCCAGTTTATCCAGTCCGGGGTGGTTCTTGACGAAGTCACCGGCGGTGGACCCCTTACCGGTGATGACGTTTAAGACGCCCTTGGGCAGGAGGTCGGCAATGAGTTCGGTGAAGACGAGCATGGATAGGCTGGTGGTGGAAGAGGGCTTAAAGACGATGGTATCGCCGGCGGCCAGGGCCGGGGCCAGCTTCCAGGCGCCCATGAGGAAGGGGAAGTTCCAGGGGACGATTTGTCCGACAACCCCAATCGGTTCACGCAGGATCAGGGACAGGTAGCGGCCTTGGAGGACACTGGCCTTGCCTTCATCAGCAATAATGGCCCCGGCAAAGTAGCGGAAGTGCTCTGCAGCAAAGGGGATATCAATGCTGGAGGTTTCCCGGATGGGCTTCCCGTTGTCCATGGTTTCAACAGTGGCCAGGAGCTCGGCGTTTTCTTCGATGATATCGGCAATTTTATTCAGGATGGCGGCCCGTTCGGCAGGCTGGGTCTGCCGCCAGCTGGCAAAGGCTTCCCGGGCAGCCTTAACGGCATCATCAACGTCTTTTTCAGAGGCTTCGGCGATATTGGCCAGGTGGTCCCCGGTGGCCGGGTTGCTGGTGGCAACGGTTTTACCGCCTTCGGCCTCCCGCCATTCGCCATTGATATAGAGTTTGTAGCTATCTTTCAAGTTCACATTCATGAGGGTCTTCCTTTCCTGAAGTGAGGATAAATTAAATGATTGCACCTATTTGTGTCTATAACCGCCGACCATTTGTGCTAAACAGCACTTGCCCAAATGGTTGACAGGGTTATTTATGACACCCATTAGCCGAATATGGCCATCATTATGGGCTGATGAAAATATACCCGGCCAGGGGCTATTTTAAAAGGGCAAGCACCATTCATTTTTATCGCACCATTTATTGCACCCCATCATATAAGACCTTAGGGAGATGATGATATGGCCACCGGCCACTTAAACACCCGAACTGGCCAGAGCCTTAAAGAAAAAGCCGCCACCAGATATGCTGCCCAGGCTGATTGGGACCGGTTTTCAGGCTAGGCTCAGGGGGTATATAGGATATATAAGGAAGTGGCTGATATGTCTGATTGGAATAAGCGTAACTTTGATGTAAAGAACCTAAAAAAATACAAAGAGTGGGACTGGTTGGACAATTTGTTAAGTTATAAATTCCGAAGGCATACTGTAATTGGTATGTACTATAAGAAAGAACTGACACTTGATGAAACCGAACAGGCCTTAAAAAACCTCCGTAAAGTATTCCTATCATTCCCCATGAGTTTTCTCACCCGCTTAAAATGGTGGGGAGAGGACACCGAATTTATCCAGCGCTACCGAGAGCTTTCAAAGCATAAATAAAAATAAGAAGCAGCCACCCGGCAAAAGCTAGGGTGGCTGCCTGTATTTATATGATTGAGCCTTGTCTGTCAAGGTATCTTACACGGTCAATTCATGGATGCGGCCTTGCCGGTGGTGAGGAGCCTTAAGAGGTAGCTGCAGTAGACGAGGGCGATGAGGATGGTGGCGATGATGTAGGCCCATTCCATGGCGGGATTTTCCCGGAAAATGTGGAGAAGGCGTCGATGAAGCCGTAGGCCAGGATGCAGGGCAGGAGGCTTTGGCTAAAGTCTATTGCCTAGCGTAAAGGGCAGGCTGGCTAAGGGCTAGCCTTTGGGCAAATAAAAAGAGAGACAAGTACAAGGAATGTACTTATCTCTCCGGTCCAGCTCTTCGGAATCAGTCTATAATCCCTCAATTTCTGGCACAAAATCCCCTTGCCTAGACATCCAGCAAGGCTAGAATATTCCTATTTGTCATAGACAAATGATTTTTCATTGATTTCTTTCCAGATTTCATCCCGTTCATTATTTTTTCTAATAAATTGGTGACCATTGCTGGCCTCTACGACCTTGTAATAGGCCCAATGTTTACGGTCCAAGTCTCTGTAATGAATTATCCTAGCTTCGTTTTTATTGATATATTCCTCATCTGCATAGCGGTTGAGCACTTGATTGGTTATGGCGACCACCTCGGCCCTTGTGATTGCTTGGTCAGGTTTAAAGCTGCCGTCAGGATAGCCCTTTATCCAGCCGGCTTCTGCCGCTTTTCCAATGGCATTATAAGCCCAGTGGGAAGGGCTGACGTCTGTAAAGTTTTTCTCACCACTTGTTAAATGGTCAAATCGCGTAGCAATGGCTGCAAACTCTGCCCTCGTGATAGGCCCTTGAGGCTTAAAGCTGCCATCGGGGTAACCTTTTACAATGCCTAATTTGCTCATATAACTGATGCCCGTTGCAGACCAAAGATCATCAGGAACATCATGGTAGTCTCGACTATAGATCTTCCCTTTTTCCGGCC
The DNA here is from genome assembly GCF_046569735.1 of Peptococcus simiae. GTDB lineage: Bacteria > Bacillota > Peptococcia > Peptococcales > Peptococcaceae > Peptococcus > Peptococcus simiae_A. Next base: position 8,019 of record NZ_JBKICG010000015.1, on the reverse strand, counting down.
TATCCTTTAATAATCTAGAAAACATGACGGCGACCTCTTGTCGGGTTATCTTATTTTCCGGCCGAAAGCTTTCATCCTCATAACCAATCATGTATTGGAAGTGGTCCTCTTTATTTAAAAGCGGCGTCACAACGGTAGCCCCACCTGAACTTGCCTTGGAACTTCGCGCCCACTGGGCATAGACCCTTAGGTCATCTTTCACAAGGGTTGCTGCAGCAAAGGCCCTACCTTGTCCGTCTGCCTGGATATTCCACCCCTTAAAGATATAACCCTCTCTTACTGGCTTTGCCGGGAACTTCTCGTCTCCCAGCGCTTGACCGGCATTGACTGCTACAATCGTATAAATGCCAGCTGGCTGATTATCTTTTTCGTAGTTTAAATCAAAAATGACAGCCGGCTTGCCTCTCAAGCCTAAAATATCATAGGTGACAGTTCTATTGTTTTGATTGCCTTGGATGGCCACATGACGGTTACAATAGGATGTGAGGGTCCCCGCCTTTTGGCCCGGGGCCAGCACATGAGCATCTTTTAAAATGGGCGTTAAGCTTACATTTCCATCGTTCTTTGTAACATAGGCGAAATTTTCGTAAGGAAGACTGACCCTGTCCTTACTGGCATCTTTCTCCCAATAGGCATCTTGGAAGGCTCTCGGGGCAATACTAATCTCCCCTATTTGATCTCCTAGGCTGATATCTCCGGAGCTTAGGTCAATCTTGACCGGATAGGCCGTCCTCTGGCTGCCTTGGATATGGACAAAGTGGAGCTTTTCCAGACTAGAGTTGCCGCCTACCATGACATAATTCTCCCAGCCCTTGTCGTCATGGGAGAGGACCGTAAAGTTTGATAGTTGACCACCCTGTAGGAAGCCCAGACTCGGTGTAGCCATTAAGTTCCCTGCCCCAGCTTTATCTAAGATGCCGGGAGCTAAGAGGCCTACATAGGCGGCGGAATTTTCATAACTCCCACCAATGGCCTGGCCAATAAAGCCGGCATTGATATTGGGCAATCCCCTTCCTGGAGGGGTGTAGGTCGAGTCTGCCTGGACCTGGCCAAAGACCAGGGAGCTGGCCTTGTCTACTAAAATGGATCCATTATGCTCTTGCATTTTACCTGCATAGCCTGCTGCATTGGTGGGGCCGGTGGATGCCTCTGCCAGGATATCTTCCCCCACTTGGGCTGCATTATTTTCGTGGCTTGTGTTAAAGCCAATGCCAGTAAAGCCGCCTATGTTGACATAGTTACCTTTTTGCCCATGGATGCTGTCATTGATATAGGCTGCAGCATTTTTAACAGTACTCCCATACTCGTAGCCTGCAAACCCACCCAGGTTATAGTGGTTGCCATTGCCATTTAAGGCCATCCTGGTCAGGCAGGCTGAAGAATTTAAGATATCTTTTCTATTTTGACCCACAAAACCGCCGACATTGTTGGTTGATCCTCCGGCTTCTACGGACATGTCACCAATATAGGCAGAACCGCCCTCCTGGCCGTCCTCTCCGATCGTTCCGGAATTCCAGCCGACAAAACCGCCCACAAAGTTATTGCCGGTTCCTGCAGCTCTAAGGGTCTTAATTGTGCTGGTCGATGAATGAATCTGGCCATCCCCAGTATTAAAGCCGACAAAGCCGCCGAAGTATTTGGCCTTGTCGCCAGATAGGTCGGCAGAGGGGAGCTTGACCCTTGAGTTCTCAACAAGACCTAGGTTTCTGGCCACAAAACCGCCCACATAGGCATTTTCTTTAGCTATACCCAGGTCAAGGCCGTCTAGGCTTAAGTTGACATTTTTAACATGGGGGGCCACATAGTACTTTGCACCATCAATTTTATTGGGATCCTTATGGTTGTCGTGGGTCTTAATCCTGGATGCGAAACCACCTACACTGGCTGGCTTCTTTGAAAGCAGTTTCTTGACATGAATGGTATTTTTGCTGCCGTCAAATTCACTCACTGCTAGAGCAAAGCCGCCAGCCTCATCTTCTGTGGTGTCAATAGAGATCCCGTCATTTAAGCTGACACTATTCCCTTCGCCCTTTAAGTAGTGGACAAACGGGGCGGCATAGCCAAAACTATGCTCATTCACAACTTGAATGCTATTGGCTGACAGGGTGTTATTATCGCCGGCAAAATTCCCCCAAAGGCAGGCTCTTGAGTAGGACGAGTTCCCCTCATTATTAGTCGCCTTGGCAATGATATCGCCCTTAACATTAAGAGTGTTGCCTTTAAAATATTCATTGTTATCTAGGCCCGAGCTCATGGAGTTCATGACGCCGGCGCAGGCTTCTGTTGCTACATAGCTGTTGCCAGGAAATTTATACTTCTTCGTCGACTCGGCCTTGATATCCCCTCCTACTTCTAGACTATTATGATCCACGGTAAAAGGATCACTCTCTGGGGGTGTCTCATTTTCGTAAGGGTCTATATAGCACCAGGCCCCTATGCCCAGGGCCTTAGCGCCTATATGGACGTCAGAATCATTTCTCGCCTGGATACTACCACCAATCTTAATCTCGGCGTCTTTAACATGGAAGATATCATGGCCCACACCAGAGGCCAAGATAGGCACATGGGAATAACCAGCAGATTCAGCTGTGTTTTGGGACTTGCCTGCAACAATTGCTTGAATGTCCTTTCCTACATTGAGTTTAAAGTTTGTCAGCCTTATGGGCTGGAGGTCATAGGCGGCCCCTACGGCATAGGCCCCCTTGCCATAGGCATCAGACCCATTTGCCTTAGCATACATGCCACCGCCAATATTTAATGTAATATTGTTTAAGGTAAATATCTTTTTATTGAAGTGTCGGGTACTCCGCATCAAGAAGAGGCCGGCCGTATGGGACCGGACCACATCTGTTATGGCCAAGTCATGCTTGTGGGCTTCTTGAGACCCGATATTTCCAGCCACATTTAAGGTGAAACCCTCAACATTGGTATTACTCAGGGTCCAGGAAATACCCGTGGCCAGGTTGACACTATCCACCCAGGCAAAGGAGTCAATATTCCCTGTCCTGGGGTTTGTTATATCCTTGCCTGCATCATCACGGCTAAGTCCCCCTACATTGGCCAGACCAACATGGGGGAGGATACTCCCCTGAACATCCACTTGGATATTGCTAAAGTGACAATCCGGCTCTTGCAAATCCGGGTTGACATCGCCGTCGATCTTGCGGGCAAAGCCGGACCCAAGGACATCGGACTCATAAACGATTGTCAAGTCCTTTACTTCCAGGGTCTGTCCCTTGGTCTCATTTTTTATGGCATTGAAGAGAGAATAGACGGGGTTGTCCCCCTTGGTAATGGTGATGGTATGGCCATTTCCATTAAAATTTGAATTTAAGAGGGAGATTCCATTGTTGTGGAGGGGATCTTGAAGGTTTTGGGGAATGACCTGGCTGACCTTGTCATAGGGAAGGGTGATATCATTATCCAGGATGATATTTTTATTCTCTATGACATGGTGGTATTCATCGCCGCTGGCATAATTTTCGCCGGGGACATAATCTGACTTGCCAAAACCGCTATAGTACTTATCTTCGATGAGCTTTAACAAGTCCTCTGCTGAAGTGATATGAACATCCTCATTGGCCACATTTGCCTTTCCCACTGGCGGGGAAATGGTTTCTTCACCAATAGCAAGGTCCTCATTGGATGCAGCTGCCTCGCCCTCCCCTTTAGGGTCAAGGTCTTTTACCAGGTCCCCACTTGAATCATCCAGGGGTTGAGCCAAACCAGGGCCTTTATCTGCTTCCGGACCATAGTCACTGATGGTGGTTTCCTTGTCCATTTCCACGGCCAGGGCTGGCGATACACCGGTGACCAGCAGGGCAAAAACAAGTGCCAGCGATAGTATCTTCCTTTTCATAATTCCTCCTTTACAGCACCAACTCAAACTATAAAAACACAAATAAAGGCTTGCCTCTGCATAAGCTCTTATTTGCGCTTTAGGCAAAAGTCAAGGCCTCAAAAAAAGCAGAGTCAAGCTACCCTCTGTAGTCCAAATATATTCAAAGTTTTCGCACTTTTAAAAGTGCTTTCAAAAAAACCTTTATCCAAGGTCATGCTATCATTTTGTCCTGGCCTTGTCAATTCAGAGCACGGAAAGCAAAGCGTAGGCAAATACATAGCAATGCTACTTGTCTAGGTCGATGGTGAGGCCTGGTTTATCTAGGGGGTATCTATAAGGTTAAGCCTCGAGGACATGTGGCTCGGACCTTTCCGAACGGGGACAACGTCTTATGAAAAAAGATTTCCCGACGACCTATATCCATTCTCTCCTTACTAGCTATGGCTCATTAGAATAGTTCTAAGGCCTAATGGGCTTTTATTTTAGGCTAATCGCTTAATATTACCCTATCAAATGAAGAAGCAAAAATCTAATTTAAAGCATCATCCTTTATCGATATCAAGTGAACCTTTAACGCCTATTTGCCGGTCATCAAAAGGCCATACGGTTAAAGTAAGCCTAGCAAAGAAAAGGCCCGCCGTTTGGCGGGCCTTTAGGCTATCCAATTAAAGTAAGTCTAGTTGCATAAAAATCGCCGTAGCTGCGGGGTTGTCATAGTACCGGTCAATCTCATAAAAGCCGTACTGCTTATAGAGCCCCAGGGCTGCGTCCATAAAGGGGAAGGTATCCAGCCGCATATGCTTATAACCGATCCCCTTGGCATCCGAGATGACCCGGTCCACCAGTTGCCGGCCTATTTGCCGGCCCCGGTGGCCAGACCGCACATATAGCCGTTTCATCTCGCAATAGTCGTCATCCATTTTCCGCAAGGCAATGCAGCCGGCAGCCTGGCCGTCGACCCGGGCCAGGTACAGGCGTCCCGCCGGCAAGCCGTACTTATCTTCTAATGCATTGATCTCATCATCATAATGCTGGGAGGCCAGACAGGCAGCCACTTCCTCCCCCTGGGCTAGGATGCCGGCGGTATATTCCTTGAATAATTGCAGCAGGTCATCCTTGTCTTTGTAGGCCAATTTGATGCTGACAGCCATATTGATTCCTCGCTTTGTAGCCCATCACTTCTTACCTGGCACCTGTTCCTTACCCGGCTTTAGCTAGCGATAAAGCCGTCTTATCCGCCCCTAGCAATCTCCCGCGATCAAAGAGCCTTGTTCCCGTATGAATGGAGGCCCCTCATATTAAAAGAACAAATCCACCACTCTAAGCACAAGGAAGATAAGCAGGCCTGATAAGACGGCGAATAAAACTTTCTGGTAGGGCCTTTTCGCCTCCTCTTTCATTTTTTCCAGGTCATCCAGCTTGGTCCCTTCTGAAAAAGCAATCACTTCCTTGTAGGTTTGGATGTCATATTGCTTCTTCTTTTTCTCGACAAGGAAGGCCGCACCTAGGGTGGCCGCCATCAACAGCAACCATACCGCCTCGCCAAGGCCGCCTAGGAGGCGGATCAGGGGGATCATAGATAGAACCGTTATCAATAACAAGGCCCCATATATTTTCCCTGCCCTTTCAAAGTCTCTTTTGTCTTCTGCCGCTACCCGCTCTTTCATGATTTCAACATCTCCTTTGATTAAATGATCGATTGAGGTTTGTAATACGTCACTTAAAAGAAGGAGACTCTTCGCATCCGGATAAGACTTATCATTTTCCCAATTAGAAATGGTTTGCCTGGATACATACAATTTCTCAGCTAGGGCCTCTTGGGATAAGGCCCGGTCGGTGCGATATTTTTTTATCTGACTTCCCAGTTCCATATTGCTGTAACCTCCTTTCACGCTCAATTTAATCCATTGCAGATGTGTATGTCTAGCAAATATCCTGTACGTCCCGATTTTTCGGGCTATTTGAGCCCTGTCAAAATAATTTTACAGGCTAGAAATGGGGAAAATAGGGCTTTATAGATGGCCGACAGTGGTAAGATGACTTCAATCCTTAACTGGAGGGGTTGCTCACTTTACTTTTTCAAGCAAGACCACAGCCTCCACGTATGTCTATCTTAAGCTATAGATTGGTTTGGCCAGGGTGAATATGTAGCAAAGACTTAAAATTTCTTCTCAGCAGACTTCTCCAAAAATACTCTAAATCCTTTCTGGATTAATTTTCTTGCATCTGAAAGGCTTTCTTCTTTTCTATATTCCTTAAGAGAATTTTCGACGGTTTCAATTAATTTGTCTGACATCTCATTTGGATATTTTGCTTTCAAAAAAATTACATAAAAATACTTCTGAGAATATCCTTCTAAATGCAAATCTTTATACTTGTCCTCAATCTCAAAATAGAACTTTATTAAACCCACAAACAAGTCTAGGTCCATACTATCTTCGTTAAATATATCATCATAATATCTGTCAAATAACTGCGACTTTTGATTAGTAGATCTGTCGGGATATCCTTTATATGAATATATAACTTGACCTAATCGTTCCATAGTAATTCTATATATATAACCTTTATCTCTTTGCCCTATATCTCCAGCTTTTCTTACATACTGTATTTTTTCAGTTTCGAGATATTTATCAATCTGTATCTGTAAATTGCTTATAGATTTCAAATCAACTGAAGAAATAGCATTTTGGCTGTTTGTGAACTCTGCAATATTATTAGTTAATTCTTGATCATCTTCGGTCTTAAAAATACGAACCAACACTTCAGCTTTATTCAAATTTTCTTCATTAAAACTTTGATCCTTATACTGATAAATAGTTCGAAGAGTTTGTCCGCCATTTACAATTTGAAATCCATTAATTGTACACATATATTTTGTCTTACCATTGATTTCTTTCATCAGTATATCTTCAGCTGTAATAGTTATCCCGTTATTATACATGAAAAACTTTGATGGTTCCTCTTGTAAAGTTTTTAGAATATTTTTGTTAAATTTTGTGTCCCCTAAATAGCCTCGAACGTTATCATATAAAACTCCTAAATCTAATTTTGCTTCATTCAAAGCAGAAACTTCTTCAAAAGATGTTCTATTTCTACTTTCATCATTATTCGAGGTTAATCTGATCAGCGTGGCGACTGGTAATTTTACCAAATATGATTTTGAAGATGACAAACTATTTTCTTCATATGTTAAAACAGAGTTTTGTTCCACAATAAATTTTCCACTTATATTTTCAGGACGACCTGAAATATAGCTGATTATATCATCCAGTGTAACAGATGTAATTTGTATATCATATGCATCTGTAAAATCATTTTTCGTAGTATTATCAGATTTCAATCCAATATTATCATTAGACACAAGATATAATTCAGTCCTCCATATCTCATCGGAGTTGAATTTTTCATTTATTTTCTCCATTTTATCACGAGTTCTACTTGAAACATCATCTAAGGACCTGTTTTGAAGCCTGATTAAAAATTTCGAACTGTCTATCATATTTTTTTCGCTTTGTCCTTTATTAGCACTAAATGATTCCTTGTACTTAAAATTAAATAGACTAATAATTTTGTCTTCTTCATCAATATAAACTGCGTCGATCCCAAAATCATTATTTTGTTCATCATAAATGATGCTACAATATTCTGTATCAATAATCGCTTCTTTTATTTCATCTATATTTGCATTTCCAGTAATGCATTCAAGTGCAAATATATAAAATCCTAATCTTTTACGATCAATTTCAGAAATATCTTTTTGGATATCTAAATAGTCACTATATTTTTTTGAATACTGTCCGACTATTTTAAAATCATTAATGTTTGCCATCGAACCGCTCCTTTAATTTATTCAATCTCATTATACCAAAAAACAGACACAAAACTGTGCAATCCCTATTCTTATGCACAGTTCGATATCTCTTCTATGCTTCTACTATAATAATCTGTCCAGTTTTCAAATTCACTTCTAAAATTTCCTCCTTGACTCTCACCTCATCCACCAACCGATTGACTAGCTTCTCATCTTACTAATCAGCTTAACATGCTGCCTGCGGTTATAAGATACTATCACGAATAAGCATCTACCATTTCCCACATACAGCCCTCCTTATTTTTTACCCTTGAATTGTAATATTAAGTGCAACAGCCAAAAATAAAAGCCCATTAGGCCCTTC
>NZ_JBKICG010000014.1:0-57279 GCF_046569735.1 Peptococcus simiae | reverse complement strand
TAGAGAAGCAGCTTTTTTCTATTCTATTCAGAAAACAGTTGGGCCCAATGCTGATTATATGTGCCATCATAGCCAAGTCCCATGTACTTAATATCCGGCAGAAGCATTGCAGCCCTGTGGCCGGGAGAATTGAGCCAGTCATAAAAGGCCTGATCTACGGTTAACCGGTATATGCTAGGCTTAGCAAACATAGTTTCTAAGTTTTCGTATATATGAGTATAAACCACATACTCTCCTAAACCAACATCCTCTAAAACGGTTTCGACCTCCCTACCGTCAAGCCGAGAATGAGGTTTCCATCCTTGAGCCTCTAGGTTTTCAAAGGCCTGCAAAGTGAGAGCGTCTTTTGCAGCAATGCCTGTTTCTTTGGCCCTTAGTTCAGCAGCTTCGGAAAGTATAGGAGAAAGCTCAAGAGGGTTTAACCCATTCTTGGCCCGCAGCTCATTAACGAGCTGTAGGAGTCGTTGTTCATCAGCTGACGCCGCACGGTTTTTTTCTCTAAAGCCTTGTGGTAATTAGCAACCTGCATTTGAGGCATCCGGCGCATAATCTGAGTCACTAAAGGCTTTTCTTTAGCTGGTAGGCTTCCATATACAGCATTTAAGCTTATGACAAATTGGACCTCTTCTTCATTTAACTGGGGCTTTTGGCTTAATTTCGCTAAGCGCTGGAAATTTCCTGAAGCCCGAGCTTCTATGCTCTCAGTTTTGGGGGAAGCCGCAAAGGCTTCTGTATAAGCCGGGATTGCAAGGGCTGTCATAACAAGGCTAGCAGATAGAGTAATGGTTACAAGTTTTCGTTTCATGTCTGAATTTCATCCCTCCAATTTTAAGCAACAAACAATAATAATGTTTTAAGGCAAACAGAGAGGGGCTTTTCCATAAAATCAATATAATATAAATGTTGACCTAAAACAATTAAATAATCACGAGGTTATAATTCGTAGGATTAATATAATAATATGTGGTTGGCGGTTGTTTTTTTGGAATAAAACCATAAAAATAATACGGATAATCATTGATACTAAACTATTAACATGGTAATATGTATATACAGGATGCCGTTATCAAGCGCCTCGTAAAACCCTGCCTTTAGGTATGGGGAGGCTCAGGAGGCATCTGAATTTAAGTAAAGGAGTGTGAGTTAAATGTCTAATGTTAAGGTGGTCAGCAAGAGGATCTTGACGAATAAAAAACTGTCTATCCTTCTTGGTTGTGCCATGATTGCAGGTTTAGTACTGGCGATTGGCCTGCTTTTCCCTGATATGGCTCTTGCAGCTAATCCGGGTGATGCTATTCAAAAAGGTGTCAAGCAAGGCTCCGGCGCTATTTGGCGAATCATGACTGCTGTCGTTGTCTCGGTTGCCGCTGTTTTATTTGCTTGGAATATTTTCCGGGCTATTTTCGGCGGTGAAAGAAGCATGGAATCAGCTAAGCGGAACATCTTTACCATCATTATTGTTATCGCTCTTGTTCTCTTGGCCCCCGTTATCGTTCAACAAATCGGTGGCTGGTTTGGCAAAGGGTCTGACGGAGGCGTATTCGGATGCGTACCAATGCTATTAATGATGTGATCTCCACTAGACGCTTAAAATTATTTCTTGCTTTCAGTCTTGTAGGGCTTGTTTCTTTAGCCCTATTTCTCCCGGATAGTGCTTTTGCAGCCTCCTTTTCAGGTACAGCTGAGAGCGGCGTGTCATGGGACCTATCAAAGTATAAAGATATGATGGGTGGCGTATACAGAATTGCTATGTATATCCTCTTCCCTGTGGCAGCCGTTTCATTGGCTGCTGCTGCTTTTATGATGATTGCCGGGGATGAACAGTCGGTGGCTAAGGGTAAAAAACAGGCGTTTATAACGCTATTTACAATTGCAGCCCTCTTGCTTCTGCCGTCAGTTCTCAACTTCGGCGTATCTACCGGTTCTTCTCACGGCTGGAAGCCAAGTATGCAAAGCGCAGAGGACTTTAAGAAAGCTAACCTACCGGACTTCTCAACAGATAAGGGAGAAGGTGGTAAGACTTCAGAAACGGGCGGTAAAAAGGCAGCAGGTAATAAGGAAGCAGATGGGGTAAAGCGGATAAAAGCTCAGGAGGAACGAGGTGATAGCCTATGATGAATACTATCCTTTCTTGGATTGCTGAAGCCATAAGTGACCTCTTAGGTGCCATCATCAAAGCCTTCCTTGGCATGATGCAGATGAATCTAGGTGTTATCGCCGGCTTCTTTCCGGGCCTTATAACCGGCTATCGGATGTTTCAGGCCATTGCTATAGGCTTAACACTAGCCATTGCTATTTGGCAGCTCTTTAAGTTTTTTGGTGGGCAGCTGACAGAAGTCAAAGATACGCCTATCCGGATTCTTATCCGGACAGCTATTGCCGGCTGGCTTATCTTCTTTGGTGGCTACTTCATAGACTTAATTGTCAATATCGCTCAGATACCCTACGAGGCCTTTAGTGATGTTAAAGCCCTAGAAAGTGTCACGTCACCATTTGAATTTGATGATTTTGATATCGTTCAGGTCCTTTTTGGGACAAGCATTGCCTTGGGTGAGTCGGGAGCAATACTCGCCTACCTTTTCTTTGTTTTCTTGGTAGGTTGGAACCTGCTCAAACTCATGCTAGAAATTGTTGAGCGGTATCTAATGGTAGCTGTCTTAGCTTTCACCGCTCCACTCTTTTACTCAACCTTTTCTTCTCAGTCCACTTCCGGGATTTTCAAGAAGTTTCTGGGGATGTTCTTCGGCCAGTGTGCCATCCTATCTGTTTCCGCTTGGATGCTCAAGGTCATTATTTCAGGCCTTGCCGGCCTCACAGCAGATGCAGAAGGGATGATTTTCCACGTTATCTTCATCCTAGCTATGTGTAAAATAGCCCAACGGGTAGACACCTATATGCAGAGTCTTGGCATTGGTGTGGCCCTAACCGGTGAAAACATCCTAGATGATGTGGTCGCTGGTAGTCGTATGCTTAGAGGCATGGGAGGCAATAGAGGTGGAGGAGATAGAAAAGAAACCTTGGGCGCCAATACAACTGGTAGCCTATCACGTTTTGGTGGTGTCTTCGGTGCTGCATCTAATGCGACTCAACGGATGTTCCAACGGAGCGCTCAAGGGGAAGGCTTCTTAGGTACTCTTAATCCTAAGCAGATTGGTAAGGATGCCTTAGAAGGAGCCGGGCCTGTTGGTCGGGCAGCCTTAGGTCAGCTTGAAAATCGCAAGGCTGGCATTAGCGATAACAATCCTTTAGCCGGCAAGTTTAACGTAACAGATGCCTACAACAAAAAGGCTGCTGAGGCTGAAGAAAACAAGACCAATACAACTAATGCAGATAACACAGCTCAGGCGCCGGATCCTAATGGCGAAATTAAGTATCAGGACCCGTCTCAAGCTAAAGATGCAGATGGGATTGCTGCCGGTGCTGCAAAACTATTTGATGAAGAAGATAATCCGGCAGAAGGCGCTGAGAAACTCTTTGAAGAAGAGAACAAAGAAACGCCTCAAGTATCTGCTAATGCTGGTATCGTCAAAGATGACGAGGGCCAAACTGCTCTTAATGATGAAGCTAAGAAGTATGGCTTGTCTTGGGATAATAACCATGCTAATAAGCAAGAAGGGGAAAGGGCCAACCAGATTGAAGGGGACTCCCACAATGTTGGCGCCTTTATGGCTGCTCGTGTTGCAGCCGGAGAGAACCCAGAAGACTTGCAGGCTGCGCTAACAGAAACAGCAACAAACGGCTCTCCCGCCGCAGCAGAAGAAGCCCTTATGCAGCCTGACTATAACCTAAAGGGTAATGATCAGGTTATGAGTGCCATGGTAAGCAATTCCTTCGATACACAAGAAATCGTTGGTGATGACGGAGGCGGAACCATCAGCAATGTAACCGCCACTACAGGCGAGGTAGAGGGCGCTAGACAAGTAACCTTCGATTATACAGACGCAGATGGCAATACCAGCAGCTATGAAATTATTAACTCAGGAGCCATCTATAAGGATGAAAACGGACATAATGTAACCAAAGAAATCTATCAAAAACCCGGTGTACTGAAGCAAATTCGCTCTCGGGGGACTGGGGCAAATTACTATGTTCGTAAGGTGGATGTTGGCCAATCACAAATGGGTGTCAGTACCTCCGGTGGTACGAGAACAGTACAGGCCCCAAGACCGGTACAAGTGTCTAAACCTACTATAACTCAGAGCAATATGCCTAAGCCTAAAGGTTTTAGACAGCCTATCAATAAAAAAAGCAACACCAATTCTCTAGGGAAACCTAATAAAGGTAATCTCGGTAAGAAGAATTAGTATTGCTTTAGATCTATAGCTAACCGCTGACAAGCCGGAGCCTAAGCGCTTCGGCTTTTTTCAAAGGAGGTGGATTATGTCAGAGCAAGATAAAAGTTTTGTTGACTCCACAATAGATGACGCTAAAAGAGCTAAGGGCGCCGTAAAGATGGGGAAAAATACAGCCAAGGGCGCTAAAAAGCTATTCGGTGCTAAACAGGCCGGAAGGGCTGTTGCTTCTAAAGGCGCAGGAGCGGCCATAGGTGGCCCTTTAGGACTTCTGTTAACCAGTAAAAAAGCTAGGAAGGTTTCAGCCTTTGCTATTTCTTGCTTAATCACTATTATGGTTGTCTTCCTGTATGCCTTGCCTACTTCCGGTTTTGAGGCCACAGAATCCTATTTCGAGGCCTTTGCAGAGGAATACCAAGCTAGAGTATACAGCAGCACCGGCAACGTAAAAGTTGCCAAAGTTACTGAAGGTTTTAAGATGGGTTCTAAGGTAGCTAAGGATATCTTTGCTTCAGTCCTCAAGTTGAATGACAATGATGTGGATCCGCAAAGTAAGGATGGTACTGAGCTGTTGGTGGTACACAACGAAAAAGCTCAAAAAGAGACGATTAAGGAAAAGATGGAGGTTTGCCGGAAAAAGGTCGATAAACGGGGAGATGATATTAAAGAGGCTATAGATGATAACGAAGGAGCCATAAAAAAAGCTATAGAAGCTAAGGTCTCTGCACAAGGGGATTACGACGAGGTTAACGTTAATCTGAACGTCAACAAGTACAACCTATCCGACATGGGGTCTGCTGCTGTGCTAGGCCTCTATATGGTCGGAGAGGCCGGCTCCCTCGATAAGGTGCGCCTGTCTTCTGTTGCTAAGTGGCTTGGCTATTACGGCGAAAAGCAGGCAGAAAAAAGAACGACCTCTTTCGATATTTACGGCGTCCCCTGCAAGGTAAAAACATGGACCGGGACGTATTTACCCCAGTACCTTTTAGAGCAGCAAAAGCAGGAGAGACATAAGTACAGAAACTACTTTAGAAATAAAAATAAAGGTGTTCCGAAAAAAGACCGGAAGCATACCATGATTGACTACTCAGCCTATTCCGGAGCAGCAACGGACCTCATTGTTAAAGCCAAGGTGCCTAAACCGGAAGAGTGGGATATTACCACCTACACCGAAACAGATGAAGATGGCAACAGCAGAACCATTGCAGAGGTTAACGTGAATATTGACGTTACGCCTAGAGACCTCCCTGAGATTGCAGACCTTATGGGTCTATGGATTGGTAACTTAAAAGAGGACCAATCTGAAGCTATTTCTAAGCTCAGTGTTAATATGGTTGGCGCTTCAGGCTTTGGGATTGATATGGGTGAGTATGGGTTCCTTTCTGGTGAGTGTATTCCTAGTGTGGTTAAGGGATATGATCCTCATGGCAGGGGTTATCAGAAACACTGCACCTCCCATGTATTTAACAGAATCTATCAAGTGTCAGGCAAGTCACTTAACCTAGTAATGGGTAATGGTGGCCAATGGGCAGAAAAAGCGCAAGGGTATGGGATGAAAGTTAATCGGTCTAATCCCTTCCCCGGTGCGGCTATGTGTATGCCCGGTAAAGTTGCTGTCTATACCGCCGGTGGGTCCTATGTTAATCCCGGTGGTTATGGTCATGTTGCCTTTGTTGAAAAGGTAGATGATGAAGGAAACGTCTATACTTCAGAATGGTGGGGCTTTGAAAATAATGGCGTCATCCATTACGAAAAGTATACCCCTCAAGAAGCAGCCAAGTGCTACTACATTGATGTTCTTGATTATGTAAGGAAGAATAGGTAGGTGATTTCCTTTGAAGAAAGTTATTTGCAGCTGTCTTGTCTGTTTACTTGCCCTTGCACCTCTCTCTGAGGTTGCATGGGCTACAGATGGGACTGCTAAAAAAGATAGTGTTACTGTTGTCGAGGACGGGTCTTCAGCCAAGAAGGAGGCAAGTAAAACAGAAGCTAAAAAGGAAAAGAAAAAGCCGCCTATGAAGCCTGCGGATGCCTTCCTGTCTAAACGACCGACCGCCAACGGAAAAATGGAAAAGGCCTTTGATGAAGATATAGACGAACTAAAAAAGGCTAACGAGACCGCCTATGGCTGGGAGGATGACCTTGGTAAAATCCGGTACTGGAAAACAGAAATCGGTGGCAAGGATATGGTTGACTTTGAACGCCAAGCAGGTTGGCAGGAAGAGTTTTTAGGTGACCTCCTTGAAACCACTAGCCAACACCTAGACCTGCAAGGGGGTGGTCGGGCTGGAAATAAAAAATCCGGTGCTGCTGAGGTGGTTACTATGGCGATTAGCGAAGTAGGAACAAAAGAAGAACCGCCCGGAAGCGGCATTAATAAGTACACCAAGTGGTTCTTTGGTAAAGAAGTAGAGGAAAAGAAGCCTTGGAGTACGATCTTCATTAGCTACCTCATGAATAAGAATAAGCTAGATAAGGATGGCTTTTGGAAAAAAACTGCTAGTCAAGCTGCTGCCTATAAAAATCTCACCGGGACATTAGGCTTTAAGACCTATAGCCTAGATCAATTAGAAAACTTTGGCGGCAATGCCTACAAGGCTAAACAGGGTGACCTCCTATTCTTTGGAGACCATATCGGTCTTGTAACCAGTACGAACTCCAGCCTAGATATTGTCGTTGGTGACTATGACGGCGAGGTAAAAAAACTATCTGTTAAAAAAGATGATGAAGAATTTAAAGACGCTGAACTGGTCGCTATGGAATATCCCAAGTCCGACTATACAGACGGTGACCAAGCACAAAATAAAGAAACCGTATTCCGCTTCTTAACGGATGAAATGGGTTATTCAGCAGCAGCCGCTTGTGGCGTTATGGCCAATATCCAACATGAAAGTGGCTTTGTTGCAGACATTAACGAATTTTCCGGTGGCGGTGGTTACGGGATTTGCCAATGGACCGGTGGTAGACGAACAAGTCTTGTTAACTGGTGCAAGAACAATGGATATTCTGAAAAGACCCTAGAAGGGCAACTTTGGTATCTCAAACACGAAACGGAAGGCACTTACGCTAAGATTAACGAGTATATGCTCCGAATCCCCAATACCGCTGATGGTGCCTATGAAGCCGGTCGCTATTGGTGCGCAAAATGGGAAAGACCCCTTGATCAGATTGGTCAGCCCCGGTCAAGAGGGCAGATGGCTAAAAGTAAATATTGGCCAACCTTTGGGCGGTGATTGAGGCATGGGTGGAGATAAAAACCAACAAAAAAGAAGCGTTTTTGGTATCGTTATATTTACTCAAATTGTAGCTGTTTACTTTTCCCTTGTCCTAGCGAGTATTTTCTTTTGGCAGGAACAGACCTATAATCCATTTAAGTTAATGGCTTATTGCCGGATTGAGGGATTTCCCTTCCGCATATTTACCATTCTTGAGGTGCTGCTCCTTGGTTTCATGATCTATGGTTTCTATGATTTCCGAGTGAAATATTCAAGCGATCTCCTAGGGCGGAATTTTAGGCTACCGAAAGAACGCAACTCTTACGGCGAAAGCCACTTTGAAACGCCCGAGGAATTTAAAAAGGCAGCCCTTGTACAAAAGCCTGAAGATGCTTACGGAACCATTTACGGACAAATGGATAAGAGTGGTAAAGAGTTAATCAATCGCCGGATGGATAGCGTTAACCGTCTTAACTCCCACATAGCGGTAGTTGGTGCCAGTGGTACAGGTAAGACATATACCTTTACTAAAAACTTTATCTTTCAAGCAGTTAAACGGTGTGAATCTTTAATTTTAACGGACCCTGACGGGGGTCTTTTTAGGGATACAGCTGGCTACCTCGAAGATAATGGGTATATTGTTAGGCGCCTTGATCTAACAAAGTTGTGGCTATCTGATGGATGGGACTGCATGAAATCCATTAAGCCCGAATCAGTAGAGTTGGATGCTCAGTTTTTTGCCCAGACCGTCATCTCTAACGTCAGTGACGATATGACCAGTATCTATTCAACTGGTCCGCTTTCTCTTTTAAAAGCTTTGGTGCTAAGAGTATTTTTAGGGCCGGACTTTAAGACAAAGGATATTAGTACAGTCTATGGGTTAATACAAAATGAGGGAGGAGAGGCTTACTTGGATAAGCTTTTCGACCCGGACTACATGCCAATTGAGGCAAGACCGGCTCTGGGTCCATACCTCTCCTTTAAGCAGGGGTCTCCTAATTTGCGAGGTAACTTAATTACAAATCTGGCCACGCAACTACAAATTTTACAATCCGGGACAGTAGGCTCAGTACTTTCCCAAGACGATATTGACCTTGAGCTTCCAGGCAAAGAACTCTGTGCCTACTATTGTATTTTTCCGGATTCGCACGACACCTATAGGTTCATAACCTCTCTCTTTTTCTCTATGCTGACCACTCGTTTAGTTAGTTTAGCTGATGAGCAGGAGGCGAACGAATATCACGGTGCCGGGGAGTTGCCTGTGCCGGTTAACTTTCTGTTAGATGAATTTCCATCTATTGGTATGTTACCGGACTGGGATAGAAAAATGTCTAATATCCGAAAAAGACGTATTAATGCTACGATGATTTTTCAGGATATTACCCAGCTGCAAAACCTGTATCCTAATACCTGGGTAACCATTTTAGCCAACTGTTCTACCATGATTTCACTAGGGATTAATGACCAATATACGTCAGACCTTTTTACAAAAAGGCTAGGAAACATGACCGTAGAAGCTAAGACAGATCAGTATATGCGAGACTTCAGTAGGAGTATGATGGGGATGACCGGTATGGATACGCATAGTCGCTCCTCAATTGGCGAGGGACGCAGAGCTCTGCTGTCGCTAGACGAACTTTTTAAGGTAGATGAGGACAGACTTCTTATCGTCTTTCAAGGGCATGATCCGATTCTTGCATACAAATATCCTCACGTCTTGCATCCGGAAGCGAAGAAGCTTAGAAAGATTTATCAGGCAGACCTTGCCCCTTTTTGGGATACTGAGGCTCGTAAACACAGAAAGGAAAAAGAGCGGGTTCGGTTAGAGGAATACTATAAAACCCACCCTAGGGCCTTTGAAGTAGACCGGAGTTATGAACAATCGGGACTGGGTGATGTAGGTGCTTCTGCTGTTAATAAGCTAAATGAAATAAAAGAAGAGCTGGTCAGTCGCTTCATATCAGACCCAACTAAGAGCGAAAAATCGGCTCAATTTGAGGCGAAAAAGAGCTTCGAGGGGGATAGGTCTATAACTGATTTTAAGGAATGGATGGGTGAGATCAAACCACTAAACACAGGAAGTGTTGGTGCGAGTTCTAACTCTCAGTCCGAAGAAAAAGAAAGAGCAGCTTCACCTGAAGAACCTAAAGTGCTTAAAGAAGAAGTTAAAGAATCGGATAAAAAATTTGAGGGAGAGAGAACGCCTCTAATCAAAAAAGATAAGCCGGACTCAAAACAAAGATTAGGTTTTGGATTCGCTTTAAGCAAGAAAAATGTAGAAGAAAAGGAGGGTGCAAAAGAAAAAAAACAACAAACTATGCAAGAAGAGCAGCTTCCAAAGAAGAAAAAGATAAGTTTTACAACAGATAATCGGGAGGCTAAGTCTTCTGAAATTAGCAATCCCTTTGGAATTAATTGATATAGAAGAGGTAGCTTTTTAGCTGCCTCTTTTTTATCATCATGGGACTTGACGAACATAGGATATATCCTATAAAATAAAGCTGTAAGGAGTGAATGATGAGCAATTTTACTGTTGAATTTTTCGAAAAAGAGGACGGGAACTGCCCAGCAGAAGATTTTATTTTGTCGCTAGATATCAAGATGAGGGCGAAAGCGTTTAGAACTCTAGAGCTTTTAGAGCTAAAGGGGAACTTTCTCAGGGAACCCTATTCAAAGCATCTAGAGGATGGCATCTTTGAATTAAGAATTAAGCAGAGTAGTAATATCGCTAGGGTGTTGTACTTTTTTGTTGTTGGGAATAGAGTAATACTAACAAACGGTTTTATAAAAAAAACTCAAAAGACGCCCACTGAAGAAATAGAGATTTCAAAACAGCGCAGAAAAGAATTCAAACAAAGAAGTGAGAAAAATGACTAAAAATTTTAGAGAAACCCTTAACGAGCAAATGCGAGATCCTGAATTTCAAAACGAGTGGGATAGCCTTGATGTGGAGTTTCAAATTATTAAAGCAATGCTTGACGGACGATCTGAGCAGCAGGTGACGCAGAGTGAATTATCTCGCTTGACTGGTATTGCACAGGGGGATATTAGTAAAATAGAAAATGGAAGTGCAAACCCTTCAGTAAAGACATTAAGCAGACTGGCGAGTGGATTAGGTAAAAAGCTAAAGATTACTTTTGAAAAAAGTTTATAGGTGAATATAAAAATAGAAGAGGTAGCTTTTTAGCTGCCTCTTTTTTGTTAAATCAAGATAATATTAGAATAGCAAGACGTTGAACATAAACAATAAACGTGGTATCATGTCTTTAGTTAGTGTTGCCTTTAAACCCTTAAAGAAAGGAAGAGTTTTTATGCCAAAAGAAGAACAAAAAAACCTAGAAAGAAACGAACCTACTATCCGAAATATCAGACGAGAGGGCCGGGCGAGAGCAGCCTTTCAGCAGGAATTTATTACCAAGTGGAACGCTGTTTTGTCTGCTCAAAAGTACGGAGAATTTTTATATGGGACCGTATCGAGCGTAACGACTTTCTCTGCTGGAGATGCGAGTTGTGCTGCCCTAGAAGTTTTAGTAGACGGGACAATTAAAGCGACTATTCCCTTTTCAGAAATCTTTAGAGATGGAGAGGACGTTCTCAATTTAAAGGCTGCAGATACCTCAACTGAAAAAGGTAAAAAGGAAATTTTAAACCGTCAAAAGGCTTTTTGTGAAAGACTTTATGGCTTGGAAGTCCCCTTCCTTGTTAAAGAAACCTATGCCGACAGGGCTGGCGATTTAGACCTGCCAAACGACTATTTCATCTTAGGGTCAAGAAAAGATGCCCTCCTTGAAATGGAGAAGGGGAACTTTGATCCCGACCACCCTCGGATTTTAGAAAATGACCTCGTTAATGCGACTGTCGTTTCAGTCAGCTACCGGGGACTTGTGGTCAACGTGGAAGGGGTAGACGTTCGTATTCCCAGTAACCGGGTCACCGGCCGCTACTTAGAAAACTTTAATGAGTTAGAAAACTTGTATCAGGTGGGGGATGAGATTCCGGTTATTATTACGGACGTAAGCCAAAATGATAAGGGTCAGGTTATTCTTCAAGTTGACTCTAGAGCAGCCCACAACTACCTCAAAAAATCCTACCAAGGAACCCTCCTTAAAGAAGGGCAACAATGCCTTGCGACTATCTCAAATGTCGTGACCAAGGATGCCGGAAAAATTACCGTATTCCTTTATCTTGACCAGTACGATATGTCCGCTTTTACAGGCGTTGTCCCGGCGAGTGCCATTCAAAATGAAGGCTTGAGGGCCGGTGATGTTGTCCGAGTAACAGTCATTGGCTTTACTGATGACGGCATGGTCTATGTTCGTATTCGGTCTATGCACAAGAGGGCTGGCAGAACGCTAAGATGAGAAAGGGGTGTTTCCATTGATTCAAGATGAGCAGCCCAATGTCTATAACATTCCAGAAAATTTTATTGATGAGTCACGTATTATCAAGGGCCTTTTTAAGACAAGAAACTTCATAGAGGGGGCTTTAATGGCCCTCTTTGTGGCCCTCTTTGCTTGGTTTATCCCAATTGAAAATATCAACATCCGCCTCTTTGCTATTGTCGCCTTGTGTATGCCTTTTTTCCTTATTGGCTATCACGGATTTAACGGAGATCCATTCTCTGTTGCAGTTAGTAATGCCTACTCATGGCTACAAAACCGTGGCGTTATGCTTTATAACTCCCGGACACAGGCCCTTGCCAAGGCTCCATTAGATGCCATGATGGAAAGCGAAGTCCTGCAAGATAAGCTTGTAGACGCTTGGGACACCGCTATTGAAAACAGACGTAGAAGAATGGCAGCCAAGCCCTTAATCGAAGGGGAAACATTTGAATTTGCAGATGACGAGGAATTATTTGGCATTTATGCAGACAGCAAACAAATGAAAGGCGTTGGCGTGTACGACATTAACGAACCGGCAAGTCTTCTGAGTGTTGGTCACTTACAGCGAGAAAAAAACAGAAAGGAGTAGGTTGGTATGGGTGTAAAACTTCCTTCTCTCAAGGAACAGAAAAAACGATTTACCCGGCCTAAAAAGGAAAGGCCAACTAATAAAAGGCAAGAACTTGAACAGATTATTAGTACCCAGTCCTTTTCTCCTATTCGAGACGTTAAGGACGGAATCATCATCACAAAAGATGGCCGCTTTGTTAAGTTAATGGAGGTCATGCCCATTAACTTTAGCTTGCGGTCTTATAGTGAACAGGCAAGTATCATTTCCAGTTTTGCTAAAGCCCTGCGCAATATGCCGAGTAATGTTCAATTCAAAGTCGTATCAAAACGAGCAGACGTTAGTCAATTCGTAGACAAAATTAAAAATGAAATGGCCCTAGAAAAAAACAGCCATTGTCAAAGATTGCAACAGGAACAGATCAATTTAATTTCCTCTGTTGGGTCTAGTCAGGGCGTTTCTAGGCGGTTCTTTCTCATTTTTGAGTATGAGCAAAAGGTCGGTTTTCAACACAGACCAACCTTTGATCAGGTCCGCAGGGAACTGGAAAGAGAGGCAAGAAATATCGCCAATGACATTAGCGACTGTGGTAATGAAGTCGTTTCTGTCAGCGATTCTGATGAATACATTTTAGAAGTTTTGTATTCCATTATGAGCCGGAGTGAATCCTCTATTCGGTCTGCAAGGGACCGGGAGTATGAAGTCTTAGGTCGGTATGCTGCCGGCAATATGGATTTCACTCGAAAGGATTTACATATCCCTGTGAACGATTTTATTGCACCCAACCTTATAGATGACCGTTCCAGTCCAAGGTATTTGGTGGTAGATGACCTCTTCTATATGTACTGCTATATCCCCGGCGGTTCTTATCCAATCCGAGCCTTAGGTGGCTGGATGCTCCTCCTAATTAACATGGGCGAGGGCGTTGACGTAGATTTTTGGATTAAAAAAGAAAACGTAGCAACCACACAAAGAAAGCTACAGTACCGCTTACGTTGGAATAAGGTTCGCATGAGAGAAACCGAGGACACCTCTCAAGACTTTGAAGACTTGCATGGGGCCATTGAATCCGGTTACTACCTAAAAAGCGGCCTGTCAGCAGGGGAAGACTTCTGCTATATGGCAACCCTTATTACCATTACCGGGCATAGCCTACAGGAAATTAATTACAAATACGAGGCCATCAAACGCCATTGTATTAGAAACGATATCCGGATTAAACCTTGCCATTTCCAGCAGTTGGAAGCGTGGCAATCTTCCCTTCCAATTTGTAAATGTGACCCCGGCATTTGGGCCAAGGGCAGAAGAAATGGCCTGACAAGAGACCTTGCTTCAGCCTATCCCTTTGTCAGTTATGAATTGGCAGACGAGAACGGGATCCTCTTAGGGGCTAACTCCAACAACGGGTCCTTGGTCTTTGTTGATGTCTTTGACACTTCAAAATACAACAACGCTAACATTGCTATCTTAGGTTCTTCCGGGTCAGGGAAAACGTATACGCTTCAATGTATGGCCCTTAGAATGAGACAAAAACAAGTCCAAGTCTTTATCATTGCCCCCTTAAAAGGGATTGAATTTGAAAGAGCCTGTGCTGCTATTGGCGGTTCTTTTATCCGGATTGCTCCCGGTAGTGGGAACAATATTAACATTATGGAGATCCGTAAAAAGACGGAAAGCATTGATGACTACGACACGGACTTTATCCCCGAAGAGTCCATTTTAGTTAAAAAAATCCAACAGCTTCACGCCTTTTTCACTCTGCTTTTAAAGGACATTACCTTTGAAGAGCAACAGCTTTTAGACGAATCTCTGCTTAAAACTTATGCCAAGTTTGGCATCACGCCGGAAAACGATTCCCTCGTTGACCCGGAAACAGGCGAGTATAAAAAGATGCCTATTTTAGGTGACTTGTACGAAACCTTGCGTGAAATGGAGCGGACGGATAGCCGACTGTACGGAGCGCTTACCCGGTATGTCACCGGCTCTGCTAAGAGTTTTAACCAGCCGACTAACGTCAACTTAGACAACAAATACGTTGTCCTAGACGTTTCTTCCCTAACAAAAGAAACCCTCCCCATTGGGATGTTTATTGCCCTTGATTACGCTTGGGATAAGGCGAGAGAGGACCGGACGAAGAAAAAAGTTATCTTCATTGACGAAACATGGCGGCTTGTTGGCCCCGGCTCTTCTGAACTAGCAGCAGAATTTGTCCTTGAAATCTTTAAAGTCATTCGTGGTTACGGTGGTAGTGCTGTCTGTGCGACCCAAGACCTAAACGACTTTTTTGCACTCAAAGACGGGATGTACGGGGCCGGCATTATCAACAACGCTAAGACAAAAATGCTCATGAAAACAGAGCCTAGAGAGGCCTCGGTGGTCGCTCAAGCTATGGACCTAACAAGGGAAGAAGCAGAAGAAATCAAAGGCATTAAGAGAGGGACCTGCCTTCTTGCAGCCAACACTAACCACGTCTTTATAGATATTAAAGCCTCTAAAACAGAGCATGACCTCATCACAACTGACGCTCAAGAGTTAAGAAGATTGGCCCTTGAACGGATGGCCAAGGAGGAACTAATGGAATGATTTACGAGAGCCTGAAAGATAATATAACTGCTCTTGTTGACGCTGTTGGCTTCGTAAAAAAGAAACAAGTTGTTCAGCTTTTCAGCGATCAAGCCGATAAAAATACGGTGGGTCAAGTCATAAAGCAACTCATCCGGCAAGGCACTTTAAGAGAAAAGGAGGGGTCCCTTCTCACGACTGGCAGGGCCATTAAGTTAAACAGTTCAATGCTCAAGAGAAAAATAGATGCCCTGTGGGTCGTTGCTTCTATCGGTAGTCAACAAATCATGGATCTTTCAGAGATCTCATTTCCTAGATGCTTTTTAATCCTACTGGCCAATGGAAAGTCCGTGGAACTTTCAGTCTGCGGTGAATACCAAGAGGCCTACATGGCGCAAAAAAAACACGAATTAGAAAAAATCCGGGGCGGTGATGACGATATGATCTACACCGTCCTAGTGCCAAGTCGTGACCTTGGAGATAGCCTAGAAGACTTTTATTTCAGCAATTTTTGTCTGCTAGATGAAAATAAAAAGCCTTCTTTTTACTTGTGGAAAGGGGAATAGGATTGTCCGACTATAAAGAAGATGAAATCACAGAAAAGATGTTGCAGGCGATAAAATGCTTGCGTATAACAGACAAACTGATCCAAAAAATTGACGACTATGGGCGGCTCTTAGGCCTTGTTCCTAAAGAAAAGCGTATGGAACAAGAGCAAATAAGGCCCACCCTTTATGAATTAAATAGGGAAATTACCAAACTGGTTTATGATGATGACCCCTTCTTTTTTAAAGAAGAAGAGGCTAAAAAATACACAGAAGCTGACTGCTTTTCAATCAAAGGCAGCTTTAAAAAAGATAAGTATTTAATTCAAACGCCCCTTTTGCCATCCATCTATAACAAAAAAACTGGTAAGGTATTTAGCAATCTTTACGTTGATGAAGTAAGCCTTTTCTTGCGCTCCAACGAGAAGAAAATCCCCAAGTTCGATCAAACTAACATAGCAATTATTTCAGTCCGAGGGAACAATAAAATCGGCGTGGACAACGACAATGTAGACAGCAAAGCTATTGTAGATGCGATCGCCTGTTACTTAAAAGGCGGTGATAATCCGAGAAGTTGCAGTTTCTTTTTGGCCTCTATATTTGATGACTTCCTCGAAGAAGGGACCTACTTTATCGTTACAGGGGACTATGCAAAGCCGCCTAATTTAGAAAAAATGCGAGACTGGATATCTGAAATAGAGGAATAAGGATAGGTTTAAAAGATATATTGATAGTTCAATAAAGTGCTACTTTAGATGCAAATAAGCGTATCGTGTCTTCAAATAAGCATCTAGTATGCTCGAAAAACACCTGTGTAAACTGCAAAAAATATAGAGAATCTGAAAACGTCTTTTTTGCAGTAATTTACTCCTGTTTTGCAGGTTGTAAAAGCGCTTTAAATAGCTTATTTCATCTGTTTTATTCAGGGAAAATCGGTCCCTTAATAAAGCGAATTCCTTGGCAGCCCTTTTGTCCTCATATTATAAAAAGGAGTGATTTCGTGACCAAAAAGACAAGGCTATTGCTCCTGCTTTTCTATCACAGCCTAGTGTCCGTTCATAGCTTATTGGCAATCGATAATTCAGAGCGTTCGACCTACCAGATCCTAAAGGATTTAAGACAAGCCCAATACATCAAGCCCCATCAGCTGGAATACAAGGTTAATGGCAGGCCCATCAAAGAGAAGGGTTACGCCATCACCCTAGAGGGGATAAGAGCGCTAAGGAAAGAGAGAGACCTTCCCCGGAGTTGGTACCCGGAATTAATTCAAGCCCTAGAGCTGCCGACCAGCCTAAACATAGTCGGGAGTGGTAATAGCCATCAGCGGTTATCCGAGTATCTCGGCAAGAGCAGAGCCTCCGTCTTTTCAGCCCTAATGGGAGCAAGGTTCAGCCCCTTGTACCTGTATAAAGGTAGAGAGATCCCGAACTCCTTGGGTAGCCTAGTAAGTGAAGCCACCGGCAAATTAGAGGACCCCGTCCCGGCCCTTCAGCCCCAAAGCCCCTACCGGTTTGTGAGCTACGACCACATCTTAGAGGAACTGATCAAGCGAGGGTTATATGATGCCCAGTACCGCCTTGGACGTGAAGCCGGAATACTTCAAAGCAGCGAGCGGTCACTACTTCTGTACGCCGGAAGCGAGAGAGGTCTGGGCTGGAGCAAGTGGCACCTCAAGTGTGAACTGCCAGCCTACTACAAGTACATGGCAGAAGTAGAAGAGAAGCCCCTAGACCGTGAAGCATACGCAGCCATTCTTTTTTCCAGCCCAAAGATTTTTAGCGATATATTTGCCGACAAGCGAGGCAAGCGGAGAGAGAGCGGCAAGCTGGGAGGTCACATAGACAAGCTGTACGCCTTTCCCGAGAGCCAAGCAGGGATAGCCAACGCCAAAGACTGGATAGACTATGGAGAAGGATTAACCGAGAGCCTCATTAGCGCAGCCATAGACCAAGGTGCCTATGAGAAAAACGACAAGCGGCTGTTTCCCCTAAAGCTTAGAGGACAGGACGTATACATCAGCCCCTACTTAAGCTACAGCGACCTAGAAGAGCTAAAAGGAATATCCAGCCCCTTCAGGATCCTCTGCCAGCCATGGCAGAAAGCCTACTATCGGAGAATCATGCCCGACAAAGCCTACGACCACCTCTATATATAAAGGAGCGATAACCATGGATAAGAAATCCATCCACAAAAAACTGATCCCCCTTGCCCTCAGTACAGCCCTTTTAATAAGCGTAGCCCCCCTACCCATAGAAGCAACAGAAGTCCCCCCAATTACCGAGAGCCAAACAGTCAATATAGAAACCATTAACTACCAGCCCCTAGCCTCCAATCAAGAAGTCACAAGCGAGAGCGAAGCCGACATCATCACAGACGGACAAGCAGAAGTCAAAGAAGAGAAAAGCAAGAAACACTTCTTTATTCTCGGCGGCGGCCTCTTAGCCATCATGATGATCACCTACCTCATAATCGGCCGAGTGAATAAAAAATAAGAAAGGAAGCCCCCAGCATGGATAGCCACCAAGAACACCTAAAAAAGCGACGAGAGTACTACCGGAAGAACTGGAGCCATATTCGCCAACGGGACAATGCCAACGCCAAGCGGCTAAGGCAAAAGCACCCCCAGAAGTACAAAAAGAAAACCCAAATCTACCTAGATAAGAATAAAAAAAAAGAGACAAGCACAATAGAGATGCAGCCCTTGACCTAAAGAATAACCCCGACTACCGCAATATTATTGCAGCCCTAGAAGAAGAGAAAGGAGGGCAAGAGTAATGCAGCCATACACCGACCAAGACCTAGAGCAAGAGAGCATCCCAATGCTTCAGGACAAAGACAACGCCCAACTCTACCGGGTAACAATGGGCCAAGATAACCTTCTTCTGCTAAAGCTGACAAGTGAGAGCGACAATCCCATTCACGTCATCTTGCCATCAGACGATCCCGGTAAAGCCCAGCTCTTTGAGAACCTCAAAGATACAGCCAATACCGTCCTAGATCAAGCCCAAGTCAAACAAGGCGAGGAAGAAATAGACTACCAATTCATCATCAACGAAGAACCCCCCCTAACCGCAGTTGACCTGAGCGAGAGTAAAGATAAAGAGCGAGCCATCTTCCACCTACAAGTAACAGCAGCCCTTATTCAGATTAACGCATGGTTAAATGGCTTAGGCAGCAGGCTGGGCCAAGTCAGCTATGATGACCTCTGCCTGTCACAAGAAACAGGGAATATTTTACTCCAGTCCCTTGTTTACGACCCCGAAGAAGAAGCCCTGTACTATAACCCACCCCTAGAAAAAGAAGTCGGCTCTGAAACCGCCTACCTGTGTGGGCAATTGTGGAACAGACTGAACAAAAAAGAGCCAACCGAAGCCCCCAATATAGACGAACCGCCTAAGATCCTCAGCAAAGAAAGCCAAGAGATGCTAGAGCAGCTTATCCTAGGCGAACCCTTAAATAACGAACTCATCTATAGCCAACTCCGTAACGAAATCCAACTTCTTTCAGCAGCCCCCCAAGAGAAAAAAAGCGGACTGAAAAAGAAACTCGCCGGGAGCAAAGAAAAAGAAGCTAAGCCAAAGAAGCGTAAGAAGAACCTGCCACCCCTACCCCTTCTTGTAGCAGGCGGCCTACTTGTTTCCCTAATGCTCTTCAGGCTCGTCAGCTGTCAGGCCCAAGATGACCCTGAAGATAGCAGTTCCACCATAGAAACAAGCGAAAGCAGCCAAACTGATAGTAGCGCCGACCTTGACTTTGAAAATTCCAACCTGTCCGAACTCGAAGAGCGTCAGGAAGAAGACGCTGCTCGTGAAAAAGAACTAGAAGAAGAACGAGAGAAGGAAGAGGAAGAGGCAGCCAAGGAAAAAGAAGAGGCTGAACAACAAGAAAAAGAGGAAGCAGAAAAGCGCCGGCAAGAACAGGAAGAAGCGGCTAACGCCAGAGAAAAGGAAAGAGAGAGCGCCTACAACGACCGACTCAAATCTCTTGAAGAAAGAAGCAGAGAGCTTGACGCAAGAGAAGCTAAACTCCGGGATATGCAGAACCAATTAAGTAAGGCTCAAGCCAACGTGCAGGCCCAAGGCCAAGCGAATAGGCAAGCCCAACCTGCCCAAAGTACCCAAGGAACACAACAGCCTACCCCGGCTAAGCAATCGGGCCTCAAAGCGAATACCAGCGAAGGTTTTTCAGTCAGTCCCTCCACAATTACCCTCGCCGTTAACGGTAAGGAAAAGCTGCTGCCGAATAAGACCTGCATTTGGCTCGTTGAAGATACTAGTATTGCTACCGTTGAAAAAGGCACCGTTATTGGCCAGGCTCAAGGCAAGACAACCATAAAAGCCCAAAGCCTGAAAGGGGAGACTTATACAATAACCGTGACAGTCAAATAAGCAGATGTTGAGATTAAAATGTATTCATTGTAATTAGTAGAAAGGAGGCATCCATATGCAAGGCAGGACCCATCTAATAGGAGGGCTAGCCGTAGGACTGGCTATGCTTAGCCTAGACCGGTTTCAGGTACCCTTGGAAAAATCCCTTGTATGCCTAACAGCTGCGTCAATAGGCAGCTTGCTCCCCGACATAGATACCCCGGAGAGCAAACTGGGTCACTTCGTAAAACCCTTATCCTTAGCCTTAAACAAGACCTTTGGCCACCGGGGCATCACCCATAGCCCTCTTTTGTTGGTCATCCTTTATCTGCTGCTTGAAGCCCTTGTTCCCGATTTTCATAACCCAGCCCTCTTTTTTGCAGCCGGGATGCTCAGCCACCTTGTATTAGATATGCTAAACCACAAAGGCGTCCCCCTCTTGTACCCCCTGCCCTATAAGTTTCATATTGCCAGCTTTAGAAACGGTAGCCTAGAAGAATTTACTATCCGAATGATCTTGTATGGCGCCTGTTTCTTGCTGTGCCTACACCATGTTATGGAGAAAGGACTGCCCTATGAACTATTTTAATATCGATTACGCCAAAGAAAAGATTGCTCTCTTAAACAAGCTCGCTGAAAGCCATCTTGAGCGAGCAGAACTACTTTCAGAGTTAGCCCTTATGACTGCCCTCCTAGCAGACCTTGAGGGAGAATATCTAGAAGAGGACCTACCTGAGAATTTCCCACCAGAAGAAGCCCTAGAGGAGCTTTTCCAGTCCCTCTTCGACAGGGGTGGTAGCATTGACTGAAGAGGAGAAAATAGCCGTCTGCCTAGGACGACTGAACCACAGGAGCATATATGACATAGCCGAGACCATAGGGATTACTAGCCAAGGAATCCATAACTTCTTAGATAAATTGCCCGGCGTAAAAGGTGAGTGTAGCATACCCCCTATTCCGGATAGCCTCGCCAAGCGAGTGATTACCTACTACTTCCTAGGCTATACAACCCTAGAAATATCCGAGAGGCTAGACCTATACCCCGGCGAAGTCATAGATGTATTTTCAGCCCTAAAGACCAAGAAAAACCCGGCCGTTCGCAGCAAATACTACCCGGCTGTTACAGAATGGATGAAAGAAAACGGCTACACCATCAAAGAATTTGGTCAGGCCATAGGCGTTCACCCCAATAAGCTAAGTGCTATTTTGCGGGGCGAGTACAGAAACCATATGACCTGCAAAGTTGCCCAGAAGATTAAAAGCTTTACAGGCCTAAGCCTAAAAGAGATCTATAGCGTTCAACTGAACAAAGGAGAGGTAAACTATGAATAAAGCACAAAAAAGACTTTTACTCGTAGTCGCAATAATCGGTTGCGTGATTCTCGGCTTTATTTTGGGAAAGATCCTCTTGAAACCTCCGGAAGTGGAAGCACCCAAAGAAAAACCCACTCACGAAACAGCAGAACTCAAGGCAGACCCTAAATACACCAATGATGAAGTTGTCCAATACAACTTTGGGAAAGGGACCTTGAAAGCAGGACTGGGCAAAAAGATTAAAGATGACCACATCTATCTTAATTTAGACAGTGATTACAAGGGCGGTATTGGCTACTATGTCGAAAGTAACCGTGTTCCCCTAGAACTTAGCCGGGGCCAAGACCAAACCGCCGATACCGTTGACCTTTCTAAAGAAACCAACCTTGTTATGCGGTCTCCCTACTACCAAATAGACCTAGGACCTAGCCGCTACCTAAACGAGAAAGATTACGGCATCCGCTGGCAGGATGACGAACTCTATGACGGGAAAAGAGGCGGTGCCACCATTAATATCCGGGGCATTGACCGAGAAAGCGGTGAACTCCTTTTCATTGCAGACCTAACCATCAGCTATAACAAAAAAACCGGCGAGTACCGGCTGGACACCTTAAAGAGTGCAGAAGTCCTAGACAAGCAGGATCTTAGCCCTAAAGAAAGAGATAAGGCCCTCCAAGAGGCAACAGACTTCGTTAATGACAAGCTTGAATTAGACCTACCGGAAGGCTGGGAAAAAGAAGCTAAAGAAAAGGCTATCTGCCATATGCACGAGATGACCTACTTTCCACGCTACCTAGATACAGCCAAGAAGGTGGCCTACAAGCGAGATATTACTACCTGCACCAACACCGTAGCAGTCAACCTGCCCCTTCCGGCAAACCGGTATGGCTTTGTAACCGTCTATTTTGCACCTAAAACCCAGCTGATTGGCCTAGAAAAGCCGACAGCCCCCGGAGAAGATGACCTTAACCTGAAACTCATAGGCTATGACCCCATCTATCCTAAAAACCCACAGACCGCTATTGCACCGCCACGTTTCTACGATTAAGGAGGGATTACTGTGGCAAAAATCCTAGATACAGCAGAGCAAAAAGAAGCCCTAAAAGAAATAACAGAAGGGATTAAAGTCATTCAAGATATAGATAAAGTCTTAGCAAGTGACAGTCCCCTTTGCCTGGGTATTTTAAGCGACAACAAGCTAAAAATAAGCCTAGATACCTATACCTCCGAGAGCAGTCAAGTCGAGCGCCTGCTGGGGAAATTACGCAACAAGGTAGCTAAGAAGATTCCTCCTCAAGCCCACAAGTTCCATATTGCCTTGACTGAAGAAGAGGAGGCCCTCCTTAGTGGCCCCCCGAAAGAAGAGAAGGCTGTAGAGGATAAGGCTGAATACCTGCAACATAACCGAAAATAGCCCTGCACTTTTCGTGTGGGGCTGAAAAAGATCACTAAAAATCTCTTAGGAAATTGAAAAGTATGTTGACAAATAAACTCTAAAATGGTAAGATGTATTTAGATAAAAACTTGGAAGTTGTGCCGTAAGGCGCATACAGAATGACCACGCTGTGCGAGTCGTAAATACACGGTGCGTCTTTTGAGGCGTTGCCGGCGAAGTATCTTGCAGCTGCAATAGGCTCGTAAAGTTCTTAACGAAAATGCCAGGCCTAGGTGACCACTCAAGGAAGCCACCTAGGACAAGCTGCGGTAAATGCCGAACCTTTAAGAACCCCCTTGCTTTAGCTATGGGGAGTGGTCAGTTTTTTTCTTTCTCCTTTTTTTGCAAGAAGATACCCGACAAGCCGAAAGGCAGGTCGGGTATTTTCGTATCTTCTTTTATAAGGCGACATGACCTAAAAGTACGCTGGGCCTATCCTCATTAAAATAAATAACATATACGCCGTTCAAAATAAAGTCCTTTTTCCCCGGCACGACAAAAGTAAAGTAGGATGGGATATCGTCACTTGTTGCAAAGACAACCTTAGTCCGGTTCCTTGCCTTAGAAGGTTTCACGTCCACAGCTGATACCACCTGCTCAACAATCTTCCCTGCCGCAAACTGGAGCTTTGTTTCCAACGCCATGTAAAGAAAGCAGAGGGAGATAACTATCCCCGTAAGGTAACTGATCCGCTTCTCCGTTATGGTTAGAAAAATACAAAAGAGAAAAACACCGAGGGCCATAAGGTACTGCATGAGAACCTTCTTTTGCAGACCGGCAGGTAATTCAGTTGTCCGGTAAGTACGGAAGCCCGCTAAAATCTTTTTTTTGAGGCCTTTAACCCATACAGATAGGTCAGCCATAGCGAGGCCCAGTTTACCATTATTTTCTTCTCTGGGCGCTTCCTGTGGGGTTTCTAAGGGCAGGGCTTCCTCTTCCGGCAGGTCCCCTTGAGGCGCAACCCCTTCATCTTCAGCATAGTCAGTAATCGTAAGTACCGTTCCTGTTAATTCTCCACGGTCATCCATGAGGTAGAGTTTCTTGTTTTCTTTATCATACCTACCCTCCCGTGTTAAGGTGCCAAAAGTAAAGACACGTCTTGGGAGCAGGTAAATTTCTTTTATGGTCATACCGCACCTCCTGTAAAAGCAAACATATTGTTCATAATAACATCATACCATTTTAATTGTTCGAGGTCTACATATTGTTGACTAAAAATTATAAAGATGGTATTATGTTGGTGGATTATAGCCATTCATAGAAGGAGGAACAAATGGCAATCGCAGAGCGTGAATTAGTAGACAAGACTGTTGAAGCAGCCCTTTATAAATACGGAGAAAAAACAGACCCACAGACCCTAAGGGCCTTTAAGAAAAAGTACTGGTCTAAGAATAACAATACAAATGATGTCCGGTCTATGACCTATGATATGCTTCTCGACTTTACTCACTTTTACAAGATAAGCCTAAAAGAGGCCCTTCATATTGCAGGTATTGATTTTCCGGCCCTAGAAGGGGAAGAAGCAGCATTTCTCGCCTTAGCAGAAAAGGTGGACGAGGCCATTTTACCCCACATAGAGGCCAGCCTAAAGCGAATCCTACCGGAGTTTTGGGAAGAGACCGTAAGTATTACCCCCACCAAGCGAGTAATGGAATACATAGATAGGTCTACCATTCCTCGCCGTCGGCATTTTGAGAACCAGTCCCTTCAGACCGCTTGGGAAGACAGGACGGCATCTACCACCCTAGGGACCAAGGACCTGCCGGAGATTGTCCGTGAATTAAATTTGACCCTTTCTTGGATTTTAAATACAAGGGAGCCGACCGGCCTATATACCGATAACGATCAAGTTGAGCGGATCCTGAACCTCTTTATTTTACTCCAGCCCTATGCTAAAAAGACCCTAATTGAGGCCTTGAAAGACAGTCAGGAGGTAGGCTGATGGAATTATTAAAGACATGGCAGAAACTCCCCGAAGAAGATAAATACAAGGCTTCCATCCCTATAGCCAAGGTCCTGCGTAATGATGCCTCCGGAAGAGTGAGGGACCTAATAGAAGCCCAAGGGAAGACCGCCAGCTATGTGTCTGAACAGATAGGTGTCAACCGAGGCGGCTTTTCCCGGAATTTAAAGGGTAGTTTCAATTGCCCCCTAGATAGCCTGCGCATATTGGCCTACCAAGAGTTTAACGTCAGTATTCACTATATATTCTTTGGAGAGAAAGGAACCAGCCAGCTACCGAGGCTCTTAGATGAAGTCATGGTAGCAGAAGACCTGCCTAAATTAGAGGCTCGACTGGGGAATCCGGCAGTAGCCCCTCCCCTTTTAGACAGGCTTAGAGAACTGGCAGAGGATAGACACCTGCCCCTGCCAAACCTAGGTGGTGTAAAGGCTTCTCAAGACCTCAAGATGACCTTCCGTAAACTAGAAAAGGATCCGGACTTTACACCAAGAATAAACTTCTTTATTTTCCTAGCCATGTACTTAGATACCTCCATGGACTACTTCCTTGGGAATAACTACGCCCGGTTTACAGACGTATCTGTCCATGGGAAGCCTATCCGGGACAAGGAGCGCTTGGAATTTCTCCGGCGTTACCTAGAACTAGATAAAGAAGGGCAGGTGCAAGTAGCCGGTCGTGTCCTAGCTGGGGGCTGGCAAGAAAAGGGTAAAAGGTAGACAAAGGTCCTTTCAGTCCAAGAAGACATATTTATATATAGGCACGCCTTCGGGCGTGTTTTATCTTGCTTAAATATTGACTATAAACAACAAAAGTTGTATAATGTATATATATTAAATTTCCGGAGGCTATTGTAATTTCGGTAGGCAGTAGTATAATCCGGTGACGTGAGCCGAGGCGTCTTTATTATTGTGCCGACCAGTGTATTCGCTGGCCGTAGTCCTTGCGAGTAATTGCAAGGAAGTAACCCTTAACTGGGAATGATGGGGAAGTACAGATAGGGACCTTGTGTCCATTTTTAAGTTAATCAAGAGATATGTAAGAAAGATGATCTTTCAAGCATATCTCTTTTTTTATTGCCAAAAGTAAGGTATACTGAAAGGAGAAAGTATATGTGTGAAGAAAGATTCTTTGCCTTAACCAATGATGGGATGTTTCATTATGTCATGCAAGAGAGCCAATATGCTCTCAAGATGTTAACAGCTTCATTGCTGTCTAAGCATCCGGATGAAATCACCTCAGTAGAGGTTAAAAATCCTTATGACTATGGGAAGTGCGCAGGTTCAAAAGATATTATTTTAGACGTAAAAGCGGTTGTTAATAAAGACACTGTTGTCAATATAGAAGTGCAGGTCAAAGCATTCAAGTATTGGCGTTATAGATCACTTTATTATGCAGCCCGGATGGCAGCAGAAACTGACCCAAATAGGGATTATGGAAGTCTACCTATCATTAGGCAGTTTAGTATCTTAAACTATACCTTTGATAGGGAAGATCCGGGCTTTTTCTCAACCTATGAGTTGCGCAACGTGGAAAACGAAAAGAGCTTTACTGACCGTTTCCAGATTTCCATTATGGACCTGACACAGAATCGGTTGGCTACTTGGGACGATGCTATCTATGGGCGCACCTTATGGGCAGACCTATTTAAGGCTAACTCATGGGAAAAGCTCGAGTCCCTAGCCCTAAAAAACGAAGTGGCAAAGGAGGTAGTAGAAATCATGTATAAAGCAGTAAAAGATGATGAAACTGCCCGTTTTTTAACAGACCGGGAGCTTGCTAGAAAAGAGCGCATCTCTATCCGTGAAGAAGGTAGGATGGAAGGGATGGCTCAAGGAATGAAAAAGGGAATGGAAAAGGGAATTAAGACCAAGAACTTTGAGTTTGCTAAAAACTTATTAGTTGAAGGGTTCTCTCGTGATGATGTGAGGCGGCTAACAAATTATCCGTTTTCTGATGAAGAATTAGACGGCCTCAAATAAGAAAAACAAAGCTAAATATAAGAGATATGTGAGGTAGTAGAAATCATGTATAAAGCAGTAAAAGATGATGAAACTGCCCGTTTTTTAACAGATCGGGAGCTTGCTAGAAAAGAGCGCATCTCTATCCGTGAAGAAGGTAGGATGGAGGGAATGGCCCAAGGGATAAAAAAGGGAATGACAAAAGGTGTAGAACAGGGTAAAAAACAATTAGCCCTAAGGCTCATCAATAATGGTGTTGACCTAGCTTTAGTCAAACAAACACTGGATTCCGATCTTCCTGATGATGAATTCATTGAGTCTCTAAGAAATAATTAACTAAAAAAACAAAAGCTAAATATTAAGAGATATGTAAGAAAGTTAATCTTTCAAGCATATCTCTTTTTTTATTGTAAAAAGCTATAACTATGGGAAAAATAGGAGGAAAAAAGCATGGCTAATATTTCAGATGCGCACGGTGCTATCTTCTTTGACTGTGACCAGTCCGTTATGGAGGAGATTTACCGTCAAATAGAGGAACAAAAGTGGTATTACGGCCACCCGGAACTAGAAGAGATGCCCAAAAGTAGAACGTGGCTGGAGTTTTATGGAATCGGTCGCTGGCTCTTTGCCAATAGTATCGAGCGGTTTTTCGAAACCCTGAATCCTATGGGACCGGTTACTGTCAAGTGGGATTTTGTCGACTACGAGCCCGGCATGGAGGTCTTTTACACAATGAAGTGCGAAACCGCCTATAACCCGGATGCGGAGTATGCTACAGAGCTTATCGTCACTGAGGACTACGACTTGGAAATTAATGCTGAAAACTTGGAAGCGTACGGCTATGAAGAGATGGCAGCGGATACCTTTACCGATTATGGCCTCTTTAACTTGCAGGCCGAACTGGAGAAAAGGGGTTCCTACTTGCTGCCCTACTTATTCAAGGATATGTCTCGCCGGCAACTCGTTGCATTTTTAGACGAGAATAATCTCCGGATAACAGACTGTCTTGAATGTCTTGCTAATACTTTAGAGGAAGAGCTGCACGATTATTTTATAGACTAGGCCAAAGAAAATTGATACCAAAGAGATATGGAAGCGGAAAGATTATCCTGCCGACATATCTCTTTTTTGTTTTTTGGAGAAAAGGAGAGAAGAACAAAATGGAAATACGCATTGAGCAAATCGTAGATATTTTAGGGCTGGAAAGAGAGCGGCGGTCACAAAAGGCCGATTCGTTCAATGTTCGCTGCCCCTTCTGCAATGATCACAAGTACCACCTGAATATAAATACAGCCAAAGGGGTTTTTAATTGCCCCCGGTGTAGTACAGGTGGCGGCAAGCTGGATCTATACAGTCTTGTCCGCTTTGGCCGTAAATACATTAAAGGAGACCGAGAGGTCTTTCACCGTCTTTTGGAAGAAATTGGCGAAGACAACAGAAATTTTGAATACAAAAAAGAACGGAATGTCGTGGAAAACAAGTATGAGGCAATCCTGCCTCCAAGCGATAACGTCCTCCACGAGGCCTATGGTGCAGTCCTCCGTTTTAAGCCTTTTGCTTTATCGGAAGAGCATAGACAGAACCTCTTGGATAGGGGACTGAGAGAAGAAGATATTGAAAGAAACGAATATAGGACTATTCCTGCTGAAATGCCTTGGATAAAAGGCTATAAGAAAGCACTCAAAGTGGCGGAGATCATGCGAAAGCCTCTACAAAATAGGGGTTTTAATCCAAGCATCTACCACATTGCCGCAGGTGTCCTCTTAGCAGACCACCTAGCCGGGCAGGGTTATAACCTCAAGGGTGTGCCGGGCTTTTACAAGCTTTGTGGACATTGGGGCTTTAACCTTTCTTCCGGGATGCTTATTCCCACTCGGAATATGAACGGGGAGGTTGTAGGGCTGCAAGTGAGAGTAGACAAGGGCAACGTTCGCTACTTAACCGTGTCCTCAAAAGGGCTACCGGAAGGGGCAACTGAGAATATCTCCCGGACCCACTTCCCGTTAGGCAACCCGGTTCTTCGCAATAAAGGGGCCATTCTTTTAACGGAAGGACCCTTAAAGGCTGACGTGGCTCGCCTCCTTATGGGCGGTGCTTCTCCCTTTATGGCTCTACAAGGAGTCAACAACACAAGGGACCTATCAAGTGAGTTCCAGTCCTTAAAGGAAATGGGTGTGTCGCAAGTAGTCGAAATGTTTGATATGGATAAAGTCATTAACCCCAACGTCAGTAAGGCCTCAAAGAAGATTGAAGACCTTGCTCATGAGGCTGAAGTGGACTTTACGAGGCGGTACTGGGCTTTAGATGAGTGCGAGCGGCGCTATGCAGATCTATTGAAATTAGCGGCTTTTAACGGCATCCAGGTCCCGGAAGAGACCGGTAACGTTGTCGTAGATACAGTTGGAGCAGCCCAAGCCTTATATGCCTCCGGGAAAGTAAAAGACTACTTTTCCGGGAAGGCGCTTTGGGATCCGTCATCCAAAGGGATCGATGATTACCTGCTGAAGCAGATGAAAGCCAAAGAGGAGCAGGAAGCTAAGTTGGTCGTTCTCCCAAACAAGGAGACGCTAACGGAAAATAAAGAAGAATCCACTGTTGAACACTCAAGTGGTCTCTTGCAGGCGGTTAAACGGAAGTTTGCATTTTAGAAAAGGAGAAAACGATTATGGAAATTAAAAATAAAACCTTAGAAAAAGTTATTGCAATGGATAGCGATGGAGAAATTCTTTTACAGGTAGAAATTTCTTTCGATAAATACAACACCTTAAATGTGGAGTATTACATTTATCGAATGGAAGCTTACTCTTATCAGGAGTTGTATGAAAACATCATTGAAGAGCTTGAGAGGATAGGTGTTATTGAAGATGCAGCTACCTATGTGCCGCTGAGTGATGAGTTTATTTGGCCTAGGAGCGTATCAGTGGAAGAAATGCAGGAGTTTATCTTTGATGGGATGGAATCCATTGGGATGGAATCCATGAAGGCTTATTATTACCCGCCATTTTATCCCACCTTTTTAGATAGCGGCTCTAAACTCGAACCGGCTCACTATATTGACAACCTGTCTCCTGAGGTAGAGGTGTTGATTTCCCTTTGCAAGCGTCATCAAGGGAAAGAGTTATCCGACTCCTTGGCAGGCTTCATCAGGTACTGGTTTGAGGAGCTTGAAGAAATCAGCCCGGAAGATGTAGTGGCAGCCCAATAGGACTGGAGAAAGAAAGCTAAAGATTATTCTAGAAAGGAAATTACTATGTTAAATCAATTAGAAGTTTTTACCAAGGAAGAGTTTGGGAGTATTCGCACAATGATTATTGATGACGCTCCATGGTTTGTCGGTAAAGATATAGCGCAGGCGTTGGGGTATAGTAACTCAAGAGACGCCATTAGAAAGCATGTTGACGATGAAGATAGGGGGGTAGCAAAATGCGACACCCCCGGCGGAATGCAGGATTTAGCGGTTATCAACGAATCCGGCTTGTATTCCTTAATCATGGCAAGCAAACTGCCGGAGGCAAAAGCCTTCAAACGTTGGGTAACCTCTGAGGTCCTGCCATCTATCCGGAAACACGGTGGCTATATCGTTGGTCAGCAAAATATGGATGACCTTGAATTACTTTCTAGGGCAGTCCTTGTGGCCAATAGCGTGATTGCAGAAAAACAAAAGGTAATTGAAAATCAACAAAGTCGGATTGAAGAAATGGATCCTAAGTCCAAGTATTATGATGCCTTGGTGGCTTGCAATCATCTGACCAACTTTAGAGATACAGCCAAGCTTCTAGGGCTGGGACAAAAGGTTTTCATTAACTGGCTCTTAGAAAAGAAATTCCTCTATCGAGACAAGCGACAAAGGCTCCTGCCTTACAGCGTCAAGAATAGAGGGTATTTCCGGATTAAGGAGTGGGGCTACGGCGTTGAAAAAGCCGGTGTTCAGACCTTGGTTACAGCTAAGGGTCGGTCTCGCTTCTTAGAACTACTGGATCAAGAGGGATTATTGGCTAATCAAGTAGTAATTTGTTAAAAGTGAGTTGACCAGAAACTCTTTATATAATAATAAGTTGCGAACTGGAGTATGATACAATAGATACCGAGGTGGTATCCTTGAAAGATAAGTTCAATATGACCATAGAGCAGAATATTGCCTTTGCAAAAAGGTCCTTGGTTGATGCTATATGGAAAAGTGCTAGATTGGAAGGCTTTTCAGTAACCTTTCCGCAGACAGACGATATCTATAATGGATATGTTGGCTCCGGTGTCTCTGTAGACGCCGTGGTCACCATCAATAATCTAAAACACGCATGGCAGTTTCTGTTGGCCAACCTAGATTATCCCTTGGATTATCCGTATGTCTGCAAACTCAATTCTCTTGTCGGTGCAGATAATCTTATTTATCGAGCAGGCCGCATTAGGGAAAAAGGTCAAGAGGTCGGTATTGGTGGTACAAGTTGGAAACCGAATATACCCTCCGAAACAAAGACTAAGCGAATTTTAGCTGAGTTAATGGAAATACAAGGCTATTCCTCCACTGAGAAGGCTTTGCAGGTCCTTTGTTTCTTAATGAGAAACCAGACCTTTCTTGATGGGAATAAAAGGACTGCTATGCTTGCAGCTAATCATATCTTGATTGGCAGTGGGTGTGGCATATTAAACATTCCTATTGAGCTGCAAGAAGAGTTTAAAGCAAAGCTGATTGCTTTTTATGAAACCGGAAGTGCTGAGGATCTGCAAGCGTTTCTTTATCAGGGCTGCATTTTTGGACAGGACCGAATTGAAGAGACTGAAACAGACTATCTTTTTGCAGGCATTAAATGGAATGAGCCTAATGGAGAGTAATATGCTCAATAAAGAAGAACTGCTAAGTAAAAAAAGGTCGCTAGAGCTCTGGGATAAAGGACTATATCGTAATATTGAAGTCGGTACCTTTGAGGGGCTAAGTGCTATTCATAAGTACCTATTTCAAGATGTGTTTCCTTTCGCCGGACAAGTTCGGACTGAAAATATCTCAAAAGGTAATTTTCGATTTGCCGGTGCTTTGTTTTTAGAGGCTAATCTAAAAATAATAGACACCATGCCGGACGCCACCTTTGAAGAGATTATTGAGAAGTATGTGGAAATGAATGTAGCCCATCCATTCCGAGAAGGTAATGGACGTTCTATGCGAATATGGCTAGACCTGCTCCTAAAAGAGCGGCTGGGCCTCTGTGTAGACTGGGCTAAAATAGATAAGGACCAGTACCTCCAAGCCATGGAGCGGTCACCGGTTAATAGTCTGGAATTGTATGTATTGCTCCAGTCCGCTCTCACCGATAAGGTAGAGGACAGAGAAGTTTATATGCGTGGGGTCCAAGCATCCTACAAGTATGAAGGACTGAGTGATGTAGATATTTACGAACTGTAGAAGAAAAAAAGAAAATATTAAGAGATATGTAAGTGAAAGATATTCTTTCCTGCATATCTCTTTTTTTATTGAGAAAAGGAGAAAGTGAAATGAATCTACAAGGACTTATCAAAGATTTTAACGATATAGAAGAAAAGGCCTTCTTTAAGCAGGAGGTCGTTATGGAGCATACACCGGTTTATGAAGCCGAGGAAGAGAAAGTATTTGTTGCGCCGCTAAACTCATATGGAAAAGCCGCTCTATGTATAAGAGAACTTCTCAAGCCTGAAAGACTGACGGTCGAGCAGTTTGGCGTTCTATTCCTGAATACCAAGCTGAAGCCTGTAGGCTATAGCATTGTGTCTGTAGGTGGTTTAACTCAAGCTATCGTAGAGCCTTCCGCTGTTTTCCAACGGGCAATGTTGGCCAACGTACAAAACATAATTGTCTTTCACAACCACCCTAGCGGCGATACAACACCTAGTCAGGAAGACTTAGGCTTAACGAAACGCCTTGCTGAGGGTGGGGAAATCTTAGGAATAAGGCTTCGAGACCACATTATTGTGAGTCACGAAAAATACTCTAAAAGCATAAGGACGGAATATCCAAATTTGTTTTATTAAAAAAAAGGAGAAAAAATCATGACTAAACAAAATGAAAAAGTAACCGCCTTGTTAGAACAATTAGAGCTGGGGCTGGATAATCTCTTCGAGAGTGATAACTACCGGAAGTGGCTTGAAACACTAAGCCACTTTCATGCTTACTCTTTTGGGAATACGGTCCTTATTGCCAGCCAGTGTCCCGAGGCTACTCGTGTTGCAGGCTACCAAACATGGAAGAAATTAAACAGGCAGGTTAGAAAAGGGGAAAAAGCAATTAAGATCCTTGCTCCTGTTATCAGAAAAGTAGATGAGATAAAGAAAGACAAAAATGGCAATCCTATTCTCAATAAGAAAGGAGAACCGGTGCAAGAAGAGCGGCTTGTTGGCTACAGAACCGTGTCAGTTTTCGATATTTCTCAGACTGACGGTGAAGAACTCCCCGGCCTAGCTAGCTATAGAATGGACTGCAAGGTCCAAGGATATGACCGGCTATTTGAGGCCTTAAAGGCAGTTTCTCCTGTTCCTGTTCGTTTTCAGGATCTGCCAAGAGGGACATATGGGTACTTCTCCCGGAAAGACAAGGAGATAGTCCTAAGCCAAGGCATGACCGAGGCTGATATCATTTCTACCCTCTTTCACGAAATGGCTCATAGTGTTTTGCACGGGACTGAGGCAGCTGCGGACATGGACACCCATATCAAAGAAGTAGAAGCAGAATCCGTGGCGTATGTATTATCAAGCCGGTTTGGTCTTCCATGCGAAGAGGTTAGCCTCTCCTATATCGCAGGCTGGGCTAGCATGGACCAAGAAAAACGAAAGGTCCTGAAAAAAGCTATGAGCAGGATTACTAAGGCATCTTCTCAACTGCTGAAAGGCATAGAGGAGGCTTTAGGGGAAATAGAAGAAATTTGT
Source organism: Peptococcus simiae (assembly GCF_046569735.1). Taxonomy (GTDB): domain Bacteria; phylum Bacillota; class Peptococcia; order Peptococcales; family Peptococcaceae; genus Peptococcus; species Peptococcus simiae_A. The sequence continues at coordinate 23,790 of NZ_JBKICG010000014.1, read as the reverse complement.
GCATAAGGAGGTCGTTGGTGTGAAAGCCTTGGATTTGGCCCGGTATATCATTTACAGGTGTTACGACATAGGTAAGCCTATTAGTAATCTTCAGTTGCAGCAGATCCTTTACTTTGTTCAAGTGTCTTTCCTTCAAGAGGAAGGCCACTTGGCTTTCGCTGAAAGTATTGAAGCTTGGCAATTTGGACCTGTTATTCCATCTGTTTATTATAACTTTTCCGGCTATGGTGGACTGAAAATCCCCATTAGTGAGGGAAAGTATATAGACTTTTCAGGTCGGGATCTTGTAGATCAAGTTTGTATGGAAAGCACATTAATAGAAGCTTGGGAATTACTAGAAATGTCGCATGAAAAAGAAGGAGCTTGGCATAGAGTCTATAACAATGGCAAGGGCAATCGTGATGTCATCAGCCCTGCCGTAATGAAAACATATAGTATAGAAAGAAAATAATAATCTTAAACCACGCAGGAGCCTATGCTCTTGTGTGGTTTTTTTATTCGCTGAAGGATGTGGTATAATATATAAAAGCGAGTTAATATAAAAAAGGATCCCTTTTGCGGCTTTTGTAATGACGTAGTATTGAAGTTAACCGAACTTTCGTATATAATATGCTTGAATGGAGGTGTTCTGTATGGCAACAACAAACTTGAACATTAGAACAGATAAAGCCATCAAGGATCAGGCAGAAGAAATTTTCAATGAACTTGGTCTGAATATGACAACTGCTGTAAATATATTCCTGAGAACTGCCATCCGTGAACAGGGCATTCCCTTTGAACTGAAATTGGATGTACCAAATGAAACACCAGCAGCCGCAATTGAGGAAGGACGGGAAATGACAAGGGCGGAAGAGTACCTAATCTTTTTTCTAGAACGCTATCGATATCACAAAGGGCTTTCCGGAAAAGATGCAATAGAGCTTTTCCAGTCAAAAGGGATTAGTGAATATATATTGAGCCACTATGATGCCCTCCATGTGCAAAGTGAGCAAAGCGTTATAGAGGAAATAGACGAGTTGCTAGAAGATAGTGCTCTCTCTAACACGCCTTAGCCGGCGTGTTTTATCTTGCCTGAATATTGACTATAAACAACAAAAGTTGTATAATGTATATATATTAAATTTCCGGAGGCTATTGTAATTTCGGTAGGCAGTAGTATAATCCGGTGACGTGAGCCGAGGCGTCTTTATTATTGTGCCGACCAGTGTATTCGCTGGCCGTAGTCCTTGCGAGTAATTGCAAGGAAGTAACCCTTAACTGGGAATGATGGGGAAGTACAGATAGGGACCTTGTGTCCATTTTTAAGTTAATCAAGAGATATGTAAGAAAGATGATCTTTCAAGCATATCTCTTTTTTTATTGCCAAAAGTAAGGTATACTGAAAGGAGAAAGTATATGTGTGAACCAAAGTTTTATCAGCTGACAAATGACCTCTTATTTCATATCGTCATGCAGGAAAGCGAGGTAGCCCTTAAAGGGCTGGTAGCCTCTCTCTTGTCGAAAAAAATAGAGGAAATAACCAGCGTAGAAGTGCTTAATCCTATTGACTATAGTCAGCGGATTAGCGGCAAAAGAATTATTTTAGATGTTAATGCCCGAGTGAATAAAGATACCCTAGTCAATATTGAAGTGCAAGTGAGACGCTTTGAAGCGTGGCATCTAAGATCTCTCTTTTATGCAGCCCGAATGGCAGCACAAAGCCACCCGGGGAAAACATATGCAGAGCTACCAATTATCCGGCAGTTTAGCATACTGGATTACACCTTTGATGAGGAAGATTCGGCATTTTTCTCGGAATATGAGTTGCAGAACCAAAAGACTGGTAAGACCTATACAGATAGGTTCCGTATAGCTATTATGGACCTGACCCAAAAAGATCTAGCAACCCCGGATGATATTGCATCCGGTAGGCTTATCTGGGCAGACCTTTTTAATGCTCAGTCGTGGGGGGAATTAGACCAACTTGCGAAAAAGGACACACTAGCAAGGGAGGTAGTAGATATTATGCGTACAGCAATGAAAGATGACGGCATTTCTTTTGCTATTAATGAGCGAGAGATTGCTGAAATGGATGCCCTCACTCGTGAAAAATCAGCCGAACAATGTGGTTTGGAGCGTGGCTTGGAACGAGGTTGGCAGCAAGGCCTAGCTAGAGGCCTAGAAGAAGGCATGGAAAAAGGGATAGAAAAAGGGATAGAAAAGGGATCGGCCAAAAGCCGAGAAGCCATACGCTCTAATATGATTAGAGCAGGCTTCACCCAAGAGCAGATAGCTCTTGCACTCGGTGAATAGAAAAACAGAAGCTAAATATTAAGAGATATGCAAGAAAGATTTTCTTTCAAGCATATCTCTTTTTTATTGAGAGGAGAAAAGAAAATGTTTTTGAAAAAACTAGAATTGAAAAATTTCCAAGGGATCAAAGATCTCTCATTGGATCTTGGCCAGACCACCCGGATTTATGGAGACAACGCCACTGGTAAGACCACCGTGGCTAACGCTCTTTCATGGCTGCTTTTTGATAAAAGTAGTACAGGAGAAAAAGGATTTTCCCCTAAGACCATTGGTCCGGAAGGAGAAGTTCACGGACTAGAGCATAGTGTTACGGCCATCTTTTCTGATAGGACTGAAGAGGTGGAACTCCGTAAGGTTTTTTACGAGAAGTACACAAAGTCCCGTGGGAGCGCAACCGAGGAATTTGCCGGCCATACGACCGATTACTTTATTGACGCTGTGCCACAGAAGAAAAAGGACTTTGACAAATTCATTGAAAGCCGGTTCGGTTCTACTGAACGGCTACAGATTTTGACGGACCCGCTTTTCTTTTCAGAAACCCTCCCGTGGGAAAAACGCCGGGCGATCCTAATTGGAATGTCCGGGGGCCTATCGGATAACGAAGTCCTACTTGGAATGGGATCCAAGGTCAGTAACCTACGGGCCTTCCTTGAAAAGAAACCCTTAACGGTTGACGAGTTGACAAAAATGCTTAAGGCGCAAAAAAGGGATCTGGCCAAGGATATTGAAGCCATTCCAGCCCGGATTGATGAAGCCAACCTTGCCAAGCCGGATGTGACCCTAACTGGTAACGAAAAGGCACGTGCTGCAGAACTAGAGGCTGAAGCCGCTAGGTTAAGAGCCATCATTGCTGAAAAGAAAGCAGCAGATGGAGTTGCATCTGAGGTAGAGCGGCTGACAAAGGCGATTGATAGCCTTAGACAAGGCTACGTGTCCGATAAAGCTAGATGCGAGGCGGAACTCGCTAGTAACGAAAAGGATCTACAACTAAAAAAACGTGAGGCTGAATACGGGAAAAGGGACCTTTTAAACAAGGCTCAGTTAATAGAAAAGGAGATTAATCAGCTGACGCAGGCTCGTCAAGACCTAGTGTTGGAATTTCAGGCAATTAAAAATGAGCAGTTTGTCCACAACAGCATTTGTCCGACTTGTGGTCAGGCCATCTCTCCGGAGAAGTTAAAAGAAGCGGAAGCCTCCTTTAACCAAGACCGGGCTGAAAGGCTGGAAACTATCAATAAGAAAGGCCAAGCCTGCAATAAAAAGGCAATCGAAGCTAAGACCTTGGAGGCCGGCAAGCTGTATGAAGAAGCAGCAGGGCTGGATAAAGAAATGGACCGTCTTGATAAGAACCTGTCTGATCTCAAGGCAGCTTATGAAAACGAACTTTCCCTCTTAGCCCAGTCTGCTGAAATGAAGGAAGTTGACCTCAAAGAAGCCATTAGCCAGATCCAATCTGATGCTGAGGAGTTTGCAGTAGATACCTCGGCTGAAGAAGCAGCCCTTAAAAAGGCTCTAGAAGAGCAAGAGGTTCTTATGAGTCTGCTTTCTCAGGCAGCCCTCGTAGAGGCTCAAGACAGACGGATTAAAGAATTGCAAGAAGAGCAAAAGAAGCTTTCTGGCAAATACGAAGAGCTGGAAGGCCTTTTATATGAAACGGAAGTTTTCACCCGTGCCAAGGCAAGCGCACTCCATGAGCGAATCAATAGTCGCTTTACAAGTGTCCGCTTTGTCTTAACAGAAGAGCAGGTTAATGGCGGAGTCAAGGACGTGTGTAATGTCCTTGTCCCTCGTGGTGATGGGGTATATATCCCCTTCTCATCTGCCAACAACGCTGCTCGGCTTAACGCCGGGCTGGGGATTATTTCCGCCTTGTCTGAGTATTGGGGAACGCAAGTGCCGGTTGTAGTCGATAACGCCGAAAGCGTCACTAAACTGGCTACCGGTGATTTGCAGACCCTTGCTCTATATGTAAGTGAAGATGACAAGGTTTTAAGAATAGAAAGCGAGGAAAATTAAAAAAATGAGAGAAATTAGTTGGGAAGAATTACAAGTTATTTTAGACAAGCATGTTAAATGGCTAGAAGGTTCAGATGATAGAGAGCGTGCAGACTTATCCAACGTAGATTTACGGAAGGCAAACTTATCCAGTGCAAACCTACAGGGCGCAAACTTACAGAATGCAGAGTTACAGAACGCAAATCTACGGAACACAAACTTATCCGGTGCAGACTTACGGAATGCAAACTTATCTGGTGCAGACTTACAGAATGCAAACTTATCTGGTGCAAGCTTACGGAATGCTGACTTGTCTGGTGCGGATTTGTTGGATGCAAGCCTGTTGGCCGCATACTTGACTGGTGCAGATCTATCGAACGCAAAATTGTTTAATGCAAATTTATCCAATGCAAACTTATGGAATGCAAATTTGTGGCGTACGGGCTTACATGGTGCAAACTTGACGGGTGCAGACCTGTCGGGAGCAGATTTGTTAGACGTTTCTGTGAACGTACGCACCGCTTTTTATCACCTGCAATGCCCCGAAGAAGGGTCTTTTACCGCATGGAAGAAATGCCATGCAAACGAGCAACCTGTTTTAGTCAAGCTTTTAATTCCTGAGGATGCTAAGCGATCCAGTGCGACAAGCAGAAAGTGTCGTGCCAGCAAAGCGAAGGTTTTGGCTGTTACTAGCCTAGACGGTGAGACTCACTATAAAGAAGCCCGTTCAGGCTACGACTCACGTTTCGTGTATCGTCCCGGCGAAACGATTGAAGTAGACGACTTCGAGAAAAATAGATGGATTGAGTGTGCATCCGGCATTCACTTCTTCATGACTAAAGATGAAGCTATTCAATATTAAGAAATTTAGGAGGAAATTTAAAAAATGAGAGAAATCAATAAAGAGGACTTAATCATTACCTTGCAGAAACATAAAAGATACTTGATGGGGTGGCCTCGTGGAGAGTGTGCAGATTTGTCATATACCGACTTGCGGTATAAAAATTTACGAAATGCAGATTTGCAGGAAGCCAACTTGACGGGCGCAGACCTGTCGGGAGCAAATTTGCGAGGCGCATTCTTATTTCATACAAACCTGTCGGGAGCAAATTTGCGAGGCGCAAACCTATCGGATGTAAACTTAGAAAACACAATTCTACTAGGTGCAGACTTGCAAGGAGTAATTACAAGCAATACCCGCTATGCAAAATGGAGGAATAAAAAATGAAATTTTACGAAGCCTTCTTGGCACCTCAGTATAGTTCGCAAAAGTCCTTTGGCGGGAAGGCTCGGATCCGCTTTTTTGATAAAGGCTATCGGGTCCTAGTGTCTTATACAACAGAGATTTGCTGCTTTAATCCGGCAACCGGTCACTTAGAAATGCTGTGTTTGGAGTCGGATTTAACACCCACTACCATGAGGCACCTTCGGGAATTTTTAGCCCAAAGCGGCTTTAGAGGGCTGGCAAAGGATAGCAAGGATGCCATTGTGGCCTATTTACGGGACTAGGTTGACGCAAAACAATTAAAATAATAAGGAGAGAAAAAATCATGGAAAACAACAAAATGATGGAAAAAGTCGCTAACGAATCTCAAGCACCGGTCACCATGGGGTACAACACGCTGGAAGGTTTCAAACTTATGCAGCGAGTTGCTCAAATGTTTGCTCAGTCCTCCTTGGTTCCTAAAAACTACCAAGGCAACGTGTCCGACTGTGTAATTGCCCTTAATATGGCCCAGCGGATGAACGCTGACCCCCTCATGGTCATGCAGAATCTCTATATTGTGAATGGTCGGCCTAGCTTTTCGTCCTCCTTCCTTATTGCAACCTTTAACGCTAGTGGGCGGTTTTCCTCTATGCAGTTTGAGTTTGCAGGGAGCAAGGATGATGCCAAGTGCCGGGCCTATGCCAAGGAGTTGGATTCAGGAATCGTTTTACAAGGTTCATGGGTCTCGATCCAGCTGGCCAAAGATGAGGGTTGGTACGACAAGACAGACCGGAACGGCAAACCTGTCAGTAAGTGGCGCACCATGCCCCAGCAAATGCTAATGTACCGGGCTGCCGCCTTCTTTATCCGTGCTTATGCCCCGGAAATCGCCATGGGGATGTACACGACTGACGAGGTTGAGGACTTCATTGACGTGGAAAGCCCTCAAGCGGCTGTTCCAAAAGAGCCGGTTAAGCCTCAGCCTATTAAGCAAGAAGAGGCACCAGTGCTGGATTTTGAAGAAGCGGTTGAGCCTCAGCCTATAAAAGAGGAACAAGTAGTAGACATTCCGGAACAAGAGGGTACGGAAGAGGACCCCGATGCAGGTGACCTTTTCTCAGGCCTTGAGCCGGAATTTTAAGCCATGGAAATTGATGTTTTAGGCAGCAGCTCAAGCGGTAACGCAATTCGGATATCTGACGGGAGCACTTCGCTCCTGTTGGATGCCGGGCTGCCCATAAAGAAGATAAAAGAAGGCTTGCACTTTAGGACCTCTGCCTTAGATGGCGTACTCGTCACCCACGAACACCAAGACCACGCTAAAGCGGTCGGAGACCTCATCAAGATGGGGCTGCCGGTCTATGCTTCAGCAGGGACTTTTGAGGCTTTGGAAAAAGCGCAGGGAAATTGTATAAAGGCGCTTCACCCTTTTGCTATAGGTACTTTTACAGTCCTGCCTTTTCCAGTTATCCATGATGCAGTAGAGCCGCTTGGCTTTGTCATTCGCTCAAGCGTTACCGGTGAGAAGTTGCTCTATGTGACAGATACCATGTATGTTCCCTACAACTTTACCAATCTGACGCATATCATGATCGAGTGTAATTACCAGCCGGATATCCTTTGGGAGAATGTCCGGACGGGACAAGTCCTGAAGAAAGTAGCCAACCGTGTTGTGGACACCCACATGAGCTTAAAAACTACCTTGGCTTTTTTGAGAGAGAATGTCAGTCCCTCATGCAAAGAGGTGTGGCTGCTCCATTTATCTGATCAGAACTCAGACGAAGCTTTAATGAAAGAAGCGGTGCAAAAGGCAATAGGCTTGCCTGTTTATGTAGCCGAGAAATGAAAGGAAAAAGCATGAGTGAAATTTTAATGGATCCAATCTTTATGAGTAAAATGCTGGTGATATATGCGGTTATTACTGTAGTCGCAAGTGCTTTAATGCTCATTATTAGCATTAACAGTAATGCTAAATATGGGGACCACCTGTTAAAGGTTTTCCCTATATTAATAGTTATCTTCATTTTAATGAGTCTACTGGTTTGCCGAAATGTATGATGAAAGAGAGGAAATAAAAGATAGGGATAAATATGGAAAAGACCTATATAGTTACTGAATGCTGTCCTTTTTGCGGCAGTGAAATAGTAATGCGCTGGGACTGTGACGAATTGGGCTATAAAGCTTACTGTCCAGTTTGTGGGGAGCGATTGATGCTCTGTGATGAGTGCCAGCACCGTTTTGATGATGGAGAGTATACGTATGACTGCGATTACGATTCAAAGACTGATTCGTGCCGGTTTAATCAAAGGAGATAAAGAATGGATAATAATCAACTAATCCCGATAATCAATAAGGATAATGGAGATATCGCCGTTAGTGGCCGGATGCTGCATGAGTTTTTAGAGGTTAAAACGCCATATAAAAAGTGGTTTGAACGTATGGCAGAATATGGGTTTGAAGAAAACGTGGATTACATTGCCTATAGCACACAAGAGGGTTTTGGACAAAAATGTCCGAAACTTAAAAGTGATAATATAGGTGGTCGTCCAGCAACCGATCATGTCCTCACCTTGGATATGGCCAAAGAGCTTTCCATGATCCAGCGGACAGAGAGGGGAAAACAGGCTCGTCAATATTTTATTGCAGTCGAAAAAGAATATAATTCGCCGGAAAAAGTGATGGCCAGAGCTTTGCTCCTAGCCAACAAAGAGCTGGAAACCTTACGGTTAGAAAACCGGAAGCAAGAGCAGATCATTGGTGAATTAGAGCCTAAAGCCTCTTATTATGATGTTGTTCTGTCCAGTCAAAATGCAGTTCCCATTACGGTTATTGCGAAAGACTACGGCTGGAGTGGTAAACGAATGAACACCTATCTACAAGAGAAAGGCATTCAATTTAAAATGGGCGGCGCTTGGCTTCTGTATGATCAGTACGCACGGCTTGGCTACACAAAAAGCGAAACCACCTCGTATGTGAACAGTAAGGGCCTGAAATGTTCTACCTTCCTCACGAAGTGGACACAGAAGGGCCGCTTGTTCCTTTATGAAACGTTAAAGCGAGACGGCATCCTGCCTCTGGTTGAGTTATGCCCTGATGTTGAGGTTAATTTATAAAAATTGCAATATGATAAGGAGAGGAAAATGAAGCGAATAAAAAGATACCTTTGGGGCTGCCTGTTTGGCATCTCCTTTTTAGCAATTTATAGCACCGCCGTGAATGTTGAACTAGGTCTTGCCGGACTTGGTGAGGCGAGTATCGTGTCGCTATTTTGGACGCTGGTACTTTTTGCTAGCGGTTATCAAAGTGGGTTGTTTCAATCAGACTATAAAAAGCTAGATAATAAATAAAGGAGTTGTGCCTTATGAATAAAGAAATTAGAGAAAATATACAATTAAGGGAGGACTTGTTTGATATATACGAGTCTTTGGAACTTATTCAAGAGCGTGGAACCCTCCCTGAGTTTTTGGAGAATAGCCTAGCTATTGAATATACAAAATCCATACAAGGTCTTTATTTGGGCTGCTTAATTAACATAACAAGTGGTGGTCCGACTATAGACATAGATACTCGCCGAAACCTTATTGTAGGCTCTTGGGGTGAGACCAGAGTGGAATATCCATTACCCGATGGCATAGCAAGCAATATAGATGAATTAATAAGCGAAACTGTTGAAGTCATTGAACAAAAATAAAGGAGCGTTTAATTATGAACAATGTAAACTTAATTGGCCGTTTTACTTCAGATCCTGACCTCAAATATACCAAGGCTGGGAAAGCTGTCGTGTCTTTTACTCTTGCTGTTGACCGGCCTTTTGCTGGGAAAGACGGTAAGAAAAATGCTGATTTCGTTCCCTGCCAAGCTTGGGGAGGCGCCGCTGAAAACGTTGCTAAATTTCTCCACAAGGGAAGTCGTGCAGCCGTAACAGGATATATTAAAACAGACTCCTACACGGATAAAGACGGTGTGCGGCGGAGATCCATGCAGGTGGTTTGCAACAACGTCCAGTTTTTAGACCCCGTTAAGGAGAAAGGGGACCAAAGCAAAAAAGAGGAAACGCTGGATAAGGGTGCTTCAGAACCCACAGAAAAGCAGCCCGACATCCAAGAGGAGATTGGCACGCTTAGTGCAGATGGCCTCTTCATGGACATTTAGGCTGCTAAGCATTGAAAAGAGAGAGTTAATATTGACTAAAAAGAGCGGTTTTCTAGCCGCTCTTTTTTGTTGCTTTTATTTTCAGTGGGGAGTTCTAGACACCATTGATTTCCTGTGCCATTATGCTATAATCATATCAACAGAACCCACCACGCCTAGTCTTGCTTTGGCAAGAATGCGCAACCCGGTGGGACTTTTTATATTCCAAGGTGAGCGATGTATATATATCCCAAGAATTTCTTGTCTGTTGACGAATTAATAAAAAATTACGCAAACGTATTATAACTAATGCGACTTAATCTAAATTAGAATATTAGAATAGTTTATCTACCGGTTCATCTACCGACCGAAGTAAAGAGTCTGTCAACCAAGCTATTTTAAGACTATATTACTGTTTCCTGTCACCTCGATTCGTGCAAAAGCAGGACCGGTTTCATTACCGGCCCTGCTTTTTTCTATGGTTTTTTCATAAGGACTAGGACGGCAAACGAGGTCTTGTTTATTAAAAGGGTCTTGCCTGATTCCACAAAAAAGATACGCCTAGCTCCAGCAAAAAAGCTGCTGGCTAGGCGTATCTTTTATCCTTTGAAAATACCTTCATATAACACCGCGGCGTCCTTCAAGGCAGGATAGTAGTTCCCTGCCGTCCCCTTACCATCCATGGTCACTACAATGGCCCGGTCATTGCTTTCCCTGTCCCGGCCCAGGCTAGCCAGGCAGAGGCCGGCTTCACCGGTGTAACCGGTCTTCCCACCCAGGATTTCAAAGCTGGGATCAGCCATGACCCGATCAAAGTTATCCAGATAGCGCGCCAGAGAATGGTCTAAGCGCAGGCCCTTGGCCAAAGGGCGCGGGGCCTCTGTTGTATAGTGCATACTTTGAATGACCTGGGCAAAGGTATCATTTTTGAGACCGGCTCGCATTAACTTGGCCATATCTGCGACGGTGCTCACATGCTTGGGGTCATGGGCCCCGGTCACATTGACAAAGTAGGTCCCCCGCATTCCCAGGACGGCGGCCTCCTCATTCATCCGCTCAACGAAGGCCTCCTCAGACCCTGAGGTCACAATCGCCAAGGCCCGGGCGGCATCTGCACCGGAGGGTAAGACGGTGGCATACATGAGATCTTCTACGGTGACCTTATCGCCAACTTGAAAACCGGCTGTGGCCAGGTCCTTTTCAGCTAGGCCGGTAAAGACATCACTGGTCAGCTCAACCTTCTGTGAGAGGTCTTTCTGGTCGAGCAGGGCCACATAGAGGGTCATTAGCTTGGTTAAGCTGGCCGGGTATTTTTGATCTTCCGCTGCCTTAGCGAATAAGACCTCCCCATTTTTTGCATTGATGGCAATGGCGGCGTGGCTGGAGATATCTTTGGCTTGGATATGGCCACTGGTATCCGTCGCCGTCAAGGCCTTATCCTGTACCGGTTCCTGCTGGCCGGAAGCAGCACACCGAACCATGGCAAAAAGGATGAGGACCAGCAGGAGGCCCAGGAGAATCTTTGCCCTTAATCGCAAGCGGTAGCGACGTCTTCTCCGTCTGGGAGGCCGGTTCCGCGAGGAGGTACCGGCGCCTTCTCGCCGTCTGACCGGTTGATCTGCCGGGCGCCTTCTTTCAGGAGGGCGCCTAGACTGGTATGACATGACTCGCCCACCTTTCTAAAGGATAGGGGGCAGGAGGAAGACTGGTCACTTGTCAGCTTTCCCACTGCCCCTCCTTTCATCTATCGGATGAGCCCGGCCCTTACCGCCGCTCTTTGACTTCCTCAACAATGTCATTAATCAGGCCATCCAGGGCAACGGTCCCCTTGTCGCCATCATGGTAGGTCCGTAAGGAGACCTTTCCGTCAGCGGCTTCTTTCGCCCCAACGACCAACATGTAGGGAATCTTTTGAACCGTTGCTTCACGAATTTTGTAGCCAATTTTTTCATTTCGGTGGTCCACTTCACAACGGATGCCGGCCTGGTGCATTTTTTCGCGGATGTCATCGGCATAGGCGGCCTGGTCATCTGTAATGGGTAAGACCCGGACCTGGACCGGTGCCAGCCAGGTTGGAAATGCACCGGCATAGTGCTCGACTAAGATGCCGATAAATCGTTCCAGACTCCCCATGATGGCCCGGTGAACCATGACCGGCCGATGTTTTTCACCATCTTCACCAATGTAGGTCATATCAAACTTCTCAGGCAACTGGAAGTCTAATTGGATAGTCCCACACTGCCAGGTCCGGCCAATGGAGTCTTTTAAGTGGTAGTCGATTTTAGGCCCATAGAAAGCCCCATCTCCAGGGTTGATTTTATAGTCAACGCCAACTTTTTCCAAGGCGTTTTTCAAACCTTCCGTAGCCTGTTCCCATAATTCTTCAGACCCCATGGAGTCTTCCGGCCGGGTGGAGAGCTCAACAGAATATTCAAAGCCGAAGGGCTTGTAAATATTGCTGACTAGGCGCATAACCCCAATGAGCTCTTCTTCAATCTGGTCTTCCCGCATGAAGATGTGTCCATCATCCTGGGTAAAGGCCCGGACCCGCATTAAACCGTGAAGGGCCCCGGATAATTCATGGCGGTGGACAAGGCCCAGTTCACCCCAGCGGATGGGCAGGTCCCGGTAGCTGTGCATACTTTCATTATAGAGTAGGATGCTGCCCGGGCAGTTCATTGGTTTGATGGCATAGGGTTCTTCATCAATTTCAGTGAAATACATATTGTCTTTATAGTGGTCCCAGTGGCCGCTCCGTTCCCACAGGGCCCGGTTCATGATAAGCGGTGTCCGGATTTCACCATAGCCATCAGCCTCATGCAGTTCTCGCCAGAATTCTTCCAGCTGATTGCGGAGGATCATCCCCTTTGCATGGAAAATAGGGAAGCCGGGGGCTTCATCGACAAAGGAGAAGAGGTCTAACTCTTTACCCAACCGTCTGTGGTCACGGCGTTTGGCTTCTTCCAATTGGAAGAGGTAGGCATCCAGGTCTTCCTGCTTTGGGAAGCTGGTCCCATAAATCCGTTGGAGCATCTTATTATTTTCATCGCCCCGCCAGTAGGCCCCGGCCAGGTTCATGACCTTGATGGCCTTAATTAAGCCTGTCCGCGGAATGTGAGGGCCGGCGCAGAGGTCGACAAAGTCGCCCATCTCATAAAGGCTGATGGGTTCATCTTCCGGCAGGTCTTGAATGAGTTCCATCTTATAGGGTTCATTCTTCTTTTCAAAAAGGGCGATGGCTTCATCCCGGGGCAAGACTTTCTTGACTAGCTTAGCATTCTTTTTGATGATCCGCCGCATTTCATCTTCTATTTTAGAGATGTCATCCGGGGTAAACTGGTGGTCGCTGTCGACATCATAGTAAAAGCCATTTTCAATAGCCGGGCCAATGGCCAGCTTGGTGCCGGGGTATAGATTTTGAACCGCTTGGGCCAAGACATGGGAAGAGGTATGGTGAAAAGCGTCAGCCCCTTCGGCTTGGTCAAAGGTAAGAACTTCTACAGCATCCCCATCATGAAGGGGGGCTTCCAAGTCTACAACGGCCCCGTTTACTTTAACTGTCAGAGCTTTTTTAGCCAGACCATTTGATATGCTTTTTGCTAAGTCTAGGCCCGTAGCCCCTTCATCTAAATCACGGTGATGCCCGTCCGGTAATTGAATACGCATATGAATACTCCTCCTTATAATCAATAAAAAACACGCTCATCCCATAAAGGGACGAGCGCGTGTATCTCCCGTGGTTCCACCCAATTTGACTGTACAAGACAGCCCACTTTAAGGCCTTTAACGGTGGCGACCGGTCTTAGTCATCCTAAGACAGCTCCGAGGTGGTCACCCTTAGCAAGGGTCATATGCAGTCCCACCATCCCTGCACTCTCTGAAATGACCTCTTACCGGCGTCCTCATCAAGGCTTTTTAATATGCTATTAGTTTATCATTTACCCCAGGCCCCGTCAAGATAAACCAAAGTGGGTCATCATTTTCTCTCTAAGGTTGTCAAACATTTGTGGCGCAAGCCCTCTGGTAAAATGTCTAAGCTTCTTTCATAGAGTAGTTCTGCACCATTTCATTCGTTACAGAATTCCCTCCCATTATCTGTCTGGACTGTTCTGTCGTATTTCATTCGCCATCTTTGAACTTGTTGCCTATTGGTATCATAAATCGGGTTGTCTTTGCACTATTATGCTTTATGGCATAATCGATAACTTTCTGGCGAAATATCATTTCCACTGTTATATTAGATTTTGCCAGCTGGTCATGAAAAGACATTCACTAGTATCCTTTATTTTACATAGAATAGGGGTCATGATACAATAAAATAAATTACTTTTCCATAACATCATTGGATAGGGCAGTTGTGGTATAATAGTCCTAAATTAGGTAAGTAAGGGGAGTTCATATATGTTGACATCTAAAGAAATTAGACAGGCCTTTATAGAGTACTTTGAGGCAGCTGGCCACACCCATGTCGCCAGTGGCTCCTTGGTCCCGCATAATGACCCGACTTTACTGTTTACCAATGCCGGTATGAACCAGTTTAAAGAAGTCTTTCTCGGCGTTGATCAGCGGCCCTACAACAGGGCGGTCACCTCGCAAAAATGCGTTCGGGCAGGCGGTAAGCACAACGACTTGGAAACGGTCGGTAAAACAGCCCGTCACCATACCTTTTTCGAGATGCTGGGGAACTTTTCCTTTGGGGATTACTTTAAAAAGGATGCCATTAACTTTGCCTGGACCTTTTTAACTGAGCAGCTGGGGCTCAATCCCGATGACTTGTGGATTACCATTTATAAAGATGACGATGAAGCCTATGACCTCTGGCATGAGCGGACCGGCTTTGGCCCGGAAAAAATCCTCCGCCTAGGGGAAAAGGATAACTTCTGGCAAATGGGGGATGTCGGCCCCTGTGGGCCCTGTAGCGAAATCCACTATGACCGGGGCAGTGAGCATGCCTGTGACCATGAAGAAGGCTGTGCCCTAGGGGTCTGCGACTGTGACCGCTGGCTGGAAATCTGGAATCTGGTCTTTATGCAGTTTAACCGTCATGAAGATGGGACCCTGGAACCGCTACCCAAGCCCAGCGTGGATACCGGGATGGGGCTGGAACGGATTGCCTCTGTGCTCCAGGGGGTGCCCAGCAACTGGGATACCGACCTCTTTAAGCCCCTGCTTCAATATGTAGAAAGTCTGACCGGAAAAGTTTATGATGAAGGCAAGGCCGGCTTCCCCTTCCGGGTTATTGCAGACCATGGCCGCTGCGCCACTTTCCTGATTGGCGATGGGGTTTTACCCTCGAATGAGGGCCGGGGTTATGTCCTCCGCCGGATTATCCGCCGGGCTGTTCGTTTAGGAAAAACCTTGGGCCTGAATGAGCCTTTCCTGTACAAAATGACAGCTGAAGTCGGCAAGCTCATGGGAGAGGCTTACCCTGCTATTATTGACCAGGCTGTCTTTATCGAAGAAACCATCAAAAGCGAAGAAGAACGCTTTATGAAGACCCTCACTGAAGGGATGGACCGGGTCAGCGATACCATTGCTTCATTAAAAGCCGAAGGGAAAACGGTCATCGATGGGCAAACCGCCTTTACCTTTTATGATACCTACGGTTTTCCCATTGACCTGACCAAGGACGTTGCTGAAGAAAACGGCCTAACGGTCGATGCCGATGGATTTGAAGCCGCCATGGCTGAGCAGAGACGGAAGTCCAAGGCAGCCCACCAAACAGTTGACGCCTGGGACCTGGCCAAAACCGTACGCGATGCCTTTCCAGACTTACCTAAAACGACCTTCACCGGCTATGGCCAACTGGAAGATACAGGGGTCATTAAGGGGCTCTTAAAAGATGGGGAAGGGGTCCATTCGGTTACAGAAGGGTCAGTCCAACTGGTTGTCGACCAAACCCCCTTTTATGCCCAGGGCGGCGGCCAAATCGGCGACAAGGGCCTGCTCATTGGGCCGAAGGGACAAGTGAGGGTTGAAGAGACAGTTAAACTGCCCGATGGAACCTATGTCTTAACCGGTGACGTTTCCGGGACCGTTGCCATTGGTGACCAGGTTCAAGAAAAGGTCGATCGGATGGTCCGGCAAAATGTGGCCCGTAACCATACCGCCACCCACCTCTTGCACGCCGCCTTGCGGAAGGTCCTGGGGGATAGTGTCCACCAGGCCGGGTCCCTTGTGGCGGAAGACCACCTGCGCTTCGACTTTTCCCTCCAACGGGCCATGACAGCAGAAGAAATTCGGGCGGTCGAGCAGCTGGTCAACCAGCAGATTGCTGCCGGCCAGCCCCTTGAAGTCCAGGAAATGTCCATTGATGACGCCAATGCGAATGGATACATGGCCCTTTTCGGCGAAAAATACGGGGACCAGGTCCGGGGCGTCCAGATTGGCGACTTGAGCCGTGAATTATGCGGCGGGACCCATGTCCATGATATTAGCGAAATCGGGATTTTCAAAATCCTTTCTGAAGGGGCTGTCTCAGCAGGGATCCGTCGGATAACCGCGGTCACCGGGGCAGGGGTCTATGCCTATATGACCAAGCAAGCGGATATTTTAGCCGCCCTGCAAAAGACCCTCAAGGTCACCCGGCCGGAAGACCTGGTCGCCCGGGTTGAGAGTTTAGAAAAGACCTTAAAAGAAACCGAGAAGGCCTTGGCCGACTTAAAGCGTGAACAAGTTAAAGAGAGTCTAGGTGACCGGCTGAAAGATATTGTCCAAGTTGATGGGCTGGACATTTTAGCCGATACCGTTAAAGCCGCCAATCCGGATGAGCTCCGACAGATTGCTGACCAATACCGGGATAAGATCAAGTCCGGCCTGGTTCTCCTGGCCAGTAAAACAGACGATAATAAGGTCATGCTGGTTAGTATGTTGACCAAGGATGATGCTGTTAAGCGCCTCCATGCCGGTAAAATCATTGGCCAAGTGGCAGAGATTTTAGGTGGTCGCGGGGGCGGCCGGCCGGATATGGCCCAAGCCGGTGGCAAGGACCCGGATAAAATTCCTGAAGCCTTAAATAAAGTTGTTGATATCGTAAAAAATCAATTAAAAGAGAGATGATGGTATGCATAATGATATGGATGAAACCATGTACTTTAATAAGTCCGGGTCAAATGAAATGACCCCGAGGGACATTTTGCGCGTGGTTTACCGGGCTCTGGAAGAGAAGGGCTATGAACCGGTCAATCAAATCGTTGGCTATCTTTTAAGTGGTGACCCGGCCTACATCACCAGCTATAAAAATGCCCGGGCCCTCATTAAACAAATTGACCGGGATGAATTTATCGAAGAAATGCTAATCGAATACATTGGCCTTCCCTCACGGAGATACTAATGCGGGTCATGGCGTTAGATGTCGGCGAGCGCCGTATCGGTGTCGCTGTGAGTGATGCTTTGGGGATAACCGCCCAGGGCGTCCAAACCCTAGAGCGGAAGAGCGATGACCAGGCTATCCGGGACCTTCAGGCCCTAGCCGAAAGTTATGCGGTAGGGGCCTGGGTCATCGGCTTGCCTAAAAATATGAACAATACCCTTGGCTACAAGAGCGAAGAAACACAGCGCTTTGCAGAGGCACTCACTCAAACCTGCCCCCTGCCGGTCTATTGGATGGATGAGCGGCTGACCACTGTGGCGGCAACCCAAGTGCTCCTCCAGGCGGATATAAGCCGGAAGAAGCGGAAGAAGAAGGTGGACCAACTGGCTGCTGTGCTCATATTGCAAACGTGGATGGATAGCCCTGTTGGGCAGGAGGTATGTCGTGGATAACAAGCAAACAGATGATGCGATGCAAAATGAAGACCTTTTTCCGGAAAATGTTATTGTCCTCGTGGACGAAAACGAAGAAGGCCGCCCCTTTGAATTGATTGGTGACTTTGACTTTGAAGGTGGCTCTTACGCCGTCGTTGCCCCCTACGAACCGGAGGCAGAAGAAGCCGATGAAACAACGGTCATGGTCTTCAAAATCGTTGATGAGGACGGGGAAGACGTCTTATATGAAATTGAAGATGACGATGAATGGAACCGGGTGGTTGATTTCTGGAACGAGTCCGCTGAAAGCCATGATCACCACTAGATGGAGGACAGTTTATGTCTGACCAATCCTCTGTACTGATTATTGATGATTATGCCGTCAATATTGAGTTACTTGAAAGTTACTTGATGACCTCTAACTTTAACCTCAATATTTATAAAGCCACCAGTGGCTTAGAGGCCATGCAAATTTTTAACAGCAAGGAACTTGACCTCGTTATTACAGATGTGATGTTACCGGATATAAATGGTTTTGAACTCTGTCGCATGATGAAAGACCTCCGCCAGGAGAATTTTTTGCCGGTCGTTATGGTCACCGCCTTAACAGACCGGAGTCACCGGCTCCAGGGACTCGCCAGTGGTGCCGATGACTTTTTAACTAAGCCGGTCAGCGGCGATGAGCTCCTGATTCGGGTGGGGAACTTGCTCCGCTTGCGCAAGGCAACCGTCGACTTAAATGCCCGGTACACAGAAATTAGCCAGGATTTAAAGTTGGCCCGCCAGCTCCTAAATGACTTTATGCCAAAGGGGGTCCCCTTTGATGGCGACCTGCAGGTGGACCTTATTTATCAACCGGCCAATTTTGTTGGCGGTGACTTTTATGATTTTTTGCAAGTGGATGAGGATACCTATGGTTTCTTCATTGCAGATGTCAAAGGCCATGGGGCCTCGGCTGCGATTATTGTGGCTATTTTGAAAGAAAAACTGTACGAGTTGAAGGACTATTGGACCGCTCCCGCCCGATTATTTGAACAGATTAATGGCAACCTATGGCGGTTTTTCTCCAATACCAGGAATGATTTCTTTGTAACGGCTTGCTACCTGCTCTACAATAAAGAAAAAAAGGAAGTCCTCTGGGCCAATGCCGGCCACGTGCCGCCGGTTTTGTTCAAGGAAAAGCAGATAGAGACCTTAGACCAGGTCTCATCCCTGCCCTTAGGCTTATTTGAAGAAGTTTCCTTTGAAAACGGCCGCTATCCTTGCGCAGCAGAAGAGGCCCTTTTGCTTTACACAGATGGGGTCTTTGAATTGCCGATATTTGGCCACCCCTCTCGCTATTACAGCGATATTGCGTCTATTTATGAAAACCTGCCCGCAGACTTGTTAGACTTGTACGCTCCTCGCGCCTTTATGACAGAAGTACGGGCTGCCCTCAGGCAGTATTCCCAAAACGATGATGTTAATATTATTTTGGTCAATTTATAGGAGGCACTATGGCAAGCTATTGTGTCAAAAGTAATGACGGCTATATAGAAGTCATTTTTGAAGGTGAAATCACCCTTGAAGAGTCCTTTGACTTCAAAGAAGAGGTCAAAAGCCGGGTCAATGACTTGCACATTTACCAGGTCATGGTTAACCTTGAAGGGGTTAGCTTTATGGATTCCTCAGGCCTGGGGATGTTGATTTCCCTCTATAAAGAAGTAAATGAAAAACAAGGTAAAATTGTTTTCTTCAACATCCAGGATTATATTATGAAGCTCCTCAAATTAGTCAATTTAGATAAGATTTTCCTTTTAGCTGACAACCGTGACCAGGCCCTGTCCTTACTCAGCCAGGTATAAACGCCCGCTAGCCAGCAGGGTCTGTCATAAAAAGGATAAGCAAAGAAGAATAATCTAATACAAGCCATATAATCAGCTTTATGAGTTGCTTTTTTATGACGGTCTTGCTATAATTATCGCAGGGTAAAGAAATACAGATATGCGTCATCATTTTTTCACATATTGTAAGGGGTTACATATGTGTCCATGTAATTCGTTACAATATGTGAATTTTTATGTCCAACTCTGTGTTGCCAATCCTGACTAATTTTATGGAGGTCAATACGATGACTGGAACAGTTAAATGGTTTAATGCTGAAAAAGGCTATGGGTTTATTACTGTTGATGGTGGCGAAGACGTTTTCGTTCACTTCAGCGCTATTGAAGGCGATGGCTTCAAAACCTTAGATGAAGGTCAAGCAGTAGAATTTGACGTAGTCAGCGGCGATCGTGGCGATCAAGCTGCTAACGTTGTTAAACTCTAATAAGAACCAAAAGCGTTGCTGCTCTTGCGGCGACGTTTTTTTATTTTAGCTTGTCATTAATCTGTAGCTTATTTGTACCCACTTTGTAGGGATATGCGAATTGAAGCCAAGGGGAAGTTTCGTTACAATAGGATGAGATGCAAGGTTTTATACAAGAAAAGGAGGTTAGAGACCTTGGATAACCGTTGTTTATTTAAAAAAATAGTTACCGGCTCAGTGGTAGCCCTAGCGGTTTTTGCAGCCGGACACTTCAGCCCACCGGCCGAAGCTGCACCTGCGCCGTCTATTATTGTGAATGGCAACAAAATTGAAACGGATGTGCCGCCTATCATTCAAAATGGACGGACCCTGGTGCCCATCCGCTTCATCAGTAGTGCTCTAGGCGCATCTGTTGAATGGACCCAGGCCAACCAGACCGCTACGGTCCAGTTGGGGCAGAATACCCTGGCCTTTCCCTATGGGCAACAGGTCTATTACTTAAATGGGCAGGCCAAGGGGATTGATGTCAACATTCAGTTAATTAATGACCGGATCATGATTCCCCTCCGGGCGGCCGGGGAGAGCCTAGGTCAGAATGTTTTGTGGGACGATGCAACCCGGACTGTAACCGTGACCAGCCCGGCTATAGCCCCAACTGAACAAGCAAGTGTTCCAGCTGGTTCAAGGGTTAACGGGGTGGTTACTGTGACCCATGCTCCGGGACTTGTTTTTAAAGAGGCCTCTAGCAATAGTGCGGTCCTAGCCCGGGCGGAGAAAGATGTTCGTTACGATACGGTGGATAAAGTGGGCGAATTTTATCAGATTGTCCTACCGGATGGGCAAAAAGCCTGGATTTCTGAAATCCTGGTTAAGTTTGAGGCTTATGGGAAGCCCCAGGCCAGCAGTCCAACCACCCCGTCGACCCCTGCCAGCCCGACCCAGTCAGCCACTGCCACAAGTAGTGCCTACCTCGAAGTGACCGGGTCTGTGGTTAATATCCGCAGTGGTCCCTCAACGGACTATCCGGTTATAGATGCCGTTAAACAGGGGGATGTCTTAACCCGGTTAAGTAGTGCTTCCGGCTGGCACCAGGTCCAACTGGCCTCTGGCAAAAAAGGCTGGATCATCGGCCAATATGTCAAAGCAAGGACCGAACGCCCACAAGCACCGCCAGCGACACCATCAGCACCAACCCAGTCATCTGAAGAAACCCCAAAAGCCCCCCTTACTGTCAAACGGGTCACCCCGGGCCTAGGCCAGTATGAAGTAACCTTCAAAGTAGGCAGTGGCCAGGTGGATGTCATTAAAAACACCGGTAACCAGTTGACCCTTGCCATTCGTGGCGTGGCCGCTAACCCCCAGATCACCAATCCGGTTGCCGGTAAGGCGCCCTTCCAGTCCTTCCAACTAAGTACTGGTCGAAACAATGAAGTCCTCATTAATACGACAGTAGAGTCCGGTGGCTACTTCCGCCTGGACCGGAGAGGCGATGAATTCTCCATTATGGCTGTTCAAAAACATAAGAATGGCCAACTGGGCCTGGCCGGTAAAACCATTGTCATTAGCCCAGGCCATGGCGAATATACATCGGGAAACCGGATTGATCCCGGCGCTATTGGCAGCGTTTTAGGCCTATCCGAGGTGGCCTTTAATACGCCTGTGGCCCTGAAATTAAAGCAAAAGCTGGAAGCGGCCGGCGCTAAGGTCATCATGATTCGGGAAAAGGCACCGGTGAGGATCAGCCTGGCCGGTCGGGCCAAGGTTGCTAATGATAACAATGCAGATGCCTATGTTGAAATCCACGGTGATGCGGCACCTGGAAACCCAAATGCGGTCGGCATTGGGGTTTATATCTATGATGGCAACTTGCGACTGACCAGTGCCGCCCAAAAGGATATGCGGCAGGAATTTGCCAAGATTATGCAGAAGAGCATGAAGGCTGCCACAGGGACCCGGACCTACACCCGGACCGGCAATTTTGCCGTGTTACGGGAAAATGAAGTGCCCTCGGTTCTCATCGAGTGCGGCTACCTGACCACTGCTTCTGAAGAAGCCCGCTTAGCGACAGACAGCTATCAAAACCAGCTGGCCCAAGGGATGTACGACGGGCTGGTCAAATATTTCTCTTATTAAGTTTTTTACTTGACGCTGACAGTAAGACTGGTTAAAATAATCTTCATGTCACAGCGATATTATAGAAGGTGACCTATGTATCAAGAACTTGTTATTCGAGCAGCTCGCGCAGAAGACGGAGCCCTCATGCAGGACTTCATGAAAAAGCTTGGCCGCTACCAAAAAATGGAAGACCATATTACGGCGACGGCTGACCAGCTGGCTCACCTAGTGGCGAGCGGGCAGGCCCGGGCCTTTTTTGCCGAGCAGGAAGGGAAGGCCGTTGGTTTTCTCTTCGCTTATACGGTATGTTCTGCCTTTATCGGGGCATCCGGCTACTATATTGATGCCCTGTATATTGATGAAGCTTATCGGTTTCAAGGAATCGGCCGGGCCCTGATGGTTCAGATGGCCAAAGAATGTCTAGCAGCTGGTTTTGGCCGCCTCGAATGGGGTTGCCTGGACTGGAACCAGCTGGCCCTGGACTTTTATCAAAAGATAGGGGCCCAGCTGGTCAGTGAGATGCGGATCTATCGGATTCACACGGAAAGCATCCGCCAGCTGGCAGCGGAAAATATTCTTTAAAGAAATTGTAAAAAATACTTGCAAAAGGCGTCGACACCATGTATAATATGTTCTTGTGAGACGCCTTTAATCACGGCCTGTTGGAGAAGTGGCTTAACTCACCAGCCTTTCACGCTGGCATTCAGGGGTTCGAATCCCCTACAGGTCATTCGGACGATTAGCTCAGTTGGGAGAGCGTCTGCCTTACAAGCAGAATGTCGGCGGTTCGAGCCCGTCATCGTCCATACGGCGCAGTAGTTCAGTTGGTTAGAATGCCAGCCTGTCACGCTGGAGGTCGTGGGTTCGAGTCCCATCTGCGTCGCGACAGCCCTTAGGGGCTGTTTTTTTGTAGGCAAAAAAGGGCTGTTGTAAAACAGCCCCCTAAAAAGCACAAAGCCCGTCTCATTTTTGAGACGGGTCTTGGCCATTGTTGGTATAATATATACATGTCCTACAATAATTATTTTAATGTTAGCCTAGAGCAAGAAAAAGAAAAGTGACAAGTGAAAATGAGCTTTTATGGGGCCTTGTCGAATGATTTTACTCATTCTGACACAGCCCCTTTTTAGATGCTTGTCTTATTTATTTGAGGCCACAGGCCCGGCAGGCGCTTTGGGCGGAGGGGGTTACAGCCACGCCGCCCTTGGCGGTTTCCCGCAGCTGCATCGGCATAGAGCAGCCGACGGCGTACAAGGCCTGAACCACTTCATCGAAGGGAACCAGGGATTCAACCCCGGCCAGGGCCAGGTCGGCAGCACTCATGGCATTCATGACCCCGCCGGCATTTCGGAGGGCGCAGGGGAATTCAACCAGGCCGCCGACCGGGTCACAGACCAGGCCCATGATGTTGATCAGGGCGATAGAGGCCGCATCAAAGACCGCATCGATGTCTCCCTGACGTAGGTAGACCAGGGCCGCAGCCGCCATGGCAGCGGCGGCGCCACATTCAACCTGACAGCCCCCTTCGGCGCCGGAAACGGTAGCATTGGTAGCTATGATATAGCCAATGGCAATGGCCACCAGCAGGCCCTTAATCATTTCTTCTTCGCTGAGCCTGAGGTCTTCTTCGGCAACGAGGATGGCAGCCGGTAGGATGCCCGCCGCCCCGGCCGTTGGGGCGGCGACAATTTTCCCCATTTTTGCATTGACTTCTGAAGTAGACATGGCAATGGCCATGGCCTTGACCGGCAGGACCCCTAAATAGCTCTTTTCCGGAGCCAATTGGTCCAACTTATAGGCATTGCCTCCGGTTAAGCCGGATAGGGACATGAGGGGGGTCTTCCGGGCCCGTTCGCCGGCCTGCCGCATGACGGCCAGCCGTTCTTTTAGCCCCTCGATGTAGTCTTCCCGGGAAGTGCCGGTTTTTTCACATTCATGTTGCAGGGTTGCCTCGGCCAGATCCAATCCTTTTTCCTCGCAGGCCTGCTTAAGTAACAGAGCAGATGTATACATAGTT
>NZ_JBKICG010000013.1:0-65316 GCF_046569735.1 Peptococcus simiae | reverse complement strand
TAAACCTGGAAAAGAGCGACTTGTTAAGCAGAGCGGAAGTTATACCGCCGCATCCATCATCTGACGATGATGGCCGGCTGGTGTCGCTAACGCGACTGCTAAAGCACCAGCTCCTTTCTAAGGAAAACCCGTAACGGAGAACCGTTACAAAAATGATATTTACCTTGTTTGGTCTGTTTAGTTTAGGCCTGTAGCTCAGCTGGTTAGAGCGCACGCCTGATAAGCGTGAGGTCGGTGGTTCAAGTCCACTCAGGCCTAGAGAGAAGTCATCAGAGGGTGGCTTCTCTTTTTTTTATTCCTTCTCCTGGGACGGTGATTCCTTTATTGGGTCTGTCTTTCTGCTGGTCGTCCGGTCTTTTGGCATCCCATGGTCAAAAGGGTCCCCTTGTGCTATAGTGGATGTACCAGTATTTCTGTAACGGAGGATGATTATGGCAAGAAAAATTTTATGTGCTGGACCGACAGCGATTGCGCCGGAGGTCCTTGACCGGATGACCCAGGCTTCGACCAACCCGGACCTAGACCCGGACTACCTGACCTTCCACCAGCAGGTCATCAAAAAGTACCAGCAGTTGCTGAAGACTGAGGCGACGACCTTTATGATGCTTGGTGAAGCCATGGTGGCCCTGGAGGGGGCGGTGGTCTCCCTGGTTGAACCTGGCGACCGGGTCCTGGTCCTATCAAATGGGGTTTATGGCCAGGGCTTTGCTGATTATGTCCGCTTTGTTGGCGGCGAACCGGTTGTCTTTAGCCAAGACCACCGACATGGCCTGGACCTGGACCGCTTGGCGGCCTTTCTGGAAAGAGATCATGATTTTGCTCTGGCCACTATGGTCCACTGCGAAACGCCAACAGCGGTGACCAATGACCTGGCCGGTGTAGCCGGGCTTTTGAACCAGTATGGGATCCTATCTATTGTAGACAGTGTTTCCGGCATTGGTGGGGAAAAGGTGGACTTTGATGCCTTTGGCCTGGACTGTATCTTGTGTGGGAGCCAGAAGGTCCTCAGCGCGCCGACGGGCCTGTCTCTCGTTACCCTGTCCAAGCGGGCTGAAGAAAAGATTGCCGACCGGCAAAAAGAGATCCCGTCCTTTTATCTCAACTTTAAAAATTACTATGCCTACGATGACCCGGCCTTTGCCTTTCCTTATACCATGAGTGAGCACCTGACAGCTGCCTTGGATGAAGCCCTAGACCGGTTACTGGCCCAGGACTACCTGAGCCTCCATGCACGCTATGCCCGCCTGACCCGGGAAACGGTGACGGCCTCTGGTCTGTCCCTTTATGCCCTGGACCACTTTGCCAATACCGTGACTGCAGTTTGCCTGCCGGAAGGCCTTTCAGCCAGCCAACTGTTGGATACCATGCGGGCCAAGGATATCCTGATATCCAAGGGGGTCGGTCCTATGGCAGACCGCCTCTTCCGGATTGGCCACATGGGGAATAATATTTCAGAGGACAACTTCAGGGCCCTTTTTGCGGCCTTGGACCAGTCTTTTACTGACCTAGGCTATCCCCTGGACCAATCTCTCGAAGCAACTTTTGTCGCTCTCCTGGCTGATGACCGGCCCTGAGAGCCCCATAAGCGACAAAAATCCGCCTCAACTTAGCCTTAAGTGCCAAGTTGAGGCGGATTTTTATGTTAGAAATCTTGCTGGGCCTTAGACGAACCGGATCCCATCCCGGTAGACATAGCCCCAGGTATTGGTGATAATATCTGCCGGCTCTACAATAAAGCCGTCTGCCAGGGTGGCGTGGGCAATGATGGGTCGGCCATTGTTAAAGCCTAGGAAGATGGCCGCATGGTTGTAGCCATAATTATAGCCGGGGTGGTAGGAATAACTTACATCCCCCGGCCACATGCCGGCAAAGCTAGAAGGAATGTATTTGCCACCATAATTCGGGGCGGTGAGGTACTGGTCCTTGACCATCCGGTAGCCTTCGTCTGCCTGAATTTGACTGGCAGAGGGGGGAAGGGTGGCAAGGCCGAGTTCCTTATAAGCGCTGTAAACGGCGCCACAGCAGTAAACACCGCTGGGGTCATTTAAGTCGCAGCCGAACCACTTAAAGGGGAGGCCTTCCCGCTTAGCGGCATAATTGGCGACGGCCTGGCCCAGGAAGCGGCGGTCGGCATCAGGGGCATTGAGCCAGTTGTTGGACAGGTCTTCTTGATCGGGAAGGGCCCAGTAAATGGCCTTGCCCTTGTGGCCGCCGGGCCGGTTGCCGCCGGATACGACGCCATCTTTATTGAACCAGTGGGCCTTGTAGCCGGTGGAAAAGACCCCGTCTTCGAGCCGTTCGTAGGAGTAGGGGGAGAAGTAGTAGGTCTGGCCATCGATTTGCTGCCAGCCCCGGGCCAGGCCCTGGTCGGCTGTGGCGTAGTAGTTTAGGCCATCGCGTTTGACCCAGCCCAGGGCCAGGCTGTCATCGTCATTGAGTAGGTAGGCTTTATCATTGACCTTGACCCGGTTGTCCTTGGTCTGGATGGCCTTGAACCGGGCCTGGTTGTCTTGGTCGATGAGGTAGGCCTTACCGTCCTGGCTCTTGACCAGGGTCCGGCCGGCCTGGGCGACCACCGGGTCTTCCTTGAGGCCTCGGAGCAAGATAGAAATAGCTTCTGCCCGAGTGACCGGGGCTTTCGGACGGAAGCTGCCATCGGGATAGCCGCCCAGATAGCCCCGGGCTTGGAGGTCTGCCACCCCTGGCCGGCAGGTCGGTGAAATGTCGCCGGCATCGGAAAACTTGATGGGCCCTTGGTCCTGAGCGGCCTCTTCCTTGATGGCCAGGAGGCTGGAAGTGAGCTGGGCCACTTCTTCCCGGCTGATAGCCTGGTCGGGAAGGAGCTTATCGGCATCAAAGAGGGCCAAATAGCCAAGGCCCTGGGCAGCTTCAACCTCGCTCTTGTACCAGGCCTGGTCAGCCACATCCCTGTAGCCGGAGGCTGTTTGGTTGGGGGTCATATCGTGGACCCCGTAGCTGCGGTTGAGGAAGGCGATGTATTCCGCCCGGGTTACGTTTGCATCGGGCCGGAAGCTCCCGTCTTCATAGCCCTTGACCAAGTCCAGGCTCTGGGCCTTTTCAATGCCCAGGACGGCCCAGTGGCCCGGGGTATCTGTGTAGCTGGCGGCCCATAAAGTGCCGGGCACCAGGACGAGGGCAAGGGTTAGGACCCCAGCCTGTAATAGGGTCTGCCATACTTTTTTCATAAAATGCCTCCTTAGTTATGGGTTATCCATAATAAAACATATAGATATAAATTCATTATAAAGGATTAGTTTTTATTTTCAACTGGATAAAATAAAAATAATTTAGAATAATAGAAAATTATAAAATGGGGAGGATGCTTGCCCTGGAGCCTTCTTTTTCTTGAATTTGTGTCAGTTAGGGCATAAAATAAGGGGCAATATGGAGGAGGAAGGTAAAAATGAAAGTTCTTTTAGTCAATGGTTCACCGAATAAGGAAGGCTGTACCCACCGGGCCCTGCAAGAGGTGGAAAAATCTCTGCAAAAGGAAGGCCTGGAGACGGAAATTTTCTGGGTAGGCAAAACGGTCAAGGGGTGTACAGCTTGTATGACCTGTAAAAAAACCGGCCAGTGCATCTTTGATGATGAGGTCAATACCTTTGCTAGCTTGGCTGAAGAGGCTGAAGGCTTTATCTTTGGGTCGCCGGTCTATTACGGGGCCCCGACAGGCAATATCCAGGCCTTTATGGAGCGGCTCTTTTGTAGCGCCAGTCGGCATTTAACCTATAAGCCTGCCGCCAGTGTGGTTTGCTGCCGCCGGGGTGGAGCCACTGCCAGCTTTGACCGGCTGAATAAGTTCTATACCATCTCAAATATGCCCATCATTGCCAGCCAATACTGGAATATGGTCCACGGCCTGGTCCGGGAAGACATGGAGGCTGATGTTGAAGGCCTCCAGACCATGCGGGTCCTGGGGCAGAATATGGCTTGGATTTTAAACTGCCTTGCTGCCGGTGAGAAAGTTGGTCATGGCCGGCCACAAATTGAGGACAAAATCTTTACCAATTTTGTGCGCAGGTAGCAGGCCGCTGCAGGAGGCCTGCATATTTTGCTCCTTGCTGGGTAAGTAGTCAGTAAGGAGTGATTAATATGGCAAATGATAAACTGGATCAAGGTATTGGCGCAGCGAAGGAAAAAGTCGGCCAAGGCTTAGGCGATGAAGAACTTGAACTCAAAGGAAAGGCCCAGCAGCTCAAGGGTGAGGCTGAAGAAAAACTGAATGAGCTCAAGGATAGTGCCGCCGCTAAGGCCAATGATCTGCTGGATAAGGTCAAGGGCGAGGACAAGTAATCGCTCAGCCTGACAAGTCAAAACGCTTTGCCGAAAAGGCAAAGCGTTTTTCTTTCTATGCATTGACAGGGGGCCGGCATCATTTTTATACTGGTGGTATGAGAGAAGGAGGCGGGGCGTATGCGGCGAGGACCCTTATTGGTTTTATTGTGTTATGTCTTATGGGGTGTTTTACCTATTTACTGGAAGCTGATTGCAGATGTGAGTGCTTATGTCAATTTAGGGAGCCGGGCCATTTGGTCCTTTATCCTCTGCATCATTATCTTGGCGGCCCTGAAAAAGCTCAACCAGGTCAAGCGTATTTTTGCGGACCGGCGGGAGGTGTGGCGGCTTTTTATTGCCGGGGGCGTCTTGCTCATCAACTGGGGGTCCTACATCATTGCCGTGAACACCAACCACATTGTAGACGCCAGCCTGGCCTATTACTTAAACCCGATTATTTCTATCGTCATTGGCTTTACGGTCTTTAAGGAGCGACTTACCGGCCTACAATGGGCCGGCGTCATTCTGGCTACCGTTGGGGTGGGCATTTCCATTATTTCCTATGGCCAGGTGCCCTGGCTGGCCCTGGTGATTGGTCTGTCCTTTGCCGTTTATGGGGCCCTGAAGAAGACCTGCCATAGTGAGTCCATCTCTGCCCTCACGGTAGAGATGACCCCCTATATTCTACCCCTCCTGGTTTTCGTGACGGTCATGTTTGCCAAGGGGCAGGCAGGGGATGCCAGCCTTTGGCAGTTGCTCCTCCTCCCGACCACAGGGATTGTGACAGCGGTGCCCCTCTTTTTTTACTCAACGGGCATTGCTAGTACAGACTACACCCTGGCCGGCATCCTCATGTATGTCAACCCCACCCTCCAGCTCCTCTGCGGGACCCTCCTTTATGGAGAGGTGATTTCCCGGGCCCAGTGGCTGACCTTTCTTTTTGTCTGGGCTGGCCTTATCTGCTATGTGGTCTCTATCTTACTTAAGCGGCATACCGGCCAGCCGGCTAAGAAATAGGCCGGAACTGGGTCAGGTTGAGGCGCATGGCCGGGCGGTCATCGCCGAAGGCCTGTCCCTCGGCGATAATAATATGATCATCCAATAATTGCTGACGAACGGCCTCGTACTGGGGCCGATTTTTTATTGGCCAGCGGTAGTAGAGGTAGAAGCCCCCCTGGGTGGCCACCGGGTGGAGGGCCGGAAAGTTGGCCTTCATATAGGCGGTGAGATCTTTGAGGGCGGTCCGGGTCCGTCTCTTTAAGAGGTCAATTTGCAGGCTGAGGTCCCGGGCCATGTAGTCCCGGAGGATGTGCTGGGGCAAGGCGGAGAGTCCGGCGTCAATGTCCCGGCGGAAGTTGGCCAGGGCGTGCATGAGGTGGGGCGGGCCAATGAGCCAGCCAATCCGGATGGTTGGGCCCATGTACTTGGAAATAGAGCCGGCATAAAACATTTGGTCGGCCCCGGACAGGGCCTTGATAGGCCTATTTTCTGTCTCCTGGGCATAGGACAACTGGGCGGAGGCATCGTCCTCAAAAATAGGGATCTGGTAGCGGTTGCAGAGGTGGAGGATTTCCTTGCGCCTTTTGAGGCTGGTATGGATGCCCGTTGGGTTTTGAAAGATGGGATTTAAAAAGACCATGCTGATCCGGGTGTGGCGGACCGCCTGGGCCAGGTCTTCAATAGAGGGGCCTTCACTCTGCATATGGATGGGGATGAGACGGAGGCCGGCTGCCTGAAAAATAGGCAGGTGGTAGAAGTAGGAGGGGGCCTCAATGGCTACCGTGTCCCCGGGGTTTAAATAGCCGTGGGTGACCAGAAAGATGGCTTGTTGGGTCCCGCTGGTAATTAGGATTTCTTCAGGGGAGACCTGCCAGTGGTAGCGGGCGTAGAGGTCCTTGGCGACGGTTTCTCTTAAGGCGGTCAGCCCCATGGCGTCCCCGTCTGCCGCCGCGTCAAAGACCTTGTCCCAGGACAGGGCCCTGATAGACCCCTGGGGCAGCCAGGAGCGGGGGGCATCCCCATCTTCCAGGTGCTGCCAGGGGGTATCCGGATCTGCAGCCAGCCGGGCTTTGACCTGCCGGCTATAGGGGCTTTCCGGAAAGGCTGACCGCTGCATCCGGTCCGGCAGGCCCAGGCTCCACTTGCCCCGGCTGACAAAGCTGCCACTGCCGACCTTCCTTTCAATGAGCCGGCGGTCAACGAGCTCGCCCAGGGCGCGGGCAACGGTGGACCGGTGACAGTGGTAGAGATCGGCCAGATCCCTTTCTGAGGGCAGGCGGTCTCCTGGGGCCAGGCGGCCGCATAGGATGGCCTCCTCCAGGTTATTCATGATTTCTTGGTATTTTTCCGCCATAGGCATCTCCTTTCTCGAACGTATGCCCAGTGTAGCAAGCTGAAAAATAAAAGACAAGCGGCTGCATAAAAGATCAGCCACTGGGGTATAAAAAATTAGTGTAAAGAATTAATTCCTAGTTTAGAACTAGGGATTATGGCGTATATATAAATATAGATAGAAGAGAGGGGAAGGATTATGTTTAAATCTGTCACAGATATGATCGGTCATACACCTATGATTGCCTTGACGGCTTTAACCAAAGCATTGGCTTTAGACGGCACCATTCTTGCTAAGGCCGAATTTCTCAACCCCACCGGGAGTATGAAGGACCGCATTGCCCTGGCCATGATTCGCGGGGCCGAAGCGGCAGGTCAACTCAAGGCCGGCGGGACCATTATCGAGCCTACCAGCGGCAACACCGGTATCGGCCTGGCGGCTGTCGGTGCCCGCTTAGGTTATAAAGTTGTTATTGTCATGCCGGAAACCATGAGCATCGAGCGTCGTAAAATGATGGCGGTTTATGGTGCTGACCTGGTGCTGACACCAGGCGCCGAAGGCATGAAGGGGGCCATCGCCAAAGCGGAAGCCCTGCAAAAAGAACTGGACGGCGCCATTATTGCCGGTCAGTTCGCCAACCCGCTGAACCCCGAAATCCACTATAAAACCACTGGCCCTGAAGTTTGGGCAGCCCTGGAGGAAGCCCAGATGAAACCGGATATTTTAGTGGCCGGGGTCGGCACCGGCGGGAGCCTGTCCGGTGTTGGCAAGTACTTAAAGGAAAGACAGGAAAACTTAAAGGTCGTTGCCGTTGAACCGGCCCGGTCTGCTGTCTTATCCGGCCAGCCCTCCGGTACCCACCGGATTCAGGGCATTGGCGCCGGCTTTGTCCCGGACGCCTTGGACCGGTCCGTCATTGATGATATTTATCAGGCGACGGACGAAGATGCCTTGGCCATGGTTGGTCTCTTGGCCAGAAGGGAAGGGCTGTTTGCCGGGGTATCCTCCGGTGCGGCCTTAAGCGCCTGCCGGGATATTTTAAGAAAAGAACCGGGGCAGACCCTTGTGACCCTGCTGCCGGATTCAGGTAACCGATATATGTCAATGGATGATATTTTTGAGCAAGGGAAGGGCGTGGAGGAATAATGGCAAAGACAATATATGTAGATAATGCGGCAACCACTCCGGTTAGTGATAGCGTTTTGGAAGCGATGATGCCTTACTTAAAAGAGGTATATGGCAATCCTTCCAGCCTGTATCATGTGAGTGAAGAACCCAAGGCCGCTATTGCTAAGGCCCGTGACCAGGTGGCCAAGGCTTTAAATTGTGAACCCCGGGAAGTCTTCTTTACCTCCTGTGGGACAGAGTCGGATAACTGGGCCTTAAAGGGCTATGCGGTCCAAATGAAAAAAAGGGACAAGACCCACATCATTACGACCAATATTGAGCACCATGCCATCCTGCATACGGCTCAATTTCTTGAAAGCCAAGGCTTCGATGTCAGCTACCTGCCGGTAAATGAAGATGGCTTAGTGACCGCTGAGCAAGTCCGAGATGCCATCCGGCCGGAAACTGGCTTGGTCAGCATCATGTATGCCAACAACGAAGTGGGGACCATCTTCCCCATTCCTGAAATTGCCCAAGTCTGCCATGAAAAAGACGTCATCCTGCACACCGATGCAGTTCAAGCCGTCGGCCATGTGCCCATTGACGTCAAGGCCCAGAAGATTGACATGCTCTCCTTGTCCGGGCACAAGATTCATGCCCCCAAGGGAATTGGCGCCTTGTATGTCCGCAAGGGCATTATGCCGGTCAACCTCCTTCATGGGGGCGGCCAAGAGCGGGGCCGTCGGGGCGGGACAGAAAATACCGCCTTCATTGTCGCCCTCGGCCAGGCCATTACCGATGCAGTGGAAAACATGGAAAAAAACAGCGCCCACTGCCGCCGGCTCCGCGACCGTTTAATTGAAGGCCTCTTGGCCATTCCGGCCACCCGGTTAAACGGGGCCCGGGACCCGCGCCTGCCCGGAAATGTGAACGTATCCTTCGAAGGAATTGAAGGGGAGTCCATCCTGCTCATGCTGGATGCTTACGGGATTTGCGCCTCCAGTGGGTCGGCCTGCACCTCAGGGTCCCTGGACCCCTCTCACGTGCTTTTGGCCCTGGGCCTGCCCCATGCCATTGCCCACGGGTCCTTACGTCTGAGTGTCAGTGAAAACAACACCGATGAAGAAGTCGATTACATCTTAGAGCATGTGCCAGCCATCATTGAACGGCTGCGGAATATGAGTCCGGTTTGGGATAAGGAAAACCAGCGTATGATCATGGAAGATGACAACCTTAAAAAATAATCCGCCAGTTCAGTACCTTTGATTAAAGAGAGGAGTCTTCACCTTGTATACAGATAAAGTTATGGACCACTTCAGAAATCCCCGGAATGTCGGCGCCCTTGAAGATGCCAATGCCATTGGTGAAGTAGGTAACGCCAAGTGTGGCGACATCATGAAAATGTACCTTAAAATTGAAGATGACATCATCAAGGACATTTCCTTTGAAACCTTTGGTTGTGGGTCTGCCATTGCCACCAGCTCCATGGCAACGGAAATGGTCAAGGACCACCCCATCTCTGAAGCCATCAAGTTATCCAATGATGCCGTTGTTGAAGCCCTGGGTGGCCTACCGGCCAATAAAATCCACTGCAGTGTTTTAGCCGAACAAGCCATCAAGGCAGCCTTGGTGGACTACTACAACCGCCAGGGGCAAGACGGCGAAGCCATGGTTGGTAAGCTCATGACGGAAGAAGAAATTGAGGCCACCAACCACATTGAAGAAGACTAAGGATAAAAACTGAATACAAAACGTCTTTTGCCATTTGCGGTAAAAGACGTTTTTTACCTTGCTTGACGAGAGGCGGTCTCACTTATACAATATTGGGAGCATAAAAATTTAAAGACCCTTAAGGAGGGGTATGTCATGCGTGAGGCTGTAGGTGTTATTGGTGGCTTAGGGCCGGCAGCAACGGCCTATTTTATGGAGCGGGTCATTGACTTTACCCAGGCCGACTGCGACCAGGCCCATATTAATATGATGATCTTTAACCACTGCACCATTGGCGACCGGACGGCCTATATTTCCGGGGCCTCGTCTGAGGACCCCCTGCCCTTAATGATTGAGGATGCCCGGGATATGGCTGCTCTGGGCTGCCGCTTTATCGTCATTCCCTGTAATACGGCCCATTATTTTTATGAGGATATCCAGGCGGCGGTAGAGATCCCGGTGGTTAATATTGTCCGGGAGACCCTGCGCTATGCCAGCTGCGAGGCCAAGGCTCCCCTTTGCATTGGGATTATGGCCACCGATGGCACCATTATGACGGAAAGCTACCAGAAGGCCGCTGAGGAAAGCGGCTGCAGCTGGGTCACCTGTGACCCGGCCATGCAAAAGAAGTTAATGGACATGATTTACCAGGGCGTCAAAGCCGGTCAACCGGTGGCCCTGGCGGATTTTGAAGAAATAGCCAACCACCTGCGCCAAAAAGGGGCCAACTGCCTGGTTTTAGGCTGCACCGAGTTGTCTGTTTTAAAACGCGACCTCGCCCTGCCGGATGAAGATGTCATTGATTCAATTGACGTCCTGGCATTAGAGACGGTACGCCGCAGTGGAAAACCCATGACCGCTGCCGCCTTGCGTGTGAAAGGAGTCAAGTGTAGATGAAAAAAAAGATGTTAAAGGCATTAGGGATTTTGTTGATTTGTTCTTTGGCCTTGACCGGTTGTGGTCAGGAAA
Organism: Peptococcus simiae; assembly: GCF_046569735.1. GTDB lineage: Bacteria > Bacillota > Peptococcia > Peptococcales > Peptococcaceae > Peptococcus > Peptococcus simiae_A. The sequence goes on along the minus strand of NZ_JBKICG010000013.1, from coordinate 54,902 downwards.
AGGGAGAAGGCGGCAAGACTGCCGTTGCGGAAATTATTAATGAAAAGCATGTGCCGAGTGACTATGATGTCATTGTTGTTGGTGGTGATCCTGAAGGCATCGTTGCCGCTATATCGGCTGCACGAAATAACCAAAAGACCTTGCTCTTATGTTCCAGTGCACAGTTAGGTGGCCTATATACGGATGGTGAACTAAATTTTATTGATATACCGGAGACACGGAAGGGTGAGGTCCTGGTTCGTGGGATTTACGAGGAGTTCTTTAAAGCTGTTGGGGGCTCCGGTTTTGACATTGATAAAGCGCGACAAGTTTTTTATGATATGGTAAAGGCGGAAGATAATCTGACTTTGCGGGTAAACAGCGTATTTCAAAAGCCCGTGATGAAGGGGGACAAGATTAAGGGGGTCACAGTGACCGAAGATGGTCGAGAAAAAACTTATAAGGGTGATATCGTCATTGATGCGACTACAGATGCTGATGTAGCTGCAGCTGCGGGCGTCCCCTATACCTATGCCGGTGAAGATATTGGTGAAAAAGATCGAGAAATGGGTGTCACCCTTGTTTTTGGCCTAAAGGGGCTGGATTGGGATAAAATCACGCGGCACTTGAATATGCAACGGGCTAAAGGGGAAGTTACTGGCGGGTCAACGGATATGGGGGCCCGGGATAACCTGGCCTGGGGTTATCTTAAGGAGGGCTATGGGTATAAACCAACTAACGAAAATATTCGCTTACGTGGGTTTAACATGAGTCGTCAAAATGATGGTACCGTTTTATTTAATGCCTTGATTATTTTCGGCGTCAATCCTCTAGACCCGGATAGTCGAGCAGATGGGATAGCCCGTGGTAAAAAAGAACTGGAAAAAATAGTACCCTATTTGCGTAAAACCTGTGTTGGCTTTGAAAAAGCGGAGCTTGAAACGGTTGCAAAAGAGCTCTATGTTCGCGAAAGTCGCCATATGGAATGCGAGTACATGTTAACCGTTGACGATGTCTTGGAAAACCGACCACAGGCAGATATGATTGCAGTGACCAGCTATCCCGTTGATGTTCAGCCTTCAAAAACACAAACCTTTGGCATTGTGATTGGCTTTCCAGACCAGTACGCTATCGGCTTACGGTCCTTAGTTCCGAAAAAAGTAGATGATTTATTGATCGTTGGGCGAAGTGCAGGGTATAGGTCAATGGCAGCGGGCAGTGCACGTATTGTGCCAACAGGGATGGCTTGTGGTCAAGCCGCAGGTGCTGCAGCGGCATTGGCCCGGGAGCAGTCTTTGACGCCACGAGAGCTCTGCTATAATGAAAAACAGGTCGAAAGTTTACAAACTCGCCTGGTTGAGCAGGGTGTGAATTTGACGCATGAACAAACTCAAGAGCCCATTATGTCTCATTGGGCCTATCCTGGCCTTAAGACCATGCGGAGCTTAGCCTTTATCGGTGGCGGTTATGACAATAACTACAAACTGGATGAAGAGGTATCAAAAAATCAATATCAGAATTTAATTAATGGCTCTTTACGGAAGTTGGGTTTCCCGCCGGATCCGGTCGTTGAAGTGAACGATAATCCCCCGGCACGACAAGTGATCGGTTCCTTGGCAAGGGAGGTTGCAAAGCTCGAGGGTGTTCATTTACCGGATGATTTCGCCAGCTATCGGCAGTATTTAACTGAAAAAGGTATTATTGACGACACCCTGCAGCCCTACTTTACCAGCAAAGAAGAGCGGCCACATACGGCGGAAACGGTCCAATTGGTTGCAAATTTTTATCATTGGGGTAGGGAATTACCTGATGCGAAAAACTTGATAGCAGTTGAGTAATATGCGGATATGATATACAGATGGAGAAAAAGCTAACATGCAAAAATCTTATGGTGGACAAGCGCTCATTGAAGGCGTGATGATGCGGGGCAAGCACCACCAGGCCATGGCTGTGCGCCTAGATGATGGGCGGATAGAAAGCCTGGTAACCCCCTTTACCCCCTGGGGGGAGGCGCATCCGATCTTGCGCCTGCCTTTCATCCGGGGGAGCGTCAATATGGTTGAATCCCTGGTCGTTGGCATGAAGGCCTTGAGCTGGTCAACGAATATGAACTTAAGCGGGGGGATGGATGCAAAGGAAGAGGCGGTCAAGCCCTGGCAAATGGCCTTAACCGTCCTCATGTCCCTTTTGCTGTCGATTGGGATATTCTTCCTGCTGCCGGTGGTCTTGGCCCATGCCGCCGGTCCTTGGATTTCCGGGGTCCTGGCCCAAAACCTCCTTGAAGGGGTCCTGCGGGTCGGGATTTTCCTCCTCTATATTTGCCTGATTGCACAAATGCCCGATATTCACCGGGTCTTCCAATACCATGGTGCTGAACACAAGAGCATCCACTGCTATGAGACAGGGGCCCCCTTGGCGCCAGCTTCAGCCCGACGCTTTTCCCGGCTCCACCCCCGGTGCGGGACCAGCTTTCTCTTTATCGTCATGGTCGTGAGTATCTTTGTCTTTTCCTTTACCGGCGTGGACAACATCCTCTTACGGCTCTTTTCTCGGGTACTTTTGCTACCGGTCATTGCAGGGGTGAGTTATGAAATCCTCAAGTGGACCGGCCGGCATATGGACCGCCCCATCGTCCGTCTCATTGCCTGGCCGGGCATGCAGATTCAGCGGATGACCACCGCTGAACCGGATGAAGATATGCTGGAAGTGGCCCTGGTGGCCTTGGAAAAAGTCCGCTTAGCCGAAAAAGACCAAGAGCCGGTGCCCTTTACTCAGATGACCTATCTCGCTGCACAACATTAAGGGTGAAAGGAGATTACCGGCCCATGAAAGATATGGCCTATATTCGCTTGGCGACCGTAGAGGATGCGGAAGCCCTACTGGACATATACCGCCCCTATATCAGCATGACCTGGCTGACAACGGAGGCAGAGGTCCCTAAGCTGGAGGCCTTCCGCGACCGGATTGCCGGCGTCCTTGAAAAATACCCCTTTGTCGTAGCCCAGGTGGGGGATGACCTCTGTGGCTACGCTTATGCGCATAGGTACCGGGCTCGTCCGGCCTATGACTGGAGCGCTGAGCTGTCCATTTATTTAGATGAAGACTGGTCCGGCTATGGCCTGGGTAAGCTCTTGTACGGCACCGTCATTCAGCTGTTGGACTACCAGCACGTGCAGACCGTTTATGGCATGATTGTCCGGGACAATGAACCCAGTGCTGGTTTACACCTGGGCATGGGCTTTAGCCCGATTGCCACTTATTCTAAAGTGGCTTATAAGCGGGGAGCCTGGTTGGACCTCATGCTGTTTGAAAAGGATATTGGCGACCATCCGATTCCGCCGCCCCCCTTTTTACCCCTTCATAAAGTTAAACCGGAAGCCTTGCAGGAAACGCTGACGGTAGCAACAAAAAAATTCATCAATGAGTTGGAACGGAAATCGGCAAGGAGGATGACATGAGTTCACAGAATAAGTATGACGAAACGACCCCGGCAGGGAGTTATTGGGCAAGGGATGCCAAACATGTAGTGGTCAGGGCCCACTTGCCGGCCGGCCGCCTGTCGGTGACCCAGTGGCATACCTTAAGACAAATTTTAGACAAGCACCCGGACCTGGACCTGCGGATTACCACCCGGCAGAATGCCCGCCTTTACGGTGCTGACCCGGTTTTAGCGGAAAGCCTCCTGGAGGAAGTCAGCCAGGCCAGTTTCCAGCCCGTCGGGAAAAAAGGCGACGTGGTCATCAATCCGGATTCGGGCCTGCGCCAGGACGAGGCCTTTGACGTTTACCCCTATGCCCTAGCCATTAGTGAATGGCAGAGCAGTGGCCTGGGCCGGTCCGCCCAGGTGCCCGGGAAGTTAAAACCCTCCATGACCTCTGCACCGGATGCCCTAGCCTCTATTTCTTACGCCGATATTGGCTTTGTCGCCCGACGGAATGAGGCCGGTGAGGCAGGCTTTACCGTCCTGGGTGGCGGGAGCCTGGGGGCCATGCCCCGCCTGGCCGTTACCCTATTAGACTTTATCCCGGCCAAGGACGTTTTGCGGGCCATGGAGGCCTACGCCCAGGTCTTTATCGACCTCTTTGCCGATAGTAAGATTGGTAAAAAACGGATGCGGTTTAAAATCCGCGAACTGGGCGAAGAGGGCTTCATCGCGGCTTTCCGGACGGCTTATAACCAGGTCAAGGCTAAGGACATTGCCGGGCTGCCCAAGGATGCCCTCCGCAAGAGAGACTGGGGAGAGCCGGCTGACCGGACCCACCCCAACATGGTCCCGACCCGGTTTGAAGGCATTTACAGCGTCTACCTGCCGGTGCCGGCCGGCATTGTCCCGGTCGACTTTGTCCAGACGCTGGACAAGTTCTTCAACTACCTGGAATACCGGCCGGAATTGGCCCTGTCTGCAGAGCAGGAAGTGGTCGTTCGTGACCTGGCCGGGGACGACGCCCTGGCCCTTTTGGATATGATGGCCCCCTACATGGCGGCCCATGCCGTTGGCGACCAGCAGAACCGGATTGCCTGTGTTGGGGCAGACCTCTGCCGCTTTGGCCTGGCCCACAACTCGGCCGTCAATGACATTCTGAGCAAGTTTGACCCGGATGACTTACCCAAGATGGGTATTTCCGGTTGCATGAACTCCTGCTCCGGTCACCAAGTTCGCCCCCTGGCCTTTTGGGGGAAGAAGTCTGACCATGCGGACTTTGCCAATGATGTCTTTGAGGTGGTTGTCGGCGGTTCAGCCACTGACGATCAGGAGGGCTTTACCTTGGGCCAAAATATTGGCTCCATTGCCCTAAAAGACCTAGAAAGCTTTCTACAGGAGCTCATAGCCCGGCAGAAGGCCTCCGGCCAGGCCTGGGAGGAATTTCTCCAGGACCATACCGAAGACCTCAAGGCCCTTGTGGCGACCTATCAAGACTAGGCTTGCACATTTGCTGGGATAAGCGTAAAATATATATGCCCCTGGTTGCCAGGGGCATTATTTTGTACATACGACCTTAAAAGGAGGAAGCCCATGTTTGAACAACTTCCCGCATTAGATAAACGTTTTGAAGAATTGAACCAGGCCATGGCTGACCCAGCTCTACTCTCCAATCAGGAAGAGTTTCGCAAAACAGCCAAGGCCCGGGCAGATCTGGAAGACGTGGTCATGGCCTGGCGTGAATACAGCGGCCTCTTACAGGAAAAAGAGGACACCAGGGAAATCATTGAAGCCGAAGATGACCCGGATATGGTGGATATGGCCAAGGAAGAACTACATGAACTCAATGACCGGATTACTGCCCTGGAGGAAAAAATCAACCTCCTGCTCCTGCCCAAGGACCCCAATGATGAACGGAACGTCATCATGGAAGTCCGGGCCGGCACCGGCGGGGACGAGGCCGCCCTCTTTGCCAGCGACCTCTTCCGGATGTATGCCCGGTATGCCGAAGACTGCGGCTGGAAGGTCGACATCATGAACTCCAATGCCACCGATGGCGGCGGTTACAAGGAAATCACCTTTATGATTGTGGGTAAGGGGGCCTATTCAAAATTAAAATTTGAAGGGGGTGTCCACCGGGTCCAGCGGGTCCCGGCCACAGAAAGCGGCGGCCGGATCCATACCAGTGCCGCAACGGTCGCTGTCCTACCTGAAGCAGAGGATGTGGAAGTGGACCTGGATATGAATGATGTCCGGGTAGACGTCTTTTGTTCTTCCGGCCCCGGGGGGCAGAGTGTCAACACCACCCAGAGTGCCGTCCGGGTCACCCACGAACCCAGCGGCATTGTGGTCAGCTGCCAGGATGAAAAGTCCCAGCAGATGAACAAGGAAAAGGCCCTCAAGGTCTTAAAAAGCCGCTTGTACGAAAAGGTGATGGCCGAACAGCACGGGGCTGAAGCGGAAGCCCGTCGGTCCATGATCGGGTCCGGGGACCGCAGCGAACGGATTCGGACCTATAACTTCCCCCAGGGGCGGATCACCGACCACCGGATCAACCTGACCATCCACAAGCTGGACCAGGTCCTGGACGGGGAATTAGATGAACTTATCGATGCCCTGGTGTCCACCAACCAAGCCCGCCAATTAGATGAGGCTGCCCGTGACATCTCCTAAGACCTGGCAAGGCTTATTTAACGAGGCCCTGGCCCAAGTCGGCCGGGACCGGCGGCTGGCTGTGGAGCGGCTGATGGTCCATGCCCGGGATATGGACCGGGCCCTGGCCCTGGCCCACCTGGATGAGCCGGCTCTAGCGGCAGAGGAGGAGGTCTTTACCAGGGGGATCCGGCAGCTTTTAGACCACCGGCCCCTGCAGTATATTTTAGGGGAGGCCCCCTTTGCCGATTTTTCCTTACAGGTCGGTGAAGGGGTTTTAATTCCCCGCTTTGATACGGAAATCCTGGTTGACCAGGTCCTGGCCCTGGTAGCTGAAGGCCCCTTCCGCCTGCTGGACCTCTGCACCGGTAGCGGGGTGGTGGCCATTGCCCTGGCCCGGCGTTGTCCGGCCTGGGAGGTCTTTGCCTCGGATATCAGTCCCGAGGCCTTGGACCAGGCCCGGGCCAATGCCCGCCGGCTAGCCGTCGCGATAACCTTTGCCGAAGGGGACCTCTTTGCCCCCTGGCAGGGCCAGACCTTTGACCTCATTACCGCCAACCCCCCCTATATCAGCAGTGCAGACATGGAGACCCTGCCGGCAGAGGTCCGGCAGGAGCCCCACCTGGCCCTCTGGGGCGGGGCCGATGGCCTGGATTTTTACCGCCGCTTGGCCCAAGAGGGCTTGACCTACCTCAGGCCCGGCGGCTACATGGCCTGTGAAATAGGGGCCGGCCAGGGGGAGGCTGTGGTTCACTTATTCCGCCAGGCAGGCTTTCAAGACCTGGTCATCCATTATGATTGGCAAGGCCACGACCGCGTGGTCCTAGGAAGAAAGGAGAGATAGGATGTCAGTGGCGCAAACGCCAACCGAAGCCGCCTTAGAGCGGCGGAAGCAGGAGCGGGCCATGGGGGCCATTATCATCATTGCAGCCTTCCTGGCCCTCTTCAATGTATCGTCTGTCAATGTGGCTGTTCCCCGCTTTATACAGGAGTTTAATACCTCAGTGACCCTGGTCCAGTGGATCAGCATTGGTTACACCGTAGTGATGGGGGTTGTCAGCCCCCTGGCCGGTTATTTTACCCGGCTCTTTACCCTTAAAAACTATTTTATTATGAGCATGGGGGCCTATGTGGTCTTATCCATCCTGTCGGGCCTGGCCTCGAATATCTACCTGCTCATCATTGTCCGGGGACTTCAAGGTCTGGCCGGGGTTGCCTTAATTCCGACGACGATGATCATTATCTACAGCTACATCCCTCGCCATAGACAGTCCTTATACTTAACCATCCAAAACATGAGCCTGTCCCTGGGGCCGGCCTTAGGTCCGGTTATTGCCGGCCTCATCCTGGCTGTAGCCAGTTGGAAGTGGATTTTTTGGTTTAACGTCCCCCTGGGCATCCTGGCCATTTACTTATCCCTGGCCTACCTGCCCAAGGAAGAGGCCCATACGACGGAACGGATTGACTGGCTCAGCTTTGCCTTTGTGGCCGTGGGCTGCCTGCCGGTTCTCTTATCCTTTAGCCTGGCTACCAACCTGGGCTTTACCTCACCAATTGTCCTAGGCATGCTGGTTGGGGGGAGCTTCTTTGTTTTCTGCTTTGTCCGCCGGCAACTCCGCCTGACCAACCCGGTCCTAGACTTCACTGTCATGCGCAACCGGGAGTACACCCTGACCCTGGTCAGCAATGGGCTCCTGTCCATGGGGCTGGCCCTGGGGCCCTTTATCTTTGCCATCTACTTCCAGATGGTCAAGGGTTATAGCCCACTGACCATGGGCCTTCTGCTCCTAATTCCGGCCGTATTTTCAGTTGGCGGGGCCCCTGTGGCCCAGGCCATGTATGACCGGATGCCTTCGAAGACGGTTATTATTTTAGGCTGGGTGGCCCTGTGTGCCGGGAGCATCACCCTGGGCTTTTTGCAATTGACGACCCCGCTTGTCCTGGCCATGGTCTTTTTCTGCTTCCGCTACCTGGGGATTGGCCTCCTGGGCATGCCCATTACTGACCATGGGATGCGTGAGCTGCCCAAGGAAAAAAGTGACGATGGGTCCACCCTAATTAACTGGATTAAGCTCATGATCACTGGCCTTTCCTTATCCGTTTTTACCCTGATGTATGAAAAGGTAACGGCCTACTTTGCGGCTACCATGTCTACTGAAGGGGCCACCCTCATGGGGGTCGATGCAGTCTTCTTATCCTCCGGTCTGACCTGCGTCATTGGCCTCGTTTTATCCTTAAAACTCAAGCGGATCCATCCAAAAGATATGTAAAAAACGCTGTCCACCCCCTTTACCGCAACCTGTCAATGCCGGTAGAGGCCCGGTGGCAGCGTTTTTTATTTGAAGGGTCATGTTTAAAAAGTAGCCGGTAGCGGTTATATATAAGACAGTGAACACTTAATGTATATATGATAAGGAGGCTTTACTATGGGAATTCTTTCTTGGTTAATCGTCGGCGCCTTAGCCGGTTGGATAGCTAGTATCATCATGGGTAAAAATGCTCAAATGGGCGCCATGGCTAATATTGGTGTCGGTATTGTAGGGGCCGTTATTGGCGGCTTTTTATTATCCTTCATCGGCCACGGCCAAATTACGGGAATTAACTTACCAACCATCGGGACAGCTGTTCTAGGGGCTGTTGTTTTGCTTTTTGTCGTTGGTAAGGTTCAAGGTAAAAAATAAAAAGGAGCTGTCATATGTCGATCAAAGGCATCATTTTTGATCTTGACGGGACGCTTCTGGATACACTAGAGGATCTCGCAGATGGGGTAAATGCCGCTCTGCGAGATTTCTCTTTTCCAGAGCGGAGCCGTGAAGAGGTGCGCCATTTCGTTGGCAATGGCGTTCGTCATTTAATCCGCCAGGCCGTCCCTGCAGGGACTGACTCGGCAACCCTTAGCCAGGTGCATGGGGCCTTTATGGCCCACTATAGGGAAAACATGACCCGGAAGACCCGGCCCTACCCGGGGGTCGTTGACCTGCTGGAAAGCCTGGCCCTTTCCGGCTATAGCCTGGGGGTTTTGAGCAATAAACCCCACGGGGCGACGGAGGCCCTGGTCCGGCATTTTTTCCCGGACCGCTTTTCCATCATTATGGGGCATAAGGAGGGCAACCCTCGCAAACCGGATCCGACCATGCTTTTACAAATGGTCAGTGATATGGGCTTAAAGCCGGAAGAGGTCTGTTATGTCGGCGACTCGGAAGTGGATGTGGCCACCTGCCAGCAGGCCCAGGTCGCCGGGGCCTTTTGCCTCTGGGGCTTTCGATCTGAAGAAGCCTTAAAGGCGGCAGGGGCCGGTCTTTTCTTAGATGAACCGGCTGAACTCTTGGCCCAGCTCCTAGCTGGGGAAGTCGGCTTGTAAAAGGGACAGAATTGATGTATATTTTAGTTAATTCATCCTCAACGAAGAAAGGTGATTAGTTATGAAAAAAATAGTTGTGTTAGAACCCTTGGCTGTGCCGGATGACCTGCTCCACCAGCTGGTCGATGAAAAGCTGGATGGGCAGGCTGACTTGGTGCTCTATGACCAAAGGGCGCAAAGTGATGAGGAAATGATCGATCGGGCAAAAGATGCGGAAATCGTTGTGATTGCCAACCAGGCGATGAGCGAAAAGGTTGCCCGGAGCCTGGAAAAAATTGAGCTCCTAGCGGTGGCCTTCACCGGTTTTGACCACATTCCTGTTGATGTCTTTAAGGAACGCGGGGTGACCGTTTGTAATGCCTCCGGCTACTCCAACGAAGCGGTGACTGACCTGGTTTTCGGGATGGTCATTTCCCTTCTGCGGAATATCCGGGAATGTGACCAAGCAGTGCGCCAAGGGGGCACCAAGGATGGCCTGGTGGGCCAGGAATTATCCGCCCTTACCTTTGGGGTCATCGGGGCCGGGGCCATTGGCCAGCAAGTCATCAAGGTGGCCAATGCCTTCGGTTGCCGGGTCCTGGCCTTTAACCGGAGTAAAAAAGACGTGCCGAACTGTGAGTTTGTAGACCTGGATACCCTGCTCAAGGAAAGTGATGTTGTCTCCATCCACCTGCCGAGCAATGCCGATACCAAGGGCTTTATCGGGGCTGATGAGCTGGCCAAGATGAAGGACACCGCCATCCTTATCAACTGTGCCCGGGGCCCGATTGTCGATATTCCAGCTCTGGCCAAGGCCCTGAAAGACCAGTCCATTGGTGGGGCAGCAGTGGATGTCTTCTATACCGAGCCGCCCCTGGAAGCCGACAACCCCCTCTTCGATACCCCCAATACTCTCCTGACGCCCCATGTGGCCTTTGCGACAGATGAGGCCTTTGTTAAACGGGCCCACATTGTTTTCGGCAACATTGCCGCCTTCCTGGCCGGTAAACCTGAAAACGTAGTTGTATAAAAATCATAAAATTAGCAGATGAATATATATAAATAAAATTTATCAATTAGCCGACCGCTATAGGTCGGCTTTTTTGCTGGGAAAAAACGTTCGGAATGTATGTTCCGAACCCCTCCTCTTTGGGCTGGGGGCTGGATTAAAGAGGCAATGTGGTGTAAAGTGGTATAAAGTGGAGCAAAAGGGTTTCGAAAGGCAGACTTTTGTAGAGAAAGGGGGGTGGCAGATGTTCTTAGGCGAATATAGACACAGTTTGGACGCTAAGGGACGTCTGATCATCCCCAGTAAGTTTCGCGAAGGCCTGGGGAGACGGTGTGTGGTGACCAAGGGCCTGGATGGTTGCTTGTTTGTTTTTCCCATCGATGCCTGGGAATCCCTTTCCAAAAAACTGGCCCACCTACCCTTGACCAGACAGGATGCCCGATCCTTCACCCGTTTCTTCTTTTCCAGCGCCAGTGAAATAGAATGCGATAAACAGGGACGGATTCCCATCCCCCAGGGCCTGCAGGGCTATGCCGAATTGGATAAAAACGTTGTTGTTATCGGTATGAGCGAGCGGATAGAAATATGGGGGACCGACCGCTGGGAAGCCTATGAAGCTGGTAATGCCGGCTCTTTTGAGCAACTGGCAGAGCTGATTGAACCCTTTGACATCGGTTTATAGGAGGAAGCATGTTTCAACATATACCGGTTCTAGCTGAAGAAGTCCTGACCCACTTAGCGGTCAAGCCCGGAGGCGTTTATGCCGACGGGACCCTGGGTGGCGGTGGCCATGCGGGCCTCATCCTGGAGGCCTCGGCGCCGGACGGTCAGATCATTGCGACAGACCGGGATGAGCTTGCCTTAGCTGCAGCCCGGGCCCACCTGGCCCCCTATGGCGACCGGGTCAAGGCCTACCATGCCAATTACACTGAATTAGCAGACTTTGTTGCCCAGGACTACCCTGAGGGGATTGACGGTATTTTATTGGATATCGGCGTATCCTCCCCACAGATAGATACCCCGGACCGAGGCTTTAGTTATATGCACGATGCGCCGCTGGATATGCGGATGGACCGGAGCCAGGGGCCCAGTGCCCGGGACGTGGTCAACGAGCTTTCTGAACAAGCCCTTCATGACCTGATCAAGGACTATGGAGAAGAAAAATGGGCTGCCCGGATTGCGGCGCTTATTTGTGAACGCCGGGCCCTGGCTCCGATTGAGACCACCTTCCAACTGGTCGATGTCATCGAACGGGCCATCCCCAAGGGGGCCCGGGAAAAAGACTCCCATGTGGCCAAGCGTACCTTCCAGGCCTTGCGGATTGCAACCAATGATGAACTGGGGGCCCTGGAAAAGGCCATCGACCGCCTGGTAGATGTACTCCAAGTTGGTGGCCGCCTGGCCATCATCAGCTTTCATTCCTTAGAAGACCGGATTGTCAAGAATAAATTTAAGTACCTGGCGGCATCCTGCCTTTGTCCGCCAAAATGGCCGGTATGTACCTGTGGCAAGGTGGCCTCGGTACGGATCATCACCCGGAAGCCGATCACTGCCGGCAGTTTAGAATTAGACCATAACCGACGGGCAGCCAGTGCCAAGCTGCGTGTTGTTGAAAAAATCATCTGACAGGAGAGATAACCATGACTCAGTCAGGCTACTACCATGACTACAAGGGTCGCCAGCAGGCCGGCAATCGCTTTGAAGCCAGGCCGGATGACCGGTACAAGCGGGCCTTACGCATAAAAGATAAGTCCAAAGAACAAGTGAAGCCTGCTGAAAAGAGCAGGGCCATCTTTAAGTTTCCCCGCTTGCGGGCGGTGGCCCTTATTTTTGTCCTGGGCCTTTTAGTGGCGGCCCAATACAGTGCTGTCCAGACCATGGGCTACCGGGTCAGTGAGGCTCAGTCCCGCTTGTCTGAAATCAAGGCCGTCAATGCTCAATTGGAGCAGGAATATGCGGCCCTGGGTAACCTAGCCCGGATTGAAAAACAGGCCACTGAAAAAATGGACATGGTCATGCCGGACCGGGTCCTGACCTACCAACCGTCCAAGGCTACCCTGGCGGCCCAGAAAAAAGAAGCTGAAGAAACCGCCGGAGGGCGTCGATGAGAAATAAAAATCGCATTGGCGCCATCATGGGCATCGCCTTTTTTATTGGCTTATTAATTATGGGCAAACTCCTTTATGTGCAAGTGTTTGCCAATGAATCTTTCAGTAGCATGAGCCTGTCCAACCGGTTGCAGGAGGTCTCTGTCATGCCGGACCGGGGACTCATTTACGACAGCAAGGGCGAGGCCCTGGCCATTAGTGTCAAGCGGAAGTCTGTGTATATTACGCCGGCTGAGATCCGCAAATTAAAGGATAAGGACAAGGTCATCGATACCCTGGCTAAAAGCCTGGGCATGTCCAAGAGTGACGTCCTGGCCGCTGTGAACGATAAGACCAGTGACTTCCGCTGGCTGAAGAGACACGCCGACAACAAGGCTATTGAAAAACTGCAAAAGGAAAACTTCCGCGGGGTCGGCTTTACCGATGAGTACAAGCGGGAATACCCCAAAAGCCGCCTGGCCGCTCAAGTCTTGGGCTTTGCCGGGGTGGACAACCAGGGGCTCAGCGGCATAGAGCTCCAGTGTAATTCGATTTTAGCCGGGAACCCCGGCAAGCTCCTGGTTGAATATGACGGGAAGGGCAATATCATCCCCCAGTCCATCCGGGAGTCAATCCCGGCGACGGCCGGGGACGATATCTACCTGACCATTGATGGGACCATCCAGTATATTGTCGAGCGGCAACTGGCCAAGGCTTCAGAGCAGTTTGACCCGGAGGGGATCACCTGTATCGTCCAGGAAGTGGACACCGGGAATATCCTGGCCATGTGCAGCCTGCCGGATTTTGACCCAAATAACTATGCCAAGTCCGATGAGAAAAACTGGCAGAACCCGGCAGTATCCAAGGTTTATGAACCGGGGTCCGTTTTTAAGGTCGTCAGTGCCTCTATGTTTTTAGATGACGACGTGGCCACCCCCCAGAGCCAGTACAATTGTCCGGGCAGCATTTTAATTAACGGCCATGAACTCCGGTGCTGGACCTACCCGAACGGGCAAGGTCCCATGACCCTCCGGTCCGGCCTGGCCATGAGTTGTAACATCGTCATGGCCAAGAGTGTCGCCCGGCTGGGTAAAGAACGGTTTTACGACTATCTCCATGGCTTTGGCTTTACCCGCAAAACCAACATTGACCTTCCGGCCGAGTCGAACCCGGTCCTAGTTCCCGAAGACCAGGCCGTTCCCCTGGACTTGGCGGCCATGTCCATTGGCCAGGCCAATGCCTACACCCCCATCCAGATGGTCAATGCCATTTCGGCTATTGCCAATGGGGGGACCCTCATGAAGCCGCAAATTATTTCAAAAATCACCGAACGGGACGGGAAGACCATTAAGGAGGTCAAGCCTGAAGAGGTCCGGCGGGTTTTAAGCAGCGAACGGGCAGAACAGGTCCAGGAAATGATGGAAGCGGTTGTCACGGAAGGCATCGGGAAGGAGGCCGCTGTCCCTGGCTATCGGGTAGCCGGTAAAACCGGGACGGCCGAAATCGCCCGGGAAGGCCGCTATGAAAAGGGTGACTACATTATGAGCTTTGGCGGTTTTGCCCCGGCCGGTGACCCGAAAATTGCCTGTATCGTTATCGTATCCAGCCCTAGGACCACCGCCTCCAGCGGGACTGTGGCAGGGCCGGTTTTCTCCGGGATTGTCAAGGACATCATGCGCTACTATGAAATTCCCTCTTCCCTGCCGGACAAGAGCATTGAAGAGCCGGAAGTCAAGAACCTGGGCCAGGTGCCCAAGGTTGACCTGCCCATGAATGCTGAAGCCTTCCGCCTCCGCATGCAGGAAGCAGGCCTCCAGGTTGAGTACGTTGGCAGTGGGTCAGACGTTGCGGCTGCCCTGCCCCTGGCCGGGACCCGGCTGGCAACAGGCAGTCAGGTCAGGGCTTACCTGAGTAATCCCAAGGCAGAACAAGTCACCCTACCGGACCTGTCGGGCCTGACCCTTAAAGAAGTGGACCACCTTTTAACCGGCCTAGGCCTTAAGGCCAGCCTGGATGGTAGCGGCTTGTGTTGGTACCAGACCCCGGCAGCCGGGGCGGTGGTGCAGACCGGGTCAACGGTATCTGTTAAATTTGCCTCTACCCGCGAGCAATCCAATATCCGGGATGTAGAAGATGAACGGGCCGCTGAAGAAGAGAAAAAGGCCCAGGAAGCCGCCAAGGCAAAAGAACAAACCACCACAGGTAGCAAAAAGTCGTCAACTCCCTCATCTCAAACCCCTTGAGATGGATTGATTTCATAGCTAGAAGAATGATCCGGGTTTTCCTTGCCGAGGACCCGGCTTCTTCGTTTTAGTCATAAAATATCGAGGTGTCTTATGTACCAACTAGATACAGACCAATTGGCCCATGCCCTAGGCTATCCCCATAAGGGGGAGGCCAAGATACCGGCCCGGGTCGTCTTTGATAGCCGGGAAGTCAGCCCGGGGGACTTGTTTGTGGCCATCCAAGGCGACCGGGTCAACGGAGCGGACTATATCCCGACGGCCCTGGAAAAGGGGGCCATCGGCTATGTGGCCGATGCCGCGTATGATTACCCCGGCGCAGCCCATATTATAGTGGAAGATGGTCTGGCCTTTATGCAGGCCCTGGGCCGTTTCATGCGGATCCGCTTCCAGGGGCCGGTGATTGCCGTCACCGGGAGCCAGGGGAAAACCAGTTGCAAGGACCTCTTGACCCATGTCCTCCGGCAAGACCACCAAGTGGTGGTGACCCATGAAAACCAAAACAATGAACTGGGCCTCCCCATGACCCTAACCCGGCTCACCGAGGAGACAGATATCCTTATCGTTGAGATGGGCATGTCTGGTTTCGGGGAAATTGCCTTCCTGGCCAATATCGCCTGGCCCAGCCATGCCCTCATCACCAACATCGGTATTGTCCACGCAGAAATCCTCGGCAGCCAGGCGGGGATTGCCAGGGCAAAAAGTGAATTATTCCCATATGTGCCACAAAATGGTACAATTGCAGTAAGGGAGGCCGACCGAGACCTCTTGGCCCCCTATTTAAAAGAAACCGCAGCCTCTTTTTTATGGACCAGCCTTGAAGCCGGCGCCAATACGCGTTACTATGCTAGAGACTTGGTCCTGGATACCGACCGGAGTCGCTTTCACTTTTGTGGGCCAGCAGGGTCCTTTCCCGTGGACCTGCCCTATGCCGGCCAGCACCAGGTGGAGAATGCCCTCTTGGTCATTGCCACCGCCCTGGCCCTAGGCGAAAAGCCTGAAAGTATCCAAAAGGGCCTGGCTGGGGCCTTTCCCCTGTCGTCCAACCGGATGGAGCAGGTGGTATCGGGCCAAAGGCTGATTTTAAACGATAGCTACAATGCCAACCCGGCCTCTGTCCAGGCCACCTTGAAAGTCCTGGCCGGCTACAAGGACCGGCCCCGTTGGGCTTGTATTGGCAATATGTATGAGCTGGGCCCCTATGAAAAAACGGGGCATGCAGCAGTTGGGGAGACCTTTGCCGCCCTGGCCTTAGAAAAATTAATTTGTGTTGGAGATTTGACGAAAGATACCGCCCAGGCAGCCATTGCTGCCGGCCTGCCTGCAGAGGCAGTGGTGACCGTGGAAGATAGCGCTGAGGCCCTGGCTTACCTGCAGGACCAGCTGCCGGCTGATGCGGTGCTCCTGGTGAAGGGGAGCCACAGTATGCACATGGATACCATTGTCGGCGGATTAATCTGACGTCTGGAGGGAACTATTTTGAATTTTATTCTGTCAATATTAGCTTTGGCCCTTGGTTTTTTTCTGACAGTCGTGGCCACCCGCAAGCTTATTCCGATCCTGACCCGGATGAAGTTTGGGCAGGAAATTCGTGAAGAGGGGCCTCAGAGCCACCTGCAAAAAAAAGGCACGCCGACCATGGGCGGGGCCGTTTTTGCGCCGGTCATGGCCCTGGCCGTCTTCCTGACCAATGGGGTGAACCGGTATTCCGTCTTCCTGGTCTTGTGCGCCAGCCTCTTTGGTCTGATCGGTTTTTTAGATGACGGATTAAAACTATTCAACCACCGGTCGCTGGGCCTGCGGGCCTGGCAAAAGGTGGGCCTGCAACTGGTCATCGTCGGTGTGGTCTTGGCCTTGGGCCTTGGCCTGGTGGGCCTGGCTCCGGGGTTTTGGATCCCGGGCTTTCAGCTGGCCCTCAAGCAACCAGTCTTTTATATGGCTGTCATGGTCATTGTCCTGGTGGGCACGACCAATGCCGCCAATTTAACGGACGGCCTGGATGGGCTCTTAAGCGGGACCAGTCTGGTCATCGCCGTGGGTTTTTTCATTATTTCCGTGTGGTACATGCTGCCCTCGGGGATGGCCTTTTCGGCAGCCCTGATCGGTGTCCTCTTAGGCTTCTTTTACTTTAACCGCCATCCGGCCTCTATTTTCATGGGTGATACCGGCTCCTTTTTCATCGGCGGGGCCATGGCCGGCCTGGCCATGCTGACCAAGACAGAACTGCTCCTGCCCCTAATCTGCCTGGTCTATGTCCTAGAGGCCTTATCGGTTATCATCCAGGTCCTGGTCTTTAAGCGGACCGGCAAGCGGGTCTTTCGCATGTCGCCCCTCCACCACCACTTTGAGCTGGGTGGGCTGAAAGAAGAGCAGGTGCTGTATTTATTTATGATTATCACCGGGATCAGTGTGCTCCTGGCCCTCTTGGTGGTCCATGGGGCTGACCCGGCTTTGCTGCAACAATTAAGGGGATAGCAAATGAAGCGTTACTTAATTATCGGGGCGGCCCGGAGCGGACTGGCCTGTGCAGACTACCTGTTAAGGAAAAAAAATACCGAAGTCATCCTGGCGGATTCTGATCCGGGCAAGGAGGCGGCAACGGTGGAATATTTTGCCAACCGGTCTATCCAGCTGATTTGGGGTAGGCCTGATATTGATGCCCTGAAACCGGATATCCTGGTCTTAAGCCCCGGGGTGCCGCCGCAGATTGGACCGGTCCAAGAGGCCCTGGCGGCCGGCATTCCGGTGATTTCAGAACCGGAGCTGGCCTACCGGGAAGGGCGGGCCCGCTGGTTTGGTATCACCGGGACCAATGGTAAAACGACCACCACGGCTCTGGCGGCCCACCTCCTGGAGGGATTTGGGGCGCCGGTTTTTTGTGGAGGTAATATCGGAACCCCGCTCATTTCTGCGGTTCCGGACCTGCCGGAAGAGGCCGTGGTGGTGGCGGAACTATCCAGCTTCCAGCTGGAACTGATTGACCGCTTTCGCCCCAATGCAGCGGCCTACCTGAACCTGACCCCGGACCACCTGGACCGGCATGGGACCCTGGAGGCCTATGCCGAAGCAAAAGCCCGGATTTTTGAAAACCAGGGGCCGGAAGACCTCCTCATCGCCAACTACGATGACCCTACGGTTTGCCAATTAGCCGAACGGGCAGGGGGGCAGGTCTGGTATTTCAGCCTGAAGGCGCAGCCGCCCCTGGGCATGTGGGAAAAAGAGGGGAAGCTGATGGTGCGCCTCCAGCCCCAAGATGCGCCCCACTGCCTGCTTGACCGATCAGACATTGCCCTGCCCGGGGCCCATAATACGGAAAATATCATGGCAGCGGTCCTCGGGGCCTTGTATTTCGGGGCGGATGAAGCCCATATCTGCCAGCAGTTGCGGACCTTCCACAGTGTGGCCCACCGGCTTGAACCGGTGAGGGACCTGGCCGGCGTCCGCTATGTTAATGACAGTAAGGGGACCAACCCGGATGCAACAGAAAAGGCCTTGCAGGCCTATGATGAGCCCATTGTGATCATCCTGGGCGGACGGAATAAGGGCAATAGCTTTGACCCTTTAGTCCCCCTTATTCAGGATAAATGTCGGCATGTGGTCCTGGTCGGTGAGGCCAAGGCGGATATCCGCCAGGCCCTGGACCGGTTCGCCTATACAGACTACAGCGCGGCCGCAAGCTTTGAAGAAGCCGTCAGCCTGGCCCAGCAAGCGGCCCAGCCCGGGGACGTGGTCCTGCTCAGTCCGGCCTGTGCCAGCTGGGATATGTTCCCCAACTATGAGGTGCGGGGCGATTTATTTAAGAAGTTGGTGAACGAACTCGATGGCTAAAATTCCTAGAAACCGCTGGTCGGACCAGAGCGAGGCAGAAGAGCGGCGGAAAAAGTCGCAAAAGGCCAACCTGGTCCGCCACCTGGGTGGGGACAAGCGTCCGGACGAGGCCCACCGCCAGCCGGACAGGCAGGGGGCCAAACGCCAGTCTGGGGCGGCCCGGCAAGACCAGTCTCTCCACCGGGACCAGGGCGACCCCGCTACTGGCTCGCGCTTTCGGGTCAAAGACCAGCCCCTTAAAGATAAGAAGGCGAAAAGCAAGAAAGATAAACATAAAGACAAGAATAGCAAAAAAAGCTGGCTCAGCGGTTACCGCCGGGCCAGGTGGGCTGAGGTCCAGGGGGTTCGGACAGGTCCGGACCTGATGCTCCTGCAGATTTCCCTAATTCTTCTGGCAGTGGGCCTGGTCATGGTCCTGTCCTCCAGCTCCTATGAGGGTCTCATGCTCCATGGGCAGGGAGGCTATTACTTCGCCCGCCAGCTCTTTATGACCATAGGCGGGGTCCTGGCCCTGGTCATCATGCTCTTTTTTAATCCGGAAATCATTCGCCGTTTTGCTCCTGTGGCCCTGGTTGCCGTTATTGGCCTTATTATCGTGGCCTCCTTCTTTACAGATGCCCAGTATGGGGCCCGCCGCTGGATCAGCATTTTCGGGATGAGCTTCATGCCTTCCGACTTAGCCAAGCCGGTACTGGTCGTGGTTTTTGCCGGCCAGTTGGAAAAGGTCCGGGACCGGCTCGATGAATTACCGGAGTACGGTAAAACCCTGATTGCTATGATGGTCGTACCGGCCCTGGTGGTCATTGAAGACTTGGGCACCGGCGTTGTTTTGGCCGGCTGCCTCTTTGCCATGCTCTATATTGCCGGGGCACCTAAAAAGTATATCCTGGGGACCATGGGCCTGGGCCTAGTGGCCTTCGGCGCTGCCGTTGCCTACAAGCCCTACCGCCTGGCCCGGCTCACCAGCTTTATTAACCCTATGGATCCGGAAAAGATGGAGGCCGGGAGCTTTCAATTGGTACAGAGCCTTTATGCCTTTGGAGATGGCGGCCTTTTTGGGGTCGGCCTGGGTAATGGGGGGCAGAAGTTAAGCCACCTCTTTGGGTCCCACACCGACTTCATCTACGCTGTTATCGGTGAAGAGCTGGGCCTCATTGGGGCCGGCTGTGTCCTGGCCCTCTTTATCGCCTTTGCCTGGCGGGGCCTGTGGATATCTATGCATATTCGTGACTTTTATAAGTCCCTGGTGACCTTTGGCCTGACGGTGATGATTTCCCTCCAAGCCTTTATCAATATGGGGGTGGCCGTTGGTGTCCTGCCGGTTACGGGGATTGCCCTGCCCTTCATCAGTTACGGGGGGTCCTCCCTGATCGTTACCCTGGCAACGGTGGGCTATTTGCTGAATCTTTCCCGGTATGTTAAGCGGTCAGGTAAAAGTAATCAATGAATCCTCCCGCATTGCGTGATATAATAACGAGGATATGAGGGGAGCGAGACAATGGGTGTGATCGTTACCGGTGGTGGTACCGGCGGGCATATTTACCCGGCCTTGGCCATCGCCGAAGAAATAAAAAAAAGATATCCGCAAGTGGATATCCTCTATATTGGCAGTGAGACAGGCCTGGAGGCGGACATTGTGCCCAAGACAGGTCTGCCTTTTGCCGCTATTACAGCGAAGGGTTTTACCCGAAAATTATCCCTGGATACCCTTCGTACCCTGCAAGCCACGGGCAAGGGTTTTCGGATGGCCCGGCAGATTCTGAAAGATTTTAAGGCCCATACGGTCATCGGGACCGGGGGCTTTGTCTGCGGGTCTGTCATGCTTGCAGCCAAGGGGCAGGGGGCCCGGCTCTTTTTACATGAACAGAATGCCTACCCGGGGGTGACCAACCGCCTGCTGGCCCCCTTATCCGACGGGGTAATGCTGAACTTTAGCGAAGCCCGGGGTCGGTTTAAGGGTAAGACGCCGATGTATGTAACCGGACTTCCGGTCCGGGCCGATATCGGCCGCTATTCAAAGGCGGAAGGCCTGGCCCACTTTGGTCTGGCTGAAGACAAAAAGACCCTTTTAATCACCGGGGGTAGCCGAGGGGCCAGGACCATCAATCAAACGATGAGTCAAATCCTCCCGGCCCTCTTGAAAAGTGAGGATGTCCAGGTGATTTTTATCAGCGGGCGGAACGGGTATGAGGAAACCCGGGGTCTCATTCGGGCAGCCGGCCTATCAGATACAGGGACGCCGGGCCTTAAATTATTAGACTATCTCTATGACATGCCCCTGGCCCTGGCCGCAGCCGACCTAGCCGTAGGCAGAGCCGGTGCGACTTTCCTGGCGGAACTTTCGGCCACTGGCCTGCCGGCGGTTCTTTTACCCTACCCCTATGCCAGCGAGAACCACCAGGCCCACAATGCCCAGGCCATTGTTGATGCAGGCGCTGCGGAGATGATTTTAGATGCCCAGTGCACCGGTCCGCTGATGTTAGAGACCTTAGAACGTTTTTTAGATGACGATGACTATCGCCGGGGAATGGCCAAGCAGATGAAAGCCTTAGCCAAACCCAATGCTTTAGCCGATATTATGGCCGTATTAGAAAAGCAGGGTAGTCTTCAGTAGGAAGGAGCTGCGCGCAGATGACGCTTGAAGGCAAGACAAAAATACATTTTATCGGTATAGGAGGCATCGGCATGAGTGCCATTGCCGAAATTCTCCTGGCGCTCGGGTATGAGGTGAGCGGTTCGGATGTGGCCCTATCTTCCCGGGTCCAGCGTCTGATGACCCTAGGGGCCCGGATTGACATCGGTCAATCTGCCGACCACATACATAAGGACATGGACCTGGTCGTCCATTCCACGGCGATTCGGCTGGATAACCCGGAACGCCGGGCAGCAGAAGCCCTGCATATTCCCGTTTGCCACCGGTCAGAAGTATTGGGCGAATTAATGCGCCGACAAAAGGGCATCTGCGTCGCCGGGAGCCATGGAAAGACAACCACCAGCTCCATGGTTTCCCTGGTCTTAGAAAAAAATAACCTGGACCCCACCATTGTCGTCGGTGGCGTTATCAATGAAATCGGCAGTAATGCCAAGCTGGGCCGGGGGGAATACCTGGCCGCCGAAGCCGATGAAAGCGACGGCAGCTTCTTAAACCTCCACCCCTGGTATACCATCGTCACCAATGTAGAAGAGGACCACCTGGATCATTACAAGGATATCAAGGCCATCCAGGATATTTTCCGCCGCTTCGTTCAACTGACGGCAGTCGATGGCCACGTCCTCCTATGTGCCGACTGCCCCGAGGCCCTGGCCCTCAAAGAAGTGGCCCCGGCTGATGTAAAGACCTATGGCTACAGTGACCAGGCCGATTATCGGATTTGTAACCACCAGCAAAAGGGCAGCCTCAATGAGGCTGATATTTACCAGGGCAGCGACTATCTGGGCCGGCTGGAACTCATCATTCCCGGCCGCCACAATATGCAGAATGCCCTGGCAGCCACCATCTGTACCATGGACCTGGGCCTGTCTTTTGAGGCCATTGCCGCGACTCTGCGGGGCTTCCATGGAACCAAGCGCCGCTTTCAGCTGGTTGGGGATGTGGCAGACATCCAAGTCGTCGATGACTATGCCCACCATCCCACAGAAATCAGTGCCACCATCCAGGCCGCCAAAGACTGTCACACCGGCCGGGTGGTCGCAGTCTTCCAGCCCCACCGCTATAGCCGGACCCAGTTTTTAGCGGATAAGTTCGCCGCAGCCCTGTCTGCAGCCGATGATATTTTTCTTTTAGACGTTTATCCGGCGGGGGAAGACCCCATCGAAGGGGTTTCCAGCCAACTGATTTTAGACTGCCTGCCTGCTGGCCGGACAGGAACCCTCTGCAAGGAAGAGGCCGTCGCCCAAGAATTGACCGGCCATCTTCAACCAGGGGATATGGTCCTGGTCATGGGGGCCGGCTCCATCTGGCAAGAGGCCCCGAATATTGTCGAGGCCTTAAAGGAAAAATACCTATCCTAACACTTTAGCGTCCACAAGGAGGTGAACGATGTTAAAAAGAAAGAAAAACGACCCAACCCCCTCGCCGGCAGAACCGGCTGACGAAAGCCCCAGCGGGCAGCTGGAAGAGCGGGCTGGCGGAAGAAAAAGGAAACTCTCAGCGGAATTTCAGCTGACGATTATCCTGTCTGTCATCTTTACCATCATCGTTTCCCTTGCCTTGTCGCCCCTGATGAATATCGATGCCGTTGCCATCACCGGCAACCAGGCGGTATCGAAACAGCATGTGACCCAACTGGCCAACCACCCCCAGGGGCAGAACCTTTTCCTATATAAAAAGGGAGAGGCCATCCGCTCTCTGGAAAGCCACCCCTATATTAAAGAAGCCAGCATCCACCGCCACCTGCCCCACAGCCTGAGCATTGAAGTCAAGGAACGGCGGGCTGTCGGTGTCCTGGTCAACCGGGGGATTTTTCTCCAGTTTAGCGCTGACGGGTTACTACTCAACAGCACCCCAACCCTAGAGAATACGACCATCCCCATCATTACGGGCATATCCTTAAAGGCCGTTCCCCAACCTGGTGGGAAAATAAAAAACGAAGCCTTTGAACAAGCCCTGGCCGTGGTCAACGCCATGCCCAAAGACTTGCTGGCCGGCATTCAGGAAATCAATATTGCCGAAAAGGATAATATCCTGGCCTACACCTCGAACGGTATTGAGGTCCGGATTGGCAGTATTAAAAAGATTGAGAGCCGGATGTCCGCCTTGAACGATATTATGAAACAAGTGATTCTTTCCAACGCCGTTCAGGGTAAGGTAGAGTATATTGATATGCGCTACAGCAAGTCGCCTATTTTAAAACTCAAGGGCCAGGATGGCAGCGCCATTCCCCTGGATATGGAAGGGGCAGGAATGCCCATTTCTGCAGAAAGAGAGGCCCAACGGGTTGAAGGCACCACGGAAGCCGTTGCTGAAGGAGACCCGGAAACGGGCCAGGATGAAAATGACCAGGCTTAGCCGATCCCACTCTTGCATCTTAAATTGAGAAATTAATTGCAAGAAAGGGTTATATGGTATATCATAAAGATAAATATTGCGATTTTTCGGAGGGGATAGCATGTTCCAACTTGATGATAATGTTGCAAACAACGCTGCGGTCATTAAAGTGATCGGCGTTGGCGGCGGTGGCGGAAACGCCGTAAACCGCATGATTGAAGCCAAAGTGCAAGGTGTTGAATTTATCGTTGCCAATACCGATGCTCAGGTGCTGGCACACTCAGAAGCAGACCAAAAAATCCAACTGGGGAGCAAGCTCACCCGGGGCCTCGGTGCAGGCGGTAACCCTGAAGTTGGTGAAAAGGCCGCAGAAGAAAGCCGGGAAGAAATAGCAGAAGCCCTTGAAGGCGCTGACCTGGTCTTTGTGACGGCCGGTATGGGCGGCGGGACAGGCACCGGTGCAGCACCGGTTGTTGCTGAAATCGCCAAAAGCCAAGGGGCGCTGACCATTGGCGTTGTCACCAAACCCTTTGCCTTTGAAGGGAAAAAACGCAAGAGCAATGCTGCCCAAGGGATTGCTGTTTTAACCGACAAGGTCGACTCTCTAGTGACCATTCCTAATGATCGCTTACTTGAAATTGCCAGCAAGGAAACCACCCTTGAAGAAGCCTTTGATATCGCTGATGATGTCTTAAGACAAGGGGTCCAGGGTATTTCCGATACCATTACCAAAGTGGCTATGATCAACTTGGACTTCGCTGACGTCCGGTCTACCATGCAAAATACCGGTACAGCACTGATGGGTGTTGGCTACGGCAAGGGTGAAGACCGGGCCGTTGCTGCCGCAAAAGCTGCTATTTCATCCCCTCTCCTTGAAACCTCTATAGATGGGGCTTCTGCTATCCTGATGAACGTTTCCGGGGATAACCCGACCCTCTTGGAAGCTCAAGCAGCAGCAGATTATATTTATGAAGCCGCCGGTGCTGACGCAGACGTTATCTTTGGGGCCATTAACGATCCGGATGCCAAGGACGACATCAAAATTACGGTTATCGCCACTGGTTTCCAACCGGATGACCGCAATACCTATGATACGAATGCCTACAAGGCTGGTGGCCAACAACGGACCAGCCGGTCCAGCAGCAAGGATAAGTTTACGGATGTTCACATTCCGGACTTCCTGAAAAAAGGCAACCGTAACTTCTAATTGGGATTTACTGATCAGCGAGACCTTGGCGGCCTCGCTGATTTTTATTTCAAAGCAAAAAAAGCGAACATACAATCGAAAATCCTCTTGACAAGGTACATTTGTTTGGTAAAATATAAGAAAACACGTTCGGGGAACTTGGGTTCTCATTTTCTTGTCAGGAGGAAGGACTTATGAAAGTAATTGGCGTAGCTTTAATGACCTGTGCATCCATCTTTTTATTCGTGATGTCGGTAGGACTTGTGGAAGACCCGACGGTGTCCTTGTGGATTACAACACCCATCTCTCTGCTCAGCATGGTGGGAATCTTCATTGGCTTGGCGGCCTTTCGCATTATAGAATTCCGTCCTTATTTACACCTTTCCGAATCGCAGCGAAAATAGTGGGTGCCTGATAAGGAGGCCCTATGAGTAGGAAGCTATCTCGCAGTGGGAAAAAGAAAAAATCACAGTATCGCAAAACAGCCAAAGAACAGGCGGAAATGGCCAAGGAGGTCACCCCGGAAGAGCGGGGGATGGAGAAGAAGCGGTTACGGTTCAATGGGGTTGCCCTGGGCCTTTTAACCGCCGCCTTAATCCTCATGCTGGGCGCCCCGACCTTTGACCGGATGGGCTTCCTGCCCTATCAGGCCGGTACCATTTTAGCTTATGTCTGTTCGCTGGTGGCTGGTGCCCTGATGCTCTATTCTTTAAAATACACCCGGGAAGAGAAGAAAACCACCGGTCGGATTACCGGTGGCTTGATGGTTGGGGTTGGCCTGATTGGCTTGATTACCACCCTGTCACCCCTCTTGACCGGTTAGGCTCACCTAAAAAGACAGGTCACATCCCTTTTGGATGTGACCTGTCTTTTTCTTATGCCTGGGTATGGTAAGTGGCCTTTTCTGTAACGATAATGGATAGGGGCATATCGGTATCCTGCTGGGGAATCTTTTCACCCTTGACGACCTGGCAGTCATAGCCGGCGCCGATAATAGGGGTCCCCTCTTTTAAGCGGGGGAGGAAGCGGTCATAAAAACCGGCCCCATAGCCAATCCGGCCGCCGGTCTCGTCAAAGACCAGGCCTGGTACCAGGCAGAAATCAATTTCTTCTATAGGGACCTCTTCAATAGCCTCGGGGGCAATTTCTTCCAGACCTAGCCCGGTTGTAATGAGCGGCGTACTTGGCCGGTAGACAGAGAAAATCATCTGGTAGTTTTTTTGGCAGATGGGCAGTAGTACCCGTTTGCCTTCTGCGAAGGCGGTTTCGATTAAGTCCTGAGTTTTCAGTTCACTGCCGAAAGATAAGAATAAGGCCACGGTATCAGCCCGAAGCCATTCGGGCATGGCCGATAAACGGGCAGCGAAGGCCTTGCCGGCTAAGTCTCTTTCTTCCTGAGAGAGCGCCTTGCGGGCCTTGGTCATTTGATCGCGATAATCTTGTGCAGTCATAAGACCCCTCCTTTGTCGACAAGATTATAGCGAATGCAGCCGGTGATTGCAAGTTCCGTAAATTATCGGGGGATTGGGCAAAAAGGCTTGCATTTTTTTTTGAATCTGCTATTATATAGGTATGGTGTTAGCACTCGAATAGATTGAGTGCTAACACAAACAGGAAAGTCAATAAGGAGGCCATTTAATGAACATTAAACCGTTAGGCGACAAAGTCGTTATTAAACCCTTAAAAGTTGAGGAAAAAACCCAGAGCGGGATCGTTCTGCCCGGGTCCGCCCAAGAAAAACCCCACCAAGGGGAAATCATTGCCGTAGGCAGTGGGGTCCTGAATGACAAAGGTGACCGTGTGCCCTTGGAAGTGAAACCTGGTGATAAGGTTGTCTATGGCAAATTCGGTGGTACCGAAGTGAAACTGGATGACGAAGAAGTCGTTATTATCGCAGAAAAAGATATCTTAGTCGTTCTCGGCTAATTAAAGCTTATATACGTTTTACTTTTACTAGGAGGCTAATATAGATGGCAAAAGAAATTCGTTTTGGTGCAGAAGCACGTGCAGCCTTGGAAAAAGGGGTTAATGCAGTCGCTGACGCCGTGAGTGTAACCCTTGGGCCTAAAGGCCGTAACGTTGTTTTATCCAAACCCTACGGCGCCCCTTTAATTACCAATGACGGGGTTTCCATCGCCCGGGAAATTGAACTGGAAGACGCCTTCGAAAACATGGGTGCCCAGCTCTTAAAAGAAGTATCCATTAAAACCAACGATGTCGCCGGTGACGGGACCACCACCGCTACGGTGCTGGCGCAGGCCATGGTTCGTGAGGGTCTCAAAAATATTGCTGCCGGTGCCAATCCCATTATTCTCCGTAAGGGGATGGTGGCAGCTGCAGACAAGGCAGTTGAAGCCATTGAAAAGGTATCCAGCCCCATTAAAAATAAGGAAGCCATCGCTCAAGTGGCGGCTATTTCTTCCGGGGATGACGAAACCGGTAAGCTCATCGCTGACGCCATGGAAGTGGTTGGCAATGATGGGGTTATCACCGTTGAAGACTCTCAGACCTTCGGCACCTCTTTAGATGTCGTTGAAGGGATGCAGTTTGACCGGGGTTATATCTCTCCTTATATGGTTTCCGATACGGAAAAAATGGTGGCTTCTTTAGAAGAACCTTATATTCTGATTACGGATAAAAAAATCAGCAATGTCCAGGAAATTTTACCTGTCCTGGAGCAAGTTGTGAAAACCGGTAAGGCCCTCCTGCTCATCGCTGAAGATGTGGAAGGGGAAGCCCTGACCACAATGATCTTAAATAAACTCCGGGGCACTTTTAACTGTGTCGCTGTCAAGGCTCCTGGCTTTGGTGATCGCCGTAAAGAAATGCTCCAGGATATTGCCGTCTTAACCGGGGCTACTGTCGTCACTGAAGAATTAGGCTACAAACTGGAAGATGCAACGGTAGACATGCTCGGTTCTGCCCGCCAAATCACTGTTACCAAGGACAATACCACCATTGTTGAAGGTAAGGGGGGTAAGGAAGGCATTGACGGCCGGGTGGCTCAAATCCGTGTTCAATTAGAGGAAACCAGCTCTGACTTCGATCGGGAAAAACTGCAAGAACGTTTGGCCAAGCTGGCTGGCGGGGTTGCCGTTATCCAGGTGGGGGCTGCCACGGAAACAGAACTGGCTGAAAAGAAATTGCGGATTGAAGACGCCCTTTCTGCAACCCGGGCTGCAGTGGAAGAAGGGATTGTCGCCGGCGGCGGCACCTCCTACATTTCTGCTATGGCTGCCCTGGATGACCTCCAACTGGACGAAGCAGACGCAATGACCGGTGTGGCCCTCATTAAAAATGCCTTAGAAGCCCCGGTTCGCCAAATCGCTGAAAATGCCGGTATGGAAGGGTCTGTCGTCGTTGCGGCCGTTAAGGAAAAAGACCAGGGGATTGGTTACAATGCCCTCGCTGACCGCTACGAAGACATGATTGAAGCCGGTATCATTGACCCGGCTAAGGTCACCCGCAGTGCCCTGCAAAATGCAGTCTCCATCGCTTCTATGATCCTGACCACTGAAAGCCTGGTGGCAGATATCAAAACAGAGGACCCGATGGCCGGCGCCGGTGCAGGCGCTCCCGGTATGGGCATGATGTAAGCTTAAAAAGACTTTTAAACGGACGTAAACCTACGTCCGTTTTTTTATTTGCCGGGGCAAAAGCTTGAGCGAGGCTTCTCATTCCAGTATAATAACAAGAAGCGTAAAAAGGTACAGTCAAGCTAGAGGAGGCTACTTATGTGCGGTATTGTCGGCTACATGCCGGGAAATAAAGAAATAGACCATGCGGCAGTCATCAAGGACATGTGTGACGCGATGGCCCATCGGGGGCCGGATAGCGACGGCACCTTTATCACTGATCAAATCGTCCTGGGCTTTCGGCGGTTGAGTATCATTGACTTAAGTAATGAGGCGGACCAGCCTCTTTTCAATAAAGATAAGACCCTGGCCTTGATTTTCAATGGCGAAATCTACAACTACAAGGAACTGCGGGAGGACCTGGTCAAGCAGGGCTATACTTTTATCTCTGAAACCGATAGCGAGGTCCTGGTCCATGGCTATGATGCCTGGGGAGAAGGGGTCTTGCACAAGGTCCGAGGCATGTTCGCCTTTGCCATTTGGGATGCGAAAAAGGAGGAGCTCTTTTTAGCCCGGGACTTTTTCGGCATCAAGCCCCTTTACTATGGGGCAGCCTCCGATGACGGTAGCTTTTTCTTCGGGTCGGAAATCAAGTGCTTTTTAGAGCATCCGTCCTTCCGGAAGGCCGTCAACCCTAAGGCCCTTCGCCCCTACCTGACCTTCCAGTACCCGGCAACAGAAGAGACCTTTTTTAAGGACATCTACAAGCTGACTCCTGGCACCTGGATGAAGGTCAAGGAGGGGAAGATCACCGACCGGGGCCGATATTGGGACTTTAACTACCGGGCTGCCGGCCTGACCGATGATGAGGCTACCACCGCCATTGGGGATGTCCTCCGGGAGAGTGTCCGCTACCACCAGATGGCAGACGTCCAGGTCGGGGCCTTTTTATCCGGTGGGATTGACTCTAGTTTTATCACCGCCCTCTTCCGGCCGGAAAAGACCTTTTCCGTCGGCTTTAAGGACTATGACGGGGTCTTCAATGAAACAGACCTGGGCCGTCGGCTATCGGAAATTTTAGGTTTTACCCACTACAAGCGCCTGATCAGTGGCGATGACTTTTTCGAGGCCCTACCGACCATCCAGTACCATATGGATGAGCCCCAGTCCAACCTGTCTTCAGTGCCCCTTTACTTCCTGGCCCAGTTGGCTTCCGAACACGTTAAAGTCGTCCTTTCGGGCGAGGGGGCAGATGAGCTCTTTGGCGGCTATGACAGCTACATGGATACGCCCCACCTGGCCCTCTATAAAAAGCTCCCGGCCTTTGTCCGCCGGGGCCTCTACCAGACCGCCGGGAAGGCCTTTCCCCATTCCCGCCTGGGTGACCTGGCCGTCCGGGGCGGTCAGCCCCTCCGCGAACGCTTTGTGGGCCAGGCCCGGATTTTCTCTGATGATGAAGCGCTGGCCCTCCTGACCCCGACCTACCGGGGCGGTCCGTCAGCAACAGAGCTCCTGGCCCCTGAGTATGACCGCCTCCATGGGGAAGACGAGCTGACCACCAAGCAGGTCATCGATATCCGGACCTGGCTCCCCGGGGACATCCTCTTAAAGGCGGACAAGATGAGCTCGGCCCATTCTCTGGAACTCCGGGTGCCCTTCCTGGATAAGGAGGTCATCCACCTGGCCACCCAGCTCTCCCCGGACCAGCGGGTCTGCGATGGGGTAGCCAAGATTTCCTTGCGCAAGGCCGCCCTGGCCGAACTGCCGGAAGAGTGGGCCAAGCGGCCGAAGGTCGGTTTCCCGGTGCCCCTGCGGGACTGGCTCTGCCAGGAAAAATACTACCTGGCGGTTAAGGCCGTTTTTGAGCGCCCCTATGTGAGTGAATTCTTCAACCAGGATAAGCTCCTGGCCTACCTCCAGGACCACTATGAAGGCAAGGCCATGCGGCAGCGCTATATTTACACTGTGCTTTGCTTCCTGATTTGGTATGATGAATATTTTGTGAAAAGATAAGGAAACGGGGCCTGACCCCGTTTTTTCTTGCTATCGTTTGGTCGCCGCGGATTATGGTGTATAATGATTAAATATGAAGAGAGAAATGAAGACCTATTATACCTACCTGCTGAAGTGTGCAGACAATACCCTCTACTGCGGCTATACCGTTGACCTGGACAAGCGGCTTGCCAAGCATAATGTCGGCAAGGGCAGCAAGTATACCAGGGGGCGGTTGCCGGTAGAGCTGGTTTACTGGGAGGCCTTTGCCAGCCGGCATGAGGCCATGGCCCGGGAATACCAGCTCAAGCAGTGGACCAGGGAAGAAAAATTGGCCTTGATAAGGAATGGGAAGACAGGTGACGCATGAATACTTTTTTTATTGTAGATGGAAATAGTATTGCCAACCGTGCTTTTTATGGGGTCCCCCCCTTGACCAGCAAGGATGGGACGCCAACCAATGCGGTGGTAGGCTTTTTGAATATGCTGAAAAAGTTAATCGCTAGCGAAGAGGAGCCCTATTTGGCAGTGGCCTTTGATGAACGGGGCAAGGTCTTCCGTCATGAAAAGTTTGCAGACTACAAGGCCAACCGGAAGGGGATGCCCGATGACCTGGCGGCCCAAATGCCCCTCATCAGGGAAGTCCTGACCCTGATGCAGGTCCCCATCTTGAGTATGCCCGGCTACGAAGGGGACGATATTTTAGGGACCCTGGGTAAAAAGGCCAAGGCAGAAGGTTTTGATGTGGCCCTGGTCAGCGGGGACCGGGATACCTTCCAACTCATTGAGGACCATATCAGGGTCATCTACCCCCGCCGGGGCCTTTCTGATACGGAGGTCATGGACCTGGTAGCCCTCAAGGAAAAATATGACCTCAACCCGACCCAGATCATCGACCTCAAGGGGCTCATGGGTGATGCCTCGGATAATATCCCCGGGGTGCCCGGTGTCGGGGTCAAGACGGCGACCAAGTTCTTGCAAAAGTATGGATCTATGGAGGCCTTGTACGACCATATGGAAGACTTCGCCGGCAAGAAAATGGGCGACAAGCTGACGGAATATAAGGACCAGGCCTTCATGAGCCGGGACCTGGCTACGATTAGCACGGATGTGCCCCTGGA
This sequence comes from Peptococcus simiae, assembly GCF_046569735.1. Lineage (GTDB taxonomy): Bacteria > Bacillota > Peptococcia > Peptococcales > Peptococcaceae > Peptococcus > Peptococcus simiae_A. Next base: position 23,482 of record NZ_JBKICG010000013.1, on the reverse strand, counting down.
CATCCCGCCCATGGAAGACTTTCGTCTGAAAGAGCCGGACCTGGATGGGCTCCGGGCCTTTTACAGCCGCCTGGAGCTGCGTCAATTTCTCAACCAGCTGGACGAGGGCCGGGAGCCCGAGGCCCAGCCCGAAGGGGAAGTGCACAGGGACCCGGCCGCCATCCAGGCCTGCCTGGATGGCCTGGCCGATGCCGACCAGCTGGCCATTATTTGCCGGCTGGACGACGGGCGTAAGACCCTGACCGACCTGGCCCTCAGGGGCAAGGGGAAGAACCATCATATTCCCTGCGCCGATTATGAAGGGGAAGTGGCAGAGGGCCTGGCGGACCTGCTCCAGGCCTATGGTAAGCCGGTCATCACAGATGATGCCAAGGCCTTTTACACCGCCCTGGCCCTGTGTGGCATCAAAACGGTACCGGTTGCATGGGATGCGGTCCTTTCGGACTACCTCCTGGACCCGGAAGCCGGCGACCACAGCCTGGAAGGGCAGCTGCAAAAGCGATATCAAATGGTTTTTTCAGAAGATCTTTCTGAAAAACACTATGCCCTCCTAGAGGGGCTGGAAAAGCTCCAGGCGCCGACCATTGAAGCCCTCCGAGAAGCTGATATGGCGGACCTCTACTATGCCCTGGAGCTCCCCCTGGCCCAGGTCCTGGTCAATATGGAACAGACCGGGGTTCGGCTGAATATCCCCTACCTCCAAGCCATGGAAGAGGAATTCGCCGGCCGGTTGGACAAGCTCACCGATGACATCTACGACCTGGCCGGTGAGCCCTTTAACATCAACTCTCCCAAGCAATTGGGCCAGGTCTTATTTGACCAGCTGGGCCTGCCGGTTTTGAAAAAGACCAAGACCGGCCCCTCGACCAATGCAGAGGTCCTAGACCAGCTCCGCAAGGAGCACCCCATTGTGCCCCTGATCCTGGACTACCGCCAGTTAAGCAAGTTGAAGAGCACCTACATTGACGGGCTCTTGGCCCTGGCAGATGAAGGGGGGAAGGTCTACACCCACTTTAACCAAACCCTGACCGCTACCGGACGCCTGTCCTCCAGTGAGCCCAACCTGCAAAATATACCCGTCCGCACCGATGAAGGCCGGCGGATCCGCCAGGCCTTCATCCCCTCTGAAGAGGGCCAGGTCCTCATTTCTGCCGACTACTCCCAAATCGAACTCCGGATTTTAGCGGCCATGTCCTTAGACGGCAACCTAGTGAATAGCTTTAGAAGTGAAGAAGACATCCACCGACGGACCGCCTCGGAAGTCTTCCATGTGCCTATTGACCAGGTGACGAGCCTGCAGCGGTATGCGGCCAAGGCCGTTAACTTTGGGATCATTTATGGGCAGACAGACTTTGGCCTGGCCCGAGAACTGGGCATCAGCCGGAAGGCAGCCCAGGAATATATCGATAAGTATTTTGAACGCTATCCCCTGGTTCAGAATTGGATTGATGAAGCCGTAGAGGCGGCCCGGGAAAATGGCTATGTCAAAACCATCCTCGGCCGGCGCCGGTATATCCGGGATATCCACAGCAAGAACCAGCACCAACGGCACTTTGCCGAACGGACGGCGGTCAATGCCCCCATTCAAGGCAGTGCGGCGGATGTCATCAAGCTGGCCATGCTCGATGTCAACCGGCGGCTAGAGGCCGATGACTACCGGGCCCGGATGCTCTTACAGGTTCATGATGAGCTCATCTTTGAAGCGCCGCCGGAAGAGGCCGGCATGCTTATCCAGATGGTCCATGAGGCCATGGAAGACGTGTTAGAGCTGCCGGTACCCCTCCATGTTGAGGTCAAAGTTGGCTTTAACTGGGAAGAAATGGAAACCGTTTAGGAGGAGGGACCGCTATGCCCGAATTACCAGAAGTAGAAACGGTACGCCGGGGCCTGGCGGAAAAGCTGGTCCAAGCCAGGATTGAGGCGGTCCAGGTCAGCCTGCCTAAGCAGGTCAAAAGGCCCCGGGGAGACGCCCAGGCCTTTAGCCAAGGGCTATGCGGCCGGACCCTTCAAACCCTTGACCGGCGGGGTAAGTACCTAGTCTTTACCCTCTCAGGCGGGCACTGGCTGGTCGCCCACCTGGGGATGAGTGGCCGCCTTTTGCTGAAACCTCTGCCTGAACCATCGGCTGCCCATACCCATATCGTCCTGGCCTTTGACAAGGGCCTGGCCCTGCACTACCAGGACGTCCGCCAATTTGGTGGTCTGGCCCTATGGACAGAAGACCCCTACTTGCAGGCGCCTCTGGCCAAGCTGGGGCCGGAACCCCTCAGTGATGACTTTAGCGCCGAGGGGCTTTATCAAAAGAGCCGGGGCCGGAAGCTGGCCGTCAAAAGCTTTATCCTGGACCAAAAAATCATCGCCGGCGTGGGGAATATCTATGCGGACGAGGCCCTCTTCCGGGCCGGGCTGCGGCCCCGTAAGGCCGCCGGTCGCTTGACCCGGAAGGATTGCCAGTGCTTACATTCGGCCATCCGCCAGGTGCTGGAAGAAGGCATCGCCGCCGGCGGTAGCTCCATCCGGGACTATGTCGGGGCCGATGGCCATGCAGGTGGTTACCAGCTCACCCACCAGGTCTACGGGCGGAAGGGGCAGGCCTGCCTGGTCTGCGGCAGGCCCTTAAAGAGCATCGTCGTTGGCGGCCGGTCCAGCGTCTACTGCCCCCACTGTCAGTCATCATAAGGAGGGCCTATGGCAACATATATTGGTATTACCGGTGGTATCGCTTCTGGCAAGTCTGCAGTAGGCGACTACCTGGCTAGCCTGGGTTACCCGGTCATCGATGCAGATTTAATTGCCCGGGAAGTGGTAGAGCCCGGCAGGGAAACATTAGCGGCCTTGCGGGAGGCTTTTGGGCCGGGCATTCTTTCGCCGGCAGGGGACCTGGATCGGCGCGCCCTGGCGGCCATCATCTTTAAAGATGACCAAAAGCGGAACCAGCTCAATCAAATCATCCACCCGGCCATTGACCGGGAAATGCAGAAGCGGATGGCGGCAGCCCAGTCCCAGTCCCTGGTCTTTCTCATGGTCCCCCTCTTATACGAGACCGGCTTTCAGAAATATTGCGATGAGGTCTGGCTGGTCAGGGTCAGCCGGGAAACCCAAGTCCGCCGGCTCATGGCCCGGGATGGCATTGACGCCGGCTATGCCGACCGGAAGATCCAGGCCCAGATGACCGATGAAGACCGGCTGGCTTATGGGCCGCAGGTCATCAATAATGACGGTGACCTGGCTGCCCTCCACGCCCAGGTTGATGAACTTTTAAGGGAGGCGGACTAGATGGCCCGGTCAACAACTGAGGGCCGGGACAAGCTCTGGACCGGCCCCTTTATCGCCATTGTGGTCATTAACCTGGTACTCTTTTTAAGCTTCCAGGTCCTGACACCAACCCTCCCGGTTTACGCCCAGTCCATCGGGGCCGGAGACCGGAGCATCGGCCTCTTGATTGGCCTGGTCTGTATTTCCTCAATCATTACTCGCCTTCTGGGCGGCATGCTCCTGGACCGGTTTGGGCGGAAGCTTATTTTTCTCTTGGGCCTTTTAGGGATGACGGCCTTTACCTTTGGCATTGGCTTTGTCACCACCGTCGGCCTCCTGCTCCTGGTGCGAACGGTCCAAGGCCTGGCCTGGGGGGTGGCCAGTACTTCCTCCAGCACCATGGCCGCAGACAGCATCGCTCGGTCCAGGCTGGGGGAGGGGATGGGCTACTATGGCCTCTCGACCTCCCTGGCCCTGGCCATTGCCCCGGCCCTGGGTTTATTTGTCCTCCAGGCCTACGGCTTCCATTGGGTGACCCTGATAGGGACTCTTCTTTTACTGGTCTGCCTGGTCCTCGTCGCCCTGACCCCGGAGCCTGCCTATGAGCGGGCAGCTCAGCCGGAGGCAGGGGCCAGCCTCCTGGCGGCCATGTATGAAAAAACAGCCCTCTTGCCGGCCCTGATGATGATGGCACTGACAGCTGTCATGGGGGCCAACTCAGCCTTTATAGCGGTTTCGGCCTATAGCCGGGGGGTCCGGAATATTGGCCTTTACTTTATCGTCTATGCCCTGGCCATGATCCTCTCCCGGCCCCTGGTCGGCAAGGTCGTCGACCGGTATGGCCTAGGGGTTGTCGTTTTGCCCACCCTGTCCTGCCTGGGCCTTTCCCTGGTCATGACCGCCTTTGCCGGCCATATCTGGGTTTACTGCCTGGCCGGGGCCCTTTTCGGAGCTGGCTTTGCGGCCGGGCAAACGGCCTTTCAGACCATGGCCGTCACCCTGGCCCCCCGGGGACGGATTGGGGCAGCCAATGGGACCTTCTTCGTTGGCTTCGATGGGGGGATGGCCATTGGCTCGGTTCTGGCCGGCCTGGCTGCGGACGCCTGGGGCTATGCCGGCATGTACCTCTTTTTGCTGGTCTTTATTTTCCTGGCCGCCGTCTTGTTTTTAATGGTTGGGAAAAAACGACTTGGCAGCCGGTAAATGCTTGCTTAATGACATCCTGTATGCTATACTGTCTGAGGTAAAAAAACACACGGTTTCCATTGCCTGCCCTTGGAGCGAAAGTTGCGGCAAGGCTTGAGGAGGCCGGAGGAAAATCCAGAAAGGAGGTGCCCAAATGTCCGTCGTTTCTATGAAACAATTATTAGAAGCCGGTGTGCATTTTGGACATCAGACGCGCCGTTGGAACCCTAAAATGGCGCCTTATATCTTTGCTGAACGCAATGGTATTTATATTATTGACTTGCAGAAAACTGTACGTCTCATGAAGGAAGCCTTTGGCTTTGTCAAAGAAACAGTCGAGGATAACAAGCCTATTCTCTTCGTTGGGACCAAAAAACAGGCCCAAGAATCTATCCGTGATGAAGCCATCCGTGCGGGTGAATACTATGTGAATGAACGTTGGCTAGGCGGTATGCTGACCAACTACAAGACCATCAAAGCCCGTATCAAACGCCTCTTCGAACTGGAAAAGATGGAAGAAGAAGGGACCCTCGAGTTACTCACCAAAAAGGAAAAATCCTTGCTCTTAGCTGAGAAAGAAAAACTCGAACGTTACCTTGGCGGCATTAAGAACATGCCTGAACTTCCGGGTGCTCTTTTCGTTATCGATCCGCGGAAAGAAAAAATCGCCGTTCATGAAGCCCGTAAGCTTGGTATTCCCGTTATTGCGGTTGTTGATACCAACTGTGACCCGGATGAAATTGATTATGTCATCCCGGGCAATGACGATGCCATTCGTGCCGTCAAATTGCTGACTTCCGTAATTGCAGATGCTGTCGTTGAAGCCAAACACGGCTTTGAAGAAGACACCGTCGTTGAAGCAGAAGCTGAATAATTGACTAACAGGTAACCGGTTGGCTTTGCCATTGGTTACCTTTTTTAAAGAAAGCTGTTAATGACTAAGGAGGTATCTTTGTGGCAAATATTACCGCTTCTATGGTAAAAGAACTTCGTGAAAAAACCGGCTCCGGTATGATGGATTGCAAGAAAGCCCTGCAGGAAACCGATGGCGACCTGGAAAAGGCCATTGACCTCTTGCGGGAAAAAGGGATGGCTGATTCCGCTAAAAAAGCTGGCCGGATTGCAGCTGAAGGGGTTATCGCTTCCTACCTGCATATGGGTGGCCGCATTGGGGTTATGGTTGAAGTGAACTGCGAAACCGATTTCGTCGCCAAAACCGATAACTTCAAAGAATTTGCGCAAAATATCGCTATGCATATTGCTGCAGCCAATCCATCCTACTTGACCGCTGAAGAAGTGCCCGAAGAAGAATTAAACCACGAACGGGAAGTCCTAAAGGCACAAGCCTTAAACGAAAACAAGCCGGAACATATCGTCGACAAGATGGTCGAAGGCCGGCTGAAAAAATACTATGCTGAAAATTGTCTCATGCAACAAGCCTACATCCGGGCTGAGCATGATGAAACCATCGAAGATGTGGTTAAGGCAGCAATCGCTGAATTTGGGGAAAACATCAAAATTCGCCGGTTTACGCGCTACGAAATGGGCGAAGGCTTAGAAAAACGTTCAGAAGACTTTGCTGCTGAAGTAGCTGCACAAGTCGGTCAGGGTTAAGCCAAAGGGGTCCATTTCATTAGGAAATGGGCCCTTTTTCTATATCTAGGAGGTTTGTATGGAAACACCTAAGTATAAACGCGTCATTATCAAACTATCCGGGGAAGCCCTCGCCGGTGACCAGGGCTTCGGCCTGGAAAATAGTGTCCTGGATTCCTTGGCCGAACAAATCGGTGATATCATTGATTTGGGTGTTGAAGTGGCCGTCGTTGTTGGCGGTGGGAATATCTGGCGCGGCGTGGCCGGGTCCAAGCGGGGCATTGACCGGGCGACAGCTGACTACATGGGTATGCTGGCGACTGTGATTAACGCCCTGGCCCTCCAGGACATCCTTGAAAACCATGACATTGACACCCGGGTTCAGACCGCCATTGAAATGCGCCAGGTGGCCGAGCTCTACATTAAGCGCCGGGCCATCCGCCACCTGGAAAAGGGGCGGGTCGTGATTTTCGGGGCCGGGACCGGGAACCCCTTCTTTTCAACAGATACCACTGCCGCCTTGCGGGCAGCAGAAATTGAAGCGGAAGTCATCCTCATGGCAAAAAAGGTCGATGGTGTTTATGATTGTGATCCACAAACCAACGCCAATGCGAAGAAATTTGACCACTTGTCCTATATCGACGTCTTAAACCGTGGCTTAAAAGTTATGGACAGCACGGCAACCTCTTTATGCATGGATAATGATATCCCCATCATCGTCTTTAACATGATGGAACGTGGAAATATGAAGCGCGCACTTATGGGAGAAACCATTGGTACCTATGTAGGGAGTGAACAAAATGATTAATGACATTTTGAAAGACACTGAAAACCGGATGCAGTTATCCATTGAATCCTTGCGTACGGAACTCAGCCGAATTCGCACCGGAAAGGCCAACATTTCTTTGCTGGATGGTATTACTGTTGAATATTATGGGGCCCCGACGCCTTTAAACCAAGTGGCCAATATCAGTGCACCGGAACCCCGGCTTTTAACGGTCCAGCCTTGGGATAAGACCGTTATGCAGGATATTGAAAAGGCCATCCTGGCTTCGGACCTGGGCATTACCCCCAATAACGATGGGCAGATTATCCGCCTGCCCCTGCCCCAGCTGACCCAGGAAGTCCGGGAAGATTTAGCCAAACAAGCCCGTAAACGGGGCGAAGATGCCAAGGTCAGTGTTCGGAATATTCGCCGCGATGCGAACGACCAAGTCAAAAAGCTGGAAAAGGGCAAGGAAGTGGCGGAAGACGAAGCCAAGTCAGCCCAAGATGATATTCAAAAATTAACCGATGACGCCGTCAAAAAGATTGACGCCGTCGTCAGCGATAAAGAAAAAGAAGTCATGGAAATTTAACCTCAAGTCGGGCCTGGCCCGACTTTTTTCTTACCCGGAAAATCTTTCCGGGCTTCTTCTATCTGGTCTTCATGAAGTCTTAATAGGCTAAGCCTGTTCACCTGCCGGCGCTTATGATAAAATAGAGGCATGATTTTATCTATAAGATTATAATGAGAGATGGGGTGGACGAATGAGCCATGCTGAATCAATAGAGACACGCATTAACCAAATGAAAGAAGGAAGCATTCCCCGGCATATCGGGATTATTATGGATGGCAATGGCCGCTGGGCAACCCTGAGGGGCTTGGCCCGGTTAAAGGGCCACCGGGCAGGGGTGGAAGCTGTTGACCGGGTCCTTGAAACAGTGATGGCCCTGGGCGTTGACTATTTAACGGTTTACGCCTTTTCAACGGAAAACTGGAAGCGACCCACAGCAGAAGTCAGGGGGTTGATGGCCCTCCTGGTTGAATACCTGGATGCGAAACTGGACAAGCTCATGGCCAATGGCGTCTGCCTCAAGGCCATAGGCGATAAGGCCGGTCTGCCGGAAAAAGTGCAGGTCAGCTTAAACCGGGTAGAAGAGAAGACCAAGGCTAATACAGGCCTGTATTTTAATATTGCCCTGAATTACGGCGGCCGCCAGGAAATCGTGCGGGCGGCCCGGGCCCTGGCTGAAGAAGTCCAGGCCGGTAGCCGGTCTCTAGAAGATATTACCGAAGAAAGCCTGGCCGATAAGCTCTATACCGCCGGCCAACCGGACCCGGATTTCATCATCCGGTCTTCCGGTGAATTTCGGATTTCCAACTTCATGCTTTGGCAAATGGCCTATGCCGAGCTATGGCTGACGGATACCCTGTGGCCGGATTTTTCTGCAGACGACCTACTGGATGCCATCGCTGACTACCAGAAACGCAACCGGCGTTTTGGTGGGATCGATGCGAAAGGAAAAGTATGAGACAACGTATTATTACTGGGCTTGTAGGCATTCCTGTGATCCTACTTTGCCTATTTACTGTGCGGCCGCTCATGGTCCTCTTGGTGGCGGCCCTAATGGCCGCTGCCCTTTACGAACTGGCCCGGATGTATGCGCCGAAAAGGCTCATGGCCTTTATCTGGCTCCCTGCCCTAGGGGCCGCTGGCTTCCTCTTGACCTACCTCCTGGGCTGGTCAGACTGGCAGGGGGTTGTGCTGGCTCTTTACCTGGTGGCCCTGGTGGCTCTGGGGGTCTTTGCCTATCCCCGGCTTCCCATCCAGGATATTGCCTTCCTGCTCCTGATGCTGGTCTATGGGGCCTGGACCTTTATGCATGCCCTGACCCTTTACGATGTGTCCCGGGGCAGCTGGCTCCTCCTAATGGCCTTCCTGACAGTCTGGTTCTCAGACAGCGGGGCTTACTTTGTGGGGCGGGCCTTTGGCCAGCGGAAAATGGCCCCCCAGCTTTCCCCCAATAAAACCATTGAAGGGGCTCTCGGTGGCCTGGCCTTTGCGGTCCTGGCCCTGCTCATTGCCAATGCCTTTATCAAGGCCCTACCCAGCCCCCTGGCCACCATTTGTTTTGCCTTGGCCATCGCTGTAGTAGGGATCCTAGGGGACCTTTTTGAAAGCCTATTAAAGCGAACTTTCGACGTCAAAGATTCAGGAAATATCCTCCCCGGCCATGGCGGTATCCTAGACCGCTTTGACAGCTTTATGCTGGTCTTGCCGGTGGTGAGCTACCTGCTCCCTTTCCTGGCTACTTTATAGGGATGAGAAAGGACAAGTATGACAAATATAGCAGTATTGGGCGCAACCGGCTCAATCGGTCAACAAACGCTCCAAGTGGTGGACGAACATCCATCACTTTTTTCTATAAGTGTCCTGGCCGGGCACCGCAATAGGGCCCTTTTACGAGACCAAGCCCTGAAGTATCGGCCGGAAGCCGTTTTTATTACAGATGCCGCAACTTACCAAAGTTTACAGACTGAGCTGACCCAGGCCGGGATCACTGTCCTGGATAGCTGGGACCAGCTGGCAGCTTTTTTAGCAGATGTGGATATCGTCCTCGGGGCCATATCCGGTGCGGCCGGCATTGAACCGACCTTAATCGCCCTGGAACTGGGAAAAACCGTGGCCCTGGCCAACAAGGAAACCCTGGTCGCAGCCGGCGACCTGGTGGCGGAGGCCCTGGCCAAGCATGGCGGACGGATTATCCCGGTCGATAGCGAACATTCAGCGATCTTTCAATGCCTGGAGGCCAACGGCCAGCCGGCTAAAATTTTACTCACCGCTTCCGGCGGCCCCTTCCGCCATTGGCCCAAAGACAAACTGGCAGGCATTCGCCCGGCAGATGCCCTCAGCCACCCCACCTGGGAGATGGGCCGGAAGATAACCATTGACTCGGCGACCTTGATGAACAAGGGCCTTGAAGTCATTGAGGCTGTCCGCCTCTTTGATATGCCGGCGGAAAGGATCCAGGTCCTGGTCCATGAAGAAAGCGTCGTCCACTCCATGGTCCAATGGGTAGATGGGACCATTATGGCTCAACTGGGGACCGCCGATATGCGGCTCCCCATTCAGTATGCCTTATTTTGGCCGAAACGGCTGGAGAATACCTTCCCTGCCCTGGACCTGGCCGCCATCGGCACCCTTCACTTTGCCGAGCCTCGCTGGGAGGACTTCCCGGCCTTAAACCTGGCCTATAGGGCCCTGGACCGCGGGGGGATTATTCCGGCCGTATTAAATGCAGCCAATGAAGTGGCTGTGGACCAGTTTTTAAAGGAAAAGATCGGCTTTCTGACCATCGCCGAGGTCGTGGCAACAAGTATGCAGGCCTTTCAGGCTAATCAGGTTGAAAGCCTGGCCCACTTACAAGCTGTAGACGCAGAAGCCCGGGCTAAGGCCCTGACCCTTTGTGCAGGTGATCGCCTATGATGTCCTTTATCATTGCTGTTTTGCTCCTGGGCTTTTTGGTATTTGTCCATGAATTTGGTCACTTTATCATTGCTAAAATTTCCGGGATGAATGTAGAGACCTTCAGTATCGGCATGGGACCGGCGATTTCTACCTTTAAAAAAGGCGGGACCGAGTACGTCATTGCGGCCATTCCGGCCGGTGGCTATGTCAGTGTGACCGGGGCCACCGGGGACCTGGACGAAGAAGACGCCCTAGACCCGGACGACCCCCGCCGCTACCCCAACCGGCCTCTCTTGCACCGGGCCTTTTTTGCCGCCGCCGGTCCCTTGATGAACCTCTTGGTTGCTGTCTTGATCTTTATGCTGATCTTTATGTCGGTAGGCGTTGAAGTGCCTAAAATGGAAACGGATACCATCATCTCCACGGTAACTGATAAGAGTCCGGCCCAGGCGGCAGGTCTCCAGGCCGGCGACCGGGTCCTGGCGGTAGATGGCCAAGCGGTCAATAGCTGGGCCGCCTTACAAAAGGCCATCGGCGACCAGAAGGGGGCGGCCCTCAACCTGCAAATTGACCGGCAGGGTCAAGTCCAGGAAGTGACCTTGATGCCCAAGTGGGACAAGGGCGAGGAGCGCTACCTCATTGGGATTGCCCATAAAACAGAGTATGAACAGCGGCAGCTATCCCTAGCGGAGGCCGCCAAAGCCAGCGTCAAAATGACCAAGCAAATGTCCATGCTCATCTTTGATGCAGTGGGCAACCTGGTTACCGGCAAGGCCTCCGTCAGCGATAAAGAAGAGGGGCTGGCCGGCCCGGTCGGTATTGTCAAAGCCATCGATGAATCGACCCAACATGGCCTGGTCAATGTGTTGATGCTGACCGCCGCCCTATCGGTCAACCTGGGGCTCCTGAACCTCTTGCCCATTCCCGCCCTGGATGGGAGCCGGCTCCTTTTTCTTTTATTGGAAGCGGTGCGAGGGAGACCGGTCAGTGCCGAAAAAGAAGGCCTGGTCAACCTGGTCGGTTTTGCCTTCTTAATGGGGCTGATGATTTATGTTACCTTTAACGATATCTCACGATTGGTGTGAATAAAATGCTAGGAATGCGACATAAGACGCGGTCTTTCTACGTGCGGGACCTGGGCTTTGGGGGAGACCATCCCATTGTTGTCCAGTCCATGACCAATACCGATACCCATGACCTGGTGGCCACCCTGGAGCAGATCCGGGCCCTGCACCAAGCCGGGGCCCAGCTGGTCCGGCTGGCTGTGCCGGATAAGGCAGCCATCCCGGTCTTGGAAAAACTGCTTGACCAGAGCCCGGTCCCTCTCGTGGCCGATATTCACTTTGATTATCGTCTGGCCCTGGCCGCCATTGCCTGTGGGGTCGATGGGGTCCGGATCAACCCTGGCAATATCGGTGGCCTTGACCGTTTCCGCCAGGTGATCAAGGCCTGTCTGGAAAAAGACACCCCCATGCGGATTGGGGTCAATTCCGGGTCTGTTGAAAAGAAATTACTGGAAAAATATGGCGGTCCCACACCGGAAGCCATGGTGGAAAGCTTATGCCAGCATGTCCGGGTCTGTGAAGAGGCCGGCTACGGCAAGCTGGTCCTATCGGTCAAGGCCTCCAGTGTGCCGGGAATGGTCCGGGCCAACCGTCTGGCTGCCCGAAAGCTGGACTACCCCCTCCACCTGGGGGTGACGGAAGCCGGCGGTGTCCGGATGGGGACCATTAAGTCGGCCGTAGGCATTGGGGCGCTCCTGGTCGACGGCATTGGTGATACCCTCCGGGTCTCCTTAAGTGGAGATCCTTTAAATGAGCTGCCGGTGGCCTACGATATCCTCAAGGCCAGCGGCCGGCTCAAGCAGGGGGTCAATATCATTGCCTGCCCGACCTGTGGGCGGACGCAAATTGACCTGGTGCCCCTTTTGGAAGCCGTTGAAGAACGGACCCGCCACATCCAGCGGCCCTTGAATATTGCCGTCATGGGCTGTGCTGTCAATGGTCCCGGGGAAGCCCGGGAGGCCGATATCGGCATTGCCGGTGGCAAGGGAATGGGCCTTATTTTTAGAAAGGGCGAAATCGTCGCCAGTGCCAGCGAAGACCAGCTCCTGGCCAGCTTTGACCAACATTTACAACAACTCTTAATGGAGGATTCTGAATCATGAGAATGACAAATGCACTAATCCCAACCTTACGTGATGTGCCGGCTGACGCAGCGGTACCTAGCCACCAGTTGCTCCTCAAAGGCGGCTACATCCTACGGACGGCCGCCGGTTTATATAACTACCTCCCCTTAGGCCACCGGGTGCTGGCCAAGGTTGAAGCCATTGTCCGTGAAGAAATGGACCGGTTTGGAGGCCAGGAAGTCCTGATGCCCATCCTGCAACCGGCTGAATTATGGGAGGAAAGTGGCCGCTGGGAGGTCTACGGTGAAGAGCTCATGCGGATCAAGGACCGGCATGACCGGCAATTTTGCCTGGGGCCTACCCACGAAGAAGTCATCACCGACCTGGTCCGCCAGACCATCGGCTCCTACAAGGCCCTGCCCCTCCGGCTCTACCAGATGCAGAACAAGTATCGGGATGAGCGGCGGCCCCGGTTCGGTTTAATGCGGGGCCGGGAATTTGTCATGAAAGACCTCTACTCCTTTGACTTGGATGAAGCCGGTCTGGATGCGGCCTATGAAGATATGTACCAGGCCTACACCAATGTTTTTAACCGCTGTGGCCTGACCTTCCGCCCGGTATTGGCAGATGCCGGCCAAATCGGTGGGGGCTACACCCATGAATTTAACGTCTTAGCGGAGAATGGGGAGTCCGTCCTGGCCATTTGCCCGGATTGCGACTACGCCGCCAATCAGGAAATTGCCGAAGTTAAGGCCAGCCCGGTGACCTACCCGGCTGATGAGGCGGCCCTGGAAAAGGTCCATACCCCGGATGCGAAAACCATTGATGCCGTAGCGGCCTTTCTACAAGTCGATGAAAAACAATGCGCCAAGACCATGATGTTTGAGGCCGATGGAGACCTCATCTGTGTCCTGACCCTGGGCAATGATGAAGTAAATGAAGTGAAAATCCAAAAAATCCATCCCTGCGACCAGCTGGTCCTGGCCGACCAGGCAACCATCCGGGCCCGGCTGGGAGCAGACCCCGGGTCCCTAGGCCCGGTGGGTATACCGGAGGATATTCCCATCTATGCTGACCAGGCCCTTAAAGGAGGGCAGGGGCTGGTTGTGGGCGCCAATGAAAACGACTACCACTACACCCATGTGAACCTAGACCGGGATGCCAAGATAGCCGCCTATGGCGACTTGCGGATGGTCGTAGAAGGGGACGCCTGCCCGGTATGTGGCGCCCAGTTGACCTTTACCCGGGGCATTGAAGTGGGGCAGATCTTTAAACTGGGCACTAAGTATTCGGAAGCCATGGGGGCTACCGTCCTTGATGAGAACGGTAAGGCCCGGCCGCTGATCATGGGCTGCTACGGCATCGGGGTTAGCCGGACAGTGGCTGCCGCTGTCGAGCAGCACCATGATGGTCGGGGGATTATTTGGCCCAAGAGCCTCGCCCCCTACCAGGTTCATCTGATTGCCGTCAACATGAAAGATGAAAGCCTGGCAGCCATCGCTGAAAAAACCTATCAGGCATTAATAGAGGCGGGCCTTGAGGTCTTATTCGATGACCGGAAGGAGCGGGCCGGCGTCAAGTTTAACGATGCCGACTTAATCGGCATTCCCCTCCAGCTTATCATTGGGAAAGGGGCAGTCGAAAACGGCGAGATTGAATGGAAAGACCGCCGGACCGGTGAAAAACAAATGGTCCAGCCCACGGCCTTAATCCAGGCAGTTAAAGCGTTTTATGATTATGAATAGGGGGATTTTATGTCGATTCTAGTCAAAAAAAATTTTACCGAAGGACTAGAAGAACATGTAAAAGACTTTCTTGAACGCGCGACCATCCAGCAGCTGGAAATCCAGACCCGGTCGAAGCGGATTTTAATGACCTTAAAGGTGCCCTACTGGCCGGCAGTGGCCCTTAAAGCGGAAATCAGTCGCTACCTACAGGGCTGCTACCCGGCTGATGTCCGGCTGGACATTAAGATGGTCTGTAAAGACTTGGCGGCCTTAGGGGACCTCCTGCAAGAGCCCAAGCTCTTTTTAGCCTACCTGGCTGAGGACTACCCCCAGTTAACACCCTGGCTGTCTGAGTGTGATTTCTGTGATGGGGCCAAGGGTCTCCAGGTCCATGTCCACTCGGATATGGTCTTCCGGCGGCTAGAAAAGGCCGGGACCCAAAGGGGTCTGGCCCAGTGGCTGGAAGAGCGGGGGAGGACCGGGGCAATGGTGACCCTGGTCCGGAGCGACGTGGAAGAACCGCCTGCAGAACCCTTAAATATCCTAAAGGAAGAGCCCAGGCCGGCGCCGGTCGTGCCCAGCTGTCGGAATGGGGTCAGCCCGGCTTCAGTAGCAACGGGAGCCAAGGGGGCCCATATCATCTATGGCAGGACCATCAACCAGGCCCCTGTAGATATTGCTGACATCACCGAAGAGGAAAATAAAGTTTGCTGTGCCGGCCGGCTCTTTGATATCGATGGCCGGGAGCTGAAGAGTGACCGGGGCCTGATTGTTTTTAGCATTACCGACCAGACAGACAGCATTGAATGCCGGCTCTTTTGCGATAAAAAGGAAGTCAGCGACCTCTTAAGCCAGCTGAAAAGTGCCGATGGGGTCTGCTTAAATGGTCGGGCTCAGGTCGACCGCTATAGCCAGGAACTGGTCCTTATGGTCAACAACATCAACCATAAGACCCTGGCCTGCCGGATTGACCAGGCCACAGAAAAGCGGGTGGAACTCCACCTCCATACCCAGATGAGCAACATGGATGGGGTATCCAGCCTCAAAACCCTGGTCTCCCTAGCCGCCCAGCTGGGCCATTCGGCCATCGCCATTACCGATCACGGGGTGGTTCAGTCCTTCCCCCAGGCCTATGACCTGGGCAAGAAACTGGGCATTAAAATCATATACGGGATGGAGGCCTATATCTTTGATGATTCCATCCCGGAAAACCAAAAGCCGAAAACCTACCACTGTATCCTCCTGGCTAAAAATATGACCGGCCTGCTGAACCTCTATAAGCTGACCACCGAGTCCCACCTCCGCTATTACAAGAGACGGCCGCGGATTCCCAAGCGGCTCATCAATTACGCCCGGGAAGGGCTCATCATCGGGAGCGCCTGTGAGGCTGGTGAACTCATGCAGTACCTCATCCATCACCCGGATGATGAAGCCGGCCTGGAAGACCTGGCTCAGTTTTATGACTATGTGGAAATCCAGCCGATAGACAACAATGCCTTCATGATCCGCAAGGATATTGTCAGCAGCCGGGAAGACCTCCAGGACCTAAACCGCCGGCTCTTTAGCCTGGGCCGGAAACTGGGCAAGCCGGTTGTGGCTACCTGTGACGTCCACTTTGCCAATGCTGAAGATGCCATTTTCAGGACCATCCTCATGGCCGGCAAGGGTTTCCAGGACGCCGAACAACAGGCCCCTCTCTACTACCGGAATACCGATGAAATGCTGGCCGAGTTCGCCTACCTGGGGGAAGAGGACGCCTACGATGTAGTGGTCACCGCCCCCAACCGGATTGCGGACCAGATTGAAGAAGTCAAACCGGTACCGGATGAACTTTTTCCGCCGGAAATAGAAGGGGCTGAAGAAGAAATCAAGCGGCTCACCTATAAAAAGGCCCATGCCTTATACGGTGCCCCCCTGCCTGACATCGTTGAAGCCCGGATTGAAAAAGAACTCAAGGCCATTATCGGGAACGGTTTCTCCGTCCTCTACCTGATTGCCCATAAATTGGTCAAAAAATCCAATGAAGATGGTTACCTGGTTGGGTCGCGGGGGTCTGTCGGCTCCTCTGTAGTCGCTTACTTTACAGACATTACAGAGGTGAACGCCCTACCGCCCCACTACCGGTGCCCGGCCTGCCAGCACAGTGACTTTGCCAATGAGGCCGGCGCCGGTACAGGAATTGACCTCCCCCGGCAGACCTGCCCCCACTGTGGGGCGGATATGGAAAAAGACGGATTTGATATTCCCTTTGAAATTTTCCTAGGCTTTAAGGGGGACAAGGTCCCCGATATTGACCTGAACTTTTCCGGTGAATACCAGCCTTCAGCTCACGCCTTTACCGAGACCCTCTTCGGTAAAGACAACGTTTTCCGGGCCGGCACCATTGCGACGGTGGCTGAAAAGACCGCCTATGGCTATGTGCGGAAATTCTACGAAGAGCGGGGCGAAGTCCACCGGAGTGCAGAAATGAACCGGCTGCGGAATGGGTGTACCGGGGTAAAACGGACCACCGGGCAGCACCCCGGCGGCCTGATGGTTATCCCTAAAGGGCTGGATGTCCACCAGTTCACCCCCCTGCAGCGGCCGGCTGATGACGTGAAAACAGAAATCGTCACCACCCACTTTGACTACCACTCCATCAACGACCGCCTGGTTAAGCTGGATATACTGGGCCATGATGACCCGACCGTCATCAAAATGCTCGGGGACCTGACCGGCCTGGATGCCCGCCATGTCCCCCTGGATGACCCGGCCACCATGTCCCTCTTTTCCTCAACCGAGGCCCTGGGGGTCAGCCCGGAAGCCCTGGGCTCACCGGTGGCGACCTATGGGGTTCCCGAGTTCAATACCAAGTTTACCCGGCAGATGCTGGAGGACATTAAACCCCAAACCTTCGCCGAACTGCTCCGGATCAGTGGTTTTTCCCACGGCACAGACGTCTGGCTGAATAATGCCCAGGACCTGATCCGGAGTGGGACCGCCACTGCCACGGAAACCATATCCACCCGAGATGACATCATGCTCTTCCTCATTGATAAGGGTATGGACTTCAGCCTCTCCTTTAAAATCATGGAAAGCGTGCGGAAGGGGAGGGGCCTTAGCGAAGACCAGCATGCGGCAATGGTGGAAAATCATATCCCGGACTGGTTTATCAAGTCCTGTGAAAAAATCAAGTATTTATTCCCCAAGGCCCACGCCGTCGCCTATGTGATGATGGCCTACCGGATTGCCTGGTTTAAGATTAACCATCCCCTGGCCTTTTACGCCGCCTACTTTACTGTCCGGGGGGCAGATGAGTTTGACCTGGAGACTGTCCTCGAAGGAGAGACAGTTGTACAGGGGAAAATTAAAAACATTTACAACAGCGGCCGGGACGCTTCAGCCAAAGACAAGGCTTCCGTCAGTGTCCTGGAAGTCGCCCTGGAACTTTTACTCCGCGGTTTTCATGTCCTGCCGGTTGATATCAAGACCTCCGACCCGACCAAGTTTACCCTTGTCGATGACGCCCTTTTACCGCCACTGGTAGCCATTCCCGGCTTAGGGCAGACTATCGCCAACAGCATCGCCCTCGCCCGAGAAGAAAAGGCATTCATTTCCATTGAAGACCTGAAGGGGCGGGGGAAGGTTGGCGAGGCCATGGTGGGAGAAATGGCAAGGATGGGTGTTTTGAAAGACATGCCTGAAAGTAACCAAATTAATCTTTTTTAAGGAATTTTTAAATGTTGAAATAAGTGAAAAACAGCAATAAGAAAAACTTATTGAAAATCCGCTGCAGATGGATGGTTGAAATTGAATTAGAAGGATAAATATGTTAAAGTAGAGCTAAGGGGTATACAACTTATTCAATTTTGAGGAGGAAAACCGTGTCTATTAAAGAAAAAGAATCGGTTGCTTCAACTGCTGCTGCAGAAGGCAAAAAACCGAAAAACATGAAAACAATGGACGGTAACACTGCTGCTGCTCACGTATCCTACTTATTTACCGACGTTGCAGCTATCTACCCGATTACGCCGTCTTCCCCGATGGCAGAAAAAATCGACGTATGGAGCGCTCAAGGCCGGAAAAACCTTTTCGATCAAACTGTAAAAGTTGTCGAAATGGAATCTGAAGCTGGTGCTGCTGGTGCTGTTCACGGCTCCTTAGCTGCCGGTGCCCTGACTTCCACCTATACGTCTTCCCAAGGCTTACTTTTAATGCTGCCGGTTATGTATAAAATCGCCGGGGAATTACTTCCGACTGTTTTCCAAGTGGCTGCACGTGCTGTCGCAACCCACGCTTTATCTATCTTCGGTGACCATTCCGACGTCATGGCTTGCCGGGGTACCGGTTTTGCTATGTTGGCCAGCTCCAGTGTCCAGGAAGTTATGGACATCGGGAGCGTCGCTCAACTCTCTGCCATTAAGGCCCGTTTACCGTTTATCCACTTCTTTGACGGTTTCCGGACTTCTCACGAAATCCAAAAAATTGAAGTCATTGATGAAGATTTCTTAAAAAGCCAAGTAGACTACGAAGCGGTTAAAGAATTCCGTGAAAGAAGCCTCAATCCGGAAAAACCGGTCATCAAAGGGACCAACCAAAACCCGGATATCTTCTTCCAACAACGTGAAGGCATCAACCAAAACTATGTTGACGTTGTAGGCGTTGTAGAAGACTACCTGAAAGCTGTTTCTGAAGAAACCGGCCGCGACTACAAAATCTTCAACTACTATGGTGCTGAAGATGCAGAAAACATTGTTGTTGCAATGGGTTCTGTTTGTGAAGCCCTTGAAGAAGTTATCGATTACAAAGCCGCTCAAGGTGAAAAAGTCGGTATGATCGAAGTCCACCTGTTCCGGCCCTGGAGCAGCAAGCACTTCTTTGATGTATTACCGAAAACCGTTAAAAAAATCAGCGTCTTAGACCGTTCCAAAGAACCGGGCTCCCTCGGTGAAGCGCTCTATGAAGACGTTAAGACCATGTTCTATGATGCTGACATTCATCCGCTCATCATCGGTGGTCGTTATGGTTTAGGTTCTAAAGATGTCACCCCGGCACAACTGATTGCCGTTTATGACAACTTAGCTAAAGAAGAACCGAAAAACCACTTCACCGTCGGGATTGTTGATGACGTTACCCATACTTCCCTGGAAGTTGGCGCACCTGTCACCACCAGCCCGGATGACTGCATTGCTTGTCGGTTCTGGGGTTACGGCTCTGACGGTACCGTTGGTGCAAACAAAGACGCTATTGCCATCATTGGTGACAATACCGACATGTATGCCCAAGGTTACTTCTCCTATGACTCCAAAAAATCCGGTGGTGTTACGATTTCCTCCTTGCGTTTCGGGAAATCCAAGATCCGCTCCACCTATCAAATTGACCAAGCAGACTATGTTGCTTGCCATAAATCCAGCTATGTGAACTCCTATGATGTCCTCGAAGGCTTAAAACCGGGCGGTACCTTCCTGCTCAACTGCACCTGGAACGATGAAGAGCTAGACACCCACCTGCCGGCTCATATGAAACGTTACATTGCTGAAAACGATATTAAATTCTTCACCATTGATGCGGCTACCGTAGCTCAAGAAATTGGCTTAGGCAACCGTACCAACATGGTTACCCAAACAGCTTTCTTCAAACTGACCGAAGTTATTCCTTTTGAAGATGCCGTTCGTCTCCTGAAAGAAGCCATCCAAAAAACCTATGGCAGAAAAGGTGACGCCGTTGTTAACATGAACAACGAAGCTGTTGATAAGGCTATCGAAGTTCTCCACAAAGTCGAAGTACCGGCTGACTGGAAAAACGCTGAAGATGGCGCAGAAGAAGGCGTTCGTTGCTCTCACGAACCTGAATTCATCCGCAAAGTCTTCCGTCCGATGCTGGCTCAAGCCGGTGACAAACTCCCGGTTAGCGCCTTTGTCGGCTTAGAAGATGGTGCTTATCCGAGTGGTACCACCAAATTCGAAAAACGTATGCCGGCCCTCTTCGTTCCTGAATGGATTCCGGAAAACTGCATCCAGTGTAACCAGTGCTCCCTGGTTTGCCCGCATGCTGTTATCCGTCCCTTCGTATTAGACGAAGAAGAAGCTGCCAACGCTCCTGAAGACATGACCCTGGTTGACGCTAAGGGTAAAGAATTTGCAGGCATGAAATTCCGCATGCAAGTTAGCCCGATGGACTGCTTAGGCTGCGGTAGCTGCATCAACACCTGCCCGGCTAAAGAAAAAGCCCTCAAATTTGCTCCGGTAGAACAAGAAGCTGAAAAAGAACGCGACCATTGGATCTACATGACCCACAAGGTCAGCAATAAGGCTCACTTAACCAACACCACTACCAGCAAAGGCGTTCAATTCAAAGTGCCCCTGCTTGAATTCTCCGGCGCTTGCGCAGGCTGCGGTGAAACCCCGTATGCTAAACTGATTACCCAATTCTTCGGCGATCGGATGATGATTGCAAACGCTACCGGTTGCTCCTCCATCTGGGGTGCTCCGGCACCGAGCCTGGCTTACACCACCAACGAAAAGGGTCAAGGCCCTGCTTGGCAGAACTCCCTGTTTGAAAACAACGCTGAATTCGGCATGGGGATGGTCATTGCTGATAAGCAAATGAAACTTAAATTAAAAGACCTGCTCAAACAAGTTTCTGAAGGTAGCTATGACGCTGACCTCAAAGAAGCTGCTGATAAATGGTTGGCTAACATCGATGACCGTAACGTTGATGAAGTTTCTGCTGCTGCAGATGTCATCGTTAAGGCTGTTAAAGGTTCTGATGACGAAGTCCTTCACGCTATTGATGATGTTCACGGCTTCCTCAAAGTTCGTAGCCAATGGATCTTCGGCGGCGACGGCTGGGCTTATGACATCGGTTACGGCGGTTTAGACCACGTTCTGGCTTCTGGCGAAAACGTCAATGTCTTCGTATTTGACACTGAAGTTTACTCCAACACCGGTGGTCAAGCATCTAAATCCACCCCGACTGCAGCTATCGCTCAGTTCGCTGCTGACGGTAAACGTACCAACAAGAAAGACCTTGGTATGATGGCGGTTACCTATGGTAACGTTTATGTTGCTCAAATCGCTATGGGCGCCAACATGAACCAAACCTGTAAAGCCATCCAGGAAGCTGAAGCCTATGATGGGCCGTCCCTCATCATCGCTTACGCAACCTGCATCAACCACGGTATCCGTAAAGGCATGGGCGTCAGCCAAGCCCACATGAAAGACGCTGTTGAATGTGGTTACTGGCACCTGTGGCGCTACAATCCGGAACTCAAAGACCAAGGGAAGAACCCCTTCATCCTTGACTCCAAAGAACCGGATTATGATAAGTTTGATGACTTCATCAAGAGCGAAGTTCGTTATACCTCTCTTGCTAAAGCGCTTCCTGAAAAAGCTCAACAGCTCTTCGATCTCACCAGAGAACGCAGCAAAGAACGTTACGAATCCTACAAGGCCCTGGCCAACAAAGAATAATTGTATACCAAAAGGAATCGGACACTTGTCCGGTTCCTTTTTTTGTGCGCCCGACGGCGCACAAAAAGAGAGACAAGCACAAAGGATGTACTTGTCTCTTTGATCCAACTTTTTGGGGTCACTCTAATAACAGTTGGCCGGGATATCCAGGTTTTTTGCATGGGACCCCTTTCAGCGTCCTCTTTTATAGCTAACGTGTTATACTATATAAATAAATAAGCGGTCTATCACTTTGAAAGACGGAGAGATACAATGATTAAATCTAGGCTCGACAAGAAAAGACGTTACTTTAACACCGGCGTGACCCGCCAAGCGAATTTCCGCAAGCAGGTTCTCCTGGCCTTAAAAGAGGCCATCCGGCGGTATGAAAAACCCTTGGTTGAAGCCCTGGCAGCTGACTTGAACAAGTCTGCCTATGAAAGCTACATGACTGAAATTGGCTTGGTCATCCAGGAGATTAACCGGCATCTTAAGTTTCTGGATAAGTGGATGAAGCCTGTGCGCCGTCGGGTGGGTATCAATGCTTTCCCGGGCAAGGCCTATACCCTGGCAGAACCCTACGGCCTCGTCCTGATCCTATCGCCCTGGAATTATCCTGTGAACCTAACCCTCATGCCCCTGGTAGGCGCCTTGGCCGCCGGTAACTGTGTAGCCTTAAAACCCTCGGAGTTTTCGCCCCATACCACAGCTGTCTTGCAAAAAATGTTGCAGGAAAGCTTTTCAGACCAGCTTATCAGCGTCTTTGTTGGGGGTGTCAGCCTGAGTGAACGCCTCCTGGAAGAACGGTATGACTATATCTTTTTTACCGGCAGCAGCCCTGTTGGCAAAAAAGTCATGAGCGCCGCAGCCAACCACCTGACCCCGGTCACCCTTGAATTAGGTGGCAAGTCCCCCTGTATCATCACGGCCGATGCCGACTTGTCCCTGGCGGCCAAGCATATCGCCTTTGGTAAAATTCTTAACGCCGGTCAAACCTGTGTGGCACCGGACTATGTCTTGGCTGATAGCAACATCCTGGACCGGTTCGTCCATGCCTTGGCCCGGGCTCTCAATGATCAATTGCCCGAGGGATTACATACCAAAGGATATCCTAGAATCATCAATCAACACCACTTTGATCGCCTGCTGGGATTAATGGCTGATGGAAAAGTTTTAGTCGGCGGCCAAGTGGACGCCCAAAGCCACCGGATTGCCCCGACAATTATTAGTCAGCTTTCGGCGGATGATACCATCATGCAGGAAGAAATCTTTGGTCCCCTGCTGCCCATTTTACCGGTGCAGTCAGAGGACGAGGCTCTTGACTTCATTAGTCAGCGGGAAAAACCCTTGGCTGCCTATATCTTCAGCCAAAATAAGAATAAACAAGAGCAACTCTTACGACGCCTGTCTTATGGAGGCGCTTGCGTCAACGACACCATCTCTCACATTACCTGCCAAGGCCTGCCCTTCGGTGGCGTGGGCTATAGTGGCATGGGCGCCTACCATGGGGCCTATAGCTTTTGGACCTTTAGCCATGAGAAGAGTATTTATAAAAAAGCCTCCGTTTTTGATCTTCCCTTGAAGTATGGTCCCTATCCCCACAGCTACCGGATGCTCAAGTGGATCCTGCACTGATGAACCAGGGTAACCCCATCCTTACGACTAAGCTACAAAGTGATAGATAGCTTTTTTATTTTTGGCTTGCAATTCCTGCGCCTATCTGGTAAAATATATATCCAGTCAACAAATGCCTATCTGAAAACTGAGGAATTTACAGAATAAAAACTTCTACTTGACATAATTGGGGATTATTGATAAAATGATTTATGCCTTTTAATAAGGTGACCAATTGGGGGTATAGCTCAGCTGGGAGAGCACCTGCCTTGCAAGCAGGGGGTCAAGAGTTCGAATCTCTTTATCTCCATGAGTCGG